>CAJTLF010000004.1 GCA_910577555.1 uncultured Christensenella sp. | reverse complement strand
GCATATCCGAATACCGATAAACACTCCGGCAACAACGCCCAATATTACGCATATCCAAGTTACTGCAGGTAGCAGAATCTCAATTAATTCAACGCTACCCGCGTAATAACCCATTACAAACCGTCCTATTACAAACACTACCGTAAGTATCGTAAATAACGCTATCACGTTGTTTTGCCCGCCTTGTTTCCTTTTGTCTTTCGCTCGCTTTTCTTCGGCGTCTTACGATTCGGTGCAGCTTTACCTTTACTCTTATCTGCTGCTTTACGGGGTTCCTGAGACAATTTATTATTTGCCTTTTCCTGTTGTCTCGCCGCTATAGCCGCTGCTTTCGATTCTTGCTTTGCTAATCTGCGCCTGTCCTTTGCAGCGTTTTTTGCCTGATAATTTTGCTCTTTTCGGATTAGTCGGTTTTGGTAATGCGCTATCTCCACCGCCTCTTTTCTGGCCAATTTTTCCTGACGAATCCTTTCTTTGCGCTTTTTGCGTTCCGCGGCTCTGTCTTTAATCTGTTTACCAAGATTTTTAAAGGCTCGGCCTATTAATACGAACGGTCTGGATAGCAGCCAGCCCAATCCGCCCAACACCCACGATATACCGTTCCAGATAGGTTTTAGTATCGGAAAGACTACTGATAATGCTTTGAAAATCAAAATAAGCAGAGTTAAACATACTGCAATTACAATTAGCCAAACCCACCAAGTACCTTTGCGCAACTCCCTTAACAGCCATTCCCAAAACCCAAGCTCATCGCCGGTCACGTGAACGGGCGGAGTCGCTTCCGAAAATATATCCATAGGGCTTGATACTACCGGTATTACAGTTTGTATCGTGCCGTTATCAAAAGTTACGTCTATTACGTCAAAATCCAACATAGCAGTTTCTTGAAAAAAGTAACCGTTTGTGTCAAGTTTCTTTTCGTAAACCGTCCCAAAAAGATTTGTCGAATACTGATATTCCGTTGCTTCCACACTTTTATAGTCGGTAACACCAAGGCGTATTAAATATACGTAATTTTCCGCTTTGTTCGAGTTATAATAATTAATAAATTCTTTATAATCCGATTCCGAAATAAAAAGCCTGTCGCAAGTTAATCGCTCGCTGGTTAAAATATCGTCGTCATCAACTTTATGTATAGCTTCAACTTCTGCACCAACGCCAATATTTCCGTCGGCATGGTGTCCGCCCGTAACGTGTTCTTCCCACCAAGATTGAGTCCATTTTTGCGCAAGCAAGGTGTGTTTATCATCTGCTTTAATTCGATAGTCTTTAATCTCGTCGTCAACGCTGTCAAACAACGCTTTATAAATTTTTACTCCGTCCTTAAATTCAAGCGTTTCGCCGTCGTAATCTTTCCCGACGGCTTTCGCAAAACCTTTTACGTACCAGTCGTAAAGTTGGGACGCCGATATTGCCGTGCGGTCTGCTACTCTTTCCCCGTTCTCGGTGTAAAACAGCCAATTAAGCTGTGTCAAATAATTCCGACATTTCATCGTTTTTCCGAGTTGTATCATACCGTCGGTAGAAAGGCTGTGCCGAGCGTTATATGCAATTTCACTTTCAATTACAGTGTCCGGAAGGTCTATCGTATGAGCGGCTTCTTGCGGTGCACCGAATATCGAATATCCGATACTATCGTTTCTGTGTCCTATATCCCTTCCTACGTAATTATAAAATTTACTGTATATTTCGTAATTACCCGTCAACAACGCCCACGAAGTAACGGCATTACGCCATTCTGCGTGAACTTCTGAAACGTAACCGTATTTATTCGCTATCGCTTTTGGAACGGCAAAGTACACACTGTTCAGGTTATCCTGAGTATATTCATCCTTACCGTTCGTGACGCCTTTTTGTCTGTATGAAGTATGATGAACCTCAAGCCGTAATACGTCGCCTTCGTTACACGTAACTTTAAGCGTATCAGTATTACTATCCGGCCCCCAACCTTTGGAATAACCGCTGTACCGATATGTTATCCTACCCTTAGCACGCTCGTCCGTCACCCCGGTTGCAGGATAATCCGTTGCATTAACTGCACCTTCCGTCAACAATTCTATTCCGCTTACTTGATACACCCGCTCCGTGGAGTTTAATTCGTCCAACATCCCAAGTTTTTGGCTATCTGATAACGCTATTTTATATTTGAGAAATAGTCCTTGAAAATCCGGTTCGGCACATGCGTTTAAAAACTGTAACTGATATTTATTCCACTCTTTCGGCGCGTCGCCAGTTGCAAACTGAATTTTATTCTGCGCGCTGCCGTAAACGAATTTTATGCCTTGCGGGTTGTACACGTATACATAAAGCCCGAAATTATTCTGACGCGCAGGGTCGTACGAGTAGCAGTATTCTACGAACGAAAACACCTGCGTATTTTTCTTACTGTCAAAACCGTAATCCTTAAGATTAAAAGGCTTGCCGTCAACCGTACTACCTTTTAAGTCGTCCATTACGTTGCTTTCTTCATAAGCCTGTTGGACGCTGTTCATCGATACGGCAGCGGAAGCAACGGCGCGGTTTAACACGCCGTTGCCCCACATAACGGAGAATATGACCAAAACGGTGACAAGCATCACCATAAGTGTATTCATAAATTTTATTTGCCGTATCATTTCTCTTCTCGCCTTACTTTACTTTCTTCTTCGTCTCGTTTTACGTTGATTAATAACTTTGTTCTTTTTCCAAAAGTATCCCATTACACTAAAGATTACGACCAACACGCTTAGAGCTGCACCCACTGCCGAAAATATCCAAGGATAGTCCTGCAAAAAACTTTGTGCAATTTCAGAAATAGGAACCGGCGTTGCGTTGATTGAATAGTTATCCGTTATTGGCGCGTCGGCTATGCTTTCCACCGTCCATTCACCGTAAGCCGAAAATACTGTCAGTGAACGCAATTTTTCGGCGTCTTCAGCGTCTTTAATAACCGATGAAAACGGTGTGCCGTACTTCACTTCTTTAGTAGCATATACTTTTCCGTCCACGTAGAAAGTCACCGTAAAAATTTTTATTTCCCATTTCGCCGTTAAAGTAGTATTCTCTTTAATAGGCTGGTCTTCATATTTCGTTCCGTCTGAAAGATACCACCCCTTAAAGTCGTAACCTGTCTTTGTCGGCGTGGGCGGCGTTAATACGGTATTCCAATCCACTTCCTGACTCTCGATTTCTTCTTCTGCGCCCGCTACGTCGTAAGTTACGGTATAACGGTTTATTTCAAAATGCGCATGAAAATCCGTGGGTTCGAATATAGGCGTTCCGTCGTATTGGGTGCAGTTACCGTCGCAAGCGTCGTTCGTTCCATAGAACCAGCCAATAAACGTATAACCCTCTTTAACGGGGTCGTCCGGCAAGGGTATCGGCTCCTGCTCTTCGCCGGTTTTATATAAATGAAGGCTTTCGTTTATGCGCGCTCCAGTTACAGGTAAATCAGAAATGCTGTCTTTAAAAGTCAAACCGTCCGTCATAAACATTTTTTTTATTTCGGTATACACCTTAGACGTAGAATCGTACGTTTGGGTATTGTTTGTCCACGTGTCGTCATCTACTGACTTTCGACATGCCCGTAGTTGTTTTTCGGTTATTTCAAGTTTAATAAACTGATAACTGCTGCTCGGTGTACCAAATACGATAGCCGCACTGTAATGAATATTGCTTATATTATTAGCGTCTATTACTCCGATTACCGTCTGATAAGTAGAACTATCAAACGGAGTCGGCTGATAATCAACATTACCAACACCTACATTAATGTTTTCGTAAGATTTATGTGAAAAAGAGTAAGCATATTTATCATATCCAGTTGTATGAAAAGTAACGGTATAGCAAAAACTATCGTAAGTTTTGCCTTGTAACCATTCCCCCGCCTTTCCTTTTTTCGTATTTGCTATGGAATTTGTACCCGAAAAAATTTCTATCTTTCCTTGCTCAGCTGCAGGCAAAGCGCTTGAATTTAATTCAACTAATGTAGACTTCGCAACCGTCTGCAATTGATATCCCGCTGCAGGTTCTTCTTCGCCGCCGTTCGGCCGATTTTGGCCTTGTCCCCATGAATTAAACCAACTTCTCACGTTCCAATCCGTAAAACCGTGTGAACCGTAATTAATCGCCGTCAAAACACCGGAAATGACTAAAATTACCGCAACGATAATTGCAGTAATCTTTGCCACGCTACCTTTTTGTGGTATCTGATAGTTTACCTTGCCTTTTGCCATTTTCTACTCCCTTGCACCGCGCAGGTGCGTTAAAATTAATTTTATTGACTTTACACCCCGTTGCGTGATAAAATTTAATTGCATTAAAAATTTACAAAAAGGAGTAAAGCAATGGAAATTGTTTTTAATGTTGTAATTCCTATAATAACGTCTATAATCGGCGGTCTGATTGGCGGCTTGTTTACTTTCTTGGGTGTGAAGATGACTTTGAAATCACAGGATAAAGAACGACAAAAAAAGGAAATCGAAAAAACTATTGAACGTAATAAACGAGTTATTCTTACAAGACCGGAAATGACCCTTACTAAAAATTGTAGTGATATAAAAGCAGTTGAAGAGATTTGCTTATTGCCGTATATAAAACCGAAATTATTTAACGAAAAAGAAATATTGTTTAATTATTCCGACGATATTTTTAAGGAAGAATATTGGGATAAATACGAATTTGTTTTACAAAACACGGGTAAGCGTGAAATAATTTCAGCTTTCCTGCAACTCCCTTATAAAAGCGGTTTTAATATGTACAGTAAAATATTACTAATGAGTTGGGAAGACGCATATGTAAGAAATTATTACAGTGATGTATGTTCATTACCGTCATATATTCGCCCTAATGAGAAAATTAAAATAATAATTTATTTTCCTAAAATCGCACCAAAATTAAAAGAAGCAGGCTTAGATTTATACTTTTACGATGAAGATAATAATTATTGGTATCAAAGCCTTATTAATTTTGCAGGAAGAAATGAAGTAGAAATTATTGCGCCGGACGCATATTTTATGCACCGCCGAGAAGAGTGTAATTTTTGGTTTATCTACGACCACTTCTACTATGCAAAAGACGTAGAGAAATGTTTTAAAAAAAATATCCGTTCCTTGTTAGAAGAGAAAAAGCGTACTAATTGGGCAAGAGAAGAAAAGCAAGCTAAATTCGTGCAGGAAGTTGAGTGCGGCAAGATTGCTTTAAAATATAAACTTCCGTTAGAATAAATTTTTAATTTTTTATTTTTCTAAGCTTTATGCAAAACTGCATAAAGCTTTATTTTATAGCTTTTTTCATCTTTGCAATAACTTTATCGTAAGTTTCAACGGTTGCTACGTCTGAAATCTTTTGAATTAAACTCGTGCATCCCCTATCTGTAGCAGACATTTCGAAATTAATTATTGCACAACCGTCCCCACGCTCCCTTATAAAACAAATTCTGTCAACAGGAATTAACAGCTTTTTGTTTTGATATTGGTCTGTTACTTCGATAAATCCTTTCATTTATCCGTCCTTCTGCCCTGCGGTTCTCCGCGGGGCAGTTTTTGTATTGACTTATCGATATTTTATCATTGATTTATCAATATGTCAATCGGTAAATCGATATTAATGGTAAAATTTTTTTATGATAAACATTTTTTCACAAACTTTAAAGGAATTGCGGCAAGAGCGGAATCTAACTCAAAAAGAATTAGCATATGATTTGAATTACACTCAAAGTAATATTTCAGAATGGGAAAATGGAACTGTTGAACCCAAAGCAACAGCATTAACGGCTATTTCAACATATTTCGGTGTATCGATTGACTATTTACTCGGATTAGAAAACGATTACGGCGCGAGAACGGCGACCACCACCGCCCCCATGGGCGAAAGTATGACAACCGAAGAACGCAAGCTCGTAGAACAATACAGACAATTACCCGAACAGCTTAAAAAGTTAGTTCGGCAACAGCTCGACATTTATACTACGCCGTCGGAATTACTTCCCAAAAATGCTAAAAAGGTTTAAAATACTCCCCTTATTTTTTACTTAGGGGAGTTTTAAATGTTATTACTAAAAGAAGATTATGACAACATTACGCAAGCAATCGCGCTATTGCAAAAGGTTTGCAAAAATTTAGTAATGTCTGAATTGGAGGAGGCGCACGAACGAGATTTTAAAAATATTAATTTGGGTTTGGTAAATTTACGAAAAAAATCCTTAATCGAAGTGATTAAGGAAATGCTAATTAATTTACATATTAAAGGCTCGACCCGCGTACGCAAAAACGGATTGAAGTAAGAACGCAACAGTTCGGGAGCGTGTACGGGCGCGACGTCGAAGAAATCGAGTTTAAATTCCAACAAAAGTTAAACGAAATTAAAGCCGCTGGGAAACAAGTTCCGAAACAAAAGCATACCGTTACGTTATCGGAATTTTTTGAAACGATATATTTGCCTTACAAAAAGAACCAAAAACGAAAGGAAAATACTATCAACGGTATAATTTACAATTTCAGTTACATAGTAAAGCAAGGCTTTGATAAACCGATGAACGCCTACACCCCGCAAAAAATAGAAGAATTTTTATTTTCAATACAGCTTACCCGCAAGCGGCAACTAATGCAAGGTTTACTGAATAACATTTTTAAGCGGGCGGTTTTATCTTCCGTTATTAAAACAAATCCTTGCGCTGTCATTGAAAGAATGATACATAAATCAGTACGCGGGACGGCTCTTACATTCAGAGAACAGGCGGAATATTTCAAGCTCGTATTTTCAAGTAAGAATTTAAGCCATAGTTTGAAATGTTATTTTGCTTTCGTCTATCTTACGGGAACGCGACGAACTGAAGCTCTCGCGGCGAACGTAAACGACATAGACGGCGATACGCTAAAAATTAACGGCACCAAGACCGACGGCTCGTTGAGATATATTCCCCTTACGCCTTTGGTAAAAAAATTACTTGATTCCGTTGAACCCGTTAAAGGAAAATATTTTCCTTACGCGGGCAAAACGGTTGACGAAATTTTTTATGAGAATAATAAACTGCTTAAATTCAAACATAAACTTCACGACTTGCGGCATACTTTCGGGACAATACAAATTTGCGTGCGAAAAATCGACGTTAAGACCGTTTCCCTTTGGCTCGGTCATTCTACTATTGATACCACGCTAAGAATTTACACGCACCCCGAACAGCTCGACCGCGCTACGTTCCTGAGCGGCACTTTACAGGAAAACGAAAAAAACGCTATTTTATTAAGCCAATACCAACGGGTTATATATATAATCGAAGATTATTTATCATCATATACCCAAAATTTACCCAAAAAACCATAATGGAAATACCGAAAATATAAAAATTTTTTCCCGCGCGGTATAATTTTTGATTGCTTTATGGGCTAAAATAGAGTAATATTATACCGTTATCAATGCAGAGATGGCGGAGTGGTCGAACGCGCACGACTCGAAATCGTGTTACGGGCAACTGTACGGGGGTTCAAATCCCTCTCTCTGCGCCAATAAGGACGTAAGTTGAACACTCGGCTTACGCCTTATTTTTTATAAATTTAAACACGGCTTTTTTAGCCGTGTTTTTCCTATTTTATTTTCTTCTTTTATCATAATCTTTAATAGCTTTTATAAACCTTGCGCCGTATTCAGAATAGGTAATTTCCCCTAAACCATAAAGAGTTATAAATTCTTCTTTCGTTGTAGGGCGGTATGTTGCCAAACTAACGAGAACCTTATTATTAATTATCTTATAAGGCGCAATACTTTTCTCTTTTGCTATATCAAATCGAATAGCTCGTAATTCAGTAAGTAGTTCCATATTTGTAATTTCATTCCCGTCATCATCGGTAACAATGTAAAATTCGTCTTTACCTAAAACAATCTTACTATAAGTTGTACTATGAACTTCTGCTTGTTTGCGTTCTGCAACTATCGGCGTTGATTTTGATGGCTTTATATGCGGTACTTCGATTTCAATATCTTTTCTATATGACGGCTTATCAATAGATAAATCATCTTCAAACAGGTCAGAACTCCAACGCTTATAATAATCAACTGTCATCGTTCTATTGCAACCTGTTCCGTCAGATTTATAATTTGTACAGCCCAACATAAATTCATTTTTGGCTGTCTTTTTGACAATTAAATATCCGTCTTTACAGCAGTCGCACTTTTGAATGGAAAACTCGCCACCGCTTATTTCGTTAGTAATAAAACTGCAAATTTCAGGTTCGTTAGAACACAACCACAATTTTAAACCGTAATTCTTTTTATAACGCAGTTGCAAAGGATAGCCGCATACAGGACATTTCTTCATTACGCCAATATTTGTAACAGCTTCTTTATTCAATTCGCCGTTTACGGTTATATTAGGATAATCACGCACTAATTCCAAAATAAATTCAGACGGGCGTTGTTCGGGCGTAACAATAAATACTCTGTTTTTCGTTCTCGTCATTGCCACATAGAAAAGTCGCCTTTCTTCGGCATATTCGATAGAATTATCGTCTTTAACAACATAATTCATTACGGGGTCATCATCTATTTTAGAGGGAAAACCATAAATTTCATTTCTTGCATTTACAATAATTACATTATCATAACCAAGACCTTTTGAACTGTGAGCAGTTAAAAATTCCAATTTGGCATACTTATATTTTTTACTAAAAATTTTATTATTTTCTTCGTCATATACAAAATCATCAGAGAAACATAAATTTTTAGCGTCGAACCCAAACCTGCCGATTAACAAAATAGAAGAATTAGTGCCTAAATTTTCACGCTTATTAGCTTCTAAAATTTGACCTATGATTTCTTCGACTTTTTTTCCTAAATGATAATATTTACCGCCTTTACCTTTAAATAGATTTCTGTCAAAATTTTCACTGTAAGTATGAACTATAACAGGCTTTTGTATATGCTTTGGCGAAACTAATGACTTCTTAATCTGACTTTCATTTTTCTGAACGAAATTACCTGCAATATCAATTACTTCCTGTGCATTGCGATAGGTTTTAGTAATTTTCAATTCTTCGCCGTACCCCATTATCGAACAGAAATGAGTAAACAAAGTAATATCTGAACCGCTGAAAGCATAAATTGACTGCCAATCATCACCGACAGCAATAATTTTTGCATTACAAATTTTAGATAATTCTTTTGTAAGGTCAAAACGCTGTCTTGAAATATCTTGATATTCGTCAACGATTATATATTTAAAATCAAGTTTTTCGTTGGTAATCTGCTTTTCTCTTAAAACTCTTGCAGCATCGTTTATCATATCTTGGAAATCAATAGCGTTACATTCAGATAGTTTCTTTTGATATTCCAAATAACATTCTTTGCACACTTCAAGGAACAGCTTCGTTCTAACATTTGCGTTCGTTCTTTCAAACCTGTAAAAATCGTCAAGCGTATAGCCGTTCGTTTTAAAGTTATTGATAAATATACAAATCAGTCTTACAAGTTTTGCAATATATTTATTTTCTTCGGTATTTACTAATTTTGTAAATACTTCTCCCGCAGGTCGTTTGCTTAAAGCAAAGCCGTGAGCTTCTAACTCTTCCTGCAAGTGTGCAAGGTAATCTTTCCCATCATTGTAACTTGAATATGTATAAATAAGAGTAGTGCCGTGCGCTTTATGTAAAGCAATTTTATCTTTGATTTCCTGCTTATATCTTGCAAGTTCTTCAGGGGAGTAAAAATTATGTTTACCGCTTTCGGTAATTCCGAAATGCTCAATATAAGCAACTTTATTTCCCTGTCTGATACAAAAATCAGGAGTATAAGGTTTTTTAGCTTTTAAAATATGGTATTGATATATTTCTTCGTAATTGTAGTCTATTTGATTTAAATATAAAAAGTTGGCTATTTTTACTTCTTGAATAGAACGCAATACTTCATTTGTAATTGTTGTAACTTTACTTGTACGCCTATCAATAATTTGTTCGTTATATTCATTTACGCTACTTTTTAGAGTAGAAAAATCTGCTTTTGAAATGTAATTGAAAAACAGATTTATATCATCGCCGTCATAGGGGGCATCGAAATAAGAGCCGAAAAACATTATCAGTTTATCGACGAGTTCAGGTTGTTCAAGAATATTGCCTTTGAGATAATTATTTACTGCGTTAAATAAAAAACCTTCGCTTACAATTTGCTTTTTATTATCGTCCTGCTTATGTAAAATTGCGTTGCCTGTTTTATGAAAAGTAGTAATAGGACAAGGAATTGCAAGCTGTTCGTTTATACGCTCTCTCAATTCGCCAACTGCTTTATTGGTAAACGATATTACAAGTATTTGTTTCGGGTCAATTTGTTTTTTCTCTACTAAATAGCGAACTTTTGCCGCAACAGTAGTTGTTTTGCCTGCACCTGCACCTGCTATAACAAGGGAATAATCTTCGTCTGATAAAATAACACGACGTTGCTCATCATCTAACTTAATTTTCGGGTCAACCTTATTAAGAATACCGTCTAAATACTGCATCTCGGTATTTAAGTGAGCTGATAAAAATTCTTCGTTATGCTGTTTAACTTTTATCGAACCTTTACGCAAATCAACAATTTCAGAATAGCATTGTAAAAATGAATTTATTTCTTCAATATTCAATTTATTAGTCTTACAGTAATAAACTAACGTGTTTGCTTTTCTATTATTATCATAAAATAAAAAGGTATCGTGATATTTGTCTATCAGATAAGCGTAATCACTTCTCGCAATATATTTGTCTTGCGAAAGTAAAATTTTAAACTCATTGTTAAATTCCAGAATACTTTTATATTCTGTCGGGAATGAATTATTTTGATTTTTAGTTTTTTTAAACAGGTTGGAGAAAATACCCATAATTCACTCCTTTAATCGTTAAGGTAAACTATACCGCCTAAATTGTAATTGTTATCTTTTATTAAATCACATATTTCAAGAAGAAATAAAAATAGGTTTCTATATTTTGTTTCTGCTAATTTATCAGATTTATTTTCTATAAAATTTCCGTACAAATAAAATATTTGAGAAAAGTCTGTTATAACCTGCTCGTCAATTTGCTTATCTAATACCAAGGTATAGTAATCAGCTATTAAATCTTCTAATATTTTTAAAAAGCCTTTTAATTCTGCTTTTATATCACTGTCTATCAGTACAGGTTGTTCATTTATAGAAAATTCAATAAAATCATTTTGTACTATGTCAGTTAAGCATACTATTGCGCGACTAAGTTTTTTATAAGCTATTTCGTTATCAAAATTTATTAAGCATTTAACTTCTCTAAACGCTTCTGCAAATGAAAAGTCTTTCCCCTTTTGAAAGTAACCAAAAACATCGAAACTTTCGCCACAAGAAAAACAATGTGCAAATTGCTTTTCCTGTGATACCGATAATGACTTTGAACTATCACATATAGGACAACGACCAAAATTATTTTTTCCGACTTTCTTTAACTCAATGTCTTTTGAAATAACCCTAACAATATCAATATTCGTTTTTATTTTTTTGATTTGTTCTGTCGGAATTTTTTTCATAATGTATCTACCAATAAAGAGTATACCAAAATTTTCCATTTTCTTCAAGCATTATCATACCAAAATATATAACTTTGGCAGATAGGCGTGAGCTTTTCCGTTTTCGTCAGCACCTGCAAAAATCCCCCTTATACTGTCATAATTTTTGTTTTGCCGTAGTGTAAACTTGTCTTTGCAAGTGCATAACTGAAAAATTTTATAAAAAGCGAAAAACTATTAAACAAATATTTAACTTGTTAAACTTTCGGTTGTATAATACTTGCGCGCACTAAAAAAGTGCGGTTACAAATTAATATGAGTAAATGGATTGGCTAATAGACAACATAAATTCTTACAAAAATAAATAATTCTAAAACACAACAAAAGACACGGGAGCAAGTTATAACTTGCTCCCGTGTCTTTATATTCTTAAAATTAAACCACGCCGTGCGCCATCATTGCATCGGCTACTTTTATAAACCCCGCTATATTCGCGCCCATCACGTAATCGCCTTCAAACCCGTAAGCTTTAGCGGCAGCGTCAATATTGCGGTAAATATTCGCCATAATCACTTTCAATTTAGCGTCCACTTCTTCAAACGACCAGTACGTTCTGCCCGACGACTGCGCCATCTCCAGCGCGGAAGTCGCCACGCCGCCCGCATTCGCCGCTTTCGCGGGTAAAAACACCACTCCCGCCTTTTGGAAAACTTCTATCGCTTGTAGCGTAGACGGCATATTCGCGCCTTCTGCAACGTATTTCACGCCATTCTTAACGAGAATTCCGGCAGATTCAGCGTCGATTTCGTTCTGCGTAGCGCAAGGCAACGCCACGTCGCATGGAATAGCCCAAATCCCTTTGCACCCTTCGGTATAGGTCGCGCCCGCAACTCTTTCGGCATATTCCTTAATCCGTCCGCGCTTAACTTCCTTAATGTCCTTAACCACGTCAAGCTTTATGCCGTCGGGGTCGTAAATAAACCCGTTCGAATCGTACATAGCCACTACTTTCGCGCCAAGGCTCTGCGCCTTCTGGCAAGCGTAAATCGCAACGTTACCGGAACCGGAAATAATAACAGTTTTGCCTTTCAAAGAATCGCCGCGCGCTTTCATCGCTTCGTCTGTAATATAAACCAACCCGTACCCCGTTGCTTCAGTTCTGACAAGGCTGCCGCCGTAAGAAAGCCCCCTGCCCGTAAGCACGCCCACGTGTTCGTCGCGTATTCTCTTATACTGCCCGAAAAGATAACCTATCTCTCTGCCGCCGACGCCGATATCCCCCGCAGGCACGTCGGTGTCCGCGCCGATATGGCGGTAGAGCTCGGTCATAAAGCTCTGGCAAAACGCCATAATTTCTCTGTCTGATTTCCCCTTGGGGTCGAAATTAGAGCCGCCCTTTCCGCCGCCGATGGGCAACCCCGTAAGGCTGTTTTTGAGTATCTGCTCAAGCCCTAAAAATTTAATAATGGAAAGGTTTACCGACGGATGAAACCGCAACCCGCCCTTATACGGTCCAATCGCGCTGTTGAACTGCACGCGGTAACCCTTGTTTACCTGCACCCTGCCCCTGTCGTCCACCCAGGAAACGCGGAACGAAATAACTCTCTCGGGCTCGACGAATCTTTCAAGCAGTCCCGCCTTTTCATATTCGGGGTGCTTCTCCACCACGGGCGCAAGCGTAGTGAGTATTTCGGTCGCCGCCTGATGAAACTCAGGCTCGTTGGGGTTTTGTTTTTTAAGATTTTTTAAAACTTTTTCAACGTAACTCATAACCACTCCTTAATTAAGCGTGAATATTTTTATCACTTAACGATTATAACACATTTTTTATACACAATCAACAGATATTTAACGCATAATTATTCATATGGTTATAAATTTTTTATTTAAGGTATAAGCCGCGTTTATGCATTCAACTACGCAAACGAAAAAAATCGGGCAACGCCGTAAAAAGGTTGCCCGATTTTAATTAATTTCAATTATTTTATTATGCAATCCGCCGTCGACTTGTTGGTTGCAATGGGAACGTCGTAAACGACAGCGATACGCAGCAACGCTTTAACGTCGGGGTCGTGCGGTTGCATCTGCAAGGGGTCGCAGAAGAACACCACTGCATCAATCAGTCCTTCGGCTATTTTTGCGCCAATCTGCTGGTCGCCGCCGAGCGGACCGGAAAGATAACGGTAAACTTCAAGCCCCGTCGCTTCGGAAACGCGCCTTGCGGTAGTTCCCGTGCCGCAAAGATTATACCCGCTAAGCACCGCGGCGTTTTGCTTTGCCCAATTCACCAGTTCATCTTTCTTGTTGTCGTGCGCAATCAGCGCAATCGTCTTTGTCATAAATCCAAAAAATCCTTTCTGTAATCAAGCCCGAAGAGTTCAACGAGTTTAACCATATCTTCGTCTTTAATCGTATTGATTCTGGGCAAGTGCGCGGTAAGCATATAAATCTGCGCCGCCTTTTCCACCGTCTCTATAAGCCCGAACGTTTCGTCCATAGTCTTACCCGCGCCGTAAATACCGTGCATCGCCCAGACAACAAGCCTGAACTCTTCCATCTTCTTCGCCGTTGCAACGCCAATCGAATTCGTTCCGCAGAGCATCCAGGGCAAAATGCCCACGCCGTCGGGGAAAACCGCAATACACTCCGTACACATTTCCCATAAAGTGTGCGTAAACTTCTTCTCGTCCAGCTCGTGTACGTAGTTCATTGCAAGCGTGTGCGTGGGGTGCGAGTGCATAACCACCCTGTTTTGGGGGTCAACCTTCAGCCTTGCCATATGACACATAAGGTGCGCGGGCAACTCGCTCGTCGTCCGTCCGCCGTCCTTATACCCCCACAACAGCTCAACGCCCTTGTTGTCCTTGGCAATTCTGACTATCCCGAGATTATTTTCGGGGTCGCCGTCCACGTTCTTGAAGTATTTGCCCGTTCCCGTCACGATAAATATCTTGCCCGCAAGCGGAGAACAGTCGAACTCGGCTTCGTTCACGCCTGCAAGCGGTATAGTGCGGATAACCTTACTTAAATCAATATACTCCGCAACTTCGTTTTCGTCAAGCAAATAACTGATATTTCCGCCGTTTCTCTCGTCCCAGCCGAGTCTGTACATATTTGCCGTAGTCTTGCGCATTTCCTGAATAAAAGGTGCTGTTAATATATCTTTCATAGTTCGTCTCTCAATATGCTTTCTGATAAAGTTCGAAAATGTCTTTTTCGGTTATTTCTCTCGGATTGCCGCCCGTGCATACGTCTGCAAAAGCGTCCTCTGCAAGTTGTTCCAATGCTTCTTTCGGAATTTTTATTTCACGCAGCGTCTGCGGAATATTCAAGTCGAGCGAGAGCTTCTTCACGGCGTCCACCGCCGCCTTTGCCCCCTGCTCTTTCGTCATTCCCGAAATATCAACGCCCATCGCCTTTGCAATTTCGCAATACTTGTCTATCGCGGCGGGCATATTGTATTCCATAACGACAGGCAAAAGCAACGCGTTCGCAACGCCGTGCGCAATATCGTATCTCGCTCCGAGCGGATGCGCCATAGAGTGAACGCACCCGAGTCCGACGTTGGAAAACGCCATTCCCGCAACGTACTGCGCAAGCGCCATATTTTCACGGGCAACCATATCTTTTCCGTTTGCCGTCGCCGCGCGGAGATTCTTGGAAATAAGCTCGATTGCTTTCAGCTCGAACATATCGGAAAGCTCCCACGCGCCCTTCGTGATATAACCTTCGATTGCGTGCGTAAGCGCGTCCATTCCCGTTGCCGCGGTAAGCCCCTTTGGCATCGAAGCCATAAGCTCGGCGTCCACGATTGCAAGCACGGGTATATCGTTCGGGTCGACGCACACCATTTTTCTGCCCGTTTCTTCGTCGGTTATTACGTAGTTAATCGTAACCTCCGCCGCAGTTCCCGCCGTAGTAGGCAAAGCGATAATAGGTACGCATTTGAACTTTGTATCCGCAACGCCTTCAAGCGAAACGATATCCCCAAATTCGGGATTATTTGCAACTATTGCAATTCCTTTTGAAGTATCGATTGCCGAACCGCCGCCTATTGCAACGATAAAATCCGCGCCCGACAGGTTAAACGCAGCAACGCCGTCCTTTACGTTTTTCACCGTGGGATTGGCTTTGAACTCCGAAAAAATTTCGTAAGAAGTTCCCGCCAGCTCACGCGTTACCATTTCCACCGTACCGAATTTTATAAGGTCCTTATCGGCAACAATAAACGCTTTACTGAAGCCGCGCCTTACTATTTCGTTTTTAAGCTCTTTTCTTGCTCCGCTGCCGAAGTAAGCCGTTTCATTCAAGATAAATCTGTTTGCCATATTTATTTTCTTTCCTTTAAGATTATATTTTCGTAATTTCTTATTTCCGCCAAATACTCTTCGGCAAGATTTTCACTCTTTAAATACTCTCTCCAAACCATACCGAACGGCAGAGCTTTATACTCTTCCTGCTTTACCATAAGCGCGGTAAAGTCCGCCATATCCTGCACCCTTTTAAGTTCTTTATGGTTTATGAGCAACGCGTACAGCAACGCCTTCTGCATAGCTCTCTGACCCGTTACCCAGGCGGATAAACGGTTAATTGACGCGTCGAAGTAGTCCAGCCCAATCTTCACCTTTTCCACCGCGTCGTTTCTTACAATCTCCTTTGCAATCTCCTTAAGCTCGTCCTCCAAGAGTACAACGTGGTCGCTGTCCCACCTTACGCCGCGCGTAACGTGCAACGCCACTTTATCGTAAAACGCCAACAGCGCGGGTATCTTATCCGAAACGAACTCGAGCGGGTGATAGTGTCCGTTATCCAACAGACAGCAAATATCATTCTTCGCCGCGTAATTCTGATAAAACTCGTTACTGCCAACCGTATAGCTTTCCACGCCTATCCCGAAAACCTTGCTCTCTACCGCAACGGTGACTTTGCTTTTGTCGTAGCCGCAGGCGAGTATCTTATCCAGACTGTCCTTCAATCTCAATCTCGGCGTCAATCTGTCCGCAGGCACGTCCTTAAACCCGTCGGGTATCCAAATATTTACAAGACAAGCCGACTTAAACTCGTCCGCAAAATATTCGGCTATCCGTAAGCAGGATATGCAATGGTCTATCCAGAACTTGCGTATATTTTCGTCGGGTGAAGAAAGCGTCAACCCGTCTTTTACGTTTTTATGCGAAAACATAGTCGGATTAAAGTCTACGCCCTGTAATCCCAACTCCTTCGCAAACTTAACCCACGGCTCAAAATGCTTAGGCAAATATTTGTCGCGGTCAACCCTTTCACCGTCAAGCACCGCGTAACTCGCGTGTAAGTTCAGCCGCTTTTTACCGGGCATAAGCGAAAACGCCTTTTTTATATCGGCTTTCAGCTCTTCGAAATTTCTCGCCCTGCCGGGGTAGTTGCCCGTAGTCTGTATCCCGCCCGACGCGGCGCCGCCGCCGTCAAGCCCAACCACGTCGTCACCCTGCCAGCAATGAATTGATACGGGTATATCCCTTAGTTTCGCTATCGCCGCATCGGTATCCACTCCGTATTCCGCGTATAACTTTTTCGCAATCAAATAACCTTCGCTCATAAAGTAACTTCCTTTATTTCAAAACTTTTTCTTATTATCAGTCTGGCTTCCCGTAAATTCTCAATCTCGCCCGCGCCTATCATCTGCATTGCAAGATTGCCCAAAGCCGTCGCTTCCGTAGGACCCGTAATCACTCTCTTTCCCGTCGCCTTTGAAGTAAGCTCGTTTAAAAAACCATCTCTGCTGCCGCCGCCTATCACGTTGAGAGTGCCGTACCGCTTGCCCGTATTCCTTTCAAGCTCGGCAAGCGCGTCCGCATAGCAATTCGCAAGTCCTTCGTATACCGACCGCACCAGACAGCCCAAGCCCAACTTTTTACCCGCCGCCCGTTCAATCTCTTCAATCATACTTTCGGGCGACAAAAATCTGTCGTCGTTAACGTCTATTTCAACCGTAGCGCGCTCGTTTCTCGCAAGCTCGGCAAGCTCGGGAAAGGTATATTTATCGCCAAGCTCCCTTTTCACACTCTGTATTATCCACAGCCCCATCACGTTTTTCTGATATCTGAAACCGCCGCATATACTGCCTTCGTTGGAATAATTCGCCTTTAAACTGCACTTATCCGTATGCGAAATATTCTGCTCTATTCCCACCAAAGACCAGGTTCCGCTCGATATATACGGGCTTTCGCCGTCTACGGGCGCGGCAAGCACCGCGCTTGCCGTGTCGTGCGTCGCCGGCAATATAACCGTTGCGTCGTAACCTATCTCTTCCGCAATCTCTCTTCTCAGTTTTCCGACTGCCGTCTGCGGTTGCGACAGCCCGCCGAACAGCTTTTTCGGCAACCCGAGCTTTTCTATTATCCCGCAATCCCATTCGTGCGTTTGGGCGTTCACCAAGCCCGTACTCGTGGCGTTAGTGTATTCCTGCCTTTTCTCACCCGTCAACAGAAAATTAAGGTAATCGGGCAACATCAGCATACTTTCCGCCCCGTCAATCTTCCCGCTCAGCTTATCCGCGTAAAGCTGGTAAATCGTATTGAACTTCTGGAACTGTATGCCGGTACTTCCGTACAGCTTTTCAAAGGGTATAACGCCGTGGACTATCTCTACAGCCCGCTCCGTTCTTCCGTCCCTGTACGCGTAAACTTCGCCTGTTAGCTTATCGCTTTTATCCAGCAGCGCGTAATCCACCGCCCAGGTGTCTATGCCTATGTACGACGGTGCTTTACCCAAAGCTTTGGCTCGCTTTAATCCGTTTACGCACTCGCGAAACAGTCTTTCCGTATCCCATATAAGACTGCCGTCCCGCCTGAAAGTACCGTTTTTAAAGCGGTATATCTCTTCCGTTTTCAGTATTCCGTTTTCAAGCCAACCTGCTATATGCCTGCCCGAGCTTGCGCCGATATCTATCGCTAAAAAGTATTTCATACTTCACCTGCAACTTTATTATCTCATAAAATTTTAATTTGTCCATACTTTGAACGCGTTTGATTGAAACTTTGACAAACGATTATGAAAAATGCCCGAAACAATCACAAAAAATCAAATAATTGCAACAATTCGGCAGCTGATAAAATAGATATTTGCAATCGTTTGACACGCACGCCGCCGTAAAGTATAATTATCTAAGCAATTACGCTTGGAGAATATTATGAAAACTGCAATAATAACAGACAGCAACAGCGGCATAACGCAGGCTACGGCAAAGGAGCTTGGCATTTCCGTAGTTCCCATGCCCGTTTTAATCGACGGCGAACAGTACTACGAAGATTTAACTTTAACGCAGGACGGATTTTACGAAAAGCTTCAGGCAGACGCAAACGTTTCCACTTCCCAGCCCAACCCCATTGACGTGGGCGAAATATGGGCTGAAGCGTTAAAGACGCACGACGCCGTAATCTACGTCCCCATGTCGAGCGGACTTTCCGAAACCTGCCACACTCTCACCCACTACGCAAATACCGAAGAACAGTTCAAGGGAAAAGTTTTCGTGGTGGACAACCAGAGAATTTCCATCACCCAACGCCAGAGCGTAATAGACGCAATCAAGCTTTCCGAAGAAGGCAAAACCGCGCAGGAAATTTACGACTATCTTATGCAGACCAAAATGCAGTCCAGCATATATATTATGGTCGGCACTCTCAAATACCTTAAAAAGGGCGGCAGACTCACTCCCGCCGTCGCCGCGATAGGCACTCTCTTAAAGATTAAACCCGTTTTACAGATTCAGGGCGAAAAACTCGACCAGTTTGCGAAAGTAACCACCCTTTCCCGCGCAAAATCGACTATGATAAACGCTATTAAGAACGATTTCGAAACCCGCTTCAAGGAACTCGTAGCCGCAGGCAAAATGACGCTTAGCATTGCTCACACGCAAAACTTCGAAGAAGCCGAAAAGTTCAAGGCGGAAATAACGGCGGCATTCCCCACCGTACCCGTAACCTTCGTAGACCCCCTTTCGCTCAGCGTTTCCTGCCACATAGGTCCCGGCGCGCTCGCCGTTGCCTGCGCGGTAAAATATTGAGAAAATTAAGTAAACTTAAACCACCGCCCTTTAACGACAGTTCCCATAGGGAATTTTACTACAGGAACAGAATAAAAGCATAGCGCACTATACCTTGCAAGCAAGGTAAGTGTGTTTTTACTTTACGTATTAATTTGATTGTTGTATAATAGCAGAGCGATAAACAGTAAATTAGCGGAGAATTGATTTCTATGAAAATAGCATTTACAAGTATCTTGTTTAGCTTAATTTTGTGTGTTACTGTCAGTTTTACGGGTTGCGGTAATGAATTTGCTAAACAAGAATATAATGATGACGAAAAAATAGTACAAATTGCAGACCGCTACGCAAAGAATAATTCGGTATTTAATCCAATAGAAGGCGGCTACTCACTTACTGCTTCACAATTTGACGGGCGCGAAACCTTATGGGAGAAGAAACTTGAAGATAACGCAGAGATAGAAATACAAATTGATTTGAATATTACAAGCGGAAATGCAAAAGTTGTTTTTATTGATAGCAATAATGACGTAACCGTCTTAATAGAACGTTTACAAAACGACTCCAATGAGCAAACGGCAACAAAAACCGTTTCTTTAACTAATGGACTAAATAGGTTAAAGATTGTCGGATACGATTGTGAAAATATTGATTTAAAGTTATTTTTTGATGAACCGTAACGCTAAATTTCAATTTATCTTACTTAATTACAAGCAGAAAGAACTCTCGAACAATTTGTTCGAGAGTTCTTTATTGTTATTCATTCCCTATGGGAATTATACTTAACGGACGGTGGTTTTTTTAACGCTGTCGGACAGCATTTCCCGCCTTATAACGTGTTTTCCGTTGTTAATCATTCCAATCACGAAACAGCTCATCATCGCGTAGCTCCAAAGCAGAAAAATTATTAAGGACGCAATCTTTCCGTAAAGCCGTTCGGGCGTGGCAAACTGCGTGTAAAACCCGAACCCCACGAAAAATACCAGCCAAAGCGCGGTGGTAAGCAAACTACCGCACAGAACGTCGCTAACCGAAATCTTGTACGGGCAGGCAATTAAATTCAACACCATCGCAACGGCAAAAGCAAGCGCGGTCAAAAAGGTTACGGAAATAATATCGGAAATGAATAAGGGCATAAACGAATCGAGTATGCGCGTTCCGACCACGCTCACCGCCCCAATAAACGCAACGAGAATTATCGCCGCGCCTATCAATAACAGAGAGATAATTCTCAGCTTAATTCCGCCCTTCACTCTCGAGCTTCCGTAAACAATCTCCCCGCTCCGCCTTAAATGATAAAAAAAGTTGGTCGACGAGTATAAAGAAGTGACCAGAAGCACTATCCCCGCGCCGCTCGCCGCGCTTTCCGCCGAGCTTTTCAGGTAGTGCAAAAACGGGCTTACGTTCTCCATAAGCTCGTGCGACAAAAATTCGTCCACGGGCGCGTTCCCGAACAAGAGAGTAAGCCATAAAGTAAATGGCGCAATGCTCATCAGCAAAAAGTATACCAAAGTACCCGCAAGCGTGGAAAAGCGTCTGTCGGAGTAATATCTGAAAGTTTCGATTATTTTCCGCATAGAATTATTTTTTGCAACAAAAAAACGGCTATACGCAAAAATAAGGGTATTCCCTAAGGAATACCCCCTTTTTAAATTTTATTTGCAGCAGTTGCAGCGATGACAGCAGTTACAGCCGTTATTGCGGCTGTACCCGCAGTCGTTATCGCGCCGACAGCCGCAACCGTCGTTACGGTTAAGTCCGTACTGCGCAGCGTAGTATTCGTCCCAATCAACCTCGGTTATACGGGTGCTACGGCAGCAGGTCGTTCTCGCCTGATTACAGCCGCAACCGCAGCCACAGCCGTTATCGCGGTGACAACCGCAGTTGTTGCACGAATTACAACCGCAGAGCAGGTTTAAAAGCCCGTAGCGGCAAAAATTGCAATTATTACACATACGTATCTCATTTCCTTTTTCGTATAGTTACGCGCAAAGGTTTTCCCCCTTGCCCTATACTCTATGATATGAAATCCCAAGTGCAAAAAGTTCTCGTAATTTTCGTATTTATTTGACTTAACCGCCCGAAACGCGGCGTTACTTTTTTAATTCTTTTTTAAGATTAGCGGCAAATTCGTCTATAATTTCGTAGTCGTATTCTTCTAAAATTTGCTTAATTTCGGCAAGCGCGTTGATATTTTCGGTAAGAGCCGTCAACGCCGCCGCCTTTCTGTCAATTCTGAAATTATAAAGGGTGGCAAAATCATTACAACCGAAATGCTTATCTACCGTAGTTTTACTTTTGCCGCATAACCCCAAATCTACCCTGTCGAATTTAAAATACCCTTTAGTGTAGTATGGTTTATAATACCTGCACCCGTAACACTTCTCTTTCTCCAAAATATTTATCTCCTTTTTGCTTAGTTAGTATAATAACTTTATTTTAGTCTATATAATAACTATTGTCAACATTCTAACAATCATTTGTTATTATACTGCTATGAAAATCGGTGATAAACTTAAAGAATTACGATTAACGGCAAACTTAACGCAACAGCAAGTTGCCGCCGCAATAGATATTTCCCGCAGTACTTTGTCGCAATACGAAAACGGATTAATTGAACCTACTGCAAGCGTTATTGCAAAGCTTTCCAAATTTTTTCAAATCAGTTCAGATTTTATTTTAGGTCTGGAAGATGATTTCGGAAGTAAAACTTATGAAAAACTGCAAAACGCAGTAACTCCGGAAGAGAGAAAAATTTTAAACGCTTACCGCAATCTTTCCCCGTCTAACCGTGAAATGATTCTGCGTATGCTCGATATCTAATCCCCCACCTTTCCGTCATTCTGCTCCACTTCCGTCATTGCGAGCCTTTGGCGAAGCAATCCACACAAACAATGCGCATACCACAAATAAAAACCCCCGCGGCGTTTACGCCGCGGGGGTTTATACTACTTTACAATTATTTGCCGAAATATCTTTTAAGAAGTCCCGCAAAGCCCGCGCCGTGTCTTGCTTCGTCTTTCGCCATTTCGTGTACGGTGTCGTGAATAGCGTCGTAACCGTGCTGTTTGGCAAGCTTAGCAATTGCGAGTTTGCCTTCGCACGCGCCGCTTTCGGCCATAACGCGCATTTCAAGGTTCTTCTTCGTGGAAGGGGTTACCACTTCGCCCAGAAGCTCCGCAAATTTAGCCGCGTGTTCGGCTTCTTCCAAAGCGTAACGCTTGTACGCTTCCGCAATTTCGGGATAACCTTCGCGGTCTGCCACTCTCGACATAGCAAGGTACATACCAACTTCGGTGCATTCGCCCGTAAAGTTAGCGCGAAGTCCGTCAACGATTTCGGTATTATCTACCTTGCCGTCGCCGATTACGTGTTCGCACGCATACTTGCTTTCGCCTGCAACGGGTACGAAAGTTTTCGCCTTGCAAACGGGGCAAACTTCAACGCCGTCTTCTACGATTTCACCGCAAACTGTACATCTTTTCATAATTTTTTATACACTCCTGATTGTTTTTAATTGGATACCTAAAGTATACCACAAAAATGTAATTTTTACAATAGAATTAAAATAAAAATTTTGCGAAAATTAAGCGAAAAAAACTTTATTTTCAAGCTCTTTGAAATTTCGGGCAAATTCCGTCGCGCCCGCGCTTTCAAGCTCGCTCTGCGTTCTGAACCCCCACAACGCCGAAACGCAACGTATTCCAGCGTTTGCCGCAGTTTTAGCGTCCGCGTCGCCGTCGCCCACGAAAAGAGTTTCGCTCTTTTCAACTCCCAATTTCGCCATTATCTCCAAAGTAGTTGCGGGGTTTGGTTTAAGCGGATGTTCGGGCGAATCGCCGTAAATATATTCGAACCCTATTCCTCCCAGCAACTGTTTAACCACCCTTTCCGCGGCTTTCTGCGGCTTGTTGGTAAGAACGGCAAGGCGTATCCCGCTATTTAAAAACCTTTCGAGTACTTCCCGTTCCCCGTCGTAAAGCGTGGTCAACTTATTGTCGCATTCGGCAAACCGTTTAAAATAATCGCCGTACACTTCGTCTATAAGCTTCAAATCATTGCCGCCGACCGCGCGTGCAACTAATTTACGCGCACCGTTGCCAAGGTATTTCAACGTATTCTCCATGCTCACGGCTGGCAGTCCGAATCTTTCAAGGCTCTCGTTCAACACCTTACGGATATCGCGCGAAGTATCCAAAAGAGTTCCGTCAAGGTCGAAAATAATAGATTTAATCATTTTTACATCTTTTCGGGTGCGCCTATACCCAGTAACGAAAGCGCGGTTTTAAGCACGGTATGCGCGGCGGAAGTCAACGCAAGACGGAAGTCGCGCGCATCGCCTTCGGCGGTAAGTATCTTGCAGTCGATATAGAATTTATTGTATTTCTGCGCAAGGTCGACGGCGTAACGGGCTATCAACGACGGCTCGTATTTTTCGCCAGCATCTCGCACCGTTTCAGGGAACGCCGCCAACGCCTTTATAACTTCGAATTCCGCGTTATTCGGCATATATTCGGGGGGCAATTGAATTTTTGCGCCGCTCTTTTGCAGTACGGAATTAGCCCGCGCACAGGTATATTGAACGTAAACGCTCGTCTCGCCTTCGAAGCTTAAAACCTTGTCGTACGAGAAAGTCACATCCTTTATCTTGTTGTTGTACAGCGCACCGAATATAACCGCGCCAAGCCCGACAAGCTCGGCAATGCGCTCCTTATTTTCAAGCGCGGAGTTCTTCTCGTCGATAACGGCGTAAGCCTTTTCCACGCACTTATTTATAACGTCTTCAAGCCAGACCACTTTCCCCTTGCGGGTAGACATCGCGCCGTCTTCAAGCGAAACCATTCCGTAAGCCACGTGAACCAAATCCTTCGCCCAGGGCTTGCCCATAAGCTCGAGCACCTTGAAAAACTGCTTGAAATGTAAATTCTGCTGGTACGCAACCACGTAAAGACACTTATAAAAATCGTAAGTATTCTTGCGGTAAATCGCCGCCGCCAGGTCGCGCGTGGCGTACAGAGACGCGCCGTCCGAACGCAGTATAAGGCAGGGCGGCATACCGTACTTTTCAAGGTCCACTATCTGTGCGCCTTCGCTCTCCTTTAAAAGGTTGTCCGCGCGCAACTCGTCAATTACGGGTTGCATTTTATCGGTGTAGAACCGTTCGCCCGCATAGCTGTCAAAGCTTACGTTGAGCTTATCGTAAATACCTTTCACGTACTCGAGCGTGAGCGACTTAAACCACTCGAAAAGCTCGTTCGCCTCCCTGTCGCCGCTCTCGATAAGGCGGAAATATTCCCGAGCTTCGGCTTGCATACTCTCGTCCGCCTGCTCGTTAAAGCGCACGTAAAGCTCGTTTATGGCGTGAATACCGCCCTTCTCCACGGTCGCCCTGTCGCCCCACTTCTTATACGCGCAAATGAGCTTGCCGAACTGCGTGCCGTAATCGCCTAAATGGTTTATACCAACGGCGTTATAGCCCAAAAACTTATATATCTTATACAGCGAGCCGCCTATAACCGTGGTGGATAAATGCCCTATATGAAAGGGTTTAGCGATATTCACTGACGAGTAATCTATGCAAACGGTCTTGCCATTGCCTTCGTCGGAAGAGCCGTATTTCTCTCTCTCTTTAAATATCTCGGACAGAACGGACTTTGCAAGCCCGACCTTATTCACCTTGAAATTCAGATACCCGTTCACGGCGGAAACTTCGTCTATTACGCTGTCGCACACGAACGAGTTTTTCAAATCTTCCGCTATCTGCACGGGGCTTTTACGGAATATTTTCGCCAGCTTGAAACAGGGCAAAGCGTAGTCGCCCATTTCCGAATTTGGCGGCAAAGCCACGTCTGCGGCGGTAACGCCTTCCGTATTGAGTTTTTTTGCAATGTATTCGCGATAATCCATAAGGTTATTTTATCACAAAAGCAAAATTTTGGCAACTTTACCGCCTATTCGTTTTGATTTTTTTACCCGTTATATTATAATTAAGATAAATAACGCGCGGTGCAAAGCCGCACAGCCAAAGGATGATATTATGAAATTAGGCGTAGTCGGACTGCCCAACGTAGGCAAATCAACTCTGTTCAACGCAATAACTCACGCGGGCGCGGAAGCCGCGAACTACCCGTTCTGCACCATAGAACCAAACGTAGGCGTCGTCGCCGTTCCCGACGAGCGGCTCGACAAACTCGCCGCGCTGTATTCCAGTAAAAAAATCACTCCCGCCATCGTCGAATTCGTAGACATAGCGGGCTTGGTCAAAGGCGCGTCCAAGGGCGAAGGTCTGGGCAACAAATTTTTATCCCACGTGCGCGAGTGCGACGCGATAGTCCACGTGGTCCGTTGCTTCGAAGATGCGAATATAACCCACGTAAGCAACGCCATAAACCCCGTTGCGGACATTCAGACCATAACTTTAGAACTCATTCTCTCGGACGTAGACGCCGTTTTAAAGCGTCAGGACAGAATAAGGAGCGTCGCCCGCGGCGGAGCAAACAAGGAAGCCGCCGCCGAATACGCCTTTTTGGAAAGACTTGAAAAGTTCCTGTCGGAAGAAAAGCCCGCCCGCCTTTTCGAGTGTTCGGAAGAAGAAAAGCCACTGCTCGATAATCTCTTCCTGCTCACCGCAAAGCCGGTAATCTACGCGGCGAACATATCCGAATTCGATATGGGCAAAAAGGAAAACGAAATTCCGCTCGTTACAAAAGTAAAGGAATACGCGCAAAAAGAAGGCAGTGAAGTTCTCGTCATCTGCGCCAAAACGGAAGAAGAGCTTTCACAGATGCCCCCCGAAGAGAGCGAGATTTTTCTTACCGAACTCGGGCTTGAAGAGAGCGGTCTGAACAGGCTTATAAAGAAGAGCTACTCCCTTTTGGGACTTATTTCCTACCTTACCGCAGGCGAAAAGGAAACACGCGCCTGGACGATAGTCAACGGCACGAAAGCGCCGCAGGCGGCGGGAAAAATTCACACGGATTTCGAACGCGGCTTTATCCGCGCGGAAGTTGTCGAGTGGAAAACCCTGCTCGAATGCGGCGGATATAACGGCGCGAGAGAAAAAGGCAAAGTCCGCTCGGAAGGCAAGGAATACGTGATTAAAGACGGCGACGTGGTACTCTTCCGCTTCAACGTTTAAATGAATAAAAAAATATACCCCCGACGGATTTCCGTCGGGGGTTTCTTCGTATCAGATTATTTAATAATTTAATTATTTTTTAAGTTCCGCAAAGTATTTGATGGTTCTTACCATCTGCGAAGTGTACGAATTTTCGTTATCGTACCAGCTTACTACCTTAACAAGCGTAGTGCCGTCGCCCAAAGGCATGCACTTCGTCTGGGTAGCGTCGAACAACGAGCCGTAAGACATACCGATTACGTCGGAAGATACGATTTCTTCTTCGGTATAGCCGTAAGATGCGCTTGCGGCAGCCTTCATTGCGTCGTTTACAGCCTTAGCGTCGATTTCGCCTTCGCATACCGCGATAAGCTGGGTAAGCGAACCGGTGGGAACGGGTACGCGCTGTGCGCAGCCGTCAAGCACGCCGTTGAGTTCGGGAATAACCAAGCCGATAGCCTTCGCCGCGCCGGTGGAGTTGGGAACGATGTTGCAAGCAGCGGCGCGCGCTCTTCTCAAATCGCCCTTTCTGTGGGGTCCGTCGAGAACCATCTGGTCGCCGGTGTATGCGTGAATGGTCGTCATATAACCCTTCTTGATTTTGCAAAGCTTGTTGAGCGTGTCCGCCATAGGTGCAAGGCAGTTGGTGGTGCAGCTTGCCGCGGAAATAACGGTGTCGCTTGCCTTAAGAGTCTTTTCGTTTACGCTGTAAACTACGGTAGGCAGGTCGTTGCCCGCGGGAGCGGAAATAACGACTTTCTTCGCGCCTGCCTTAAGGTGAGCGGAAGACTTCTCTTTGGAGCAGTAGAAACCGGTGCATTCCAAAACTACGTCTACGTCGTGCTTAGCCCAAGGAAGGTTAGCCGCGTCTTTTTCAGCGTAGATTTTAATCGTCTTACCGTTTACGGTAATGGAATCTTCGCCCGCAACTACGGAATCCGAATACTTGTATCTGCCCTGAGCCGAATCGTACTTCAACAAATGCGCAAGCATTTTGGGGCTTGTCAGGTCGTTGATAGCTACTATTTCATAACCGTCAGCGTCGAACATCTGTCTGAATGCAAGGCGGCCGATACGACCGAACCCGTTGATTGCAACTTTTACGTTTGCCATAAAAAATTAATTCCTCCGAATTTTTTAATCTAATTAATATATAAACAAAAATATACCCGTTGAAACCTAAAAGTATATTTTTACTTAATCAGCATAGCGTTCAGCACGGATACGTCAACCGCCACGTTACAGGCTTTAACTATCTCGTCCTTATCTATATCCAAATCACTCTTAATCGCGTCGTTCTGAACCTTAATATCGTCGATTTGACCGTAAATTCTCTCTGCTTCCGAACGGATAAAAGCAATAATCGCCGCCTTATCATCTTCGGAATATATGGAAGAATTCATATTCCACGTTCTGAAAGTAATCGTCCAAATATTGTTTACAGTAATTTCTTCGCCTTCGAAGTCGCCTTCGCCGAATAAAATCGTTCCGTTCGCAAGGTCGCAGTAATGATACTCGAACGAATAGGGCTCGCCGTCGTCGCCGTAATGGCGGTTAACGGTAGTAACGCCCATATCTCCCGCGGACGCGTAATAGTATTCAAGGCTGGTGCAGACCTTCTCGCGTGTCTGTTCGGCAAGGTGCGTCAGTTCGCAATATACTCTGCCCGTTTCCAAATCCGCACCGGGGAAGCTCGCCGCAATGGGCAGCACCTGCGGCAACCATTCCTTCTGCCCGTCGGAAATATTCGCGTCGGATAAATCCAACCCGTCGTAAGTGAGCTTGTACTCGTTGATAAGCGAGTTCACGCCGTATTCTTCTATGATTGCCGTCTGCGCCTGCATATACGAAAAAATATCGCAAACGTAACTGTTAAAAATTTTCGTGAATACCGCGCTCGTTCCGCTGTCGTACTTTTTAATTATTTCCCTTATTGCTTCAACGGTAACCGCAGAACTTTCGCCGTCCGCCGCTCTCGATTTTGCGGCAGTTGAGCCGGACGGTTTATTCACGAACAACCCGCCGTTTATTTTGCTTGCCGAAACGAAATTGCCGTAAACTTCCCCCGCCTTTTCAATCTGCGCGCTATACTTAGCCGCATCGGGCTTAGGCTCGGGTTGCCCCGTCGACGGCGGATTAACTTCGCCCGACGGGTCGTCTGTTCCGCAAGCGGCAAAAACGCACGTGCTTAAGCTCAAAGTAAAAGCAACCAACACCGCAATAAACTTTTTCATTTTTCCCCTTTAACGCGGCGAAAAACAACTTTCCGCACTGCGTTTTCACACAGTTTACATTATACATCAAATAACGGTTAATGGCAATAACTTTTTTATAAATTTTAAAATTTTTTGAATTACGCTTGAATTTTGCGTTCAGTTGCATTATAATATATACGGTTAATAAATTTTATCATCAGGAGATTACTTATGGCACTCGTTTCGGCAAAAGAAATGCTTGAAAAGGCGCGCGCAGGCAAATACGCGGTCGGTCAATTCAACATCAACAACCTTGAATGGACAAAATCCATTTTACAGACCGCTCAGGAGCTCAACGCCCCCGTCATTCTCGGCGTATCGGAAGGCGCAGGCAAATATATGACGGGCTTCAAAACCGTTGCGGATATGGTAAAAGCAATGATTGAAGGGCTCAACATCACCGTTCCCGTCGCTCTTCATCTCGACCACGGCACTTACGAAGGCTGCTACAAGTGCATCGAAGCCGGCTTTTCTTCCATAATGTTCGACGGCTCGCACTTCCCCATCGAAGAAAACGTTGCAAAAACCAAGGAGCTTATAGAAGTTTGCGCAAAGAAAGGTCTTTCGCTTGAAGCCGAAGTCGGCGCAATCGGCGGCGAAGAAGACGGCGTTATCGGTAGAGGCGAGTGCGCAGACCCCGACGAATGCAAGAGAATTGCAGACCTTGGCGTAACAATGCTTGCGGCGGGCATAGGCAATATCCACGGCAAATATCCCGCAGACTGGACAGGTCTCAGCTTTGAAACGCTTGAAAAAATAAAGAATAAGGTCGGCAAAATGCCGCTCGTTCTCCACGGCGGCACGGGTATTCCCACCGATATGATTAAAAAGGCAATTTCTCTCGGCGTTGCAAAAATAAACGTAAACACCGAATGCCAGCTCGCTTTCCAGGAAGCTACCAGAAAGTATATAGAAGAAGGCAAGGATTTGCAGGGCAAGGGCTTCGACCCCCGCAAGCTTCTCGCTCCCGGCTGTCAGGCAATCAAGGATACCGTTAAAGAAAAAATGGAAATCTTCGGTTGCATAAACAAAGCGTAAAATTATTTTCAAACACCCCCGACTTTTGCAAAAGTCGGGGGTTTATTTTTCGTATTTTGCGCATACTCACGGTATGAAAAGAAAATTGTCATTAATATGCGCCGTTTGCGCCGTGCTAATTCTCGTTCTCTCGTCGCTTGCCGCCTGCTCGGTTCCCACCGACGGCTCGATTAAATCGATAACCAAACCGTATATAGCCGAATACGAATGCGTCGAAGCCCGTCTCGGCAATCTTGATTTACTCGAGAAGTACGACTATATAACTATTACTTTACTTGAAAAATCGGAAATGCTCGTATCGTTCAAGCCCAAAAACGGAGAAAAAAAGTCGTTTAAGGGCGAATATACCGTAAACCCCGAAACCCGCGAATTTACGGGTACGGCAGGCATATTCGGCGCCCCCGTCAAGGAAAAGGTAAAAATAGAAAACGGCTCGTTTACCATAACGCGCACCGTACTTGCCACCCCCTTAATTTTAAAATTCAGAATGAAATAAAAATCCCCCGCGGAAATCTCCGCGGGGTTATTGTCACTCCTTGTCGGGGTCGTAGTTGCCCGTAATCTCTTCAAGTCCGTCTGTATCCACCGTTTTGAACACGGTTTCGTCCACTACGGCGGAAACTTCGCCGACGTCCATTATTTCGTCGATGGTCATCTGCCCGCCCGCCTGTTGCTTTGCGGCAATCAGCCTTTCGGTCTCCGCATCGTAAACGGCGCAATCGTAATCCATTTTCACAAGATTTTTGTCGGCGTACGCGCTCTCGATTCCGCGCATAAGCTCTTCGTCCCTTTTCTTTCTGCGGAAATGCACTACGATAAATATTAAAAACAATATCACGAACAGCGAGCAAGCCACTATCGTAACGATATATTCGGGTTTCATAATCAAATTATACTTCTCCTTAAAAAATAAGTCAAGCAAACTGCGTCAGACGTATAACGGCGGGCTTATTTTACATATTTTGGGGCAATAATAAATAATATATTATCGTTATGAAAAAAATTCTCTTTTGCGGCGGCGGAAGCGCGGGACACGTAGTACCCAATATCGCCATAATCGAAAGTCTCGGCGGCAACGCCGAAAGCCTTTATATCGGCACGGACGGAATAGAAAAGCGTATCTGCAACGAAAACGGCGTTAAGTTTTACGAATTTAACGCGGCAAAATTCGTACGCGGTAAAATCCTTTGCAATCTCGCACTCCCCTTTAAGCTTTTTAAAAGCGTTAAACGGGTGGGCGAAATGCTGGACGAAATCAAACCCGACCTTGTGTTCTGCAAGGGCGGTTACGCCTGTTTTCCGCCGGCAATCGCCGCGGCAAAGCGCGATATACCCGTAATCACGCACGAATCGGACGTTAGCGCGGGGCTTGCCAATAAATTAATCGCAAAAAAATGTAAAAAGGTTTTAACGGCTTTTCCGCAAACCGCAAAAGCTTTCGGTTGCGGCATATGCACGGGTACGCCTATGCGCGAAAGCCTTTTCGGCAGAAATAAGGCGGAAGCCCGCAAAAAATTCAATCTGGACATGCGTCCCACCGTAATCGTTACGGGCGGCGGCAACGGCTCGCAAATAATAAACGATACGGTGAGAAAAATCGCCCCCAAGGTCTGTAAGGACTTCAATATCCTGCATATATGCGGCAAGGGCAAAACGAAACCGTTAAACGTATACGGGTATAGACAGATAGAGTTTGAAAACGATATGGGGCTGGTTTACGCCTGCGCGGACGCGGCGGTCGCAAGGTGCGGCTCGAATACTGCGAACGAGCTTATAGCCCTTAAAATCCCCACGCTGTTTATTCCGTTGGAAAACAAGCGGACGCGCGGCGACCAGATTAAAAACGCAGAGTATTTTTACGGCGAAGGGCTGTGCCGCGTAATGCGCGAACGCGACCTGTGCGACGGTAAACTATCCGAAGAAATTTACGCGCTCATGCACGACGAAAAATTAAAGTCCAAGCTGGCGACTTGTTGCGTAAAGCGCGGCAACGAGAAAATCGTAAGGGAAATTTATTCGGTATTAAAAAGCCGCGGCTGACGCCGCGGTTAAAAATTTATTATTCCGTATCCGCTTAAAACGATTTTCACCGCTATGAGCATTAAAACGACGCCGCCCACAATTTCGGCTATGCTTGCTTTTCTGCGGAAGAGCTTGCCTACCCTTACCCCTATTATCACGCCCGCAAGCGAAATCGCAAAGGTGGTTACGCCTATAATAAGCGCGCTTATCCACGCCCACAGCTGCAAATTTTCCACCCCGCCGAGCAACGCGTGAAAGCTGAACCCCACGAAGAGCGCGTCTATACTCGTCGCCACTCCCTGCACCAACACTTCGGTTACGGAAAATTTCTTCGGTTTCAATTCTTCTTCGGGCGCATGCAGCTCCTTTATACCGTCGTAAATCATTTTTCCGCCGATAACCACGAGCAGAGCGAAAGCTATCCAGTGGTCGACCGCGTCGAACGCGTCTATTTGCTGAAACGCCATACCCACGTAAAAGCCGATAAGCGGCATTACAGCCTGAAACAGTCCGAAAGTGAGCGGCATAAAAACCGCCTTGCGCTTATTGAGTTGACGGTAAATCATTCCGTCGCAAATCGATACGGCAAACGCATCCATAGCGAGCGACACCCCCGAAAGAAATACCGAAAAAATTATGCCTAAAATCATAACGGTAACATTATATCATACGCCGCAATACCGTGTAAAATAATTTAATTACTACAAAGGATTAATTTTATTTTCTTCTTGCTCGTCGGCAATAATTTGTTTTAATTCGGTGAGATTATCTATTAATTGAGTAAGTGATTTTAACACCACTCTGTTTCTAACCAATCTTCTTATTTCATTACTGACCCAACAGTCACAAACTTTATGCTTATCTTTAATTATAACTTCGTGTTCCGTGCAATACCCGCAGTTTTGTTTATCGAAGCGTAATTGTCCCTTAGTATAATACGCCTTGAATTTATCACAGCTCCAACACTCTTTAACCAAAATAAAACACCTTCCTTTAATTCAAGAAATCTTGATACCATTATATTTCAAGATTTCTTGAATGTCAACTTTTGTTTCAAGATATCTTGTAAAATATTTTCGTGGAATTCAAATATAGATTAAAAGAATTAAGAACCGCCCGCGGTTTAAGCCAAAAAGAATTAGGCGAAAAAATAGGAACTACTTACTCCGCAATTAGCTTTTGGGAAAACGGCGTAAATGAGCCGAAATTAAGCTATATAATTGCATTATGCAAATTTTTTGAAGTTTCTTCCGATTATTTATTAGGTTTAGAAGATTAAAATAAAACGGGCGGGCAATTAAAATTGCCCGCCCGTTTTGGTTGAGGCGACGGGACTTGAACCCACGACCTTCTGGTCCCTAACCAGACGCGCTACCAAACTGCGCTACGCCTCAATAACAAACACAAATTATTATACTTAAATTAATTAAAAATGCAAACTGTTTTAACGCTGTTTTTAAAAAATATTTTAATTTTTGCGTTTTTAAATGCCGCCGCCGAGTTTTCTCGGCGGCGGCATCTTTTTTGGAGCAGGAAACGGGAGTCGAACCCGCCGAAATCAGCTTGGGAAGCTGACGCCATACCGATAGGCGATTCCTGCATTATTAATTTTTCTCACTCCCGTTTAAACGGGAGTAGTTTAACGATAAAAATATATCATAAAAGGTAGTAATTGTCAAAGTATTTTAATTAAAAAAGAAAGAAATCGGCGTTTTACGATTAAAACAAAGCTAAAAAGTCAAAAACTTGCTTGGAGGAATATATGAACCCTATAAAAGAAAAGAGCAAATCGCTTGAAAAAAACTTTTTACCGCTGAAAAAGACGTATCCTAAAAGTTACAACAAATTAAAGACTTCCCCCTACACCAAAACGCGCGTAATACTTATGAACGGCACGGAGTTCGAGTCGCAATGGTTTATGCACAACTTTGCAAGGCACTGTGACCAGCCCGAAATTCTTGCCGCGCTTGCGGTAGTGCGCAGACAGGAACAGCAACAGCAAAAGCGCATAAGCTGTTTAAAGCCCATTAACGAGAGTATTCTCGAAACCACCATTGCATACGAGCAGTTGGCGATTGACCTTACTGCCGTGCTTGCTAGGCACGAAAAGGACGAAAACAATATAAAAGCGTTGAATTTTGCCCTTTTGGAAGACTTTGACCACCTTTACCGCTATGCAAACCTTTTAAAAACGGACAAAAACGAAGATGCGGATATGCTGGTGGGCAAGTATACCGAAATTATGCCCGGACGCCCCACCGTTGCCGAACACCGTTACCCCGCCGACGATTTGAAACCGCATATGGATGCTAAAACTGCGGATTTGTACACCAAGCTTGTTGCAAGCACGATAACTGCGGCGGAACAGCAGACGATGAACTACTATATGAACATTGCGCAGTGGTATAAAAACGACCTTGGCAGAAAGCTGTACGCCGAGATTGCAATGATTGAAGAAGCGCACGTATCGCAGTACGAGAGCCTTAAAGACCCCACTATGAGCTGGCTCGAGCAATGGGTAATGCACGAATACTGCGAGTGCTGGCTGTACTACTCGGCGGCGCAGGACGAGAGCGACGAGAATATCAGAAAAATCTGGAACGAACACTTCAAGATGGAAGTTACCCACCTTAAAACAGCGGCAAAACTGCTTAAAAAGTACGAAAACAAGACTTTTGAGAGCGTTTGCGGCACGGGTGAGTTCCCTGAACTGCTTAAATTGGGTGGAAATAAGGATTATATAAGAAAGGTTCTGGCGGAGACAGTTACGCTCACGGCGGACAATACGCAGCAAAAAGCCGACTATAAGGACGTGAAAAAGATACCCGACGGACACAGATATTTCGATTACCAGAAGTACCTTGCGGGCGACCCCGAAAAGAACGCGTCGCATCTGGTTATCAAGCGTTCGATAGACAGATTGGGTCAGGATTACCGCTATCAGGACAGCGAACACCCCGTTAAAGAGCTGAGAAACAGAAAGCAGGATAACGTTAAAATTGCAAGGACGAAGTAGCATTGTGAAAACTGTGTGAAGATTTTCACACAGTTTTCACCGAAAATCGACGCGTTTTCACAGAAAATTGCACTGTTTTGCCCGATTTTTAACACTTTTTCACCTAAAATAAGCAACCCGCGCGGAGTAAAAACCGCGCGGGTTTATTTATTTTCCTTTACGAATTTTTTGAGCTGTTTAAAAGTATAATCTTCTCCCTTTTCCTTGAGTAAGGTTAAAAAATATTCCAGCCTTTGAGCGGTGTCGGGATGCATACTTTTACCGTCCGTTCTGTTAAGGTAGTATTCCAACGGGCTTGCATCAGTATACTTTTCCTTTAAATAAATTTTGCTTGCCGCCACTCTGTCGCAGACCATTTCGGCAAAATATTTTGCGGGCATTTCGACGAGTATTTTTCTGTCGTCTGAAAAATCAGTCCAATACTCGAAGTGGTGTTTGTTCCTGCCCTTGTGGTGCAACCACGCCGCGGAGTAACCGAGCCGCTCCCTCTCTTCCGCCTGCGGACTTCTGTAACCCTGAAAATATTTTACTCCCGCCCAGAACTCGGCGCGGGAAAATTTCGAGAGGTCGTGCATAAGCCCCTGACGGATAAGTCCGCATTTGAAACATAATTTTCTTACCGCGCGCCTGTGCCTTGTTACGGTTGACAAGTGTTTGAAAAAATTCATTATATATCAACTTCCATTCCGTCGTACGCCGCAACTACGCCGTACTTCTCTTCCACGCCTTTAAGCCTTTCGCGCGTCGGGTTCGCGTTATGCGAAAAGTGGGTTATTATGATTTTAGTATCCTTATCTATAATTCCGCGCGAGAGCAGTTTTTCCTTTATGACCATATCGTCTTCAATGCCCATATGGCGGGAGATTTCGCCCGCGGTCTGTTCCACGAAGGTGCAGTCGAAGGCTACGGCGTGAGCCTTTGCCCCGTTATCCTTTAAAAAGTCCAACGCCTTATCGCATATTCTGCCCGTATCGTGCAGGTGCAGATAGCCGCGCTTTCCGTCCGATATATAAAAGAGCAACGCGTCTTCTGTTTTCGAGTGTTGGGCGGGTATAGCCATAACGTCGTACGCGCCGACTTTAAGCTTACTGTACGGCGCAATGAGATTAAACTTTAAATTGGGTGCGACTTCGGCTTTCATTTCCCGCGCGGTACACTCGCCGTACACCGCCCTGACTTCTTCATTGCCGTAAATTTCGAGAACGGGCGCGGCGAGCTTTGCATACTTATAGCCGCGCAGAATAAAGTCGTGCGCATAAAAATGGTCCATATGCGAGTGAGTGACCAACAAATACTGCAAGGCGGAAAAATTATAGCCGTACTTTAATGAGTTCGAATACGCTTCGGGCGGAAAGTCTATGCAGAGCTTGCCGTCTATCATTACCTGCGTGCGCGAACGAAATTCGCTTGCGCCTTTTTTTCTTATATTATTGCAATATTCACAGTTGCAAAACAGAGAAGGTACTCCTTCCGCCGCTGCCGTGCCTAAAAAACTTATCTTCATAATAAAACCCAAACGGGGCGATTTTTTCGCCCCGTTTTTAAATTTCGTATATAATTGTTACGGGTCCGTCGTTGTACTGCTCGATTTTCATATCCGCGCCGAAAACGCCCTGTTTTACCGTTACGCCGTAGCCGCGCAGGCATTCCGCCGTATATTCGTAGAGCTTTTCCGCAAGGTCGGGACGCTCGGCGCAAGTAAAGCTCGGGCGGTTGCCGTGCGAGCAATCGCCGTACAGCGTAAACTGGGAAACGAGCAGAATCTCTCCTCCCGTTTCCTTTACGGATAAATTCATTTTGCCGTTTTCGTCTTCGAATACCCTTAACGCCGCAATCTTTTTGGCGGTAAGCTCGCACTCTTTTAAAGTGTCGCCGACCTTTACGCCGAGATAGACTACGAGACCGCAGGGGATTTGGGAAACGGTTTTGCCGTCAACGGAAAGCCGCGTGGACTTTACCCGTTGAATGACCGATTTCATATATTATTTGCCTACGCGGGACATATACTCGCCCGTGCGGGTATCGATACGGATTGTTTCGCCCTCTTCAACGAACATGGGAACCTGTACGGTTGCGCCCGTTTCTACGGTGGCGTTCTTCATTGCGTTGGTTGCGGTATTGCCCTTGACGCCGGGTTCGCACTCAGTAATTTTAAGCTCGACGAAGTTTTCGGGTTCTACAGAGAACGCCGTGCCGTTGAGCGACTTCACCGTTACCATATCGTTTTCTTTGATATATTTGAGCGCGTCTTCAACCTGCGAGAGATTTAAGGTAATCATATCGAAGGTTTCGGGGTCCATGAAATAATAGAACTCGCCGTCCGTATACGAATAGGTCATCTTCTTGGTTTCAACCTGAGCCGTTTCGAGCTTCGTGGTGGGGTTGAAAGTGATGTCCGAAAGGACTTGTCCCGTAACTACGTTTTTGATGGTAGCTCTTACGAAAGCCGCGCCTTTACCGGGCTTTACGTGCTGAAATTCCGTTACGGTGTAAACGCCCTTGCCGTTGTATTCGAAAGTGGAACCCTTTCTGATATCGCCTGCTAAAATAGATGCCATAATTTTAACTCCTTGTTATTTTAAGTATCGCGGTTGCCCGCCTTTGTTTTTATAGTATAAGCAATTTTTTATCCGAATCGGTAAGACTTACGACTTTGCCGTCGATTAAAGCTACCGTATCTTCTATTCTTATGCCGAAGTCGCCTTCGAAATATACCCCCGGCTCGTCCGAGAATACCATTCCGTTGCGCAAAAGGTTTTCGCTTCTGGGGGAAAGATAGGGATGTTCGTGAACGTTGACGCCGATGCCGTGTCCGAGCGAGTGGGTGAAATATTTATCCAAGCCGAACTTTGCAAGATAGTCGCGGGCGAACGCGTCCGCCGCTTTGCCGCTAATTCCGTCCGTCACGCCTTCCTTTACGAGATTGTGAGCCGACAGTACCCTTTCGTAAGCAGCTTTGAACTCGCCGTGCTTTTTATCGTCGCCGAAGAGAAACGTACGCGTGCAGTCCGAGCAGTAACCGCCCGTTTTACAGCCGAAGTCGATTAACACAGCGTCGCCGAACCGAAGCTTTGTCAAGCCCGTTTCGTGGTGCGGTACGCTTGCGTTTTTGCCGAACGCGACTATCGTGGGAAAGCTCGTTCCGCTTGCGCCGTATTTGCGCATTAAATATTCAAGCTCTGCCGCGACTTCGTTTTCGGTCATACCTTCCTTTATGCGGGGAAGTAAGTCGCAGAAAGCCCTGTCCGTTATTTCGCACGCAGATTTGATAAAATCAAGCTCGTACTGCTGTTTTATTGACATTGCGTCAATAAATGCCTGCGTGCTGTCCTTTACGGTAAGACCTGCGTCGACCAGTTTCTTATACTCGGGATAATTGGTTTGCGAAAGCGGGATTGCCACTTCTTTATAAGCTTTCAATAAGTCGGTAAGCTTGCCCTTGAAGTTATATACCTTTATATCAGTATTTGCAAGCGATGCCGTAGCCGCTTCTAAATAGCGGGCGTCGGTATAGAACGAAGTGCCGTTTTTATCCGTTATTACGTATCCGAACGACGTTGAAATACCCGTCAGGTACTGCCGTAAATCGCTCGGCTCGGTAAGGACGCATTCCGCGGACGCCAGTTCGAAAATTTTTCGGGCGTTGGTATTTATCATAACCACCTTCTATCGTAATATTATATCAAATTTGCCTTTATATGTCAACAGCTTTATATATGCGTTTCATTGCAACCGCGTCGTCCGACTGCGTTCCGGCCGATTCGCTGACTATATACGGCTCTAATTTAAGCTCTTTCAAGGCGATTGCCAAGGGTTCGAACTCGGGTCCGTACTCACAGTCTTTAAAGGTGAGATGTTTTATTTCGCCCTTTGCGCCGTACATTATTTTCGAGAAATGCACGTGGAAATGCTTTACCCTTTCGTAGCCGAGTTCGGCTATCATATATTCAAGGCGGGACTTGAAGTCGTTTACCGTCTTTAAACTGCCCTGCTCGCGGGCGTTGATATGCCCGAAGTCGATTGCGGGAACGAAGCAATTATCTATTTTACAGAATGCGACCACTTCTTCCAAAGTGCCTATCTGAGCGAGCTTGCCCATAGTTTCGGGGCAGAACTTTAAATTTTCGTAGCCGTTGAGATAGATATAATCGCGGAGAATTTTAAGCCGTTCGGAAGTTCTTTTAACCGCCGTTTCCCTGTCGTCCTTGCCCTGCGCGGCGGGGTGGAAAACCACGCGCTCGCCCTGCATAAGCTTTAACGCCCTTGCGCTGTCCAAAACGTAGTTATAAGACTTTTGCGCCATTTCGTCGTCGGGATTGGCGAAATTTATAAAGTAAGGCGCGTGAACGCTTATTTCGACTCCGTTTTCTCTGAACGCGTCGCCGATGCTTATCGCCTTGCCTTCCGAAACGGATACGCCTCTGCCGAACGAATATTCAAAGCAATCCAGCCCCAAATCCTTACAAAATTTTGCCGATTGCTCGCTATGCTTATAACCTGCGTCGTAAAACGCCTGCGAGTTGCCGCTCGGTCCGAATTTAATCATTGTTTTCGCCGCTTTCGGGTTGTATTTCGGGCTGTTCTTCCGTTTCGATAGTGGTAGGCTGTTCGGTTTCCGTTTCCGTTTCGGCGGGTTGTTCCGTTTCGTTTGCAACGGGTTGCTCTGCAAGCTCGGTCTGAGTTTCGGATACTTCTTCTAAAATTGCCTGCACGGTGGGGATATCGGAATTATCTTCCGTTTCGGTTTCTTCTGTTACCGTTTCAACCTGTTCTTCCGTTTCGATAGTGGTAGGCTGTCCGGTTTCCGTTTCCGTTTCGGCGGGTTGTTCCGTTTCGTTTGCAACGGGTTCTTCTGCAAGCTCGGTCTGAGTTTCGGATACTTCTTCGACCGTTTCGGAAAGCTCGGTTTCAAAGTCGTCGTCCACGGACTGTCCGGAAAGTTGAGCGGGCGTTTGCTCGTCGGCGTTTGCTACCGCAAGCTCTGCGGACGCTCCGTCCGTTACGCACAGAATATCCTTTGAGAGCTGTGCGGCAAGCGCTTCCGCGTTTTCAAATTTTTGTATATCCCTGATATAGTCCAAAAACTCTACCGTAACCGTTTCGTCGTAATGCTCGCCGCTGAAATTGTCGAGATATACCTCCAGAACGGGGTCGTTCTCGTCGAAGGTGGGTCTTGCGCCGTAATTTGCGATGCCGAAATATTCGACGCCGCCCACTGCGCATTTTACTTTATATACGCCGTGCTTTACGGGATATTTGTCTTCGCCATAGCGTACGTTGAGCGTGGGATAGCCGATTATCTTACCGCCCCTGTCCGCGCCGTGGATTACCGTGCCGCTGACAGAATAGTTCCTGCCGAGAAGGTCTGCGGCAAGCTTTACTTCGCCCTTTTCCAGCAGCTCTTTTATTCGGGTGGTGCTGACTTTTTCGTCGCCGTAGGTTACGTCTTTAACGGACATATACCAGACGGAATTTTCTTCGTCGTCGGCGTAGGACTTGAGCGTGGACGCCTTGCCCTTTTTGCCGTTGCCGAAGCGGAAGTCTTTACCGCTCATATACGCTTTTAAGTTGAGCTTTTCTTCAAGGCAAGCGAGAAAGTCGAGCGGTTTAATCTTTTTAAACTCGTCGTCGAAGTTGACTTTAAGCACGAATTTAACGTTGTACTGTTCCAAAAGCGCAACCCTTTCATCGAACGAAAAGAGCTGTTTTCCGCCCTTGCCGTCGGCAAAGAGCATTACGCCCAAATCGAGACCGTTTATTTTCGCCTGCAATTTGGCTTTTTTGAGAAGCTCGGCATGACCGATATGCAGTCCGTCGAAGCAGCCCAGAACGAGCAGACAGGGAAAATCGTATTCGCCTTCTCCGTAATTGATGATTTCTAACATAACTTCGTCCTTACCTTTAAAAGAGATTTATTGACTTCGGCTAAGCCGTAGAAGTCGCCGTCTTTATAAATTTTATAAACGCCGTCCGCCTTGTCGCACGGAACGGAAAGACCGTTGAAGAGTTTGAAAGCCGTTTTGCCCTGCGCATATATGCTGTCTAACGGCAAAACGCTGTCCGTTGGAATTATAAATTCGTTTATATTTTCCGTAGTAAGCGTTTCGGTTTTTACCGAGTTGTCAATAGTGAACGGACCGCTCTGCGTTCGGGTGAGCGCGCTCATTACGGCGTGCGTGCCGAGTTCTTTTGCGATATCGCGGGCAAGCGAGCGGATATACGTGCCGCCGCCGCACTCTATTTCAAAGGAATATTCGTCGCCGAGCCGTTCGGTTACTTTTAAAGAATAAATTTTTACCGTTTTGGGCGGGAGTTCGAAATCCACGCCCGCGCGGGCAAGACGGTAGCCGCGCACGCCCGCCACGTTCTTTGCGCTGTACCTTGGCGGAACCTGTGAAATTTCGCCTATGAACTTGTGCAAAACCGCGTTAACTTGGGCATATTCGGGGACTAATCCCATATTTTCGGTTACTAAGCCCGTGGTGTCGAGCGTGTCGCTATCGACGCCGAAACGGAATTTTGCGGAGTATTTTTTGCGCTTATCGAGCATATAGTCGAACAGGCGCGCGGCGTTGCCGATGGCAACGGGAAGAACGCCGTCCGCCATGGGGTCGAGCGTACCCATATGTCCGCAGGGCGTGCCTGTGAGCCGTTTGATTGCCGCAACTTCCTTTGCGGAGCTTACGCCCTTTGATTTGTTTACGCAAATGAAGCCCGTCATAAGTTCTGATACACGGCGTATGTGAGCTTGTCGAGTACTTCTTCAAGGCTGCCGAAAATCATACAGCCGCTTGCGAGTACGTGACCGCCGCCGCCGAAGCCCGCGGCGAGAGAGCTTACGTTTACCCTGCCCTTACTCCTTAACGAAACTTTGTACTGGTTGTCTTTAAATTCGAGAACAGACGCGGCTACTTCCACGCCGTCTACCGACAGCGGCAGGTCTACGAAGCCTTCGGTAGACGCGCCGTCAGCGCCCGCTTTTTCCATATCGGCGCGGGTTACCGTTATATATGCGAATTTGTCGTCGAGCGCGAATTTAAGTCCGCTTGCCGCTATTCCGTATAAAAGGGCGCGCGGCTTGCTCTGGCGGCCGTACATTTCGTAGTTGATTGAGTGCATATCCGCGCCGTTGCCCCTTAGATATGCCGCGGTTTCGTACGTTTCCGCGGTTACGTCAAGGTGGGTGAAGTTGCCGCTGTCGGTGATGAGACCGAGCATTAAAAGGTCGGATACTTCCTTATCGACGGGAAAGCCCGAGTTTTTGAGAATACCCGTCATTATCTGGCAGGTGGCGGGGCAGACTTTTACCAGATTGACCCCTGCATATCCTTCGTTTGACACGTGATGGTCGATATTTACGGTGACGCCCCTGAACTTTGAAAAATACTTCGAGAACGAGCCGAGACGCTGGATATCGGCGCAGTCTACGGTGATTAAAATATCGAAATTATCGTCCGAAAGTTGGGATTTTACCGTTTTTGCCGCGGGAAGAAAGTGAAACTTTTCGGGCACGGGGTCTTCGCAGAAAACGTGCGCGGATTTACCCGCCTTTCTGAGCGCGGCGCAGAGCGCGAGACCGCTGCCGAGCGTGTCGCCGTCGGGGCGGACGTGGCAGAATATTGCCGCAACCCTGCAATTTTTTAATTTTTCGGTAATTTCTTCTACGGAGTTATTTTTCATCTTTTTCCAAATCGGACAGAATTTTATCGATTTTTTCGCCGTACTCCATACTGCCGTCCTTTTTAAAGCGCAGTTCGGGTACAGTTCTTATTTGCATTACCTTTGAAAGCTCGTGGCGGATAAGACCCGCGTTTTGGCTGATTATCGAGTAAGACTCGTTTTTGCGCTGTTCGTCGGTGTCGAATATGCTGATATACACCTTCGCGCTCTTTAAATCGGGCGCGACGTCTACCGCCGTTACGCTGATTATAGGGGATAACTGCGGGAACTCGAAACGAAGTCTGCCCGTTATCGCCGAATATATTTCCTTTTGAAATTCGCCAGCAAGGCGTTCCGTTCTCATTCCTTTCATTTTAATCCTGCTTGATTTCTTCTACCTGATAGCACTCTATAATATCGCCGATTTTTATATCGTTAAAACCTTCAATCGCGCAACCGCATTCGAAGCCCGCAGCTACTTCCTTTACGTCGTCCTTAAAGCGTTTGAGCTGTCTTACGCCGCCTTCGACGATGAGAATATCTTCGCGGTATATACGGAGCTTGCCGCCGCGTACGATTTTGCCGTCGAGTACGTAACAGCCCGCGATATTGCCCGCGCCCGTGATTTTGAACGTCTGGCGGACTTCGCACTTGCCGAGAAGAACGTCCTGATATTTGGGCGTGCGCATACCTTTGAGAGCGCGCTCGATATCGTCGAGAAGCTCGTAAATTATGCGGTAGGTTCTTACGTCTACCTTACTGCGCTCGGCAAGGGTTTTCGCCTTTGCGTCGGGGCGCACGTTAAAGCAGAGTATCATTGCGTTCGCGCTTTCTGCGAGCATTACGTCCGTTTCGGTTACCGCGCCCGCCGCGCTGTGAATGACTTTAATCTGAACTTCTTCGTTGGAAAGCTTCAATACCGACTGTTTTACTGCTTCGACCGAGCCCTGCACGTCGCCCTTTATGATGAGATTGAGATATTTAAGCTCGCTGTCGGGAAGCTCGCCGAACGCTTCGTTGAAGTCGAGATTTTTAAGCGACTTGGTCTTTTCGATACTGATTTTGTCCTTTCTTTCGGACAATACCTGTTTCATAAGCGCCTGAGAAACGGCGTTTATGGTGTCGCCCGAGTTGGGAACTTCTTCGAAACCGAGTACGTTTACCGCCATGGAAGGTCCTGCTTGCTTTACGGTTTTGCCCGTATCGTCTATCATGGCGCGGACCTTACCCATCGTAAGACCCGAAATTATGTTGTCGCCCGTGTGCAAGGTACCGTTCTGCACGAGTACGGTTGCTACTGGACCCTTGCCCTTATCGAGACGGGCTTCTATGATTATGCCGCGCGCTTCCTTTTCGGGATTGGCGAGCAAGTCTTTCATTTCGGCAATGAGAATAAGGCTGTCGAGAAGGTTGTCGATACCTTCGCCCGTTTTACAGGAAATGGGGCATACTACCGTTTTGCCGCCGTAATCTTCGGGGAAAATTTCGTAACGCATTAAATCCTGCTTGATTTTGTCGACGTTTGCGCCTACCTTGTCTATCTTGTTTACGGCGACGATAATTTCTACGCCCGCCGCCTTTGCGTGGCTGATAGCTTCAACCGTCTGCGGCATTATGCCGTCGTCTGCGGCGACGACCAGAATAACTATATCGGTTACCTGTGCGCCGCGCGCGCGCATTGCGGTGAACGCTTCGTGACCGGGGGTATCGATAAAGGTTATGCCCTTATCTCCTACCTTAACGGTATATGCGCCGATGTGCTGGGTTATTCCGCCCGCTTCGCCTGCGGTGACCTTCGATTTGCGGATATAGTCCAAAAGCGAAGTTTTGCCGTGGTCTACGTGACCCATAACCGTTACGACTGGTGCGCGGGGTACTAACTTTTCGATTTCTTCAACCGTGTCCGCCTGCTGTTCGAAGAGAACTTCTTCCGCCGTCTTTTCGGGCTTGTATTCGAGCTCTACGCCGAAGTCTGCCGCAAGGAGCGCGGCGGTATCGTAGTCGATTGAGCCGTTTACGTTGGTCATAACACCTTCCTTGAAGAGCCGGTTTACTATGACCGTTGCGGTTACGCCGATTTTTTCGGAAAGCGACTTGATGGGGATATCGTCGGTAGTTACTACCGCGCGTTCGATTTTAACCGTCTGAACGGATTTCTGCTTATCCTTTTTGACCCTTAATTTTCTGTAACCGCTCTTATTTTCGTCGAAGTCGGATATGCTTGCGCCCTGCTGTTTTACGAGCGCGCGCTTGTTTATGGTGCGCTTATCCTTTTCGATATAAGTCTTTTCAAAGCTCTGTTTTTTCTTATCCGGTCCGAAGTTTTTGCCCTTAGCCGCCGCTACGGGAGCGGGTGCGGGAGCAAAGCGGGCAACGCCGCCTGCCGCAGGACGGGACTGTCCACCCGCGGGACGCTGTTGACCGTTATGGGGCTTCTGCGGGCGGGTGTCGCGGTTTATAAACGTTTTGTTTTCGGAGCGTTGCGGGCGCATACCGCTAATCTGACTGGGGTCTATGCGCCTTACTATGAATGAAGGAGTCTTCTTTTCTTCCTGCTTTGCGGGTTTTTCTTCCGCAACAACGGGCGCAGGGGCGGGAGCGGGCTCGCTCTTTACGGGCTGTTCTTCGACGGCGGGGGCGGGAGCTTCGACTACTTCTTCCGCTTTAACGGGTTTTTCTTCCGCAACAACGGGCGCAGGCGCGGGAGCGGGAGCGGGCTCGCTCTTTACGGGCTGTTCTTCGACGGCGGGCTGTTCCGCCGCTTTCTGCTCAAGCTCTGCCGCCGCTTTTTTGGCGAGTTCTTCTTCCGCCTTTTTCTGACGCGCCAAGGACTCCATATCGTTGAGCTTTTTAAGTATTTCGGAAGCCGACTTTTCCGCGCCCGAGATACGCTTTGAAAGCTGAGATAAAAGCCCTTCTTTTAATTTTCCTATATTTTCAATATTCTCGTATTTTGCCATATTACACGTTGCCTCCGGAATATAATTCAAAAGTTTCGTCAAGATTTGCAAGGATAGCCTTTGATAGTTCCAAATCTTTAATAGCCGCGATTTTGCAACCGCCCTTGTTTACCAAGGTTTCAAAGCCCGATTTGCACAAAACGAGCGGGCAAGAAAACCTGTTTTTGAATTTAACGGCGAGTTTTTGCGAATTTTTTGCGGCGGTTGCGTCTGCTATCAACAGAAATACGCCGCCCTTCAACGCGTCTATCGCGCCCGAGCCGAGTGCGATTTTACGCGAACGCAGACAAAAACCCACGTATGAATCAATTTTACTCTTTACCAAAGTACTCCCTTTCTATCGCCGAATAAATCCCGTCTTCCACGGCGCACGAAAAGGTTTTGTTTAAAAGCTTTTTCTGCTTTAACCTTTTTACGCACTCGGGGTCGTTGCATATATACGCGCCCCTGCCCGACGCTTTTGAAGAAAAATCGATGAAAATTTTACCTTCGCCGTCCTTTACTATGCGGAGCATACCGCGTTTTTCCTTTAATTCGCGGCACGAGATGCACATTCTGAGCGGAATTTTTTTATCAGCCATACTTTAAATTACTCTTCCGTTTCTTCTGTTCCTTCCGATTCTTCGGTGAAATTCAAGCCGAGCTTTTCAGCCGCGGACTGACTTTTTACGTCTATCTTCCAGCCCGTGAGCCTTACCGCAAGCCTTGCGTTCTGTCCGTCCTTGCCGATTGCAAGCGAGAGCTTGTCGTCGGGAACGACTGCCATTGCCGTTTTTTCGCCGTCCAGCTGGGTTACCGAAACTACCTTTGCGGGAGAAAGCGCCTTTGCGATAAATTCAAGGGGATTTTCGCTCCAAGGAATGATGTCGATTTTTTCGCCCTTTAACTCTTCGACGACGGCGTTTACGCGCGCGCCCTTATTGCCGACGCACGCGCCGATTGCGTCTACGCGCTCGTCTTCGGAATAGATTGCGATTTTCGTTCTTGCGCCCGCTTCACGGCTGATTTCCTTGATGGTTACAGTTCCCTGCTTGATTTCGGGCACTTCTTCTTCGAAGAGCTTTTTGACAAGACCGGGCGCGGAACGGGAAACGAGCACCTGCGCGCCGCGGAAGCCGCTCTTTACGCGCTTTACGAAAACTTTTATTTTGTCGTTTACTTCGTAGGTTTCGCCGGAGACCTGGTCGGAAGGCATCATGAGACCTTCAACCTGACCCTTACCTATTTCCACGTAAACGTTTTTGGCGTCTATTTTCCTGACTACGCCGACGATGAGTTCGCCTTCCTTATCGGCAAATTCGGTCATAGCTTTGTCGCGTTCCGTTTCGTGGAGCTTTTGCAAAATTACCTGTTTTGCAGTTTGCGCCGCGATACGGCTGAAGTCTTTGGGAACGAGTTTTTCGCGCACTGAGTCGCCGGGCTTATAGCTCTTTCTTAAAGTGCGGGCGGCTTCGAGAGAGATTTCGTTCTCGTCGTCGACGACTTCTTCGACGACGGTTTTTACGGTGTAGATATCTATGCTCTCCTTTTCGGGGTTGAGCTTTACTTCCACAGTACCCGCCGCGCCCGCGTACTGCTTTTTGCATGCCGCGACGAGAGCGTTCTGGAGCGATTCGATGAATACTTCCTGCGGGATTCCCTTTTCCCTTTCCAAATCGCCGAGTGCTTTGAAAAATTCTTTATTAGTCATTATTATTTCTCCCGACTTTTAATCAGTCAAATTTTATTGCTTTATTTATTTTAGCTATTTTGCCGCGGCTTATCTTTACTTCTTCCTGCGGCAGTTTTACCGTTACGGAGTTTTCGTCGAAGGCGGTAAGCACGCCTTCAAGGAATTTTTTGCCCTTTAAAGGGGCGTAAAGCTTTATTTCCACTTCCTTTAAAAGATTTCTTTCGAAATCCCGTTCGGTTCTGAACGGACGGTCAAGCCCCGGACTGGAAACGTTGAGCGTGTATGGCGCGTCGTAAGTGGGGTCGAACTCGTCGATTGGTTCCATAACGGCGTTATGGAATTTTTCGCAGGTGTCCAAATCGACTCCGTTTTCCGTTTCGATAAATACGGTCAACGCCGTCTGCTTGTCGTTCCACTCGATATCGACTATTTCGATATTCATGGGGGCGGCGATTTTACCGAGAAAATCTTTTAGTTCGTTTAACGGTTTTATTTGCATATTTTTCCCTTTAAATGAGTATTGAGTGCCTCGCAAGGCACTCAATCTTAACTTTTATATTAAGGTTGAGTTTATTTTACCATATAAAGTTTTAAATTGCAAGCGTTTTAAGCGGTTTACCCCGTTTTTAGCCGAAAAAAGGGTTGCCGCGCCAGAATTTACACGCGGGGCAGAGATTTTTTCATTCTTATGAGTTCGATAAATATTTTTGCCGTTGCCAACGCGTCGTCAATTGCCCTGTGATGGTTGAAGGTTATGCCGAATTTTTCCGCGACCGTGTTGAGCTTGTAGTTGGAGAGATATAATAGCTCCTGCGAGAGCGGATATGTATCTATTACTTTGCGTTCAAGTATGTAGCCGACCGACGAGCAGTAATAATCGACGAACTTAAAGTCGAACGCGGCGGCGTTATGTCCGACGAGAATACTTCCGTCACAGAATTTGAAAAAGTCCGGCATTACGTCTTCGCAGGCGGGGGCGTCCTTTACCATATCTTCGGTTATGCCCGTTAAGGCGATAATTTCTTCGGACAGGCGGCGGTGCGGGTTTACGAAGGTGGTGAAGCTTTGGGTTATTTCACCGTTTTCCACCTTGAACGCGCCTATTTCGATTATCTTATCCATATTGCCCGAAACCGCCGAAGAATTTAAACCCGTGGTTTCCAAATCGAATACGACGAAGCTTTTGCCGAGCATGCACCCGGGCACGGTTTTCTGCGTGAATAAATCGGTCTGCTCCGTATCTTCGAAGGGCTGAGGCTTTACCGTGCGGTAGTACCGCGGAACGGGTTTGGACTTGCGCTTTTCGGGAACGAAGCCCGCGGGGATTTTGCCCAAATCGATTAACTTTGCGGTATAGCGCATACTGCCGTGGAACTCTTCGTTAAGTCCCGTACAGACTATACCGTCGCCCGCCTTTAACGCCTTGATTTTTTCTATCGTTTTAAGGCGGGGGAAATAAGTTATATTCGCAGTTGCCGTTTTGTCGTTTAAGATGAAGTTGAAATAGGTCTTTTCCACGCCGTTTTTGTTGGTGTATGACCGCTCGATGATATCTTCGATTTCGCCGCAGAGAACTACTTCGTCCCTTACCGAATTGAGGTCGGCAATATACGTTGCCAGCGTTCTGATTTTATCCCCTTCGAGAATTTCGAAGTCTTCTATTTTAAAAGTGCGGACGGGAAGCTCGTACTCTATCTCGTCGGGAGTTTCTTCCACTTCCAAATCCTGTATATTCTTTTTTGAGCTTACGATTTCGCCGTAAAATTCGCCGCAGAACGAATTTTTCAAGTATGCGTCTATCTTTTCGCAAAGGTTTGCCGGAGCGAGAGCTTTTGCCACCGCGACGGTGTAGCAAAACCCGTTTCCGTCTTTTGTGACGGTTATCTCGTCGTCGGTCATAACTGCCGCGACTGCTTTTGAAATTTCGGTTATGCCCTGATAAATCTTCTTGCGCACCATTTCGCAATCGGGCGTGAGCTTGGTTATTTTCAAATCGACGGAAAAGTACGCGGGAACGAATTTTTTCAATACTTTCAGAGCCGCGGCGCGGTCGGGTTCGTTAAAGGCGCAATCGGTTACCAAATTTACCGTAACGAGTTTATTCGCCCTGCTTAAAGTAAGCGGGCGAATAATTGCTCTTTTCAGATTGTCGCTACACGAGCGTATTTCCGATAAAACTTCGTCAATCATCAATCAGCTTGTCTATCTCCTTGAAAAATTCGGACTGCGCGGCGGCGGACGGTATTCTTTTTATTATTTCGCCGCCCCTGAATATGACGCAGTAATCTTCCGCGCCCGCTATTCCCAGGTCGCAATCCTTAGCTTCGCCCGGGCCGTTGACGACGCAACCCATAACGGCTATTTTAAGTTGTTTTTTAACGTTTTTGGTGTATTCCGTAACGGCGTTTGCAAGCTCCATAGAGTTCCAACGGCATCTGCCGCAGGTGGGACAGGCTATTACGTTTACGAAATTTTTATCTAAGCCGACGGCGCGGAGAAGAGATTTTGCCGCGTCTATTTCCTTGACGGGGTCGTCGGTGACGGAGACGCGCATCGTGTCGCCTATGCCGTCGAGTAGCAATGCGCCGAGCGCGGCGGAAGATTTGATTACCGCCATTTTTTCGGTGCCCGCTTCGGTTACGCCTATATGCAGGGGGTAAGCGGTGGACTTCGAGAGCAGGCGGTATGCGTCTACTGTGAGCTTTGCGTCCGACGCCTTTACGGAAATTACTATATCGTTTACGCCGTACTTTTCAAGAACCGACGCGCCTGCGAGCGCGCTTTCCACGAGAGCGCGCGGGGTTTTGCCGTATTTTAAGAGAAATTCTTTTTCTATACTGCCCGTGTTCGCGCCGACGCGGACGGGAATTTTATTGCTTTTAAGGCAGTCCGCTACCCTTTTTATATTGCTTTCGCCGCCGATGTTGCCGGGGTTTATGCGGATTTTGTCCGCGCCGTTTTCCACGGCAAGGCAGGCAAGCTCCGCCGAAAAATGAATATCGGCGACGAGCGGAATTTTTATTTGGGTTTTTATGAGTTTTATTGCGGCGGCGTCGTCTTTATCCAAAACGGATACGCGGATAATTTCGCAACCGGCGTTTTCGAGATTTTTAATCTGCGCGACCGTTGCGGGGATATCGCTCGTTTTGGTGGTGCACATCGACTGGATTTTTACGCTTTCGCCGCCGCCGACGGGGACGCCGCCTATTAAAACTTTTTTGGTGGTTTTAGTCATTACAGTTTTTTATTGTCGATTAAGGTCTGAAGCTCCTGCATAAAGCTTTCCACGTCCTTGAAGGAACGGTAAACGCTGGCGTAGCGCACGTAGGCGACTTCGTCGTGTTTTTTAAGCTCTTCCATTACCATTTCGCCTATCTGCTTGGACGAGATTTCCTGTTCCAGAGAGTTGTATACCTTTTTGGTGACGGCGGAAACCATTTCGTCAATAGCGTTTAAGGAGACGGGGCGTTTTTCGCAGGATTTTATGATGCCGTTTTTGATTTTTCGGGAATCGAAAGCCTGACGCAGACCGCTGGTTTTTACGACCAGAACGGGCGTGTCTTCGATGGTTTCGTAGGTTGTGTAGCGTTTGCCGCACTCGGTGCATTCCCTGCGCCGTCTTATTGTTCTGCCTTCGTCTGCCGAACGGCTGTCTATTACCTTGCTGTCTTCACAGCCGCAAAATAAACATTTCATACAAAGTTTTCTCCGTGCAATTAAGAGATTATCCGAAGTATTTAACGCCGCTTTCGAAAATTTTCATATCGAAGTTGCCGTTGAAGTTTTTGTAGAGATTTTCGCCCGTTCTTTCGCTGTGTCCCATTTTGCCGAACACTCTGCCGTCGGGAGAAGTTATGCCTTCGATTGCCCAGGCACTGCCGTTGGGATTGAAGGGGCTGACCATGGTGGGTTTGCCCGAAAGGTCGCAATACTGCGTTGCAATCTGTCCGTTTTTGCGCATTAATTCAAGCTCGGACGCGGGGGCTACTATTTTGCCTTCGCCGTGGGAGACGGGTACGGAATACACTTCCCCGACCTTACAACCCGAGAGCCAAGGGCTGAGCGTGGACGCTACCCTTATATCGACCATAGTCGACACGTGGCGGGAAATGTTGTTATAGGTGAGCGTGGGCGAGTTTTCGGTGAGCGGGCTTACCTTTCCGTAAGGCACGAGACCGAGTTTGATTAACGCCTGAAATCCGTTACATATGCCGAGAGCAAGACCGTCGCGGACGTTTAAAAGCTCCATAATCTTCTCGGATACGGCGGGGTTTTTGAAGGTGGTTGCAATGAATTTGCCCGAGCCGTCGGGTTCGTCGCCGCCCGAGAAGCCGCCGGGGAAGGCGATTATATTTGCCCTGCCTATTGCCTTTATTATTGCCTGAACGCTCTCTTCTATGTCTGCCGCGCTGCGGTTTTTGATTACGAGAATTTCCGTTTCCGCTCCCGCCCGTTCGAACGCGCGGGCGGTGTCGAGCTCGCAGTTGGTGCCGGGGAAGGCGGGAATGAATACGCGGGGTTTAGCAGATTTTACCGATATGCCCGTGTACTTGCCGCTCTTTTTAAAGTCGCAGTCGGGAATATCTCCGCTTGCGGGCGCGGTCGTGGGGAACACGCTTTCGAGCTTGCCCGTATACGCCGAGAGAGCCGTTTCGCTTGCTACCTTTTCGCCGCCGAGAGTGAAATCTTTTTCCGCGGTTTTGCCGAGATAAATAAAGTCGAGACCCTTCAAAACGCTTTCGTCGGTTACGCTTACGATTATGTCGCCGTAACGCTCTTTAAACGCGTCGGAATAGCTGCATCCGAAGTCGAAGCCTAAACCGTTACCGAAGCATGATTTTGCTACGGCTACCGCCGCGCCGCCCTTTTCGCAGACGGTTGCAAATTTGATTTGCCCCCCGCATATGCCCGAATTAACGGCTGTATATACCTTTTTGAGCGCGTCGAAGTCGGGGATATAGTTGCCGTCCTTGGGAACGGGAATTAAGTACAGCTTCCGGTTTTTTTCAGTTAAAACGTTGGTTATGAGCTTGCTTGCCTTGGCGGGAGCGAGAGCGAACGAAATGAGCGTGGGCGGAACGTCGATATCTTCGAAGGTGCCGCTCATACTGTCCTTGCCGCCTATTGCGCCGAGACCGAGATTTATCTGCGCGTACAGCGCGCCCAACAGCGCGGAAAGGGGTACACCCCAACGCTTTTTATCGTCGCGCAGGCGCATGAAAAATTCCTGCAGGGTAAGACGGATATCTTCCTGCTTTGCGCCCGCCGCCACTACCTTGGAGACGGAAGTTACGATTGAATATATCGCGCCAGTGAACGGCGACGACGAAGTGAGTTCGGGGTTGTAGCCGTAAGCGGAGACCGTACAGTCGTCCGTTTCGCCGCCCGTTAGTTTTGCCGCCATTGCGGTTACGGGGGTGAGCTGGTATTTGCCGCCGAACGGGGTGTATACCGATTTTGCGCCGATGGAGCTATCGAAGGTTTCGGCAAGTCCCTTTTTGGAGCATGCGTTGAGCTGTGACAGCGCGGCGGGTAATTCCTTTGCAAAGTTCGACTTTGCTGGGCTTGCGAAAAAGTCGGTTACCTTTTCGTTTATCTGCGCGTCGGCGACTTGTTTTACGCCGTTGGTATCAAGAAAGTCGCGGGAAATGTCCACTATAGCCTTGCCGCGGTGGTACATTTTCATTCTTCTGTCGTCCGTTACGGTTGCGACTACCGTTGCGGTGAGATTTTCCTTAGCGGCGAGCGCGGCGAATTTTTCGGCGTTTTCCTTTGCGATTACTACCGCCATTCTCTCCTGCGATTCCGAAATGGCAAGCTCCGTTCCCGAAAGTCCTTCGTACTTTTTGGGAACCTTGTCAAGCTCTATAATAAGCCCGTCGGCAAGTTCGCCTATGGCTACGGACACGCCGCCCGCGCCGAAGTCGTTACACTTTTTAATTAAAGTGGTTGCGTTTTTGTTTAAGAATAATCTTTGGAGCTTTCTTTCGGTGAGCGCGTTGCCCTTCTGTACCTCCGCGCCGCAGGTCTGCACCGATTTTTTATCGTGTGCCTTGGACGAGCCCGTTGCACCGCCGCAACCGTCGCGTCCCGTTTCACCGCCCAAAAGTACAATTACGTCGCCCTTGGCGGGTTTTTCGCGGTAAATCATATCGGACGGCGCGCCGCCGACTACGAAGCCCGTTTCAAGACGCTTTGCCTTGTAGCCCGCGTGGTAAACTTCGTCTACCTGACCCGTGGCAAGCCCTATCTGGTTGCCGTATGACGAGAAGCCCGCCGCCGCCGTTTTGGTTATTACGCGCTGGGGGAGCTTGCCCTTTATTGTGTTTTCGATAGGCTCGGTGGGGTCTGCCGCGCCCGTCACGCGCATAGATTGCAGGACGTAAGTTCTGCCCGAAAGGGGGTCGCGGATTGCTCCGCCGAGACAGGTTGCCGCGCCGCCGAACGGCTCGATTTCGGTGGGGTGGTTGTGCGTTTCGTTCTTGAACATTACCGTATATTTCTGCGGCTTGCCGTCGAGAACGGCGTCGATTTTAATCGAGCAGGCGTTTATTTCGTCCGACTCGTCGAGATTGTCTAACTTGCCGTCCTTTTTGAGCTTTTTCGCGCCTATCGTGGCAATATCCATTAAGCAGGGATATTTGTCCGTTCTGCCCGCGTACAGCTCGGAAAACAGTCCGTTATAGAGATTTAACGCCTTTTGAACGTGGGGATTGTTGCCGTTTATTTCTATATTTTTAAGCTCGGTTGCGAAGGTCGTGTGGCGGCAATGGTCCGACCAATACGTGTCGATAACCTTTATTTCCGTTTCCGTGGGGTTGCGCTTTTCCTTTCTGAAATAGTCGCGGACGAAAGCCAAGTCTTCTACGGACATTGCAAGCCCGATTTTTGCGTGGTATGCCGCAATTTCGCTATCCGAATAATCTATAAAGCCCGCCACTTCCTTTACGTCTTCCGCGGCGACCGCGACGTGGGCGAGAGAAAGCGGCTTTTCAAGCCCTACTTCTTCGCTTTCGACGGGGTTTATGAGATGTTTTTTAATCTTTTCGAGCTGCTTTTCGTCCACGCCCGAAATTGCGTAAACGGTTGCGCACTTGATGAGCGGGCGTTCCTTTTGCGTTAAGAGCTGTACGCACTGCGCCGCGCTGTCCGCGCGCTGGTCGTACTGACCCGTAAGGTACGCTACGGCGAAAACTTTATACTCCTTGCCGAACTCAACGCTTTCGTTATAGACGGTGTCGACGGGCGGTTCGGAAAATACGCAGGGAACTGCGGACGCAAACTCTTCCGAAGTTAGGCCTTCCACGTCGTAGCGGATTAATTTGCGTACGTCTTTAACGCCTATTTTCAAGAGATTGCGCAAGTCTTCGGCAACCTTTTTTGCCTGTAAATTATCCTTTTTTTCAACGAAAATTCTGTAAATCATATTTTAACCCTTGCGGTATTTAATACCTACGTCCTTACGGTAATACATTCCTTCGAAGCTGATATTTTGTGCGGCGGCATACGCCTTTTTGCGGGCGGTTTCCACCGTTTTGCCCTTTGCGACCACGCCGAGTACTCTGCCGCCGTTGGTTACGAGCTTGCCGTCCTTTAACGCGGTACCTGCGTGGACTACCGTGCAATCGCCTATATCGCCAATCGTAATTTCCTTACCCTTTGCGTAAGACAGCGGATAGCCGCCGCTTGCAAGTACTACGCACACGCACGCGCCCTGCTCCCATTCGATTTTTATATCGGAAAGGCGACCGTCGGTTACCGCTTCGAAAATATCGAGAAGGTCGGTTTTCAACATGGGAAGCACGACCTGCGTTTCGGGGTCGCCGAAGCGGGAATTGTATTCGACGACTTTCATACCCTTATCGGTGCGCATAAGCCCGAAATAGAGACAGCCTTTGAACGTTCTGCCTTCGGCGTTCATTGCGTTCATAGTGGGTATCATTATATCGTTGAGAACTTGTTTTTCCAGCTCTTCCGTCCAGAAGGGACAGGGCGAAAACGTACCCATACCGCCCGTATTGAGACCCTTGTCGCCGTCGTAAGCGCGTTTATGGTCGCACGAAGTTATCATAGGAACTATCGTCTTTCCGTCTGTAAACGCAAGAACGGAAACTTCTTCGCCGGGGGTATATTTGAGCCCGCGCATATACTCTTCGACGACGATTACGCTGCCCGCCTTGCCGAAAGTTTTATCGAGCATAATTTCTTTGAGACCTTCTTCCGCCTGCTTTAAATCTTCGCAGACGAGAACGCCTTTGCCGAGCGCAAGCCCGTCCGCCTTTAAGACGATGGGCGCACCCTTTGCGCGGATATACTCGAGAGCCTTATCGTAGCTGTCGAAGGTTGCCGATTCGGCGGTGGGTATGCCGTACTTTTGCATAAGGCTTTTGGAGAACGCCTTGCTCGATTCGATTATTGCCGCGTTTTTGCGCGGACCGAAACAACGTTTGCCTATGCTTTCGAGTTCGTCTACCAAACCCGCCGCCAATGGGTCGTCCGGAGCGACGACGAAATAGTCTATTTCGGGGTGGTCGAGCGCGTATTTTTTTACCGCGTCGGCGTTCATATAGTCTACGGCGACGGACTCGGCTATCTGCGCCGTGCCTGCGTTGCCTTTCATACAGTAAAGTTTATTTACCCTTTTACTTTTTTTGAGCGCGAGCAATATTGCATGTTCGCGTCCGCCGTTGCCTATGACGAGTACGTTCATTTTTGAAAACCTTTTGTAACGAATAAAGTGTGATTAATGTTTGAAGTGGCGGTCGCCGACGAATACCATTGCTATTCCCGCGGCGTTGCACGCTTCTACCGACGCCTTGTCCTGAATGGAGCCGCCCGGTTGGATTATTGCGGTTATGCCAGCCTTTACGCACTCTTCCACGCAGTCGGGGAAGGGGAAGAACGCGTCGGACGCCATTACCGAGCCCTTGGCTTCTTTGCCCGCGTGTGCGATTGCCTGCTGTGCCGCCCAGATGCGGTTGGTCTGCCCCATGCCTATGCCCGTCGTTCTGCCCTGTTTGCCGATTACGATTGCATTCGATTTGGTGTGCTTTACCACTTTCCAGTTAAAGAGCATTGCGTCCACTTCTTCGGGAGTGGGAGCGCGGTCGGTTACTACGCCCACGCCGTAGGTCGTCTTGGTTTTGCCGTTGGGCGTGGTTGAAGTTTCGACTTCCGCCTTTTTGGTAAACAGCGATAAATCTTCGCCGCGGATTAAGCTTTCGTCGTACTGCTGGACGAGAAGTCCGCCGTACACCTTTTTCATATCGAAAGCCGTGTTTTCGCGCTTTGCGTAAATATCTTCAATCTGTAAAAGTCTGATATTTTTCTTCTGTTCGAGAATTTCGAGAGCTTCCTTGGTATACGCGGGAGCCATTACGATTTCGATAAAAATTTTGTTTATTTCGGTTGCGACGTCCTTATCTACCGTGCCGTTTATTGCGAGTATTCCGCCGAACACGGAGACGGGGTCGCTCTCGTACGCCCGCATATATGCCTGATATACCGTATCTCCCGTGCCTACGCCGCAGGGGTTTGCGTGCTTGCAGGCGACTACCGCGGGAGTTGTTCCGAATTCCTTTAAAAGCTCGAGTGCGCCGTTGGCGTCGTTTATATTGTTATACGAAAGCTCCTTGCCCCAGAGCTGTTTTGCCGACGAAAGCGAGCCTTTACGGATAAACTGCTCGTTATAGAAAACGGCGTTCTGTTGGGGGTTTTCGCCGTAGCGCATATCCTGCGCCTTTTCGTATGCGAAGGTTACCTGCTTGGGGAAGGTTATGCCGAGCTGTGCGGCGAGATAGTTGGATATAAGGCTGTCGTACACTGCCGTGTGCGCGAAAACTTTATACTGGAGATATTTCTTGGTTTCGAGAGTTACGCCGCCGTTGCCCAGCTCTTCGAGCACCTTGTTATAGTCTTCGGGGTCGACGATTACGGCTACGTCCTGATAGTTTTTAGCCGCCGCGCGAATCATGGTAGGTCCGCCGATATCGATGTTTTCAACGCATTCGGCGAAGTCTGCACCCTTTGCGAGCGTAGCTTTGAAGGGATATAAATTGACGCAGACGATATCTATGGTGTTGATATTCAGCTTTTCGAGCTGGGACATATGCTCGGGATTTGAGCGCATAGCCAGAAGTCCTGCGTGAACGTTGGGGTGCAGGGTCTTTACCCTGCCGTCAAGACATTCGGGAAAACCGGTAATTTCGGAAATTCCGATAACTTTCAAGCCTGCGTCCTTTAACGCCTTTGCCGTGCCGCCCGTTGAAATTATTTCAAAACCGTTTTTTACCAGACCTTTGCAAAATTCGACTATACCCGCTTTATCCGATACTGATACGAGCGCGCGTTTTTTCATTTTCATTGTGAACTCCCTTTTTATTTACTGTTTTATAACGACCTTTCTGCCCGTCTTTTCGATTTTGCCCTGACAGAGTTTTTTGACGCACCAGGGCAAAAGCTTGTGTTCCTTTTCGAGAATTTTCTGCTGTAAGCTTTCCGCCGTGTCGCACTCTTCCACCGTCACTGCGGTCTGTGCGATTATTGCGCCGCCGTCGGGAATTTCGTTGACGAAATGGACGGTACAGCCCGAAATTTTCGCGCCGTAGTCTATTACCGCTTTATGGACCTTAAGCCCGTAATATCCCGCGCCGCAGAAGGCTGGAATAAGCGACGGGTGGATATTGATTATCCTGTCTTTAAAAGCCGAAATGAAGCTTTCGGGTATGATTTTGAGCCAGCCCGCAAGCACTATGTAATCCACGCGGTTCATATTCAGAAGATAGGTAAGCTCCGCGTAGAGCTTTTCAAGGTCGGGATAGTCCGTTTTGCTGAATACAGCCGTGGATATGCCGTGCTTTCGCGCCCTTTCTATCGCGCCTATTCCGTCCTTGGACGCTATCAAATATTTGATTTCGCAGAAGTTTTCGCGCTCGTTGGCGTCGATTACGGACTGGAAATCGGTGCCGCCGCCCGACGCGAATACCGCAATGCGTTTCACTTTAAGATTACCCCGCTGCCTTTGCACGTTTTGCCGAGTATTACGCAGCTTTCGCCCGTGCTTTCAAGCTGTGCGATTGCTTTTTCCGCGTCGCGCCTGGCAACGCACACTACCATACCTATACCCATATTGAAGGTGTTGTAAATTTCCTGTTTGGAAAGGCGGGCGCGCTTTTGCATAATTTTGAAAACGGCGGGCACATCGTACGACTTGGTGTCTATTCTGCAACCGATGCCTTCGGGGAAGATGCGGGGGATATTCTCGATGAAGCCGCCGCCCGTGATATGGGCGATGCCCTTGACGGGGACTGATTTTATGAGTTCGAGAATGCTGTTTACGTAAATTCTGGTGGGGGTTAAGAGTACGTCGATGGGCTTTGCGCCGAGTTCGGCGTCATACTTTTGCAGGTCGACGACGTCTTCGCCCCAAAGCTTTCTGACGAGCGAGTAGCCGTTGGAGTGGACGCCGCTTGATTTTAAGCCTATAAGCACGTCGCCCGACTTGATTTTGGAGCCGTTGATAATCTTCTTTTTATCGACGACGCCAACGGCAAAGCCCGCCACGTCGTAGTCGCCGTCGGGATAGAAACCGGGCATTTCCGCAGTTTCGCCGCCGATGAGAGCCGCGCCCGATTGGCGGCAACCTTCGGCTATGCCCGAAACTACCGTTGCTACCTTTTCGGGACTGAGCGCGCCCGTTGCGAAATAGTCGAGAAAGAAGAGCGGTTTCGCGCCCTGACATACTATATCGTTGACGCACATTGCTACCGCGTCCACGCCTATCGTGTCGTGCTTGTCCGCAAGAATGGCGTATTTGAGTTTAGTACCCACGCCGTCCGTTCCCGCGACGAGAACGGGCTCTTTCATGCCCTTGGGCATCTGGAAAAAGCCGCCGAACGAACCCAAATCGCCCAACACCCCGTCGGTGTAGGTTGATTTTACGTGTTCCTTCATAAGTTTGACTGCCTGATAGCCCCTTTCGACGTCGACGCCGCTGTCTTTATACGATATGCTCATATAGGTTTTAATCTCCTTGATTTTTTCTTATTCGAGTTTGAGTTTATCTGCCTGATAGTCGTCCATAGGATAGGGATATTCGCCGTTGAAACAGCCGAGACAGAAATTGGTTTTTCCGCCGCAAGTGGTTAAGAGCTGGTCTACGGTTAAGTAGCGGACGCTGTCCGCGCCCAAGCTTTCGCATATTCCGTCTTCATCCTTATACGCGCCTATGAGCTGGGAATAGGTCTGAATATCGATGCCTAAGTGGCAGGGATGTTTTATTATGGGCGAGCAGATGCGGATATGTACTTCCTTTGCGCCCGCGTTTCTCAACATTTTGATTATTTTGCGCATAGTGGTGCCGCGGACGATGGAATCGTCGATAAGCACGATGCGCTTGCCGTGCACGTTGCCGCGCAGGGCGTTCATTTTTACGCTTAAACTGTTTTCGCGCTGGTTCTGGTCGGGCTGGATAAACGTTCTGCCCACGTATCTGTTGCGAGCCAACGCTTCGACGAAGGGTATTCCGCTCTCTTCAGAGTAGCCGCGGGCGGCTACGTTGCCCGAATCGGGTACGCCCGAAACGACGTCTGCCTTTACGGGATAGTTGCGGGCGAGAAGCTTGCCAGCTTCCTTTCTGGCCTCGTACACGCTGTAACCGTCCAGCACCGAATCGTGCCGCGAAAAGTAGACGTATTCGAAGATGCACGTTCTCGGCTTTGCGGGAAGGTCGTCCATCATTACCGAATTTATGCCGCTGCCGTCTATTACGACGATTTCGCCCGCCTTGATATCGCGCAGGAAGTTTGCGCCTACCGCGTCGAGCGCGCACGTTTCGCTTGCGACGATTACGTCGTCGTCATCGGTTTTACCTATGCACAGCGGGCGGATACCGTAGGGGTCGCGCACGGCGATGAGCTTATCGCACGTCATAATAGCGAGAGCGTACGAGCCTTTGAGTTTGGCGCAGGCGCGTTTTATACCCGTTACGATATCGCCGTCGGATAAGCTGTTTATGAGTATTGCTATTACTTCGGAATCTATCGTGGTCTGAAACACCGCGTTCCGGGCTATAAGCTCGTCGCGGAGTTGCTTGGTATTGGTGACGTTGCCGTTGTGCGCAACCGCCATTTTGCCGCATTTGCCCGTAAAAACTACGGGTTGGGCGTTTAAAAGCTGGCTTGCGCCCGTGGTTGAGTAGCGTACGTGACCTATTGCGATATCGCCTTCGGGCAGACGGTCGAGATTGCCGTTTGCAAATACGTCGGCTACCAGCCCCATACCTTTATAGTAAATAATTTTATCGGCGTAAGCTACCGCTATACCCGCGGACTCCTGCCCCCTGTGTTGCAGGGCGTAAAGTCCGTAGTACACCGAACGAGCCACGGTACGGTTTTCCTGCGAGTACACGCCGAAAACGCCGCATTCTTCGTGAATTTCGAACATAATTTCTCCAAAGGCAAATTATTCTTTGCCCGTCCAGCAATAGGTGCAGAGCTTGCAAGGCTCGATGCCTATTGCCTGTATAAGCCCTTCTATAGACTGAAATTCAAGCGATTCGAAATGGAATTTATCGCAAATCGCCTTGCGCATCGCTTTGCCGCGCTCGGTGTTTGCGTCGCTGTATTCAACCATATGCTCCACCGCTTTATCCCCTTCGAGCTCAGCCATGGTACGGCGGGTTATCAGGTCCATATCCCCCGACGAGCGGGAAAAGTTGAGATATTTACAGCCGTACATTATAGGCGGGCATGCCGAGCGCATATGCACCGCTTTCGCGCCGTGGGAATACAGGAAGTCTACCGTTTCCTTGAGCTGGGTGCCGCGGACGATGGAATCGTCTACGAGAAGAAGTCTTTTGCCTTCGATAAACTCGTGGACGGGAATGAGCTTCATTTTTGCGATTTTGTTTCTTTCCGCCTGATTTACGGGCATAAAGCTGCGCGCCCAGGTAGGCGTATACTTGATATACGGGCGGGCGAACGGTACTTTGCTCGCGTTTGCGTAACCTATGGCGTGGGGCGTACCCGAATCCGGCACGCCGCCGACGAAGTCTATTTCGTGCATATCGTGCGTTTTCGCGTCGTTTTTGGCGAAGATTTCGCCGTTTTTACAGCGCATCATTTCCACGTTTACCCCTTCGTAGCTTGACGTGGGGTAGCCGTAATATGACCAAAGGAACGCGCATATACGCATCTCCTTGCCCGCGGAAGCGAGTCGGGTTATACCGTCGGCGGAAATTTCCACGATTTCCGCGGGACCGAGTTCGCACTCGTCGGAGTAGCCGAGTTTTTTGTAAGCGAAGCTTTCGAACGAGACGCAATACCCTTCGTCGCATTTGCCTATATGTATGGGAAGTCTGCCCATCTTGTCCCTTGCGGCAATGAGCGTACCCCTATCTGTAAGCAGAAGGATTGACGCCGTGCCTTCCACCTGCTCCTGAACGAAACGGATACCTTCCACGAAGCTGTTTTTACTGTTTATGAGCGCGGCGATAAGCTCGTTCGAGTTTACCTTGCTACCCGTCATAGCGTCGAAATAGCCGCCGTTTTCAAGCAATTTCTTTTTTAAAGCTTCGGCGTTGTTGATTATGCCTATGGTGCATATGGCGTAAGTGCCGAGCCTTGAAACCATTAAAAGCGGTTGCGGGTCGGTATCGCTGATGCAACCTATTGCGGCGTTGCCTTTCATTTCGCTGAGAACGCGCTCGAATTTAGTTCTGAAAGGCGCGTTTTCGATATTGTGTATTTCGCGCTGTAAGCCTATACCCGCGTCGTAAGCCGCCATACCGCCGCGCTTGGTGCCGAGATGGGAATGATAATCGGTACCCAAAAACACGTCGAAAACGGCACTGCTCTTTTTAACCGAGCCGAAAAATCCTCCCATACGAGATTATTCTCCCGTAAGGCGTTTGAAAACTTCGTTGTACGCGTCTTCCACGCCGCCAAGGTCGCGACGGAATCTGTCCTTATCCAGACTTACGTGCTTGGTGGTGTCCCAGCTGCCCGCTTCCCAGAAACGGCAGGTATCGGGGGAAATTTCGTCTGCAAGAACTATTTCGCCCTTAAATCTGCCGAACTCGAGCTTGAAGTCGATAAGGTCGATATGTAATTCCTTGAAGAACGCTATCATTGCTTCGTTTACGGCAAACGCCATTTTTTTGATGGTTTCGATTTCTTCCGCGGTGGCGAGATTTAACGCCAAAGCGTGATAGTCGTTGATTAGGGGGTCGCCCAAATCGTCGTTTTTATAGGAAAACTCTATGGTAGGTGCGGAGAATTTGGTGCCTTCGGGTACGCCGTATCTCTTGGAAAAGCTGCCTGCGGCTACGTTTCTTATGATTACTTCGAGCGGAACTATCTGAACCTTTTTAACGACGGTGTTTCTGTCGTCTATCTGCTCTACGAGATGGGTGTGAACGCCCTTCTTTTCAAGCATAGCCATCATTAAATTGCTCATTTTGTTGTTGATTACGCCTTTGCCCGAAATGGTGCCTTTTTTAAGACCGTTGAACGCCGTCGCGTCGTCTTTATAAGACACGATAACGAAATCGGGGTTTTCGGTTGCGTAAACCTTTTTTGCCTTGCCTTCGTAAAGCTGTTCCTTTTTCTGCATAGTTGTTTCTCCTTATATAAAGTTAAAAATTTGTTTTCAATTAATATTTAAAACGGATAAAAATAGTAAATACCCGCAGGGTATGCGGGTATGGTTTTAAAGCTCTTGCAATTCTGCTTGCAAGGCGGCATCGTCTGAATTTATCTTGTTTTTCATCTTGAGTTTATAGTCGTACAGCTTTTTATTGATTTCGGGGTATTTTACGCCTAAAATCTGCAAAGCCAAAAGCCCCGCGTTTTCACCCGCGTTTACGCCTACCGTGGCGACGGGTATGCCCGACGGCATCTGGACTATGGATAAAAGACTGTCTAACCCGCCCATCATATCCGTTTTGACGGGCAAGCCTATTACGGGCAACGCCGTGGTTGCGGCGATTACTCCGCCGAGATGCGCGGCTTTACCCGCGGCGCAGATTATAACTTCCGTTCCGTTCTTCTGGGCGTTTACCGAAAATTCGTGGGCTTCGTCGGGAGTGCGGTGCGCGGAAATTACCCTTACTTCCACCGTTACCCCGAAGCTTTTTAATACGACGACGGCGGGTTTGACCACGCCGAAATCCGACTTGCTGCCCATTAATATCGCAACTTTAGGCATTTTATCACTCCGTATCGTTTATTTATATATTTTTAGCCATACTTTTAATATGGTACTTCTTTACGTGATTTTTTCCGTATATATACTCGCGGTGAACTTTTACGCCGTTATGCTGATTAAATCCCAGCGGGACGAGTTCGGCGCAAGCGACAAGCCCGCGGGCGACGGAAAAATTATTTTAACCGCTATTTTAGGCGGCGCGATTGCGCTTTACGTTAGTATGTTCGTAATGCGGTACAGGCTTAAAAATCTGCTGTTGATGATTTTACTGCCCGTTATCGCAGTTCTTAACGTGTGGTTTTTTTACCTTGCGTTCCGTTCGGGATTTACCTTTTTCGTGGTGAGATGATAATTAAGTAAAAATCGGACGAATACACAATATTTACACGAATTAATTAAATTATAACACAATATAAGCTAAAAAGGAAACCTTTTGAAAACACATTTTTTAAAAATTTGCCGTTAAAATTTACAGTTTAATCCGTTCAAACGCTTGACAAAACCAAAAGTTGAGCTATTAGCGGAACGAAAGAGCCGCGCGCCGTACGGCGCGCGGCTTAAATTTTATTCGGGTTTTTGGTTCTGTGCCTTTAAAAGGTCGCGGATTTCCCTTAATAAATCGGCGGAAGTTTCTTCGTTTACTGCGGGAGCGGGCTGAGCTTCGGGCTTTGCGCACTCTTCGATAACGACAACTTCTTCCGCGGGTTTTTCGGACTGTTTTTTAAGCTCTTCTTTGAGCTTTTCGCCCTTGGCGCGGACGCCGTTTACCGCTTTTACGATTAAAAACAGCACTAAAGCCGTCAATAAAAACGAGACGATTGCGGAAATTACCGCGCCGAAATCGATTATAAGAGCCTGAGTTATTACCGCGCCGCTTTCGTCGGTTACCGCTTCGCGCAGTACTACCTGCAACGCGCCCGTATTATCCGCGCCGGGAATCCAGTTTATGAGCGGGGTCAGGATATTGTTCACGAGCGAAGTGATTATCGCAGTGAACGCGCCGCCGACGATGATGCCGACAGCCATATCCAGAACGTTGCCGCGGGTTATAAATTGCTTGAACTCTTTTGCGAATTTTTTCATTATATTCTCCTTATATTTACGGCGTGTGCCGTTAATTTTCGATAAGCGCAGATATGAGAGCGTCGCGCGTAAGTTGAGAACGCTCTTTTTTCAAAATTATTGCGCCGTTTTTGATTACTATTATTTCGTCGCCAAGAGAAAGCGCTTCGTCCGCGTCGTGGGTTACGAAGAGCGAAGTTATATTTTTTTGACGCTGTAAATTTTTGAAAAGCGCGGAAATTTCCATTTTCAATTTTAAATCGAGCGACGAAAAAGGTTCGTCCAAAAGCATTATTTCGCCGCCGTAGACGAGAGCGCGGGCGAGCGCGACGCGCTGCGCCTGACCGCCCGACAGCGTTTTGGGATAGGCGTCCTTTTTATCGGACAGATGCAAGTCGTCAAGCGTTTTTAAAATTAAATTTTCGTCGTTACAGACAAGGCGCAAATTTCCGAGAACGGTCAGGTTGGGAACGAGCCGCGGGGTCTGGAACACGCACGAGCATTTTAACGCGGGAATTTCACCGACGAACGGGCTTAGCCCCGCCACGCAGTTTAAGAGCGTGGTTTTGCCGCTGCCGCTTTCGCCGAGAATACAGGTTATTTTGCCTTCCGCGACGGAGAGCGAAAAGTTTTTATACACCGTTTTGTCGCCGTACTTCTTTTCGTCGATTTTAATTAACACTTTCCGCCCCCTTTCGCCACCTGGAATTTATTCTTTTCAACTGCGAGAAAGCGACTTCAATTATTAGCCCCAACGCGACGGCAACGAGCGTTAAGGCGGCAAGGCGGGGAATTTCCAGAAAGGCGCGGGCGTCCTGCATGAGACCGCCCAAGCTTTTATAAGTGTTGGACAGAACTTCTGCGGAAATCATAACCTTTAACCCCAGCGAGATATTCGCGCCGACCTGCGAGAAGATATCGGGCGCGACCTGCGGGATATAGATTTTCGAAATTACCGTCTTTTTAGGCACGCCGTAAACCTTTGCCATTTGGAGAAGGTCTGCGTCCACTCCGTCTATCGCCGCGGCAAACTGCGCGTAAATAAGCGGAAAGAGCAAAAGCGCGGTTACTATCAAGGGCGCGACCGCGGCGTTAGTCCAGATAAGCAAAATGAGAATTACGGCAAGCGTAGGCAGAGTGCGCATGACAATTATTACGGGTTCTGCAAGTCCTTTGAAAATTTTGCCGGTTGCCGAGAGCACGGCGCAGACGCCAGCCAAAACGAAAGAAATCGAAAACGACGCAAGCGTACGAAGGAGCGTGTACGAAAACGCAACCCAGAACGAGCCTTCGCCAAGGCAGACGAACAGGCTTGAAAACGTATCCTGAAAGGACGGTACGATATAATCGTTGCCGACTGCGTAATATGCGATTATCCATGCGAGCCACATTAGAGCTATTGATGCGACGGACAATATTATTCGGTTTTTACGGGATATAAAAAACTTTTTCACTTTGGTTTTTTAAGCAAAAAAATCGTTTGAAGGAGTACCGAAAGAAGTGTCGGATACGCCGTTCAATTTTGCTATAAACTCAATGATATCCTGCTTGCAATCTGTTGCGGGTACGAAATTTACAGAGCAGTTTACAATTACTTGTTTGGATAAATTTTTTGCGCTGAAGGTCGGAGATAAGCCGTCGCTTAAATGAGCCTGCACGGCGGAAACGATTTCTTCCGCGGAAGTGCTTTCGTTTAAGAGCCATTCGGCATTTTCCTTTAAGCCTTTAACGAAATTCTTTACCGCATCGGTATCTATAAGCTCCTTTTTAGCAACGGCGACTGCTTGCGGATAGCCCGCTTCGCCGCCGTACAATTTCTGTAAGCTGCCTGAAAATTCAAGGGTTTCAAGCGCGTTTACCTTAGTGCTTGCGGCGGGTTCGGGAACGACGAAATAGTCGATACCGTCCTTTACCCCCACTTCGGGAGCGGTGACGGGAACGAGAGTTACTTTATCGGTCAAGCCCGCGTTTTTGAGAATTAATTTTAAAGTTAAACCGGGGATTTGGGCAAGGTTGACCACCCCTACCGTTTTACCCGTTAAATCCGCTATATTGTCGGGGGTAATACTCGTTTTGCCGTTTGAAAGAAGGAACAGATTGCCGTGCGTTACCGTGCCGAGAAGCTTGTAGGTTTTGCCGTCGCCGAGAAGCTTTACCGCCAAATTTACGGGCAGAATACATATATCTGCCTGTGGGGAATTGCCCGTTACGAAGGTCTGGATAGTCTGCGCGTCGACCACGCGATATTCCGCGCCGTCGTCGTTTGCGAGCATATTTGCAACCGAGAGAGCGGGCGCGCCGTCGGGGACGTATACCTTTAATTTTTCCGTTTGGCTGTTGCACGATACCGCTGCCGCGAGCGACAAAGTTATTACTGTCGCGGTTATAAAAAAGAGAATTAATTTTTTTATAAAAGTCATATTAAAAGATTTAATCCACATACTGCTTATATGAAAATTTTGGCAATTTTACTGTGCGCCGCGACGGCGTTTACAGCCGTGGGATGCGGGATTGAAAACGACGGAAAAGACCCGTCTTTCAGGGAAAAGCCGCGCATTATCTTAACGCGGGAAAACCGAATTTAATTTCTTTTATTGTAGTTGATAAGGCAACCGCTTAAAATTATATCCCGTTCTTCGGAAGATAAAACGCCGACGTCGAGCATTATATTTTTTACCTTGCCGCCCGAAATATGGACGGCGGGGATTGCGGTGCAGTCTGACTTTATAAGCTCGGTTATATTTTCGATATACAGATAATCGCCGACCTTGAAGTCGAACTTGCGGCAGGTGAAGGGCAACATGCCCCAGTTTATCAGGTTGGAGCGGTAGCGTTTGGTGGCGTACTCTTCCGCCACGTTGGCAAGCCCGCCGAGTACGCGCTGGCAGGACGCCGCCTGCTCCCTTGCCGAGCCGTCACCTATTTTTTTTGCTACGATAAAGCTCGAAAGCGAAACGTCGGGCGCGAGAGTAATACCTGCTTCCTTTAAAATACTTTCGGGGAGAGTTCCGTCCGAAAGCCGATGCTCTTCATACGCCTTTATTTCCTTTGCGCGAGAAACGTAACCGCCGTCTTTACGGGAAAGCGTGAACTCTGCAAGGCGCGCGGGATTGGAGCGGTATGAAGAAGTTTCGCCCGACGGGATAAGCTCGTCCGTGGTGGTGACCGCGTCGGTGAGAACGCTTGCCGCCTTTAACAGAATATTGCGGGGCAAGGCGGGCAGTTCGGGGAAGTCTGCGATGTTTTTACCGTAGACCAGTTTTTCTTCCTTTTGGGGATTGCCCGCGCCGTGATAGACTTTGTTTTGGTAAATGCCGTTATCGAAGTAATATTTTTTGACTTTTTTAACGAACTCGACGCGGGTTGCGGGAGTGAGCGCGCCGCCGTTTGCCGCCGTTGCCGCGATAGAGCGCGCGTCCATTAACGCGACCGCCGCGAGCTGACCTTCGGCGGGTTTACTGCCTTCGCGGTTTTCGAAATTGCGGGTGGTGTGGCGGATTGAAAGTCCGTTATTTGCGGGGGTGTCGCCCGCGCCGAAGCACGGTCCGCAGAAGGCGGGTTTTACCACCGCGCCGCAGCTTAAAAGCGTAGATACGTATCCGTTATCGGCAAGAGATTTGAAAACGGGCTGGGTCTGCGGGTAAATATTCAAGGAGAAATCCGCGCCGCACGCGCCGCTTTTTAAAATTTCGGTTGCTTCGGCGATATTCTCGTACGAGCCGCCCGCACAGCCTGCTATTACGCCCTGATTGACGAATACCTTTCCGTCCCTGATTTTGTCGCGGAGTGAGAAACCGCCGCCCGTTACGGCGTTGCCCGCCCGCTCGGTCTGCGCGAGAATATCTTCCGCATTAGCCAGAAACTCGTCTATCTCGAAAGCGTTGGACGGATGGAACGGCAGGGCTATCATCGGGTTTATACGCGACAAATCGATTATTACCGCGCCGTCGTAGTACGCGGGGTCGGCTGGTTTTAAGAGCTTGAAGTCCCCTTCCCTGCCATGGATTTTATAATATTCGCGCGTTATTTCGTCCGTTTCCCATACCGTGGAAAGGCAAGCCGTTTCCGTGGTCATTACGTCGATTGCCGAGCGGAAGTCCATTGAAAGGTTTTTTATGCCCGAGCCGACGAATTCTAAAATTTTATTTTTTAAAAAGCCTTTTTTGAAGGTTGCCGCGATTAAAGCGAGCGCAACGTCGTGCGGACCCACCCCTTTTTTGGGTTTGCCCCGCAGATATACCGCGATTACGGGCGGTTTTTTTACGTTGTAGGTCTTGCCGAGAAGTTGTTTTACTATCTCGCCGCCGCCTTCTCCGACCGCCATCGTGCCGAGCGCGCCGTATCTGGTATGGCTGTCCGAACCCATTATCATTGCGCCGCATTTTGCCTGAGTTTCGCGCATATAACCGTGGATTACGCCGAGATTTGCGGGAACGAAGTCGCCGCCGTATTTCTTTGCGGCGGAGAGACCGAAGGCGTGGTCGTCTTCGTTTATAGTGCCGCCGACGGCGCACAGCGAGTTATGGCAGTTCGTGAGCGTGTAGGGCAGAGAAAACTCTTTCATTCCCGACGCTTTTGCCGCCTGAATTATGCTTACGTACGTTATGTCGTGCGATGCGAGCGCGTCGAAGCGGATTTTAAGATTTTGCCCGTCGCCCCTGTCGTGCGCGGATAAAATCCCGTAAGTTATAGTGCCTTTTTCGGCAAGCCGTTTTTTGGCTTCGACCATAAAAGCGACGTTTTCCTTTACGATTGCGCCGTTCATATAGTAAACGCCGCCGTTGACGAGCTTTATCATAAGTTTTTCCTTTAAATATTATTTTATTTATTATACCGCAAACGGCGTACAAATTCAATTGTTTGACCGCAAAAATAGTAATTTGCCATAATTTTGTTGCAATTTTCACAAACGGCGGTTATAATACGGATATGAAAATTTTTAAATACAAGTTTACGAAAATGATTACGGCGTTTATCGGCATAGGCATCGCGCTTTCGGTGGTGGCGTTCGGAATAGACACCTATCTAGTAATTACGCAGAGCGTGGCGACTGCCGAGAACCCCGTCATACTTATTATTCAGTATTCGCTTATGTATCTCGTAAGCGTATTGCTTTTCGTTATACTTACCAGCCTTTTGATTTCTTCCTACTACTCGATAGACGGAAAGACTTTTAAGACGAGCTTCGGAATTATTAAGAGCAGGTACGACATAAAAAAAATCGAGAGCGTAGTGCTTGACAGGGAAACGAAAAAGCTTTCCGTACACTTTGACGAGAATACCTTTATCGTTGTCGTAGTCAAGGAAGAATGGTATGAAGAATTTATAAGCGAGCTTTTAAAGGCGAACGATAAAATAGAGTACACGATTAAGTCCAAAGAAAACACGCCCGACGACAAAAAAGGCGTTTGACCCCCATATATGCTTGAAATAACAAAGTTTTAAAGCCCGCGCTTTTTATAAAAGCGCGGGCTTTTTTTAATTGTCCGTATCCTTTTTGCTCTTGCAATGCGGGCAGTTTGCGCCGCAAGACGAGCAGTCGCAACAGCCCCCTTTACCCTTTATTTTTCTGTAAACGAGATAGGCGATTACGCCTATAACCGCGATACAGACGACCGAAATTACCGCTATATCGATTGCGTTCATTTTTTATTGCTCCTTTTAATTTTAAGTTTTTTCAAAAACGGGAGTTTGCCCTTGTTATTCAGCACTATCAACACTGCGGCGAGAGCGGCGACGGCGAGCCATACGAATACGCTCCACCACCAACTGCCGACGGTATACACCGCGGCGGAAACTACGAAGCTTGCCGCAAGCCAGAACAAGAGAGTCCACCTGAACGTTCCCTTTTTAAGTTCGCCCTTTGCCGTGGCGCAAGCCGCAAAACAGGGAATCGTAGTCATATTGAATGCGATAAACGCCAGGAGCGCGGCTATCATTTGCGACTGCGGCACGCCGCTATCCGCCATGATTACGGAGATTAAGCCCGTGAGCTCTTCCACCCCTTCTTCAGTACCGCCGCCCGCGTACGCGCCGATACAGATTGCGAGCGTGGTGAAGGTTGCGATTACGTTTTCCTTTGCGACCAGACCCGTTATTGCCGCAACCGCGAATACCCAGCCGTACTGCCCGAGCTGAGAGCCGAAGCCGAGCGGCGTAAAGACGGGTTGCAGGAACGCGCCTACAGACGCAAGGACGGAGTTTTGCATTTGCTCGTCGGGCAAATAAGTCCAGTTCCAGCTAAGGTGCGAAAACAGCCAGATTATTACCGTTGACGCGAAGATTACGGTAAACGCCTTTTTTACGAAGTGCTTTGCCTTATCCCACAGGTGAAGCATTAAATTTCTGAACTGCGGCAAGTGATACGCGGGCAGTTCCATTATAAATGGAGGCGTTTCGCCCCTGAGCGTCGTGTTGCGCATTAAAAGCACGCTGACGATTGCGACCGCTATGCCGAGCACGTACATACCGTAAGTGATTAAGTCTGCGTTGCCCACGCCGAAAGCGGTTACTATTCCGCCCGCGACAGCCGTCAATATAGGCAATTTCGCTCCGCACGAAAAGAACGGGATTACCCTTATCGTTGCCGTGCGCTCCCTATCGTCGGCAAGGGTGCGGGTGTTTACCGCGGCGGGAACGGAGCAGCCGAAGCCCATTATCATAGGCATAAACGCTCTGCCCGAAAGCCCGAAACGGCGGAATACCCTGTCTAAAACGAACGCTATGCGCGCCATATAGCCCGTGTCTTCCAAAATGGAGAAGAAAAGAAACAGCACCAGAATTTGCGGGAGAAAGCCGAGCACGGCGAAGATGCCGCCGAGTACGCCGTCGCCTACAAGTCCCACGCTCCACTCTGCCGCGCCGCCGTTTTCCATAAGCGTTACGACGCCGCTTGAAATATGGTCGAGAAAGAGATTTAAAAAGTTAGTTAAAATTACTCCCGGCGAATAGACCGTGCCGTCGTATATAACGGAGAGAAGCTCGACGCCGAAGTTGTTATATTCTATCCCACCTTCCGTTTTGGTTGCAAGACCTAATTCCACGAGCGACGGCATCCACGCCTGACTATCCGTAAAGCCGTTTAAAAAGAAAAGATTTTCCGAGAATGTGAAATGAAATATTGCAAGGAGAACTACGAGAAATATGGGGATTGCCCACACGCGGTGAGTAAGCACACCGTCGATTTTATCCGATTTGGTGCGGGCGCATTTTGCGCTTTTTACCTTTGCCGACGAGAGCTTTTCCGATATGTAATTATACCTTTGGTCGGCAACCATACTTTCGTAATCTTCGTCGCCGCAGATTTTTGAGCGGAGCTCGGACGAGCCGTCGGCAGCAAGCTCTATTTCGTCGTTTTCGATTAATTTTACCGCGTGAAAGAGCGGCGAACTTGCGCCCTTGCTTTCATAAAAGGTAACCGCCGTTTCGAGCCGAGCTTTTAAATCCGAACCGAAAAAGCATGTTGCGCTACGCTTTTCGGGCAAGGCGTTTGCTCTTTGGATAAGCTCTTTAACGCCCGTGCCTTTGAGCGCGGAAATTGCGACTACGGGAACGCCCAGAGCTTTTTCGAGAGCGGCTATATCTATTTTATCGCCCGATTTTTCCACTTCGTCAATCATATTCAATGCGATTATGACCGGTACTTCCATTTCGAGTATCTGGGTGGTGAGATAGAGATTGCGCTCGAGATTGGTTGCGTCTACGATATTTATTATACCGTCCGGCTTTTCTTCGAGAATGAAGTTGCGGGAAATTACTTCTTCGGGAGTGTAGGGTGAAAGAGAATAAATTCCCGGTAAATCCACTATATTTATACGGAAATCTTTGCACTTATATACCCCTTCGCGCTTATCTACCGTTACGCCCGCCCAGTTGCCCACGTGAGCAGTCGAGCCCGTGAGAGCGTTGAAAAGGGTAGTTTTGCCGCAATTGGGATTGCCAGCCAAAGCAAAAGTTTTCATAACGTTTCCACCTCCACGCAAGCCGCTTCGGCTTTTCTTAAAGTGAGTTCGTAGCCGCGTATAGTTATCTCTATCGGGTCGCCGAGCGGCGCTTTTTTGCGCAAAGCAAGCTCCGTTCCCGCAGTGACGCCCATATCCAACAGCCTGCGTCTCACTCTGCCTTCACCGTTTACCGAAATTATTTTGCCGCTTTCGCCAACGACAAGTTCGCTTAACGATTTTTTCATATAAAACTCCTTAAAATTTTTATTAAACTGAACCACGGTTAATATTTTTAGGTATTTTTTAAAGTCCGTTTGAAAAACGAACTTTGGAAAGATGGTTTACGCTACCATTATGCGGCTTGCGAGAGTGCGATCCAGACAGAGCCGACCTTCCTTAACCACTACGATTACGCTGCCGCCCGACGACGAGACGAGCGTTATTTTGCCGCCGACCGTTATTCCCAACTCCTGCAAACGCTTTTTGATTTTATCGTCTGCGCTGACTCTTTTTATTTCAAGCTCCCTGTCCGACGGAGCGAACGCTATGGGCATAATTTCACTTCCTTTAAATTTCTTAACCTAAGTTAATTATATTATATGCGCCTTTATTTGCTTTGTCAACAAAAAATAACCGTGGTTTATATTTTTTAGTGATTTTTTTATCGATTGTGGAAATTTTCCTGTTGGGGGACGCTAACGCTCTTCTGGATTGCTTCGCTTTGCTCGCAATGACGGGAAGGGATTACGAAAAAACTCTCCGACGGGAAAAGTGCGGAGAGTTTTTATTACTATTTTATTTCTATTTCGGGCGGGATTGCGGGAAAATCTACCCAAAAACATGAGCCTTTGCCCTGTTCGCTTTCCACGCCGAAGTCGAATGAATGGCTTTCGAGAATGGCTTTTACTATATTCAAGCCCAAGCCCGTACCCTTGACGGGGCGGGTGTGGTTTTCCTTTACCCTGTAGTACCTGTTCCAGATTTCGGGAAGTTGGTCTTTTGCTATTCCCTTGCCCGTATCGCGCACGGAGAATTTTACACGCTTGCCGTCCATACTCGATTTTAAGCTAATATACACGGTTTTGTCCGGACCCGTGTAGTTTGCGGCATTGCCCAAAAGGTTGTAAATTACCTGCTTTATCTTCTCTTCGTCGGCTCGGGTATATACGTCCGCGTCGATATCGACCATAAGATTATAGCCCTGACTTTCCTGCAGGTAGCCGAATTTGTTTATTATGCCGTAAACGAGCTCGGTCAGATTGAACACCTTTAAATTCAGCTCGGTTATGTTGGACTGGAGTTTGGATACGTTCAATACGTCGTTTACAAGACCCGTGAGCCTGTCCGCTTCGTCGATTATTACCTGCAAGTGCTTTTCGCGCTTTTGCTTGTCGTCGCCGGAAATTTCTTTTATCATTGACGCGTACGCCTTTATCATGGTAAGCGGCGTCTTTAAATCGTGGGTGACGTTGGCGAGAATTTCGCGCTGGAAATCTTCACTCTTCTTTACTTCGTCGCGCACGTAGTTCAGCGTGTCCGACAGTTGGGCAAGCTCCTTGTAGTCGGCGTTGTTGAATTCCACGGCGTAATCGCGCTTTGCAAGACGAACCGCGTTGTCCGACATAATTTTCAGCCCCGAAGTGAGCCTGCGCGAAAACACCGCCGAGACGAGAAAGGCGAGAATTATTACGCTTACGCCTATCAGCAAAAGATATAACTGGAGATTGCCCACGGTGTCCTGCACGATTTTAAGCGAGTAAGAGACGACGAGATAGTGCGGCTTGCCGCCGTATTCCACCTTTGAAATATAGTTAAGGTTGCCGGACGAGCGGAATACTTCGTTCATACCGATTTTTTCGAGAGATTCGAGCCTGTCCTTTATCTCTTCGAAACTGCCCTGAACTTCGTCGTAATCGCGCGGGGCGACAACCTGCCAATCGCGGGAAACGAGTACTACGTTTACACCTTCGCGGCGGTTGCGGTAGATGCTGTTTTCAAGACCCATGGGGATATTGAGTTCGGCTTCGACTTCCTTACCGATATGGGATATTCTTTCACGCGCCTGATTTTCGAACGTGGTGGAAACTATTATAAAAAAGACGAGCTCTATAAGCAGCGTCAACAGAATTGCAAGCGAGCAGAAATACCACCACATTGCCCTGTTGACGCTTTTCAGTCTTTTTATTTTTTTAAGTTCTTTTGCCGCGCCGTCAGACTTCAAACTTATACCCCAAACCGCGCAGAGTTACTATGAACTTGCGGTACTGCTTTAAATTCGACCTTAACATTTTTATATGGGTGTCAACCGTTCTGTCGTCGCCATAAAAGTCGAAGCCCCAAACGTCCATTAAAAGCTTTTCACGGGTGAGCGCGATGCCCTTGTTTTTTACGAAATAGAATAAAATTTCGTATTCTTTGGGGGTAAGCTCTGCCTTTTCGCCGTCTACGAGCACGTTGCGACCCGCCATATCGATTGTTAAGCCTTCGAAGCTGACGATATCTTTGTTTTCCTGTACGCCGCGCTTTAAAACCGCGTGGACGCGCGCCATTACTTCCTTGGGAGAGAACGGCTTTGTTACGTAATCGTCGACGCCTATTTCGAAGCCGAAGAGCTTATCGTACTCTTCGCCGCGGGCGGAAAGCATTATTACGGGAATATTTTTGAACTTCTTTATTTCCTTTACCGCCGAAAATCCGTCAAGGCGGGGCATCATTACGTCCATTAAGATAATGTCGAAATCGTCTTCACGGCACATATTTACAGCCTGCATTCCGTCTTCCGCTTCAACCGCCGTGCCGCCTTCGAACTCGACGTACTCCTTTAACACGCCTCTAATCATAGCTTCGTCGTCAACAATAAGAACTTTCATACGTAAATCTCCTTTACTTTAATATAAACCTTTAAAATTATCGTTAATTAATATATTAATGAAATATTTGTGAAATTTTGATATTTATTCTTCAAGGTAAATTTTACCACAAAAAAAATATTAAGTCAATACGCAAAAACGGTTGACAACGCCCTGCGGTGATGATATTATAGCAATATAAACATTTGTTTGCTTTGCGTAAATTCGGGTATATTTATGCGCAGAGCGACGGATTTTTAAGGGAATACGCTATGTTGGACGCAGAAAGACTTGAAATTTTAACCGAAAGCGCTAAATACGACGTGTCCTGCTCGTCTTCGGGTTCTAAACGGGTTAATGAAAACCGCGGACTGGGCAACGGTTCCGTCGGGGGGATATGCCACTCCTTCACCCCCGACGGAAGGTGTATTTCACTGCTGAAAATTCTTATGAGCAACGACTGCGTTTACGACTGCGAATACTGCCCCAACCGCAGGAGCGCGGACGTACCGCGGGCGAGCATTACCCCAGACGAGATTTGCGAGCTGGTTATAAATTTTTACAAGCGAAATTATATAGAAGGGTTGTTTTTATCTTCGGCGGTGTTCGGGTCGCCCGACAGGACGATGGAGCTTTTATGCGAGACAGTTATAAAGCTGAGAAAACTTTATAACTTTAACGGATATATACATTTAAAGGGCATTCCGCACGCGGACGAAGCACTCGTTTTTAAGGCGGCGCGCATAGTTGACAGAATGAGCTATAACGTGGAATTGCCGAGCGAGAAATGGCTTAAACTGCTTGCGCCGCAAAAGACCAAGCAGAGCCTGCTTTTGCCTATGAAAGGGCTGCGCGACGCGATAGTTTACGATAAGGAAAATAAGGTGCGGCGGGGACGGGTTCTGCCTGCGGGACAGACGACGCAAATGATTATAGGCGCGTCGCCCGAAACGGACGGGCAGATTTTAAAGCTGACGCAGTCCCTTTACCGTAATATGGGATTAAGGCGGGTATATTATTCTTCATACGTACCCGTGGTGCAGAGCAGAAAGCTGCCTGCCGTGGGCGCGGGGCTGTTGCGGGAGCACAGGCTTTATCAGGCGGACTGGCTGTTGCGGTTTTACGGGTTTGACGTGGAAGAAATTCTGGACGAGAACGAAAACCTTTCGCCCGAATACGACCCAAAGTGCGCCTGGGCGTTAAGGAATATGCAACTTTTTCCCGTTGAAATAAATACCGCCCCCCTTGCCGCTTTATTGCGCGTGCCGGGAATCGGGGCGAAGAGCGCGTATAAAATAATAGAAGCGAGAAAATTTTGTAAACTTGACTTCGATAATCTTGCAAAATTGCGCATAGTATTAAAGAGAGCTAAACACTTTATTACCTGCAAGGGCAAATTTTACGGTTCGGAAAGCGTTGAGACGGTTAAAACTTCTCTACTGCTTGCGGGCCGGAGCGAAGTGAGCGAGCAAATGAGTATGTTTTCCGATAATTCGGTCGCGATTTCGGCTCTCACCGGAGAGATATGAAAATTTTTATTTGCGACGGTACGCCGGACTGTTTTTTTACAGCGGCGTTCGACGCCTGGAAAGAGCGCGATTGCGTGATTACATCGCAGAACGACGTACAGCTTACGCTGGGGTGCGAAGTGATACGGGTTGAGTACGACGAAGAAAAGAGCGAGCGGGTTAAGCGCGGAATATTGAAATACGACAGGGAAGGCGTGAACGACGCTGAAATTGCCCTGAGAAGCTGCGACCCGCTGAAGGAGCAGGTCGTTTTCGAGTATATAAGAGAGCTTTTCAAGCAGAAATCGCCCATAAAAAAGGCGTATAATCTGCCGCAGGTTATCGATTTTAACGATATTTTGTACAAGATTACCGGCGAGACGCACAGAATTAAGGGGCTGTTGCGGTTTATGGAGAGCGCGAGCGGGATTTTTTACGCGCCCTACTCCCCCGACAACAATATAACCGACCTTTTGATGCCGCACTTTGCCGAGAGATTTAAGGCGGAAAGGTTCGTAATTCACGACCTTAAGCGCAAGATTGCGGGAATGTACGACGGTCACGACTGGATTATGGGTTACGCGGGAGAAGCGGAAGTTTATTTATCCGAATACGAAAAGGCGTTCGAGACGCTGTGGAAAAAGTATTACGACGCGGTGAATATTGCGTCCCGTCCGCACGAAAAGCAGATGAAAAAATCTATGCCCGTGCGATACTGGAAGTTTCTGCCCGAAAAACGGGATTAAAAAAGGTTGCGGACGAAACCGTCCGCAACCTTTTTTATATCTTTAATTTTTTTGAAATTTTATTGAAGAAATCCGTCAAGGGATTTTTTGCGTCTTCGATTTTGCCCGTATCGGCGGCTACCGTCAACGCTCTGTCAAGCGGAAGCTTTGCGACTGCGGGAATACCGTTTTCGAGCGCGAGCGCGTCCACCGCGCTTTCACCGAACACGGGAATTTTACTGCCGCAATCGGGACACTCTATATAGCTCATATTTTCGACTACGCCCAGAACGGGTACGTTCATCATATGCGCCATATTTATTGCTTTCTGCACAATCATACCCACCAAATCCTGCGGGGTGGTGACCACTATTACGCCGTCGATGGGGATACTCTGGAACACGGTTAAGGGAACGTCGCCCGTGCCGGGGGGCATATCGATAAACATTATATCCACTCCCGTCCAGATTACGTCAGTCCAGAACTGCAAAACGGTGCCTGAAATGAGCGAGCCGCGCCATACGACGGGTTCCGCTTCGTTTTCAAGCAATACGTTCATAGACATTATCTGCACGCCGCCGTCGCTGACTACGGGAATAATGCCTTCGTCGGAGCCGCTTGCCCTTTCGGTTACGCCGAACATACGGGGGATTGACGGACCCGTTACGTCTGCATCCATAACGGCGGTGACTTTGCCGCTGTTCTGCGCCGCCGCGGCGAGTAACGAGCAGGTCATCGATTTGCCGACGCCGCCCTTACCGCTGACTACCGCGATTACTTTTTTGATTTCGCTCATTGCGTGGGGCTTTTTTATTAGGCTCTTCTTGTCGCGCGAAGCACACTTTTCACCGCAAGACGAGCAATCGTGAGTACAATCTGCCATAAATTCACCTTAAATAATACGATTTTATTTTAGAGTATGGGCAAAAAATTGTCAAGTTATAATCCGTTAAAAACACTTGCAAAAAACAAAAAAATCTGTTAAACTTATTTAGCCGTGCTAGGTGGGGAGTTTGCGGTGCCCTGTACCTGCAATCCGCAACAGCAGGACTGAACGGTCTTTCCCGACGAAACGGGTGGAATGCTGCGCTTTATAAGGGGTGTTGATACCAAGGTCTTATGCAACCGACCACTGCGAACCGTGTCAGGACAGGGATGTAGCAGCACTAAACAGCCCGCGTTGGTGTGCCATAAGGTTGCTTTGGGGTAGCTACCTGTAGGGTTTACGATTCGGCTCGTTTCGGCAAAAAAGACTGCACGGTTTTTTTTGAGAATAAAGCCGCCGTTTTTAAAACGGCGGCTTTTGACTTTATATAAAATAAAAAAGACGGGTTATCCGTCTTTTTATTATGCGTTGAACAGAGTGAAATGAAGAATTACGCAGGTTACCGCAAGCAGTATCAGATATAAGCTGAACCACTTGTAATTGGCTTTTTTAATGACCTTGAGCATAACTTTTATTGCGAAAAGTCCTGCGATTGCCGAAATTATGAAACCGAGCGCAATGCTTATGCCGAGCGTTAAACCGCCGTCTGCCGTGTTCGTAAAGCTATCCTGTATCTCACCGCTGTACAGTCCAGAGCCCAACTCGACAACGAAGCTACCCAAAATTACGGGTATGCTCATTAAGAACGAGAACGACGCCACCTCTTCGCTTTTACAGCCCGCGAGAGTACCCGCGCATATCGTGGAGCCGCTGCGGGAAATTCCCGGTAAAACTGCAAGCGCCTGTGCAAAGCCCATTGGTAAAGTCGTTTTAAAGCATAGCGGCAATTGGTTTACCCGCTTTTTTACGACCATTTCGGTTACGAACAGCACCGTTGCCGTTACCGTGAAGAAAGCGGCAAGCACCAGCCCCATTACCTGACGGTTTAAAAGATAATCGTCAAGGTCGAAAAATTTTACGAGCAATCCCGTAATTACCGCGGGAACGGTTGCAAGCACGAGATAGCCGAGAGTTTTGAACGGTTTTTTAAAAAGGTTGAGTATGTCGCGCCAGAATACTATTGCCACCGCGACGAGCGTGCCGAGATGGAGTATTATCATAAAGAACAGCGCGATATCGCTGTCGCTTATGCCGAACACGCCTTCGAAAAAGGCTATGTGCCCCGACGAAGAAACGGGCAAAAACTCGGTTAAGCCTTGAACGAGCCCGAGAATTACCGCTTGCCAAATTTCCATAAAAGACCCTTACTCTTTATCCATATCAAGCAAATCCTGATACCTGTCCTGCATTTTACTTACGGTATCGTCGGATTTAATCGAAGTGATTATCTGCGTTCTTCTGGTAGTGGAAATATTGGAAATGTTCTTGGTTTTTACCATTTCGTAGAAGAGATTTTCGAAAGTGCCTTCCTTTTCTACGTTCTCAGCCCAGTTGGGAGCGTACTGCGTATGCCCCGTATTGCTTACGGTGTAAGTTACGTAAATCAAGTGCCAGCCGTAATCGCCCGCGCAGACAACCCAACTGCCCGCGCCTTGGTTTATAGCCTTATGAGCGGCGTATTCGAATTCCTTGATATAGCTGGTGTCGCCCGCTTCGACAGAGTAGCCGACGAACTGCGACAACACGCCCGTATCGGTGGTGTATGCGTACTGCAATTCGTTTACAGCGGAGAGCGCCTTGTAGTTTTCGCTTTTACTATATAATAAATTGCTTCTGTTATACTGCTCGTCGCCGAATTTGGCAAGGTCTACCTTGCCGCTTGCGTAGATGAAGTTTTCGTAATCGATTTTTTTACTGCCGTCGTCTTTATAAAGATTTTCGGTATCCCGCAATAAGGCGTTACCGTAGTCCGTTTCAGCGTTGCCCGAAACGGTTGCACCGCTTGCGAAGTTTACGTAGCTCTTGAACTCGGCAATCATATCGTCGATATTGAGACGGTCGGGAATGAGAACGTAGTCGTCTTTATTCTCTACAACGGTGCCCTTATAAGCGTATTTGCCGAAATATTTGCTGATAGGCTCGTATCTGTCGGTGTACTTGTTGTTGTTTTCAAAGAACAGCCAGCCCTTACCGTCTTTTGAGAAAGCGCCTTCTTCCGTCTTATAAGCGTAGTCGGTACTGCCGTTGAACCATGCGGCGCGCTGGTCGGTGGTGTAAATTTCGGAAAGGAGTTTATTCCTTTGAATATAGTATTCGGGCTTGTACCCGCCGTCGAGCTTGTCGTCCTTGTATTTGCTCTGAAGCTCGGTGAGACGTGCGCTCTGGGACGCGCTGAACGGCAACAGAATGTTGTATACGTAGCCGTATGTGCCTTCTTCCGCGGTATCGGGCGCGTAAAGTATGAACTGCGAATCGGAGAGACCTGAAAGAGCGGAGCTTAAACCGCTTTCGGTTGCATAGCTGTCCGACTGCGCGTCGTACAGGTCATCGTAAACGGACTGAATGATAGAATATCTGCTCTGACCCATTGAAACGAGCTTTTCTTCCTGCTCGTCTTCGAACATATCGTAGTACTTGTTTAAAATACGGTTTTCGAGCTGGCTTGCGTACTCGTCCTGAATATAGGTGAGATTGCGCGCATCGCGGAGATTTTCCGTTTTCTTGTCTACGAGATTATAATTGATGCTTTTGAGCGAGCCGAGAAACTCGTTATAAGCCTGAATACGGGTGGTTCTGCTTGTGCCTTCGAGCTTGTCGTCCTGATAAGCACCGCTCTGACCGATGAGATAGCCTTCGTATCCCGTATAAATGTTGTAGTTGAGATTGCCCTGCTCGTCCTTGGGATAGTAATCTTCCTTCTGCGTATCGACGCCGCCCGGAGTGGTGCGCATTTCGGTACCCGCGGAAGAATTATCGGGCTTTAAAATTTTCTGCTCGTAAGAGTCGATTGCGCTGTTTATGGAATATCTCAAAGAATACTCGGCGAGATTGATATCTTCCTTATCCAAAAGATATTCGTATTTAGCCGCGAGCGTAGTTTTTGCGTTGTATTCTGCGAGAACGGTTTCCTTGGAGCTTTTTTCAGCCTTGTCCTGCAAGAGATACAGCGTTGCGTACTGAACGAGTACGGCGTTGTCGACTATGTTGTCCATCAAAAGATTGAAGGTCTTTTCATGGTCGTAGCCGTAGTTGTTCATATACGTGGAGCCGACGTTAATAAAATACGTTACGAGTTCCCTTTTTATGACTTCGGTCGTGCCTAACGCGTCCGCAAAGTACTTTAAATCGTCTTCAAGAGCCTTCGCATTGGAAACGTTTATTTCTGCGATGACCTGATTCATATCTGCCGTCTGATTAGTCGAAACCTGCGAGCAACCGCCCAAAACCGCAGACGTAAGTACCGTTGCGGCGAGCATTCCGCCGATTATTACTTTCTTTCTCATTATTCGTGTTTACTCCGAAAGATTTAATACCTTTTAACATTATAATATATTTTTTGGCGCATAGCAAATCATTTGCGTGAAATTTAGCTAAAACTTAGCGCAAATTTTAAAAATTTAGTCATTGAAAGCATCGTTTTCGTAGGCGTTGACGCGGGCGGGAATACGATAAGCGGCACTTTTGCCATTGAAAGCTTGACGCCGTTACCCGATTTGTTCATTGCGGCGGAAAGTCTGCCGTCTTTGAGCGTTTCCAGCGACGCAAGCTCGAGAGAGCCGCCCGACCCGTCCACGCTTATCTTTTTTACGCCGAATTTGGTTGCGAAAGATTTAAGCACGGCAATTACCAGCAGGTTCAAAACTTCGTCGGGCATATTACCGTAATTGTCTTCGATGGAAAGGCATACGCGCTTGTAATCTTCCACCGAACGGATTTCGGCAATCTGTTTGTAGCAGTCAAGTCTGCCCGCACTGCTTTCCACGTAGCTTTCGGGAATATACGCAGTGGCTTTGATATCGAGTTCGGTTGAGAGCTGTTTGTCGCCCGTAAGCTCTTCCTTTAACAGCTTGGAATAGAGCTCGTAGCCGACCTTTTCCATATGACCGTGCTGTTCCGCGCCGAGAACGTTACCCGCGCCGCGGATTTCAAGGTCGCGCATGGCGATTTTAAAGCCCGAGCCGAGTTCGGTAAAGCGCATAATGGCTTTAAGGCGTTCGGTGGCGTCACTCGTTAAAACCTTGGACGGTTTGAAGGTGAAATACGCCTGCGCGAGCCTTGCTCCCCTGCCCACTCTGCCGCGCAACTGGTAGAGCTGGGAAATGCCCAGACGGTCGGAATCGATTACTATTATCGTATTCGCGTTGGGAAGGTCGATGCCGTTTTCGATAATCGTGGTGGTGACGAGTATATTTTTCTCGCCGCGGTAGAATGAGAAAACGGCGTTTTCGAGCGCGTCTCTGTCCATTCTGCCGTGGGCGTATGCTACCCTGCCTTCGGGAACGATTTCCGCAATTCGGCTTGCGAACGAAGAAATGCTTTCCACCCTGTTATACAGAATAAACACCTGTCCGCCGCGGGAAAGCTCGCGCACGCAGGCGTCGCGGATTAACGTTTCGCTCTCTTCTACGACGTAGGTCTGGACGGGCAGACGCTTTAAAGGCGGGGTGTCTATCGTGGAAATATCCCTTATACCCGCAAGCGACATATGCAGGGTGCGGGGAATGGGGGTTGCCGTCATCGTCAGGCAGTCCACGTTCTTTTTGACGTGTTTGAGTTTTTCCTTATGCTCTACGCCGAAACGCTGTTCTTCGTCGAGAACGAGAAGTCCCAAATCGTAAAACTTTACGTCGGGGGATAAGAGCCTGTGCGTTCCGACGATTAAATCTATATTGCCCGCGGCAAGCTCTTCGAGAATTTTTTTCTGTTTTTGCGGGGTTTTGAAACGGTTTAACGCTTCCACCCTTAGCCCGAACTCCTTGAACCTGTTTAACGCGGTGTTGAAATGCTGTTCGGAAAGGACGGTTGACGGACACATTATCGCCGCCTGCTTGCCGCCGAGCACGCAGAGATATACGGCGCGGAGCGCAACTTCCGTTTTACCGTAGCCCACGTCGCCGCACAGAAGTCTGTCCATTACCTTATCCGAACACATATCCGATTTTATCTCTTCGATTGAACTGAGCTGGTCGGGCGTTTCTTCGTACTCGAAAGCGTTTTCGAACTCGTCCATCATCGCCGCGTTTTCGGGGAATTTAAAGCCGTGTTTGGCGTTGCGCTCGGCGTACAGTTCCTTTAAATCGAAAGCGAGTTTTTTAACTGACTGCCTTACCCGCTCCTTTACCCTTTCAAACTCTGCGCCGCCTATTTTTGAGAGCGCGGGATTGCCGTCGCCGACGTATTTGGAAAGCACGTCCATCTGTTCGACGGGGACGTAGAGCATATCGCCGCCCCTGTATTCAACGCCGAGATATTCTTTTATTCCGTCGGTGGTCTGGATTTTTTTCGTGCCGACGATTTTACCTATACCGTGCTTTTCGTGGACGCAGTAGTCGCCTATTTCGGGGGAAACGAAGGTATCTCCCCTGCGACGCCTTATGCGCTTGGTTACGGATTTGGTATATAAGTCGCCGCTGCCGACGATTACGATTTTACTTTCGTGAAGAATTATTCCGCGCCGCAGCTCCGCGGAGCTGACGGCTACGCCGCGCAGGGCTTCCGCCCTTTCGGGAACGGGATAGACGGGGAGATATTCGTCGTTTAAAACGTCGCACAGTTTATCGTAACGCTGTACGCTACCCGCAAACGCGAGTACGCGGTAGCCGTTAGAAAGCCACCCCTTTACGTCAGTTACGAACTGCGGCAAGCCGTTGAGATAGGACGGCACGGGCGACGAATTGAAGTTGTAAGTTTTGAGCGGTTGGAAAAACGCCGTGGACGAAGTGAAGGTCTGCAACGCAACGGTGCGGTATTTTTTGAAGCTTTCTATTAAGAACTGCGGCGGGAGAAGTTGGTTTTCTGAAAAGGAAAATACTTCGCCGCCCTTTTTAAGTTCGGAAACGCGCTCGCAATGCTCTTTATACACGCCGTCCATTCTGTCGTTTATGAGCTTACATTCGTCGAACGCCAAAAGCGTGTTTTCGGGCAGTAAATCGAATATAGTACGGGCGCAACCGAGCAAGGGCATCAGGAAGGACGCGCCGGAAAACGAGCCGCCCTGCGATAATTTTTCCGTGATTTCGTCCGCAATGGCGCGGGAACGCTCGTACGCTTTGCCGTTGGGAGCTTTCTTTACTTCCGCGGTGAGCTTTGCCGTTATTTCAGCCATATCCGCGGGGGTAACGAACGCGTCGGTCGCGGCGATTACAGTTATTTCGGTAGTTTCGGGAAGTCTTTCGCCCGTTACCCCGTCGTACGGGCGGATTTTTTCCACGGTGTCGCCGAAGAAATCCACGCGCACGGGATTTTCGCTATTGACGGGGAATATATCCAAAACGTCGCCGCGGATTGCGAAACAGCCCCTGTTATCCGCGGCATATTCGCGGGCGTAGCCCATATTTACGAGACGTTGCGGCAGGGCGGAATAGTCGAGTTCTTCGCCTACTTTGAAGTTTACCGAGCCCACCGTTTCCGGAAATAACTGCATTATGGCGTCGACTTCGCACGATACGAAGTCCGCGCCGTGCAAAAGGTCGTAAACGGCGCATATCCTGCGGTATAGCGCGTCTTTCGAGAGTGCGTCCTTATATAAAACCACGTCGTCTTTGGCGGTGAGCAGGGCGCACTTTTTGCCCGAGATTGCCGTTGCCGCTTCGTAAGCGTACCGTGCCGTTAAGCTATCTGCGGCGATATACAGCACGGGTTGGGTTGCAAGGCTTGCAATGAGATATTTATGAAAATCGGCAACGCCGAAAACCGCCGTTGGCGTGCCAAGGCGGATGTCGTTTTCGAGAGAAGGGTATTCCCCCGCTAAGTTTTTATAAGTGAAAAAGTTTTTATTCAAGCGAAAGTTATCCCTTTTATTTAGCTTGGATTAAATTCAGCCGTTGAATTTGGTCATGGTATTTTCCACAGTTTCGCCGCCCGCGATTGCAATAGCGGCGTCCGCCGCGCGGTTGCAGGCGGATATAAACAGCTCGTAGTCGTCGCGTTTGATTTCTGACAGTACGTAATTTATGATGGGTATATTGACGGACCGGTCGCGGATACCCAAGCGGATACGGGTAAAATTCTGCGTGCCGATTTCTGCGATTACAGAACGCATTCCGTTGTGAGTTCCCGCACTGCCCGAAGGTCTTATGCGTACGCTACCCTTTGGTATGTCGTAGTCGTCGTACATTACGATAAGTCGGCTTGCGTCCGTCTTATGCTTGGCGAGAAGCTGCTTTACCGCTCTGCCGCTGGCGTTCATATACGTTACGGGACGGGCGAGAATGACTTTTTCGCCGTTTAAGTTGGCTTCCGCGACGAAAGATTCGCACTCCTTTTTCTTGAACTTTACGCCGAGCTTTGCCGCAACGTCCCCTACCGCCATATAGCCCACGTTGTGGAAAGTTTTCATATACTTTTCTTCGGGGTTGCCGAGACCTACGATAATAAACATACTTTTCCTTTTAAAAAAGCCGCGGTTAATGCGGCTTTGGTTTTTTTGATATTTACGGTTAAAATCAGTCGTAAATTTTTGACATAGACTTGTCCAGATATACGTTCTGAATTGCCGACGCGAATATGGGCGCGGTGGAAATGATTTTGAAAATGGGCAACATCTTTTCCTTGGGAACGTTGATTGTATCTAAAATGGCAAGCTCGGTTATGGGCGATGCGGCGAGCCTTTCTATTGCAGGACCGGACAGCACGCCGTGCGAGCAGCATGCGTAAATTTCTTTCGCGCCCGCTTCCTTTAACGCCTTGGCACCCTGAACGATAGTGCCTGCCGTGTCAATCATATCGTCGACCATAAGGCAGTTCTTGCCTTCCACTTCGCCGATAATATTCATAACTTCCATTACGTTGGCTTTGGGACGGCGTTTATCGATTATAGCCATTTTTGCGTCCATTCTTGCCGCGACCTTTCTTGCGCGGGCTACCGAGCCTATATCGGGGGAAACGACGACGAAGTTATCGTCTACCTTGGGTTTGAAATAGTTATATAAAGTGGGACCGCCCACGAGATTATCCAAAGGAATATCGAAAAAGCCCTGAATCTGCATACAGTGCAAGTCCATGGTAAGAACTCTGTCCGCGCCTGCGCTGGTGATAAGATTTGCCACGAGCTTTGCCGTTATGGGCTCGCGGGAACGGGCTTTTCTGTCCTGACGGGCGTAACCGAAGTAGGGGATTACCGCGGTAATTCTGCCCGCGCTGGCTCTTTTTGCCGCGTCAATCATTATGAGAAGCTCCATAAGATTGGTGTTTACGGGGTAGCTGGTGGACTGGACGAGAAACACGTCCATACCGCGTATCGTTTCGTTAAAACGAACGTAAATTTCCCCGTCGGAGAAGTGCGTTACTTCCATTTCGCCGAGCGTGGTGTCGAGTTTTGCCGCAATCTTTTCAGCGAGCGGCTTGTTGGAATTACCCGAAAAAATCTTAATTTCGTTTCCGTGGCTTATCATTAGGGTTTCCTCCGAAGTGATATTTAATATTTAACGGGAATTTACCTTCCCGAATAAATTTCCAATAGATTAACTCGTACTATATAATTGTAATATCATAGAAAATTAAAGTCAACTAAAAAGAGAGATGAAAAGTTACTCTTCACATTTGGTACGGGCGCGCATTTCCCTGAAAAAGGTTGACAAAATTTGGGCGCATTCCCTTTCCATAACCCCGCCTTCCACTTCTATTGCGTGATTTAATAGGTTAGCGGACGAAATTTCATGCGTTAAGGTTCTGCCCTTGCCTTCGGGCGCGCCGAAATAGCATTTTTTTATGCGGGCGTTGAGCATTGCGCCGAGGCACATGGGGCAAGGCTCTAAAGTTACGTAAATCTCGCACTCGGGAATACGCCAGCTTTTGAGTTTTTTACACGCCTTTTCTATGGCTTCGACTTCGGCGTGGGCGGTGGCAACCTGCTTTTTCGTGCGGCGGTTGTGTCCGCGGGAGATTACCTTTCCGTTTAAAACGACTACCGCGCCGATAGGCACTTCGCCGTCGTCGAACGCCTTTTGCGCCTGTTTAAGCGCGGCTTTCATAAATTTATTATCCATATTCTTCCGAAAAAACTTTGAGTATTTCGTAACACTCTTTGATTTTATTGAGTTTGGTTATTGGGTGAACCAAGTCGTCCGAGCCGCACTCCACCGTGTAGGCGGGAATATGCAGTTTGCTTATGCACCAATCCTTGTAGCCGCCGGCAGAGCCGAAGATTTTTTTGACTTCGTAGCCCGTTGCCTTACTTATTATTTCCGCGCCGCGGGCGTCGCCGCGTCCGCAGTATTCCCAATATATTTCCCCGCCCTTTGTATGGAAGCTTATCGTTGCGAACGGGCGGATTTTTTGCGTGAAGTCGCGCAGAGCTATCGTTTCCGGCTCGGAAAATGGATAGTCGCCGATGCAGTTCTCGCCGCCGCGCCTTACCGTGTTTAATCTGCCCTGACCCCAGTCTGCGTCGAAATTACAGTTTAAGTCCACGCCGCGGGCGTTGGCTTTCCATAGCGGCAAGGTAGTTTGCGACAGCATCACGCCGTCGGGATTGAGTAAAGGAATTACCCAGCCGCCGCCGCGTTTTACTCCTATTTTTATATGCTTTATGGCGAGCCGCGAAGTTATCCACTCGCGCGCGTGTACCGCGTAAACCGCGATAAACTGTCTGCCCGTGTCTGCGCCGATATGGAACGCGTGAATTTCACGGCCCTGACAGGAATAACCGATTACGCATTTTTTTAAACGGTAGCTTTGGTAAAACTTTTCCACTTCTTCGTATACCACGCTACACTATATGATTTTAAGGGGTGATATATGTGTGCGGGGAAAAGCGGAGCGGTTTGGCTATTTATGGTACTCGCTGCCCGAATTTATCATAAACGCGCGGTAAATTTGTTCGGCAAGCACTACGCGCATTAGCTGGTGCGGAAAAGTCATATCCGAAAAGGAAAGCTTTAAGTTAGCCGCGTCCTTTACGCTTTGCGCAAGTCCGCACGACGAGCCTATTACAAAGGTGAGCTCTTCGCCGCGGTCGCAAACCCTTTTAATTTCGGCGGCAAGACCTTCGCTGGACAATTTTTTGCCTTCTATGCACAGAGCGATTGTAAAGCCCTTGAGATTGCGGAGAACGGACGCGCTCTCTTCTTCTAAATTTTTGCCTTCCTGAAGCTCCTTTACTTCCACTTTGGCAAAGCGGGAAAGGCGTTTGAGATATTCAAAGAGAGCGGCGCGGTAAAACTCTTCTTTGATTTTTCCTATGCAAACGATATTTATTTTCTGCATATCAACCGCTTATAAAGAAAGATAAAATCCAGTTAAGTCCCATAACTGCGATGCCCACCGACGCGAAAATGAAAAACGCCGCAACTCCGCCCTTCCGGCATTTTATTACGGGCTTTTGCTTTTTATCGAGAATAAGCCAGATTATCGAGCCGAAGAAACACAGTCCCGCAAGCACTGTGATTATTATATTCGCCGTATCCGACATGACGAGATTGCCCGCTTCGTCGAAAAGTCCGCAAGCGGCGAAGATTACTATAAGCGCGTTGTTGATGAAGTGCATCATAACCGACGGCAAAACAGAACCCGAGCGCAGTGCTATGAACGCCAAAGCGCAACCCGTGATAAACTGGTAAACGGTCTGCTCGGGCGAGCCGTGAAAGAGAGCGAACGCAAAACCGACGACGAAAACCGTGCGCACCGTTCCCATACTCTTTTCACAGGTGTTTAAGATTACGCCGCGGAACAGGGCTTCTTCGAAAATTGCGGGAGAGACGGCGATTACCAGAAGAGCAAGCACTACCCAGCCGCCCGTGAGCGTGGGGAAATAGCTTTCCGACGGACGGGGCTTATAACCCATAAGCTTGAATAGCTCTATTACGGGAGCATCTACCATTGCCGCAAAGAACAACAGCCCGAAAATGAGAAGTAAACCTATAAGGTAATATTTGGGGTGACATTTTAATGGGAAGGTTTCTTTAACGGGCAGTTTTTTCTGTTTTACGATAAACGCTACCGTTCCGCCGAGTGCGACGGGCGCGGCAAGATAACTGAGATAAACGTATAAATCGGTCTTTTCGGGGATTTTGAAAATTAAGACGATTAAGCCGATTACAAACCCGACGACCAAAAACGCAACTGCGGCAACACTGAAAGCAAGGCCGCCTGCCTGTGAGAGCGGCGTGCTTACAGTTTGCATTGCGTCAGTATCGCGTTCGGGATTACCTAAATTTCCTTCCATAGTGCGATTATAACGCATTTTGCAATTTAAGTAAAATAATTATTTTACTTTTAGTGAAAAATATTATAAAATTGTGGTATGCGGAAGATAAATACTTTAATTATCGAAGAAAAAGTTTACGAAGCGGCTTTGAAAGCGGGAATAAACCTTACGCCCGCCTGCAAGAGCGCGCTCATCGACGCGCGCAACGCCGAGAGCGGCGCAACTAAATTTGCGCTGGACGCTTTGATAGAAAACAGCGAAGTCGCCGTCCGCGAGAACATGCCCGTATGTCAGGACACGGGCGTTGCCGTTGTTATGCTTGAAATAGGTCAGGGCGTGTTCCTTGAAGGCAAGCCTTTGAAGAAAGCAATTGACGACGGCGTGAGACGGGCGTATGCGGACGGATATTTCAGAAAATCTGTATGCGACCCCGTAACGCGGAATAACACGGGCGACAACACCCCCGCTTTTATTCATACTGAAATTACCGAAGGCGAAAATATAAATATAACTTTTATGCCCAAAGGGTTCGGCAGTGAGAATATGTCTCGGCTGTATATGCTTAAACCCGCGCAGGGCGTTGACGGAATTATTGACGCTATTGCCGAAACCGTGCGGCTTGCGGGGTCGCGCCCCTGCCCGCCCGTTTACGTTGGCGTGGGAATCGGCGGGACCTTCGACGGTTGCGCTTTCCTTGCGAAGAAGGCGTTGACGCGGAATGTAGGCGAGAGCAATCCGCGGGCGGAAATTGCCGAAATAGAGAAAAAGGCTCTCGAGAGAATTAACTCGCTTAATATAGGCTGTCAGGGCTTTCACGGCAAAATTACGGCTTTGGGCGTGAGCTGCGAATACGCGCCCACGCATATTGCGGGACTGCCCGTGGCGGTGAATATACAGTGCCACTGCGTGCGCTGTGTGAAGGTGACCATATGAAAAACTTGACTCTGCCTTTGAGCAAGGACGAAATTGAAAATTTGCGGGCGGGCGACGGCGTTTATCTTACGGGCGTTATTCTTACCGCGCGGGACTGCGCGCATAAGCGGATACTTTCCATTTTGCAAAAGGGTGAAAAACTGCCGTTTGAACCGGAAGGCGCGGTTATTTATTACGCGGGTCCCTGCCCCGCCAAACCCGACAAGGCTTCGGGGAGCTGCGGCCCTACCACTTCCGCGAGAATGGAGAGCTTTGCGCCCGTGCTTTTGGACCTTGGTTTGGGTGCGATTATTGGCAAGGGCGAGATGAACGACGCAACGAGAAAGGCTATAACCAAAAACAAGAGCGCGTATTTTGCCGCTATCGGTGGTGCGGGCGCGCTGTACGGCAACGCGATTAAAAAGAGCGAGTGCCTGGCGTTCCCCGACCTGCTTTCGGAAGCTGTTTATAAGCTGGAAGTTGAAAACTTTCCCGTAATAGTCGCTTACGACTGCCACGGCGGAAGTATTTATTGAAAAACGGTTGACTTTACGGCTTGAAAATATTATAATACGGTTAATTTTAAAGGCAACGACCGAGACAGACGCTTTTACGCGCCCTTTCCAGAGAGAAAAATCCGAAAACGGCTGAAAGATTTTTTATTGGGTTTAAAGCGGTATTCACTCGCGAGCCGACGGGCGAAAAGTTTTTCCTATTAGTCCGCTCCGCCACTCCGCGTTAAAGAGATAATCAAGGCGGCTTTTTGCCGTGAATACAGGTGGTACCGCGAGACTTCGCCCTGTGCTTTAAGCACGGGGTTTTATTATTTTTTTGGAGTTTGTTATGCAGAAAAAAATCGACGAAATTGAAAAGAGCATTGACGACGCAGTTAAAGACGTGCAGTCGAGCAAGACCTTGCAGGAAATCAAAATGAGATTTTTGGGCAAGACGGGGGAAATTTCTTCGCTTATGAAGAATCTGAGAGACGTGCCGCCCGAAGAACGCCCTTCCGTGGGGAAATTATTGAACGCTTTAAGGCAATGGACGGAAGAAAAGTTTGCCGCGATTGAGACGCGGATTAAAGACTTCGAGCTGAAAAAGAAGTACGCCGACGAAAAGATTGACGTGACCTTACCCGGACGGGTTGCGGGCGACGGGGCTTACCACCCCAATACCCTTATAAGGGACGAGCTTATTTCCGTATTCGCGGGAATGGGGTTCGAAGTGTTCGAAGGACCTGAAATCGAGAACGACTATTATAACTTTACCGCTTTAAATACTCCCGCAGACCACCCCGCAAGGGATATGCAGGACACCTTTTACCTTGCCAAAGATTTGCTTTTAAGGACGCAGACTTCGGCGGGGCAAATAAGGGTTATGGAAAACAAAAAGCCGCCCATTAAGATACTTTCGCCCGGAAAAGTTTACCGCAGCGACGACGACGCGACGCACTCGCCAATGTTCTCGCAGATGGAAGGTTTGGTCGTGGATAAGGGAATTACTCTTTGCGACCTTAAAGGTATGCTGGACGAGTTTGCAAGAAAGATTTTCGGAGACGGCGTTAAGACGAGATTGCGCCCTTCCTACTTCCCCTTTACCGAGCCTTCGGTTGAAGTTGACGTGAGCTGCTTCGAGTGCGGCGGAAAGGGTTGCCGTCTTTGCAAGGGAACGGGCTGGATTGAAGTGCTGGGCGCGGGTATGGTAAACCGCAGGGTTCTGGAAGGCTGCGGCATAGACCCCGATATATATACGGGTTTCGCGTTCGGAATGGGTATCGAGCGTATTGCGATGCTCAAGTTCGGCATTAACAATATGAAGTTACTTTTCGAAGGCGACGTGCGCTTTCTGAAACAGTTCAAAGGTTAAATTCGGGGGTTGGAATAATTTATGAAAGCACCTTTAAGTTGGTTAAAAGATTACGTTGATATAGACGTTACCGCGCAGGAATTACAGGAAAAGCTCTTTTCCTGCGGGTTCGAAGTTGAAGAACTGATTGATATCGGCAAGGATATTACGGGCGTGGTCGTGGGCGAAGTTATAGAATGCGAACCCGTGGAAGGCACGCACCTGCACGTTTGCAAGGTAGATTGCGGCGACAGGGGTATTTTCCAGATTTGTTGCGGCGCGGACAACGTTAAAAAGGGAATCAAAGCCCCCTGCGCCTTGGTCGGCGCGACAGTTTACGCCACCGCAAAGGACCACGTTACGGTTGAAGGCGTGATGACCATTAAAAAAGGCAAGCTCCGCGGCATAGAGTCGGAAGGTATGCTTTGCTCGGGCGCGGAGCTTGGGGTAAACGGCGATATGTACGACGGCGCGGATTACTGCGGGTTGTTATTACTTCCGGACAGCGCAAAAAACGGCTCGGACGTGAAACCTTTGCTTGGTCTGGACGATTATATTTTCGATATAAGCGTTACCGCCAACCGCCCCGACTGTCAGAGCGTTTTCGGAATTGCGCGTGAAGTTGCCGCAGTTCTGAAAAAGGAACTTAAAGAGCCCGACTGCTCTTATACGGCGGTGAGCGGTAAGTACGAAAAAATCAAGATTACCGACTTAGCCCCCGATATATGCCCCAGATATATAGGGCATTACGTGAAAAACGTTACCTGCGCCCCTTCCCCCGCCTGGTTGAGAAAACGGCTTGCGCTGTGCGGTTTGCGTTCGATAAGCAATATCGTTGATATTACGAATTTCGTTCTGCTCGAGCTTGGTCAACCCATGCACGCGTTCGATTTGAGAACGCTCGAGGGGCGAGAAATTGTTATAAGACGCGCGAACGACGGCGAAAAGATAACCACTCTCGACAACAACGAATTTAAGCTTACGGGCGAAAATCTCGTGATATGCGACGGCGTAAAGCCCGTTGCGATTGCCGGAGTTATGGGCGGGCTTAACAGCGAGATTAAGGACGACACGACCGAAGTTTTGTTTGAAGCGGCTAAGTTTGCGCGCGACAGCGTGAGAAAGACCGCGCGGGCGTTGGGTCAACATACCGACTCTTCCGCCCTGTTTGAAAAGGGCGTGAACGAGTATACCGTTGAAAAGGCTATGGCGCGCGCTCTGCACCTTATTCAGGAGCTTAATTGCGGCACCGTTACCGACCTGCATATTGACGAAACTACGGCATATTCCCGCACCGATTCCAAAAAAATGACGGTGAGCGTTGAAAAGATTAACGCACTTTTGGGCATTGAAGTTCCCGCCGCGAAGATGGTTGAAATACTTGAAAACCTTAATTTCAAGGTTACGAAAAAGGGCGGCGAACTTAATCTTACCGTGCCGCGTTACCGTGAAGATATAGACGGCTATCCCGATATTGCCGAAGAGATTATCCGCTTTTACGGCTACGAAAATATTAACGGCACGTTTATGCCGTCCGCGTTAATTACCAACGGCGGATTGAACGACGAGCAGAAAGCCGAAAAAAGATTGAAAACGCAACTCGTAAGCAAGGGGCTTTATGAAATTTCCACCTACTCCTTCTACTCGCAGAAAGATTTGGATATGCTGCACTTTGCGCCCGAGGCAAAAGAGCGCAAGGCGATTACCGTTTTGAACCCCATTAGCGAAGATTTATCCGTTATGCGTACGACGCTTGCGCCGAGTATGGTGAACGTTATGGTGCGCAATTTAAGGCGCGGTAACCTTGAAGGTAAGCTTTTCGAACTGAGCAAGATTTATATTGCGAAGGATTTGCCGTTGAACGATTTCCCCGAAGAGAGACAGGTGCTTGCGTTGGGGCTTTGGGGCAAACAGGACTTTTTCGACCTTAAGGGAATTATAGAAAATATTGCCGAAACACTTAACACTCGTTTCGAGTTTTTGCCCTGTGAAAAGCCCTTCCTGCACCCCGGCGTTACGGCGAAAATTTTGTGCGACGGCGTAGAGATTGGTTACTTCGGTATGCTCTCCCCTACCGTCCGCGAAGAGCTTGCGTTGGAAAGGTTTGCATACGTAGCGGAAATAGATTACGACGAGCTGAAAAAGCACGCGAAACCGTTTAAATACGCACCCCTTTCCAAATATCCTGCGGTTACGCGCGACCTTGCGATTATTTGCGACAGAGCAGTGACCTGCGGCGAGATAGAGCGCGAAATTTATTCGGCGTGCAAGTACGTGACCGCCGTTAAACTTTTTGACGTGTATTTAGGCGAACAGGTTGAAAGCGGCAAAAAATCGATGGCGTTTACCGTTACGTTCACTCCAAACGACGAGCCTATAGAGAATAAGATTGACGGGTTCGTTAAAAAGATTCTCGGTAACCTTAAATTTAAACTGAATGCAGTTTTAAGGTAAATAAAGGGGATTCTTCACTTCGTTCAGAATGACGCGGAAAAATTTCTTATATAGTACAAAAACAGCGGGCGGACTTATTGAATAAGTCCGCCCGCTTTATTTAAGGCTTTTTATCGGGGACGAGCGCTCCGTTGCTGCCGATTAGCGTTGCCTGTAAATAGGTGTCGGGGATTTTGCCCGCGATGACGCTTTCGCAGATTAAAACTTCTATCGTAGACGCCAGATTTGTGCTTTTGGACGGGAGTATTATCGAAATATCCGAGACGATTTCCAAATACAGCGAGTGTTTGGTCTGATTTATGCCCGCATCGGTAAATTTTGAAACAAAACGGCACTCCACGTTTGAAATGGGAATAATTTTAATATTGATTTTAGAGCCGAAGCCCGCCAACGCTTCCACTCCCGTCAATGCGCCCATAGGTACCATAATACCTTCCGCGCTCATTTTGTTCAGGTTTTCCTGAGATAAATACGCGGTGTCTCGGGCAATGCGGTTAATTTTAAGACTGTCGGTGGTGATGGAAGTTACGTTACCCGCGTCGTCGCGCTCGATATAAATTAAATCTTCATAGCGCATAGTGTCGTTAAGCGTATAATAAATGGCGTCGTTTACGGCGACGGTGGTGATGGAGCGTATGGTGGCTTCGCTTATGGAAATTAAAACCCTTGTTACGTTTTGCTGAAAATAGACGAGTACGCCTATTACGAGCATACAGAATATAAAGAGAAAAACTTTAAACCGCCTGAATTTTTTGTTGGACGACCTGCGTTTCATACAATATTGTATGACGGTTGTAACCCTTTCTTGATTTAAAGTTTTAAAAGCCGGTACCCTGCGCATATTTTTAAACGTTGACAAGGTTGGCGAAAAAAGAAGGTTAAACGATAAAATTAAAGCCCGTTCGGTTGCGAACGGGCGTTTTCTTAATTTATAGAGAACGGTATCGTAATACCCGTTGAAAGACGGCAAAACGTTATCGGTATCAAATTCAAAAAGGCGGTGCATTAGCTACACTTCATAAGACCGCTTAACTTAAACCAGCTCTTTTTTGCAAAGCGCAAGCGCGGACGCGATTACTGCGTCCATATCGTAATATTTGTACTCGCCGAGACGGCCGCCGAAAATTACTGATTTTTCTTTTTCCGCGAGCGATTTATACTTAGCGTAAAGGTTACCGTTCTTTTCGTCGTTTACAGGATAATACGGCTCGTCGCCGAGTTTCCATTCCGAGCTGTATTCGCGGCTGATTACCGTTTTGGGCTGAGTGCCGAACTCGAAAAACTTGTGTTCTATTATGCGGGTGAACGGAGTTTCCGCGTCGGTGTAGTTTACTACGGCGTTGCCCTGATAATTGGGCTTGTCCAGAATTTCCGTTTCGAAACGAACGGAACGGTATTCGAGTGCACCCAGCTTATACCCGAAGTACGCGTCGATTGCGCCCGTGTAAATTACTTTATTCGCAAGCGCGTCTAATTCGGATTTGTTCTTTAAGTAGTCGCAACCGAGCTTTACTTCCACACCGTCGAGCATGTTTTCAACCATCTTCGTATAGCCGCCCATAGGAATGCCCTGATAAAGAGCGTTGAAATAGTTGTTGTCGAAAGTGAGCCTTACGGGCAGACGCTTTATGATGAAAGACGGCAACTCCGTGCAGGGGCGACCCCACTGCTTTTGGGTGTAGCCCTTGATTAATTTTTCGTAAATATCCGTTCCGACGAGCGAAATTGCCTGCTCTTCGAGATTTTTCGGTTCCGTAATGCCTGCGGATTTTTTCTGTTCTTCTATCTTTTGTGCCGCTTCTTCAGGAGTTACCACGCCCCACATTTTATTGAAAGTGTACATATTGAAGGGCAGTGAATAGAGTTCGCCCTTGTAATTTGCTACGGGGGAATTGGTGTAGCGGTTGAAGGTGGCGAATGAGTTTACGAAGTCCCACACTTCTTTATCGTTGGTGTGGAATATATGCGCGCCGTATTTATGCACGTTGATGCCTTCGACTTCTTCGGTGTAAATATTTCCCGCAACGCTGTCGCGTTTGTCAATGACGAGAACTTTTTTACCGTTCTTCTTTGCTTGTTGGGCGAAAACTGCGCCAAAAAGACCCGCGCCTACTATTAAATAATCGTACTTTTTTGTCATAGTTTCAACTCCACTCGTTAATTTAAGAATTTATCAATTTAAGAATTCCGTCTTCAAATCTTACTTTCGGCTTCCATCCAGTATCTTTCGTTAATTCCGAAATATCCGCACACAAATACATAACTTGTTTTTCGGTATACGGAATAGAACCTAATTTTATTAAATTCTCAGAATTCATACATTGGGCAATAATCTTTATATATTCGTAAAGCGGACGCGCCTGACCACCGCCAAGGACATAAGTTTTACCGTCAACACCCTTTTTACCAAGCAGATAAAGTGCCAATGCCGCATCACCGCTGTAAAGATAATCCCACATTTGTTCGCCCTTGGTAAATTCGGCGACCTGTCCTTCTTTCAATTTACTGATGGTAGACATGACCATCGTTCGCGCACCGTCGTTAATTCCGTAAACGCTTAGAATTCTCACCCAAACGTGTTTTAAGCCGAGCTGAGACGCTCTGATTTTCGTCATCTGCCCTGCACAGAGTTTTGCAATTCCATAACCGTTTTCGGGGAAAGTAGGCGTTTCGGGCTTTAATAAGCCTTCAACCCTTCCATACTCAGCCTGTGAACCCGCTCCAATAAAAGTATGACAACCGAAACGTTTTGCAATCTCAACCGCATCAAGAGAATAATCTATGTTTCTTAACTGGGGACGAAGAACATTTCTGCTCTCTCCGAAAGTATTCTCCCACGCAAGGTGATAGAAAACATCGTAAGTCTTCCCCGTTTCGTTTTGAAAATTTTTCAACTCTTCCAACGAGCAGTACATTTTCGTTACAAAAGGACTTTGCGGAATAGAATTGTTCCTTATCGAGCTCTCGCGGCAAAAAACAAGCGTCTCCACCCCGTTTGCAATTAATTCTTTTATGAGCGCATTCCCAATTGCCCCCGTTGCTCCTGTAATAATTGCGCGTTTCATATTACTCTTCACTTTTAAAATATTTGACACTTTCGTATTCATCCCGTGGCAAAAAAGGTGCCATATCGTCAAGCGACGGCGAAACAATACGTCCGTCATCTAAGACTCTTGATGATGACTTCGGCGCAAAATTTTGCTTGGAATCGACAACAACTTCACACACACAAGCGCCATCACAATTCAAAGCATTTTGTATTGTTTCTAAATATTTAATCCCGTCGCTGACCTTGTAATACTTCAAACCGAACGCCCCGGCCAATTTTCGAAAATCAGGAAAACTAAGTCCGCTGTCCTGATCAATCCCAATAAACGGGGGCTTAAACAAATTTGTCTGCGTTTGACGGATAGAACTGTATCCGTTATTATTAATGACAAAAATTTTAATATTCAAACGGTTATAAGAAACAGTTGCAAGCTCTTGCAAATTCATCATAATACTACCGTCACCATCGATACAAACGGTACGGCGTGAGTTGTCCGAAACAGCAACTCCGACTGCGGCGGGCAACCCGTATCCCATTGCAGCGCAACCCGAATTGGTAAACATTCTTTGCCCGACTTTAATTTTCCCCGCCTGGAACGTAATAACACAAGCGCTACCGTTTCCGCAAATAATTCTATCGTCGCCTTTTAATTGATTGAAAAGACCGTCGATAAACACGTACGGATTCAGCGTTTCCGAGCCATAATATTTTTTTTCAATGACAGGATATTTTTCAACAAGCGTTCTGCACCACTCACGCCATTTGCTATGATACGCAGGCGAAAAATAATTTTCTTTCAAAAGAGACGCTGCAAAATCTTTAACGTCGCAACACACAGGAAAATCAATTTTAAGCGTAGGTTTTTTCAATTCTTTTTCATCGATATCCACAGCAATCTTATAGGCATTTTTCGCAAAATCGAATTTATTGTATCCTATCATGCGGATATTCATTCTGCATGCAAGACTCAGCAACAAATCGCAGTTTTGCAAAGCAAAATTCCCCGCTCTTGTCCCAACCGTTCCAGGCATTCCCGCAAAAAATTCACTCTCATACGGAATCAAATCATTAGCATTCCAAGCCGTTACAACGGGTATTTTCAATTTTTCAACGAGCGCCAAAATCTCTTTTTCCGCACGTCCCAATCGCACTCCCGTACCTACTAGCATTAACGGTGCCTTTGCCGTTTTAATTTTTTCAAGAACTTCCTTCGCTACACTAGCAGCAGTTCTTGCGTAGTCCGAGTGTTTGTATTCAGATTTATCAAAATGTTTTAATTTTTCAACTTCAATTTGCGCACCCTGCACATCTAAAGGAATATCCAGCCATACGGGCCCCCCCCTGCCGTCTTTTGCAAGAAAAAGCGCCTTTTCCAAGTGATAAGCAACGTCATTGGGTTCAGTAACCATAACGCAATATTTCGTCATATTTGATACCGAATGAACGATATCAAATTCCTGATCACCCAACTGTCTGAGCCCCAAATCGGGACACGCTAAAACAGTTGTTTCTCTCTTTACCTGACCAGACAAAACAAACATAGGAATGGAGTCCAGCCACCCCCCCATTACGCCGGTGATTGCGTTAGTTCCGCCCGGTCCACTCGTTACGCAAACGGCAGCCAGTTGCCCCGTTGCCCGCGTATAGGCTTCAGCAGCAATTGCGCAAGCCTGCTCGTGATGATTAAATGTACATTTCAAACCCTTTTGATGCCCAAGCGCATCATCGAGATGCATGGCGCCCCCGCCAGTCACCATAAAACAATCTTTAATTTCATGTTCAACTAAAAATTGTGAAATATATTCAGAGAGTTTTACTTTCATATTTTGCCTCATATTATATCAGTTTCAATATTTCTTTAGGCGAATCGCAGATACCTACGCACTTGCAAGAGCACGGCTCTCCACTTTTGAACCCATATCCGTAGGTCACTGCAACGAAATCCATTTCATTTTGTTGCGCGCCGATGCCGTCATTTAAAGAGTCACCCACCATTAATGCTTCCCGATTGGACGAAAGATTCGCAAAACCAACACATCGCAAAATGATATCTTTCTTTTTTAATTTGTTTTCATGGTCCGCGCCGAAAATATTTTCCGTATAGCGGTCAAACCCGAAATGTCTCGTGATATCTCGCGCATAATCTTCCCGTTTATAAGTTGCAATAGCAGTTTGGATATTGCGTGTTTTCATATTTTCGAACACATCGTATATTCCTTCGTACGGTTTCGCTTTATAAAGATCTTCTTTAGCGTAATGACTGCGGAAAACCGTAGCAATTTCCTGAAGGATACATCCCTGCAAACCGAACGCATTAGCGAATGAATCCTGAATAGGTGGACCGATAAACTCTAATAATTTTTCGTTTGATATCATTGGTAACCCGAAATGGTTTATCGTATATTTGACCGAAGATAATATTCCCTCTTTCGTATCGAGTAGCGTGCCGTCAACATCAAAAATTACCAATCCATACCTTCCGCTATTCATTACAGCCACCACAGTAGAAAGAAGGCGTTAAAAACTCAACGCGAAGGTTTTTCTCATTTTCAGCTAAAAAGCGGCGCGTATACTTATTAAGATAAGACGCTTTGTTTTTGATAAAATCATACTCCAAATTATTGTTACAGTAATTCGGCTGCGACGTAGAGTATCCGTCGCATCCCGCCAGATATATGTCTTTCCGCCCTATTTGCAACATCACTTTCAAAAGCATAATCAACGAATTATCAACGATTTCAGCGGTGCGATCGATTAGCGCGCTGTAATTTAAGACGTAATCGAATTTTTCTTTCCCCATTGCAGTAATGTTCGAAGTTGCAATAATCTTCCGACGCTCCTGAATAAGTTGCGACGAGAGCTGCACGTAACGTTTCGAATTACTCAAAAAAACAAAGTCAGGTTTTACGCAATTCGGAATGAAATTGATTGAAATTACGGTAGGCATCCGATTGGCAACGAAACGGGCAATTTCTTCCTTTTTTCTGTTGATGGACGCACCCGGCCCGATTACGAGAATTTCCTTATCCTTGAATTGCATTCTGAGCCGTTCCCTGTCAAAAGTATCGTTTACTTCGTTATTTTGATATTCCAAGTAAAGATTCTCAATATAATCCTTATCGAACAGTAGTTGTTTTTCACCCTGTAATCTTCCGAGAATCTCATTTACGGAGTTCACGGAAAGCGTACGCTTATCCATAAGATAAGCGACATAGTTCGGATGACAGTCGTTTGCCGCCGCCAGATAGTAAAACATATTATATCCCCATTCGGCGGGATGATAGAATTCCGATATATTAGCGTCCATCGCCTCCAACAACTGTCCGATTCTGTAAGTTTTGTTATAGCGGTCGTTCATGTGCATTGCTAAAAGCTCCAAAGGCGCATTACCTGCACTTTTTCCCATGCCGTACAAACTACCATCTACAATCATTAATCTATCTATTGGATTGGAAAGCATCGCAATACAATTTGCATATCCCATTTGAAAATTGTTGTGAGCATGATAACCCAAACCAATACTCTTGTCCAATCCGTTATTCAATAAATCAACGTAGTGCATCAAATTATCTTGATGCATCAAACCATAAGTATCAACCATAGAAACAGCGTAAGGTCTCACCTCATTTGCAAGGTGTATTAAATCCGCAATTTCATCGTCGGTATAACTCGTTACGGAAACGAGCTGAGCAAAAACCTTATAACCTAATTGTTTTAATTGATTGCAGAACGCTAACGCTTGTTCACGCAAATGCTTTTTGAAAATAACGCGGATGCCATCCAAAAAACTCTCTCTGCACGGTTGAATATTGGATATATCACAAGTACCGTAGTCAATCATTCCAACGACCATCGTGTTTTGTCGTTTAAGTTTTCCGTAGATTTTTTCCGCTGAATCGGTATTCGGCATTATGCTCCGCTCCACATCAAACGGGCGGCGCTCGTCTAAAAAACCTATCTCGATTATATCTATCCCCGCGTCCACGACCCGTTCGAAAATACTAACGATATTATCGTGTCCGAATTTCCAATCGTTAATATATCCACCATCACGCAACGTACAATCCAACAATTTAATGTTCTTCAAAGGAATTTCCTCACTTGATTGCTTCTAAAATCACTTTCGCCATATAGTCTATCATTTCGTCAGTCATGCCGGGATAGACACCCACCCAAAAAGTATTGTTCATAACGAAATCGGTGATTTCGAGCGTACCCGCAACACGGTATGCGTCAGTTCCACGAATTTCATCAAAGCAAGGGTGCTTGATTAAATTCCCGCTGAACAAGAGCCGCGTCTGCACGTTGTGCTCTTCAATATATTTCGTAACGTCATTTCGTTTCAAGCCGCTCTCGGGACGAACGGAAATCAAGAACCCAAACCATGACGGGTTGGAATGCTCCGCCGCCGCAGGTAAAATCAGTTTGTCATCGGCCCCCATTAACGCTTCGCGTAACCGATTCCAATTATGACGCCGACGTTCGATAAAAGACGGGAATTTTTTAAGCTGTTCGCACCCAATTGCCGCCTGCATATCGGTAACTTTTAAGTTGTATCCGAAATGGCTGTAAACGTACTTATGATCGTAGCCATCGGGAAGTTCGCCGAACTGACCATTGAAACGGTGACCACAAAAGTTATCTTTCCCCGAAGGGCAAATGCAATCTCTCCCCCAATCGCGATAGGACAAAATCAAACGGTTAAGCAAAGGATTGTTAGTATAAACGCACCCCCCTTCACCCATAGTCATGTGATGCGGAGGATAGAAACTGCTCGTTCCGATATCACCCCACGTTCCCGTAAAACACGTCTTACCATCAATCGTGTATTCTGACCCGAGAGCATCGCAATTATCTTCCACAAGCCAAAGATTGTGCATTTCGCAGAATTTCTTTACGGCGGACAAATCAAAAGGATTGCCAAGCGTATGCGCTATCATCACCGCTTTCGTCTTTTTGGAAAGCGCCCCTTCCAATTTGGAAACATCTATATTATACTGCGGTATGTTAATATCCACAAACACGGGAACTGCACCGTATTGCAATATGGGCGTAACCGTTGTAGGAAATCCGCAGGCAACTGTAATCACTTCGTCGCCACGCTTGATTTGACGATTGCCGAGTTCAGGTGCCGTCAGAACGGAAAATGCGATAAGATTTGCGGAAGACCCGCTGTTTACAAGGTGCGCAAATTTCACGCCAATCCAACCCGCAAATTCCTTTTCAAATTGGTCGGCAAATCTACCCGTCGTAAGCCAAAAATCAAGCATCGCGTCCGTAAGCGCGCACATTTCCATTTCATCAAACACGCGCGCCGCATAGGTAATTCTGTCCCCTTCTTTAAACAGCTCTTTTTTCTCTTTGAACTCGTGGTAGTATTGCGCCACCATGCCCTTGATTTTTTCCCGTGCTTGCTGCTCAGTCAAATCTTTCATTTTCTTCACTCCCTATTGAAAATTGTTTATAGTGAGAAATTAAATATTGATAATACGTATTAGGTTTAGATAATTCTTGTTCATTGTAACGCCAATTCAATTTGTGAATGTGAACCCGATTTACTGTTTCATCAAATACGTCTTGGTTAAATTCATCTAAAAATTTATCTTGCAAAATATGAATATCGCATTGACTGACAGGGATTACTTCTTTCCAAATATCGGGAAATTGCTCAATAGCAAACTCAAACATATCGTACACCAACCAATAGTCAATCAATACATTAAATTTATCCCAGTATGCATAAAGCATATTTCTCACAAAAATTAACATCGATTCATTTTGACATGCAGATATAAACCAACTTTCTGTTCTGGTTGCTCTACCAAATAATTGCGGCCAAATACTTTGGAAAACAAATAGATTGCTATCAAGCATGAAATCAGGCAATTTCCCTGTAAAAAATAACGTTGAGTCTAACCATATTCCGCCATAACCGATAAGAAGTTCTAACCGCAATAAATCACTAAAATGAGTTCTCGATATAAAACCTTTTTTATATTTTCTTATTATGAAATCAGGAAATTGAACATAGTTTTCGTAATTTTCTTCCGTAATAACTTTTATCTCATATTCATTGCCGAAGGTGTCTAACAACGACTGATAGCATATGCGAACGATTGCAGGAGCATTTTCCATGCCTTGCAACCAACAAACCCATATACGTTTAGGTTTACCGTGTTCAAGGGATGCTTCGTTTTCTTTTATCATTTGCGCGTTTATTTTGATTTGTTTTTTAAATTTTCTACGCAATTTAGCAATCAATAAACTTTCAAGATATTGTGTCAATGCCCCTCTTGCACAACTCGCTTGTAATATGCTCATTTGACGTTTTCGTGCTTTTAGAGATAAAACGTTAAAAATTGCAGGAAAAAAAATTTTTGCCTTAATAAGCCCTGTTATTTTATTCATTTTGGTTTTTAGGCCCATAATCTTCTCCCTCTCCTTTTACGTTTTCTTGCGTAAAGTCAATTTTAGCAATTTCATCTTGTTGTATTTCGTTAGTGTTAGCTGCCACAGTTTCCTTCACTTCATTGTCTGCATTTTTCTTTTTATGCAGACGCAATAAGAAGCCGTAAATTTTCCCAAATAAATAAAACAGAAATTTATCCCGCAACAACAGCAGTACGAGAAGATATGCGATTGCCCCCACAAGTCCGATAACAATAAATTCCCACACAGAATAACGCATAAAGTGTTGCATTAAAAACATGATGCCGAACATTGCTCCCGCAGCAACAATATATTTCCAAGACATAAAAAAAATTTTTTTTACGGAAATTTTTTCTTTTTTATAGATAATTGTCATAACGAGCATTATCACTAAAATCATCACTTCCGTTATCGCCGTTGCAACCGCCGCACCGATTGCCCCATATGTTGGAATCATCAAATAATTGATTAGAATATTGGATGCCGCACCAACCCCTACGGCAATCGTCCAAAACAGCTCTTTCTTCATGACAACAAACCTGTCACCGAAAATAACACTGAATCCGGAAACAACAAGGCGAATTGCCATAATTTGTAATAGCAAAGGTACTTCCGTGTAGCCGTCCCCCAAAAACCAGTCAGAAAAATTAGCCGATAATACTATAAAACCCGCTAATAAAGGTAGTGAAACAAACCAAACATAATTACTGGTCAAATAAACATGTTGGTTCATTCCATCAATATTTCCCATTTCGTAATCATGGGAATTTCTCGGCATCATTACACTAGAAGCAAGCGTTACCACAATTTGAGCAACGCTATTAATTTTATATGCTTGTTCATAACAACCGTTATCATAATCCGGAGTGCTTGATAAAAGCCCTATCATAGTTTTATCGAATACAGTAAATAATGTTGTTATAACAGTTGGAATAAAAATAATAATTGTAGGTAGAATATGTTTCCATGGCTTTAGACTTTTTATTTTAACAAATTTAACGTAACGAAATGCCGTTGGCCACATAATTAAATTTGATAACATCGTAGTAAGTGCGATGCATAATACGTATACCCAAACGTCATTTTCTGTTCTTACAAAAACAAAAATACAAATCAATCCACTTATTTTTAAAAAAATCGACCTTAACGCAACAGAGCCGAAATCTTCACTGCCATAATACAAAAACTGAATATCAAATATAACCGCAACAATTTGAATCGACATCAATAATAACAGGAAGTCGTACTTTTCCCCAAAACCAACAGTATAATAAAAAGAAAAAAATACCCCCAAAGATATTGCTGTGGAAATCAGTCTTACAATAAACATCTCCCAAAAAACAATACTCTTTTTTTCCTTATCATCTTGATTTCGCGCAACTTCACGCTGTCCGTAAATTGCAAATCCTAAATTTGAAAATAAAATAAAATAAGAATTTATCGAATTGCAAAAGCTAATTTGCCCATTACCTACTTCATGCAACACACGAGATAAATACGGCGTTGTAATTAACGGAATTAACAACGTAAGAAATTGACTAATTAAATTGAATACAAAGTTGGCTTTTAGACCATGCTTTTTAGTAACTTTCGTCATATACTCAAAAATTCTTCAATTTCCTTTTGCATTTCCTGTGGTATCTTTTCTGGCATTTCCAAATAAACACGCGTCCAATCAACAATTTTTTGCACCGTTTCACGAATGTGCCAACGCGGTTTCCAGCCGAAAACTTTCTTAATTTTAGCGTTATTCAGCTTCAAAAAAGCCGCCTCGTGAGGTCCACCGTCGTGCTTGTTTATCCAGGCAAGCCCATTTCCCCACGCATTACAAAAAAGCGACACAAGATTACCCGTATTAACGCAATCGCAATCGTCAGGCCCTACGTTGTAATAGCCCGCGTAAGCACCGTCTTCATACTGTTTTTGCGCAATCGTAAGATAAAGAAAGAGTGGCTCCAAAACGTGTTGATAAGGTCTTGTGGAATAAGGGTTTCTTACTACAATCTGCTCTCCCTTTTCAAGCGCACGAACGCAATCTGGAATAATGCGGTCACGCGCAAAGTCTCCCCCACCAATTACGTTACCCGCTCGTGCCGTGGAAATTGCGCAACGTCCGTCTAAAAAAAAGGACTTTTTATAGCTATGAGTTACCAGTTCGCTGCAGGACTTGGAATTACTATAAGGGTCGTAACCGTCTAAAGGCTCGTCCTCGTCAAATGCATGGCTGGGCTTCTCGTCGTTGAAGTACACCTTATCCGTTGTAACGTTCAAAAAACTTTTTACGCAAGAACTCAGACGCACGCATTCCAAAATATTGACTGTACCCATAACATTCGTGTCATAGGTATATCGAGGCTCTTTATAAGAATCCCGCACAATGGGCTGCGCCGCCAAATGAAGTACAATTTCAGGTTTATATTTATCAAATACGGATTTCAAAGTTTCAAAGTCACGTATATCACCGATAATTGAAACGATTTCTTTTTCAATTCCAGATAACGTGAATAAATTGGGTGTTGTAGGCGGATTTAATGAAAAGCCGACAACCTTGGCGCCTGCGCCCGTTAAAATCTTACATAACCACGCGCCCTTGAAGCCCGTATGACCGGTAACCAAAACCGTTTTGTTTTTGTAAAAGGATAAATCAAACATTCAGTTATCCCAAACCTTCCAAGGAGCTTTATCCGATTCCCACATTTTATTCAATAAATTCAGCTCACGCTTCGTATCCATACACTGCCAAAAGCCCTTGTGCTTATAAGACATAAGCTGACCATTGTTCGCAAGTTTCACGAGCGATTCGCGTTCGAATACCGTTTCATCTCCTTTGATATAATTAAAAATATCGGGATTCAAAACCATGTACCCCGCATTTATCGGCGCACTGTCGTTAGCACTCTTTTCTCTGAATGAGTGAACGGCATTGTCGCCTCCGATATCTAATACGCCTTTCTGCTGTTCGAGCATCACGGCGGTAAGAGTTGCAATTTTACCGTGCGATTTATGAAATTCAACAAGCTCTTTTATGTTTACATCACAAACGCCGTCGCCGTAGGTCATCAAAAACGGTTTGCCGCCAATATAGGATTGAATGCGCTTGATTCTTCCACCCGTCATTGTGTTGAGTCCCGTATCGACGACCGTCACTTTCCATGGTTCACAATGCTGGTCGTGAATAATCATATCGTTTTTACCTTTTGTAAAATCAAACGTAATATCACTGTTGTGCAGAAAGTAGTCTGCAAACCATTCCTTAATAACGTGCTGTTTGTAGCCCGCACAGATAATAAATTCGTTAAACCCGTAATAAGAGTATTCTTTCATGATATGCCAAAGAATCGGCTTGCCGCCGATTTCAATCATAGGCTTCGGTTTAAATTGACTCTCTTCCGAAATACGCGTCCCATATCCGCCTGCAAGTAATACAACTTTCACTCTACCACTCCTTTGACAATTTTTCTATGTTCTTCAGCAACAACTGGAATACATTTTTTTCTAAACTTTTTTTCCACAATTTTTTATTGCTCTTACAAGTTTTAAAATCCATTTAGGAAATATGGCAACTGCAATCAAACCAGCTTTATTTAATGGAGAATAAGCCACAAGCTCTTTTCTGTATTCCTTATAAATTTTTATATCATAATTATTATTCACTCTTAAATAGCATAAGCCTTTAATAGTTATAAACTGCAATCGCTTTTCAGAATTAATTATTAATTTCTTTCTTATTTCGGCAAATTCGTCGGGCAACATATTAATTACTTCGGGAAACTGTTTTGCCCAAATTGCAATTGCTACCTTTTCATTTAACCATATTGCTGCTTTCTTTTTTATATTTGGTATTAAATAATCCCCGCCCAACACAACAGAGTTTGCGTCTATATTCGTATACGCACATATCATATAAGGATAAATAAACCCCGTTCCTATCAAAAGCTGAATATCATCTTGTTTGATACGCTTGAATATTCCGCTTTTAACGATTGTACCCCCATAATACGGCATGTGCCAATAATTATCCAACATGTGGTTTTTTAAATTATGATAGACAATCTCACTACTGTTATATTTATCTTCTAGATTATGATAATATTGGATATGTTTTTTATTGATATCATCATAAAACTCTATAATATCATAATCCTGTTCCATATAGGACATAATTTTACCATAAACGCGATTCGCATTTAAAATCACCCCGTCGCCGCACAAAAAAACATATTTGGTTTGACATCTCTTCAAGCACAAAAAAGTTTTTAAGTCGATGTTTATATCATCGTAATGATAGTACAGTAAATTTTTATATTTCTGCTGATAATTATTTACTGTTCTTTCGGTTTCATCGTTTGTACTGCTATCGTGAATTTCTAATATAATATTTAATTCATCCAAATAATCGCATTTTGACAAATAATATTCAATGTATTCCGGATGATTATATGTCGTTAAAACGATTGTTAATAAAGCTATATCTTTCATATATAATGTTTAATCACTTAAAGTAGATTTTTCAGGAAATTCGATTTCAGGGTGAAATTTAAATCCGCTTATAGTTCCATTAAATATTATCTTTATTCTTTTGAATCTGTTGTTTTTAGCCTTAAAAAGAGTTTTCAATGCATGCCAATTTATTCTAATCAATATATAAAAAAAACCTTTTAGCCCTTCTCTCCGATAAAGATAGACATCATTCCTATAAAGGTATCTGTATCGGTCCAATCGGTCTAATGAATCATTTGAAATATTTGCACCGATATTAGAATTGGATTTATGAACAACTACACTATCGGTTACGAGATAACATGGATATATTTTGGATATGCGTCTTGTATACTCCCAATCGTCAGTCCAGATAAAAAACTCTTTAATCGGCAAACCAAGTTCAAATACTGTTTCGATTTTTACAAAAAAGGATACAAAAGACGACATTGCAACAGGTATCAAATCTGCGGAAAAATCTCTAACATTTTTAGTCAAAGTTTTTCGTTGAACATTCATATTGCACACCGATCCATCTTTCCACAAAACTTTACTCGCTAAAAAGCCATATTTCCCGCCGAGTTTTTCGTCAGCAGCAAATAGTTCGGACAATGCCGTTTCTTCTGGCATACAATCGTCATCCATCACCCATGCATATTTATAGCCGCCTTCTACAGCTAATCTAATACCGCGCTGGAATCCACCGGCTCCACCTAAATTCGAACCCGTGTTGTGATACAAAATCTGTTTACTCTCAATAAATGGACGTAAAGCCGCCCCTGTTCCATCAGTACTGTCATTATCTACAATTAGTATATCAAAATCTTTAAAATCTTGACTGAGCAAATGATTTATATTTTCAATTAAAAGCGACACTCTGTTATACGTTACAACTATTGCAACCGTGCTTTTCATAAAGTCAAATTTCCTATTTGCCGCATAACGGCATTATTTCGTATTTTTTCTTCTCACCATTCTTAACGGGAAATGAAAATATACACGTCCAAATGTAAAGATTTATAAATGCAGTTTGAAATACTATCAAAACAAACAACAATGCATAGCACAAGCTCAAGAACAGTAGCCTTCGTTGCTTTTTCTTTATACCCGACATTATCCCATAAAAGATAGGCACAATAAATAATAATCCGTATACGATTCCGCCCTGAACCAAAACGGCAAAAATCGAATTACTGAAACCGATGTTGTCGTCACGCGACATATTTTCTATCACAGCATCAAATTTGCCGAATCCGTAACCAAACAGCGGTTTTGAAATCCATGTCTTAAACCCGGCAACATAATCATCCAAACGTAAAAAGAAAGAACCAGTACCACTCTTTTTAATTAAGAAGTATATACCTGCTATTATTGTTACGGGTAGAATAATCAATAAAAAAATACGCAGTTTAGGCTCTTTGTAAAAATACAATAAAACCAACAAACCTAAAAACAACAGTCCCGTAGTTGAAAATGTGGTTATCAACCCAATACACAAAACGGCTAATTCTATTTTCTTATGTTTGAATTCCGTGGGACAAGTAAGTATAAACATAATTGCCAGAATCAAAACTAAACAAAACATTGGCCCTTCCACAAAAATCGAAGTGTTGCGGTAAAACCAGTCTATACCTATCCAATCAACGAACTGTGTTTCAAAGTATAAACCGTAATATGAATTTACAGAAACCGTCTGCCCCCAATCATAACTGAATAATGAATTCGGTTTAAGTATTTTTAAAGTTGAGCCAAACAACCAAAAAAATATTGAAATAAAAGTAATAACCGCTACCAAATCCGCAAACTTTTTAAACACATAGTATTTATCCTTCGCAGGTAAATCAAGAAGAAATGTGAATACTACAAAAGGAAGTAATCCATACCGTCCCAAAAAAGAAACAATCAAACTTTTCTCGACAGAGAAAATTATCATTAGCGCAAGGTATAAAAAATAAAAACAAAAAAATGCAATGAAAAACTTAAACTTACTATTACAAATTCCATTACAACCAAACTTCACCACAGCAGAAAGCACAATTAATAATGCAGTTATTTCATAGACAAAATAGTTGACGCCAACACTATTCTGATATACCGACTGGCAATTCAAAATCAAAAACAGTGCTAAAACTACATCAATTAACCGATATAAAGTTGTTCCGAGAGATTTAGTCCCCATTATATTTAAGCCTTTTTAAGATTTTGCTTTGAATTTTCTTCTAATAAAATTCCAACCTTTTTTTATCCAAATCTGTTTTTCCATAAACATATACTTAATATCTTTATAATCTATATTATTTTTATCCAGCCACACGTCCAGCAAACGCTCCGACAGGTAACCAAACACCCTTTGTTCAGACTTATCCCATTCGGATAAATCTATTCTTTCTTCTACCTTTTCCAATATGTCGAATAGCCACAGGCAATATTTGTCAGCCAACGTTTTCTTCATGATAAACATATTGAAACGGTGACCTGATTTTTTTTTCATCACTCTATTCCAGGAATCTAAATAGTCTGGATAATATTTTTTTATTATATTTTCTGTTTCGATGAGTCCGATTTCATGATGTGCATGTAAATACTGGCTTCTGTTTGTTTCAATATAATAATGGCGCTTCTTAGGCAACAAAACATCGCATTTTTTTAATTTCTTTTCTAACTGCGGTTCAGTTAAAATACTTTTGAACTTTTCTTTAAATGGAAATGATTTCCCTTTAAAATGTCTTCTATAATGAGCAAGTCCCAAATAATCGCAATCGAGATTTTTCCAAGCCCAATACAATCCTGTCAACTCACAATAATACGGATTCTTTTTCGATATATTTTCGCCTGTATTATCTGTCTGATATCCAATATCAGGTTTCCCTTCCGCGCCTACTTGCAAGGGTAAATACAACCCGTCATTTGGCATTTTGTAATTCTTATGTGTTGCAATAATAATTTTTATATTTTTCATTGAAATATTCCATAAATACGTTTGAAAGCATACAATTCGACATTCGTTAATATCGAAAGAAGAAATTTATCAAAACATTTTAGCAATCTTTGGAAAATCGCTTAAAGCGTCCCGAATATTTAAAACAAACGTCGCGTTACTCTGAATTAATCGTAGCTTATACAAAAAATCTTCCTTCAAAACTTAACCGTTTATAACAACAATATATTCATATTGTTTATCAGCTACAAACTCAGTTATTTCTTCTAAATATCGTCTAATAAAATTTTTTAATACACTCTTCTTAACCCTTAAGAGAGCACTTTGAACAAATTATATACTGTTTCTACCACTAAATCAATCTACTTAATATCATATCCTTTCTTTTCTATTTTCGATTTAATATTTTTGAATAATTAAAAAATCTATATATATTTGCAAGATTTTTAACTGATAAAATTAATACTTAAAAGTATCCTTTAAATTAAGCCACTTTTCGTCTTTGTCCGAAAGTATTAACGGCGTGCCGTCAGGCAAAGTATAGCCTGAAGAGCAAGCCGTACCGTTATACTCGCCTTTAACTCCCCAATCTATACCGATGGACGGGTCGTTCCACGCAAGACCGCCTTCGTCGCCCGGATGATAAAAATCCGTGACTTTGTAGCAGAATTCCGCAGTTTCGCTTAAAACCAAAAATCCGTGAGCAAAGCCTTCCGAAATATAAAACTGCTTTTTATTTTCTTCAGATAGCTCCACTCCGTACCATTTGCCGTACGTTTCGCTATCTTTTCGCAAATCCACGGCTACGTCATAAACTTTACCTTTAATAACACGGACGAGCTTCCCTTGCGGGTATTGTTTCTGGAAATGAAGCCCGCGTAAAACGCCTTTTACGGACATACTCTGATTATCCTGAACGAAGTTCATATTTAATCCCGCTTCTTCCATATCTCGTTTATTATACGTTTCCATAAAATATCCGCGGCTGTCGCCGTGAACAGCGGGTTCTATAATATACAGTCCTTTTATAGGCGCTTTAGTTACCTTAATCTGCCCCATAATTTATTTCCTTTAAATATCTGGCAAGTGCGTCTTTCCAAGTGGGTAAAGGTTTAAATCCGTTTTCTTTAAGTTTACTCTTATCTAATCTGCTGTTAAACGGACGCGCCGCTTTGGACAATCCGTATTCAGCCGTGGTGACGGAGATTACGTTCGTCTCGTAACCCGCCTGTTTGAAAATTTCTTTTGCAAACTCATACCAACTGACGTATCCGCCTTCGTTCGTGGCGTGATAATAGCCGTATTTATCGCTTTCAACCATATCGACCAATAATCGGGCTAAATCGTAAGTATAAGTAGGGGTTCCTATCTGGTCGCTGACAACACGCACGGAATCGTATTTTTTACCGGCTTTGAGCATCGTTTTTATAAAATTATTGCCGTTTTTACCAAATACCCAAGCTATGCGGATTATAAAATAATTATCTATGGTATTAGCTACTGCAAATTCACCTTCAAGTTTAGTCTGACCGTAAACGTTAAGCGGCTTAAAATTTTTACAATCCGGTTTCCAAGGCTCGTTGCCTTTCCCGTCAAATACGTAATCTGTTGATAAATAAAGCAATTTACAACCGAGTTTTTTACATTCGTTTGCAATATTTTGTGTCCCGACGACGTTTACCTTATGAACTTTGGAGACGTTTTCTTTTTCTTCCGCCGCATCCACAGCCGTCCATGCCGCGCAATGAACTACTGCCTGCGGTGCGACTTCACCTATAACTTTTAAAACGCTTTCCGCATCGGTTATATCCATTTCGGTTACGTCTAAGCCTACGGCTACATGTCCGCGTTTATTCAATTCGTTGACGACGTCGAAACCGAGCTGACCCTTAACTCCGGTAACCAATACTTTCATTCACGTTTCCCGTACATTTTTTCGTAATAATTCCTATATTCTCCCGAAATTATAGGTTTCCACCAATTTTCGTTTTCAAGATACCATTTAATAGTTCTTTGTATTCCGTCGGCAAATTTAGTTTCCGGTAACCAACCGAGTTCTTTGTGAATTTTTTCAGGGTCGATAGCGTAACGCAGGTCGTGTCCCTTTCTGTCGCTTACGTAGGTTATCAAACTTTCCGGCTTACCGAGCGTTTTACATATAATTTTAACTATGTCGATATTGCTCATTTCGTTATGTCCGCCGACGTTGTAAACTTCTCCGACACGACCATTATGAATTATCAAATCAATTGCCCGACAGTGGTCTTCTACGTACAGCCAGTCTCTTACGTTTAAACCTTCACCGTAAACGGGCAACGGCTTATTTGCAAGAGCGTTGATAACCATAAGCGGAATAAGTTTTTCGGGAAAATGGTACGGTCCGTAATTATTGGAACAACGGCTTATTGTAACGGGTAAGCCGAAAGTGCGATAATACGACAAAACAAGCAAGTCCGCCGAAGCCTTCGAGCTTGAATACGGGCTGCTTGTGTGTAACGGAGTATTTTCCGTGAAAAACAAATCGGGTCTGTCCAGTGGTAAATCACCGTAAACTTCGTCCGTTGATACCTGATGATAGCGTTTAATGCCGTATTTACGGCAGGCGTCCATTAAGACAGCAGTGCCTATAATATTCGTCTGTAAAAAAATCTCCGGAGTTTCTATACTCCTGTCAACGTGACTTTCAGCAGCAAAATTGACGACGATATCCGGATTTTCTTCTTCAAACAACTTGTAAACCGCTTGTCTGTCGCAGATATCTGCCTTTACAAATCTGAAATTTTTATTATCTTTTACCTTTTCGAGAGTGGAAAGATTTCCTGCGTAAGTAAGCTTATCAAGACAAACTATTCTATATTCGGGATAAACTTCGAGCATGTGAAATATAAAATTACTGCCGATAAAACCCGCTCCGCCCGTTACGATTATAGTCATAACTTTCTCCTTTAATACAACCCGTCTATAAACTTACCTTCTATTATATCCATAAGATATCGTCCGTACTGGTTGTTAATCATAGGTTTGGCAATGGCAGTAAGTTGCTCTTTCGTAATCCAACCGTTTAAATATGCTATTTCTTCAAGACAGGCAACCTTTCTGTGCTGATGCGTCTCTACGTTTTTAATAAAATTAGTTGCGTCCACTAAACTTTCATGTGTACCCGTATCCAGCCAGGTAAAGCCCTGACCGAGAATTTCAACGTGTAAATTGCCGTTTGCGAGATAAATCTTATTCAAATCGGTAATTTCATATTCTCCGCGCTTTGACGGTTTCAAATTTTTCGCGTACTCAACGACTTTGTTATCATAAAAATAAAGTCCGGTTACACAGTAATTACTTTTAGGTTGCAGGGGTTTTTCTTCAAGTGAAATTGCTTTCCCGTCTCCGTCAAATTCTACAATTCCGAAGCGCTCGGGGTCGTCTACGTAGTAACCGAAAACGGTAGCCCCCTTGCCCGACTCAGCGTTTTGAACTGCCTGTCTCAATCTCTTTTTTAATCCGTGTCCGGCAAAAATATTATCGCCAAGCACCATGGCAACGTTATCGTTACCGATAAACTTTTCGCCGATAACGAACGCCTGTGCCAAGCCGTCAGGCTTCTTTTGTTCGGCGTAAGAAATCCTGATGCCGAGCGAACTGCCGTTGCCGAATAATTTTTCAAATCTCGGCAAATCTTCGGGCGTAGAAATAATTAAAATTTCGTTTATACCCGCGTTCATTAATACGGAAAGCGGATAATATATCATGGGCTTATCGTATACAGGTAATAGCTGTTTGCTCGTCACGCGCGTTAGCGGATAAAGCCTGGTTCCGCTGCCGCCCGCAAGTATAATACCTTTCATTAGTCTCTCTTTAGTCTTTATTTTGCTCCGTCGCGTTTTAAAACGCCGAAAAAGGTTTTGAAGATTATTTTTAAATCAAGCCATACGGAACGGTGTTCTATATAGTATAGCTCCATTTTTTGCCGTTCGCCGCTTGCGTAAGTAGCATTGTTACGAGCATACGCCTGCCAATAACCGGTAAGCCCCGGCTTTGCCGTCAACAGCAATTTTTTTTGCTCGGGAGTGTAGTACTTGTTCAGCTCTTCGTCAAGCATAGGGCGGGGTCCGACCACGGACATATTGCCCAAAATACAGATATTAAACAGTATCTGCGGCAGCTCGTCGATTGAAGTCCGTCTTATTTTCGCACCGAAGCACTTGCCGTTCGCGCCGTCGCCTTCTTTCTTGTAGCCTATAAGACGTGGGTCGTCGTCGAGTTTAAACTCGCGCTTATACTCTTCAAGCTGTTCGGGAGTGAGCATTTTTTCAAGAACGTCCGCACCTTTTTTCATACTGCGGAATTTCCACACGCCGAGTTGCTTACCCTTTTTGCCGACGCGCTTTTGCTTATAAAATGGACTGCCGAAATCTTTACACAGAATGACGAACGCCACGATTAAGATGGGTAAAAGCAATATTAAGCTGACTATAAGCGAAGAAAAGAAATCGAATAATCTTTTTACTAAGAGATATACTCCGTAGCAAAAACCTTTTCTCGCTTTCGGAACGTAGTCCGTTACCGTAGCGTTATCTTCCATATTTTATCCTTTGAGTCAAAGCGAACCGACATAATTTTATTATTGTCATGATTCGCCTATTAATATAAGCTATTATAACATTCGTATATATAAAAATCAAGTTAAATTTTAATATATTATTTGGCATTGATATAAAAACTTAGAATAGCGTAGCGGACAATACGCAAAATAAAGGCGCGACATATCGCCGCGCCTTTAGTAAAATTAACTGCGTTTAGTTCTCGATTTGAATATCAGAGCCATAATAAAGGCGAAAACCACCGCCGCGGTAACGCCCGCGCTCGCCGCCGTAAGCGACCCGGTGATTGCGTAGAAAAATCCTTTCTCCGCGCCCTTCATTGCTCCGTTTGCAAGCAGATAACCGAAGCCCGAAATGGGAACGGTTGCGCCCGCACCCGCGAACTCTACGAGCGGCTGATATACGCCTATTGCCGTTAACACAACTCCCGCAAGCATAAAATAGACGAGTATTTTACCCGCGGTAAGGTCTGTAAAATTGATTATAATCTGGGCTATAAGGCAAATTCCGCCGCCCACTGCGAAAGCCTTTAAAAACTGTAAAAATATTTCCAGAACTTCGTTTTCCAAAAGATATTCCCCCTTAAACCATAAGCTCGACCGCGTGCGATATGCAGGGAATACTTTCCCCCTGCCCCGACGAAACGGTAGAGAGCAATGCGCCCGTTGCGGCAAACAATACCCGCTTATACCGCCCCGCGTTCATTTTAGTCAAAATATACGAGTTAAGCACGGTAGCTGAACAACCCGCGCCGCTGCCGCCCTGAAATTCTTTTTCTATTACCTTATAGACTATTTCACCGCAATCGACGTGATTTTCCGAGATATCGAAACCCTTTTCCCAAGCTAAGTCCTTTACTATCCTGCTACCGAGTGCGCCAAGGTCGCCCGTTAAAATCAAATCGTAATCTTCGGGAACGGTATCCGTATCTTTAAAATGCTGTATTATGGTATCTGCGGCGGCGGGGGCCATTGCCGCGCCCATATTGTTTACGTCTGTTACGCCGTAATCGCAGACCTTGCCCATAGTGCCGCTCGTAACCCTTATACCCTTATCGCCCGCGGATATTACGCAACCGCCCGCGCCCGTTACCGTCCACTGCGCCTGCGGCGGACGGGTACAGCCGAGTTCGAGCGGGTAACGGTACTGTCTTTCAGCGGAAGCGAAATGACTGCCCGTAGCCGCAACGACGCGCTTAACGAACCCGCCGTCTACGAGAGCCGAGCCGAGCAGAATACTTTCGCTCATAGTCGAACAAGCGGAATATAGTCCCAAAAAGGGGAAATTATAATCCCTTGCGGCGAAGCTTGCGGATATTATCTGGTTTAAAAGGTCGCCCGAGAGTAACGCGTCGATATCCTTTTCCGAATAGCCGCCCTTTTCGATGGCGAGAGCGATTGCCGTGGTCAGCATTTTGCACTCGGCTTTTTCGAACGTGCTTTCTTCGTACATATCGTCGCTTAAGGTTACGTCGGCGTAAGAGCCGAGTATACCTTCTTTTTCCTTGGAACCGCAAACTGCGGCGAAGGAAGTTATGCGCGGTTGTGATTTAAAAAATAAAGTATTGCCTTTTTTCATTTATACGAAAAGATATATCAGCCCGACTAAAACGCCCGAAAAAACGCCGAATACTATAATCGCGCCTGCAACGGTGAACATTTTTGCCGCCATGCCGTATATCCAACCCTCCGTTTTAAATTCTATAGCGGGCGAAGTAACGCTGTTTGCAAAGCCCGTAATCGGCACTATAGACCCTGCGCCCGCGTACCTGCCTATACGGTCGTACACGCCAAGTCCCGTTAAAAAACAGCCTAAGAAAATGAGAACGATTGAAGTAGCGCCCGCAAGCTCGTCCCCCGAAAGTCCCGCATATTCCAGCATGTAACGGATAAACTGACCGATACAGCAGATTAATCCGCCAACGCCGAATGCCGCCGCGCAGTTCTTGAAATGCTGGGTTGGCGGGTCTTGCGTCTTTACGTACTGAAGATAGTTTTTATTGAAGTTATCGCTTGATTTACCTGTCATTTCTCTCTCCGCCCCGTTTGTTGGTTTTTATTAAACTTTCGCGCTCGTCCCTGCGCGATAAATCGAACTCTTTTTTCATTGATTGAAAGTCCTTTCGTTTATTTTTAGTGTAATCTTTTCCGGCATTATCCGCGTTGCCAGTCTTAATACGGTATTTTTTACTCCGCAGGTTTTTATTACGGGCGGCTTTTCCGAAATAAGAAGATTATAAATAATTTCCGCAACGGCGGCGGGCGACATACCGCTCTGCTCCATATTTGCAAGCGCGGCGACGGCTCTGTTCACTCCGCCCGCATACGACTTGTTTTCTTCGTCAGAATACACTTTGCGCTTTTTGGTGAAATTGGTTGCCGTTCCGCCGGGAAGCAAGCCCGTTACGCGTATTCCGTAAGGCTTAAGCTCGCAATATGCCGCGCGGGCGAGCATTTCCAGAGCCGCTTTGGACGACGAATAAAAGCAGTCGAAGCTGATTGGCACGTCGCCGCCGAGCGAACCGACGAGAACTATTCTGCCGCCTTTATTTTTAAAGAGCGGAATAACCGCTTGCATACTCTGCAACGCGCCGAAAAAGTTTACGTCGAAGAGATAGCGGTAATCCTTTTCCCCGGCGTATTCTATGGGCGCCGCCATAGAGAAGCCCGCACTGTAAACGAGCGCGGCTATATCGTACTTTTCCGCCGCTTTGGCTATTGCGTCGGACAGCGCCGACCCCGCCGCCGCGTCTGCGGCAAAGTTGATTACCTTTGCTATATTGCAGGGTGTACGCGATATATTCACCACGCTCCAACCGCGGTTTACGAGCCTTAAACAGGTTTCGTAACCTATGCCCGAGCTGCCGCCCACTACGACGGCGGTCTTTTTGCCAGAAATTTTATCCATACACCTATTATGCGGTAAATTTAGCCAATTATACGAAACGGAAACGCTTACCCGAAAATAAAAAAAACGGCGCATATACGCGCCGCAATAATAAATTTAATATTCAGTTTTTCCGACCAAAAAATCTATACTGATGCCGAATATTTCGCTTAACGCCCAGAGATTGGAAAGCGTAGGCTCCATATTACCCTGCTCCCACGCGCTAACGCATTGTTGCGTAACGCCTACCGCCTTTGCAAGTGACGATTGCGACATATTACTTTCAATCCGCAAAGCTTTTAAATTGCTTTTGAACTTAATTTCCATAATACATATATACAAGTTTAGTTGTAAAAATAATTGACATACAATTATAATTGTGCTATTATGTAAAAAATAAAAGGAGATTAATTTTATGTTTTGTAAAAATTGCGGCAAAGAACTTTCGGAAAACGCTTTCGTTTGCCCCGAATGCGGAGAACTGACCAAAGGTACCGTAAAGACCGAACCCAGTATTAACAAATCAATTTCAGACGGGGACTACGTTGCAATTACGGGATTTACCGTATCGCTTATTTCGGTTGCCTGTTGGATTTGCTATCTTGCGGTAACGTTATGTTGTGATAGCTTTGGAATATCTTTTCTTAATATTTTGGGAACGATTACGGGTATCGTTTGTCTGACCGGTATCGTTGTGAATATAACAGGATTAAAAGCATCGAGTTACGGTAAACTTGCGCTTACCGGAATTATTTTGAGCGGAATTTTCTTTTTAGCTTTTTTACTGCTTACCTGTATTGTCGGTTGCTTAATTTGAGTTTTGAACAAAGCCGCGGCGTGAATTTCACGCCGCGGCTTTGCTTTTTTATCCGAAAGCCAAATCGAGTATCATCATCAGTGAGAAACCGAAGATTACGCCTATGGTCGCCTTTACCTTGCCCTGCGCAAAGCTTTCGGGTATGAGTTCGGAACAGACTACCGCAAGCATTGCGCCCGCCGAAAAGGATAACGCCCACGGCAATATGCCTTCCACCGCCGTTACCGCAAGCGCGCCTATTACGCCAGCGACTATTTCCACCGCGCCCGAAAGCTGACCTATCAAAAACGATTTGCCGCGGGATATGCCGTTTGCACGCAAAGGGAACGCCACGCACATACCTTCGGGAAAGTTTTGTATGCCTATACCTACGGCAAGCATAAGTGCGGCGACCGCTTCTACCGTCTGCCCCGACGCGAGTGCGCCGAACGCCACGCCGACCGCCATTCCTTCGGGGATATTGTGCATTGTAACGGCAATACACATTACCGCGCAGCTGCGTTTATTTGCGTTGCCCGAAAACATATGTAACTTATTTATTACGATATCGGTAACTATTATCAGTGCGCCGCCGAGTATGAAGCCCGCCGTTAAAATGAGATATGAATACTCCTGCACCATTTCCATTGCCGGCATTAACAGCGAAAAGAACGTGGACGCAAGCATTATTCCCGCCGCACTGCTCATCATAAACGAAAAGGTATTCGCGTTTACTTTTTTATATATGAAAACGAGCGAAGCTCCGAGCGCGGTCATAAGCCACGTAAAACCCGTACCCATGAGCGCGAGTTGCCAGCCCGTGAAATTATTAATCCAATCCATCTGAAAGTGTTTCTCCAAGTGAAATCAATTACTACATAATATGAAAACACCGTGCCGCGGCGTGAAGTTTCACGCCGCGGCACGGTGTTTAACGGAATACGGTTTTAAAAAATATTTAACCGCCGCCGTCTTTATCGCTATTTATTTCGTTTTCAATATTATCTTCAGTTTCGGTTTGAGTATCTTCCGTTTGGGGTTGAATAGTCTTAACTTCTATACTTCCGCCGTCTGTTGCGGCAACATTTTCAGTTTTCGATTTTTTGCGGCCGAACTTGTTAACCAGCCAATTTTCGAACCTTTCCTGATACTTGAAGGACAGTACGGCGAGAACTATACATACTACGAAAATCGTAACCCATACCGCTATTCCCCACGGCTGGTCGACGGGGATAAGCGAGCCGTAGCAGTACGCCGCTATTACGAGCGGACGGACCAAAATCATAGTTGCCAAGAAGAAAGGAAAGTTCATTGCGGTGAGACCCGCGACCATACATAAGATATCGTCGGGGAAAAACGGCAGGATTTGCATAAGCACGAATATGCCTTTGCCCTTTTTACCGAAATACGCCGAATATTTTTCGGTGGTTTCTTCGCCGGCAATCCATACGACGGCTTTTTTGCCCCACAGCTTACCTATAAAGTAGTTTATAACCGACCCGACCAGAACGCCCGCAGACGCAAGCAAAGTACCCACTAACGGTCCCCATATCCTTGCGCCGGGGATATAGCACACGGCGGCGGGCAACGGAAGGACGACTATCTGCAAAATCTGGATTATGAAGAAAACGAGCATACCCCACGCGCCCGTATTTTCAATCATTTTAACGAGAGCGTCTACCTTTTCTTCGTCCGTTTCGTATTGGTTGAGACCGCCGAACTTGCCCATAAGAATAAATACGGTAAGAAAAACAGACGCAAGTACGGCGATAATTAACGCGCTTTTCAATATTGCCTGTTTATCGATTATAAACGTTACTATTGAAACTACGGCGCAGCCGCCTGCGACGCAATAATACGCCGTTCTGACGAGAACGCCCCAATCGTCCATTAAAAAAACCGTTAAAAGAATTACCGCCACGCTTAGCGCGAGATTTACCGAAAGTATGATTATCCTTTTTTTCTTTTCCATAATCAATACGCTTTTACGGCAATATTCCTATAAGTCGTAAACTTTATCATATACCCGTTGGTTTCGACGGGTTCGCTTTCGTAGACGAGTTTGAAATTTGCGTTTTTATCCAGATTTTCAAAGAACGCGTCTGCATCGCCCGTCGCGTCTACTTTGGTTACGAGTACTTCCGTACAGTATGGCAACAGCGTTTTATACATCATCTGTCCGCCGATGACGAACACTTTTTCGGGCGGGTATTTTTTTATTTCGGTGAAAAGCTCTTCCACAGAGCGGACTATTTTACAATCTTCCCGCTCTTCGCCGTCGGGGTACAGCACTATGTTCAGTCTGTCCTTTAACGGCTTGCCGCCGGGGAAAGATTTGAGCGTGTTACTGCCCATTACTACTACGTTGCCCGTAGTCGTTTCTTTGAAAAATTTCATATCGGCGGGAATTTTAAACATAAGTCCGTTGGCTTTGCCTATTCCCCAGTTTTTATCCGCGTGCAATATAGCTCTCATAGTATTTTTTAAATTACCCCCTATATATGTGCCGTTTAACGCCTATTCGGCAACGGGAATGGAATATTTCTTTTCGTTGAATTTATAGTCTTTAAGCTTAAAACTGTCCACCGTAAAGTCGTAAAAATTTTTAATGCTTGCGTCCACTTCGAGTTTGGGTGCGGCAAGCTTTGGCATATTTATTATCTCTTCGACGATAGGTACGTGTCTGTCGTATATGTGAGCGTCGGCGATTACGTGTACAAGCTCCCCCGCCTTTAAGCCCGAAACCTGAGCGAACATTATTAGCAGTATTGCGTACTGTACCACGTTCCAGTTGTTTGCCGTGAGCATATCGTTAGAACGCTGGTTGAGTATACCGTTTAGCGTGTCGCCCGATACGTTGAAGGTCATCGAATACGCGCAGGGGTAAAGATTCATTTCGTTAAGGTCGGCAAAGGTGTAAATATTGGTCATAATGCGGCGGCTGGACGGGTTGTGCTTTAAATCGTAAAGTACCCTGTCAACCTGGTCGAACTCGCCTTCCTTATATTTATGCTTTACGCCCAGCTGATAGCCGTACGCCTTGCCTATAGAGCCGTTTTCGTCCGTCCACTGGTCCCATATGTGCGACTTTAAGTCCTTTACGTTGTTGCTCTTTTTCTGCCAAATCCATAACAGCTCGTCTATACACGACTTGAACGCCGTGCGTCGGATTGTGAGAATGGGAAACTCTTCCTGCAAGTTATAGCGGTTTACTATACCGAATTTTTTAACGGTATGCGCGGGCGTTCCGTCGCTCCACTTGGGGCGAACGGGCAGGTTGGTATCCCACACCCCTTCGCTTAAAATGCTTTTCATATTTGATATAAAGATTTCGTCCGCTCTGCTCATAAACCGCTCCGTAAATTTTTCGTTAATTATAATATAAAATGCTTTTTAAGTCAAATAAAACGCGGCTGATAAAATCAGTCGCGTCCATGCAAAAACGTAATTTTAAACTTCGTCGTCCGTTTGCGGAGTTGCGGGAACGGGTTGGCTTTCCACTGCAGGCAGTCGTTCGGCAGGCTTTTTCAACCAAACGATATTTTTAAAGTCGATTTTAAGCTTTCCGTTCTCTATCGTAATTCTGTTATACAGCCAGAGCAGATATCCCAAAACCGTAAAAATCAGGACGAGAATAACTACCCATACCATAACGCCGCCGTAGCCTAAATCGTTTACGTCAAGGAAGAAATAGGGATATTCGAAATCCTTGATTGCCGCACCGAGTATGAAAACGTAACATACGTAGACGAGCGGAATAATCAAGCTTAAAAGCGGGGCGAATACGGAAACGGACTTCTTCTCTTCAAACAGAAAATAGTCGATTATGAAGAGTAGCGGCGCGAATACGTGATAGGACAGGTTGCCGAGATTTTGCCAGAAGTCTGCGGTGAACGGTTCGCCGAGCAGTGTTGCGTATACGAGAAAAGTTACCAAAATCATGACGGTAGTCATAAATTTGAGATTGAGTATCTTACGGTTATAGCCGACCCGCTCGCCCGCGTAGACGCGTTTTACCGTATCTGCAAGCACAACTACGGAGACGGCAAACACGAAATAGTTGCTTATGTTGGTGTAGTACTTTAAAAATTCCCAGGTAAGTCCGTCCGCCCCCTGACCGACGTAAAATACGCCGAAAGTAAGAAGCACGGCAAGCGCGGAAACGCAACAGGTTACTATTCTGTAAATCATCTGGGTTAACAGGTTTTTTCTGAACATTGTACACTTCCTTTAAATTTATTTGCGACGGGGCGGGATTTTCCGCTAACGCCGTATACCGTAAAAAATTCTATCACGATTTTTTGTAATTTACAAATGAATTTAACGCTTTTACGCAAATTTTGTAAACTTTAATAAATACGAAAAATGCCAGTTTCGGTTGCAATATTGCTTGTAATTTACGATAAAATAATATATAATTTCGTTAAGGTGAAAAACAATGAATAAAAGAATTCTTACGATGCAGGACTTATCCTGCGTGGGACAATGCTCGCTTACCGTTGCGTTGCCTATCTTATCCGCTTACGGCGTGGAAGCCTGCGTTTTGCCTACGGCGGTGCTTTCTAACCATACTATGTTTAAGAGCTGGAGTTATCTCGATTTAACTCCTGAAATTAAAAATATTTACGAAAACTGGACGACGAACGGTTTTAAATTCGACGCGTTTTTGCTGGGATATCTGGGAAAGGCGACGCTTATGGATTTGGCTGAAGAATGCTTTGATAGTTTCTCGGCAGACGGCGCAAAAATTATTATCGACCCCGTTTTCGGCGATAACGGCAAGCTGTACGGCGGGTTCGATTTGGATTACGTGGCGGCGATGAGAAAGCTGATAAGGCGGGCGGATTTTATTCTGCCGAACGTTACTGAAGCGTGCTTTCTAACAGATACCCCCTACACTCCCGACTACGATGCGAAGTTCGTTATAAAACTCGAAGAAAAGCTGGCAAAGCTGACAGACGCAAAAATTATAATTACGGGCGCGGAAACAGGCGGCGACATCTGCGAAATTATTTACGGAAAAAACAAAATCGATATATTGACTCACGAGCTGTTACCCGTTAAAAAGCACGGTACCGGCGATATATTCGCGTCCGTGTTCACAGCAAAAATTTTGAACGGTTGTTCCGTTAAAGACGCTTGCCAGGCTGCCGCAGTATTCGTTGCGGACTGCATTAAGGCGACGGACGACGAGCACTTCTACGGCGTGTTGTTTGAAAAGGTTTTAAATAAAAAATAATTTTAAAAAAACCGCCGTCGTTCGGGTGATTTGAGTAAAAATCGTTTGACGGCGGCGGCTTTTGAATATATAATATACTTTGTATTGAGGCGTAGCGCAGTTGGTAGCGCGTATGGTTCGGGACCATAAGGTCGTGGGTTCAAATCCCGTCGCCTCAACCATAAAAACGGGCGATTTTAAACGAAAATCGCCCGTTTTTGCTCATTTTTAGGACATTAAAACCAGATTGTCCCCAATTGCCCCCAATTTTATTTAAAGTTTTTAATCAAAAAACCGCGCTGAAGTTATCTTTTCAAAGAAAAAACATAATAAAGTCTTACCCCTGTCGAGTTCGTCAGGGGTTTTAAGTTGCAACTAACTTTTCAACGAACCACCTTT
>CAJTLF010000003.1 GCA_910577555.1 uncultured Christensenella sp. | reverse complement strand
CTATATCTCACTAGGCTACGAGTAGCCTAATTCGTCCACGAAAAAAAGTACAAAAAAGGCACAGCTTAACGCTATGCCTAAACCTTTTTATTTGCGTTTTATTAAATTCCCTATGGGAATTACGGTAATAACCCGCCTTTTTTAGTTTGCGTTATTGTCTTCGGTTTGCCCGTTTACCTGTTGCGGAGCGAATTTACCTTTTTTAAGCAGAAAGAACGGCAAAATTATTATCACTCCGATAATGAGCCCCAAAATCATCGCCACGTTGTGGCAAACGGTAGTCCAGCCGAAACTCACCACGTAAGTGGTTAAAAATCCGTAAACCGCCGAAACGATAATCGTTGTATTGTCTATCTTTTTAAAACTTTTAATATCGAAAAATATTGCGGCAAGCGTTACTCCGATTAACCCGAATATTCCGCCCGATGCACCCATCGTGGGGATTGCAAGCAGTTCTTCTTCGGGCGTTGAAGTTATAGCTGCGTATAACGGGTCGGTAATAAAACCTTCCACGAATGAAACTATTGTGAACAGCACGTAAGTCAGCCAACCGAACCGCTTTTCGGCGTAGTTACCTATAAAGTAAAGTCCGACTAAGTTTGCAATCAGGTGCAGAATATGTCCGTGTAAAAACATATTCGTGAGTCGTCTGTATAAGGCAAGTCCGTTTGGAACGAGAGTGGAGCCGACCGCCATATAATTTGTCAAAAGTCCGCCGCAACTGCCGAATATATAATTGAAAACGGGAGAGCTCTCGTCGTCCCACGCATTATAACCGTCATAACCGCTCGGAAAAGGTAAAAAGCGGTCTAATATATAGATAAGTATAAGTATTACAATTAAAATATTTGTAACGGTAACGAGTTTTTTAAATTCAAATTTTTTCATATGTTATACTCGGATTTTTTGCACCAACCTTTGCTTTTGCATTCAGGGCATTTTAATTTTACATATTTTGTGCGTTTTCCGTCTTCGCCGTCGTATTTTGAAGTGCGTTTCGAAAATAAAACTTTGTAAGCATTTACCCTGAATTTTCGTCCGCAATTCGGGCATTCGTAAATATCCCCTTTATAAGCAAGCGGACAGGTAATAATAAACAGGACGATTGAAGTTGAAAGCGAAATTGCAAATTCAATCCATCTGTCGTTGGTTGCGCTAATAATACCTATAATAAAACTTAAACCTATTAAAACTGCAAGTACCATAACGGCAACGGTTTTTGCGTCCAGACCTTTATTCGTCGGTTTTTTATCGTCCATAATATTTCACCGTATTTATTATATTGAAAATAACGCCGTATTTCAAGCGTATTCAATAAAAAATAAAATTTGCTCCCGATTTCATTTTATTAAAGAAAAGTAAACCGCAGGAGATTTATTTTCTTGAAATCAAGGTTTCTAAAACGCCGTTAAGATTTTATTCGCGCTTTAACGAGCTTCAATCAGCTTATCCGCGTCGCAATTTGAAGCTTTCGGATATAGGCGATATAGCAAGGGAAGCGTGGAATGCTTATAAAACTTTGTATCCCAACACGATAATAATTGACGGCTGTACTTATAATTCTAAAATATTGATGGCTCAGTTTGTGGATAAAATCCAATGCTTAAGGTGTCATAACGCTTTGGGCTTGCAAGCGTGTAGCGGCTGTCCCGTAAAGGCACGTAAATTTTTCGGTTATGAAATCAATAAAACTGCGTACGGCAGTAAAACTCCGCACACTAATTTGAATTATGCTTCTTTTGATAATTTTGAAAGTTTTTTTGCGGGTTTGAATATCAGGTTAAATACCGGGTGCGTGAATGAATTGAAACAAGAAATAAAACGACAGGGTGTATTCTTCCCCGATAATACCAATGAAATTGTAAAAGCAAAAGTTTTAAACGACTTAAGAAACGAAGGTTGCTATTGGCTGTAAATATTTTAAAATTATAATAAGTCCTATTAAGCAAAAAAGACAGGTTTTTACCTGTCTTTTTTGCTTAGTGAAAGTAATAATCTAAAACCCAAATATTTATGCGTCAACCTTTTATTAATCCCGAATATTCAATTACTTGCAAAAAGTTAAATTTATTCCAAAGCGAATAATAAGATAATCTTTGTCCGTTAATGAAAATTCTGTGCCATTTACCGTATTCATTATGAAATGCATCAAAAAAACGAATTTCTGCCTGACCATTTGCCGCTACTTTGCGCGATTCATAATGTTCAAAAATCATACCTACACAATTGCTATTATCGTATACCAAGATGCAAGGTTCATTTTTTATAAACGTTTTTGACATTTCAGTAATAGTAAAGGGTGCGTTGCCCATTTTAAAAATAAATTGATTAATGCGACCTTTCATTTGTTTTTCCTTTAGAAGTCATATTCAATTTTTGAAAAAGTAGTAACCTTTGCCAAAGTATTATACCAAGTCCAGCCCCAACCATATATTGATGGTATCGTATATTTAAAAACATCGTAAACGATAATTAATTTGTTATCATTTGATAAATCTACAATATATCCATTGATTTCCCATGCAAAATCTTCAACTTTCCACGAACTTTTACTTAATCCCATTTCATACATTGTTTTAATGCCACCACCTGGCAAGAAATGAATATAATATTTAACAGTTAATGTTTCACTTAAGTATTCATTTTTTATATTGCGTAAAAAACTACCTGCAATACTTCCGCACCAAATCCCCTCAACGGGATAATTTGTGTTTTCCGGTTGAGCTATTTGCGTATTGTTGTTATCATTTTCTTGTTTTTCTGATTCGCAGGAACAAAACATAAAACTTATCCCCAGGCAAATAAGCATTGATATTATACAAAAATATTTTTTATAAGCCTTCATAAATTATCTCCTTAAACGCTATGGGCTATTTATAGCCTAAATAGTATCATATATAGCCCATTAAGTCAAGTAATTTATGCTATAATCATATAAAATAAATTAAAGAGGATAGTGTGGACACGTATACTGCGGTGACAAATAGATTGCTTGTTCTTTTGGAAGAAAAGCGTATGTCTATAAATAAGTTAGCAACGGAGTCCGCAGTACCACCTTCAACAATTAAAAATATATTGTACGGAAAAAGCATTAATCCCGGTATTGTTACAATAAAAATGCTGTGTGACGGTTTAGGGATAACTTTGGTTGAGTTTTTTAATACAAGCGAATTTGCAGATTTAGAGCAGGAGATAAAATAACGCGATTTTTTCTTGCCTTTCGGCAGGAGTTTTGCTTAATATGTGAGACTCGAACGAAATAGTGATTAGACTTTGAAATATATAATGCAAAAAAGACAGGTGAAAACCTGTCTTTTTTGCTGGTGGGAGGAGGTGGATTCGAACCACCGAAGTCGGAGACGTCAGATTTACAGTCTGATGCATTTGGCCACTCTGCAATCCGCCCAAAAATATGAATTTACCCCGCAGAAACGGGGTAGTTGGAGCTGGTGATTGGAATCGAACCCACAACCTGCTGATTACAAATCAGCTGCTCTGCCAGTTGAGCTACACCAGCAAATCCGCCCGTCAGGGTGGTGCCTTGGGGTGGAATCGAACCGCCGACATATGGATTTTCAGTCCACCGCTCTACCATCTGAGCTACCAAGGCATTTAACGCCGAAAGGCGTTTTAAAAAAATTTGGCGACCCCAAACGGGCTCGAACCGTCGACCTCCAGCGTGACAGGCTGGCGCTCTAACCAAACTGAGCTATAGGGCCAAATAAAAAATTAAGTTTTTGGTGGGCCTTCACGGACTCGAACCGCGGACCAATCGGTTATGAGCCGACCGCTCTAACCAACTGAGCTAAAGGCCCGATAAAGGGAGTTGAGTTCTTACACACAACGCTAACATATAATAATATAATTGCATAGTTTTGTCAAGCGATTTTGTTTATTTTTTCAAAATTTTTCGTTGCAAATTGCCTGCTTATTTACAGTCGATTTTTCTTGTTTTCTTAGCATATCGGTTTGTCGTCCGATATGCGGTTTTTTCCGTTTTAAAATGCAAAATTCGACTTAAATTAGCAAAATACTGCTTTAAAAATACAGTAAAATTTAAAAAAACGACGGAGAAAAAGTTATGACGGTAAACGGATACGTTAAAAACAGAATACTTTACATAACTCTTTCGGGCGAAATGGACGAATGCTCTTCCCAAACGGCCCGCACTCAATGCGATAAGCTCATTGAAGAAAATATCAACTGCTCGAGAATAGTGATAAATCTTTCGGAAGTAGCTTTTATGGATTCGACAGGTATCGGTTTTTTGATAGGCCGCTATAAAAAAGCGGCAAAGCTAAGCACGCCGCTATGTATCACCAAACCTAATTTCGCCGCGGATAAAATACTTAATTTGAGCGGCATATATTCAATCATACCCAAAGCCGAATAAAAGGACGATTAAAATGATTAAAAATTATTTAAAATTACAATTTTATGCACTTCCCCGTAATCAGGCGTTTGCCCGCGATGCGGTTGCCGCTTTTTGCCTTGAACTCAATCCGTCGCTCTCCGCGCTGTCTGATGTAAAGACCGCGGTTTCCGAAGCAGTTACTAACTGTACGGTTCACGCCTACGGCGGTGGCGAAGGTTTGGTCACCGTGGAATGCGAGATAGAAGAAAGCGTCTTACATATCAAAATAAGCGACGAAGGAAAGGGTATCGCGGACTTGAACCAAGCCGTTCAGCCTTTCTATACTTCCGCTCCGTCGGACGAGCGTTCGGGCATGGGTTTTACCATAATGCAAACTTTTATGGACGAGTTTAAAGTGGATTCCAAGCGGGGCGAAGGCACGGTCGTTTATATGTCGAAAAGTTTTAATTCGGAAGTGGAGAATGCTTGACGTCGAAACGACGAACGACCTTATCCGTAAAGCCAAACTCGGCGACGCGGAAGCAAAAGAGACGCTCATAATCGAAAACAACAATTTAATAAAGAGTATAGTGCGCCGCTATCTGAATAAGGGGGTGGAGTACGACGATTTGTACCAGCTCGCAAGCATAGGGCTTTTAAAAGCTATAAACGGCTTTGACGAGAGCTTTTGCGTGCGGTTCTCAACTTACGCCGTGCCGATGATTGCGGGCGAAATAAAGCGGTTTATGCGCGACGACGGAAGTATTAAAGTTTCGCGTGCAATAAAGAGTACGGCAAAGCAGATAAATAACTATATAGAAAAGTATTCTGCCGAACACGGTACGCAACCGTCGGTAAAGCTTATCTCGCAGGAATTCGGTATGCCCGAAAGCGAAGTCGTGTTTACTATGGGTTCGACGCGAATGCCCGTTTCGATATACGCGCAGGGCGAGTATAAGGACGAGAAAGGGCAGGAGCTGTTGGAAAAGCTTCCCGTAGAAGACAGGCAGGAAGATATAATAGAGAGTCTGCAGCTTAAAACCGCAATTGAAAAATTGCCCGAACGCGACAAAAAAGTTATTATTCTCAGGTATTTCAGAGATATGACGCAGAGCGAAGTTGCGAATATGCTCGGCGTGTCGCAGGTTCAGGTTTCGCGGATAGAAAACCGCATAATGGAAAATTTCAGAAAATCCTTAACGGGTTAAAGCGGAGCGCAGTTCACGCGCTCCGCTTTTGCATATAAAAAATTCCACCCGCCGTACGGCGGGTGGATGCATAATTTATTATTGTTTTGCAACGGGTTCGAGTTCTCCGTTCAAGATAGAAACTAAATCTTCGGCTTGCAAATCCAAAGTCCGCGAAAGCTCGTCGTACAGAATTCTTTCGCAAACCTTATACGCGTTTAAGTCGGTTACGCGCAGTTTTTTGCGTTTTGTTTTCAGTTCGTTTTGTTTTTCCGTTATCGATAAAAACGCGGCGGCAATCTCGCTTATTTCGTCGCGGTCGAATATTTTTTTAAATTCCGCATCGCGGGATTTATCGTCGAGTTCCCAGTTCACCGCGTTACGGTCTACAAGCCTTAACGCCTTGATTTCATCCACGCTCAACGCGTCTTTTACTTCCCTGAAGCATTCGGCTTTTTCGAAAGGTACTAATATAGTGCAGGAATTCTTTTTTTGCGACAGAACGAAAAAATCGCGTTGCTTTCCGCCGATTGTTTCTTTACGCATATCCGTAATCAGACATTCGCCGTAAGCTCCGTATTTTATTTTGTCTCCGATTCCGTATTTTTTCATTATCCACCGCAAATAAAGTATTAAAAAAGTACGGTGATAAAGGCAATAAATCAGCAAACCCTTAAATTTCGCCGTACTTTTATTTAATTATATCATAAGAAATAAAAAATTGCACGCTTTATCAGATGAAAATTAAATAAAAAAATTAAAATCCTTTCCAAAAGTTGTCAAAGGAGCTTTATTCGTGATATAATTTATCAAAATTGAAAAGGTGAAAAAAGATGTTAAACGAAAAAAACGTGCAGCTCGGTAAAGTTCGTTCTTCAATCCGCGAACTGTTCGAGTATGGTAAAAAGCGCAAGGCGGAAATAGGTGAAGATAACGTTTTCGATTTTTCGATAGGCAACCCCAGCGTTCCTGCGCCCGAAAAAGTAAAGGATGCGCTTATTGAAATTTTAAACACTTACGACCCCGTTTTGTTGCACGGCTACACTTCCGCGCAGGGCGATTATTCGGTGAGAAAAACTCTTGCAGACTATATTAATTCCCGTTTCGGAACGGGGCTTAACGCCGACTGTCTTTATCTTACGTGCGGAGCGGCGGCGTCGCTTACCATAGTGCTTAACGCAATACTAAACGAAGGGGACGAAATTATAACGCCGGCACCCTTCTTTCCCGAATACAGAGTATTCACGCAAAACGCGGGCGGAAAATTTATTTCGGTCAAGTGTAAAGAGCAATCGTTCGCGCTCGATTTTAACGCTATCGAAAGTGCGATAACGCCGCATACTAAGGGGGTAATTATAAATTCCCCCAATAATCCCAGCGGCGTGGTGTATAGCGAAAACGATATAAAAACGCTTGCCGCACTGCTTGAAAAATACTCTTTAAAATACGGCAATCCCATCTATCTCATTGCGGACGAGCCTTACCGTGAGTTGGTGTACGATAAAGATACAAAAGTGCCGTTCGCAATGAACTATTACCCCCGTAGTATAGTGTGTTATTCGTATTCCAAAAGCCTTTCGCTGCCGGGCGAAAGAATAGGATATATAGCGGTCAATAACCAAATTTCGGAATTTTCTGATTTGTACGCGGGAATATGTGGAGCGGGCAGGGCGCTCGGCTTCGTTTGTGCGCCGAATCTTTTTCAGCAACTGATTAAAAAAGTGTACTCCGTTACTTCGGATATATCCGTTTACAAGCGCAACCGCGACAGGCTTTACGGCGCGTTGATTGATTACGGCTTCAGCGTAATCAAACCCGACGGCGCGTTCTATATGTTCGTTAAATCACCCGAACCGGACGCGAAAGCGTTTTGCGAGCGGGCTAAAAAGCACGAGCTTCTGATAGTGGCGGGCGACGATTTCGGTTGTGAAGGTTACGCGCGTATGTCTTACTGCGTTGCGCCCGAGATGATTGAAAGGGCTTTACCCGCTCTAAAAAAACTTGCGGAAAGTTATAATTTGGGTTGATTAACTCTTGCAATTTGAAAATTCGGTGATATAATATAAATAAATTTACTAAGGATTGACAAGGAGAATTTTATGTTAAACGAAAAAGTTGCCCGTCTTATAAACGAGCAGGTGAACAAGGAACTTTATTCGGGATATTTATATCTCGATTTTGCAAACTATTATGCGGACGAAGGTCTTGACGGCTTTGCCAACTGGTACGAAATTCAGGCTCTGGAAGAGCGCGACCACGCAATGATGATGAGAAGATACCTTCTCGACAACGGCGTGCGCGTAACCTTCGGCGAAATCGCAAAACCCGATAAGGTATTCAAAAAGCTGTCCGACCCGCTCGATGCGGGTTACGAACACGAGCAATACGTAACTTCACTCATAAACGCCATTTATAAAGAAGCGTTTGCCATAAACGATTTTAAAACCATGCAGTTTTTGGATTGGTTCATAAAAGAACAGGGCGAAGAAGAGAAGAACGCGGAAGATATGGTTAAAAAGATGAAGCTGTTCGGAAACGACGCAAAGGGTCTTTATTCGCTCAATCAGGAGCTTGCGGGCAGAGTTTACGCTCCTTCCGCAACTGGTCCCGCTATGTAATTAATTCTACGGTTGCCGCCCGCGCTTGCAAGCGCGGGCGGTTTTTCATCTAATTGAGTTGACTTATGCTTCAATTTAAATTACAATAAATGGGTGATAATTCTCGGTCTCGACCCCGGACTCGCCACTATGGGCTACGGGGTAATCGAAAAACTGAATAACGACGCTACGGTGGCGGTGGATTACGGCGTGGTGCTTACTCCGAAAAACGAGAGCTTGCCCGTAAGGCTTGCAATGCTCGAAGAAGGTATCAACAAAATTTTAAACAAGTACAAGCCCGACGAAATAGCCGTGGAAGAGCTTTTTTTCTCTAAAAATATTACCACGGGCATACCCGTGGCGCACGCAAGGGGGGTAATGCTGCTTACCTGCGTAAAGTATTGCGGCAGACTTTACGAGTATACGCCCAACCAGATAAAGCAGTCGCTTACAGGTTACGGCAAGGCTGATAAGGTTCAGATGATGCACGTGGTAACGTCGCTGTTGCGGCTCGATAAAATTCCCCGACCCGACGACGCGGCGGACGCTCTTGCGGTCGCGCTATGTCACGCGCACACTTCCCGTTTCGGTAAACTTTTCGGCATAAGGTAATTAATAATGATAGGATATTTAAAAGGCAAAATTTTATCTCTTACTCCCGAAACCGCGCTTATAGAAACGGCGTCGGGCGTCGGGTTTGAAGTATTGGTGTCGGGCTCGGCTTTTTCCGCTCTCTCGGGCAAAAAAGAAGGCGAACTCTATACCTATATGCAGGTAAAGGAAGACGGCGTCGCGCTATTCGGCTTTTCTTCAACCGAAGAAAAGCAGATGTTTTTAAAGCTGACTTCTGTTTCGGGCGTAGGGCCTAAGCTCGGTATTGCCGTATTATCGGGGCTTACCGTCGGCGACGTAGCCGCCGCTATAGCAACGGGCGACGTAAAACGACTTTCTTCGGTAAAAGGTATGGGTAAAAAGACCGCCGAACGCATTATCGTTGACTTGCGTGAAAAAGTCGCTCTTTCCGCGTCCGCACAGACCGAAAGCGGGAGCGTAGCCGCAACTCCTTTGGTCGGAGACGAAGATTCGATAGTCGCGCTTATGACGCTCGGATTTACGCGCGCCGAGAGCGTAAAGGCAATATCCCGCGCACGCGAGCAGGGCGCGTCCACCGTGGAAGATATAATTATGCTCGCACTCAAAGGAATGTAAGATATGTTTTTTGACGAAGAAGACGGCTTTGCTCCCGACGACGACAGGCTCGTAAAAAGCACTAAGGGCGAATACGACGCCGAAGAAAACGTACTGCGACCCAAAACTTTGGACGCATACGTTGGGCAGTCGAAAGTAAAGGATAATTTAAAAGTTTATATGAACGCCGCGAAAAAGCGCGGCGAGCCGCTTGAACACGTACTTCTTTACGGTGCGCCCGGTCTCGGTAAAACCACTCTCGCGCACATTATCGCAAACGAAATGGGCGGCAATCTCAAGCTCACCAGCGCGCCTGCGATAGAGCGTAGCGGCGACTTGGCGGCTATACTTACGAATCTGAACGAAGGCGACGTGCTGTTTATCGACGAAATTCATCGTTTAAACCATAGCGTGGAAGAAATTCTTTATTCCGCTATGGAAGATTACGCGCTCGATATAATAGTCGGCAAGGGACCCAGCGCGCGCAATATCCGTTTTTCACTCAAAAAATTTACTTTAATAGGCGCTACAACCCGCGCGGGTATGATTGCAAATCCACTGCGCGACAGATTCGGCATAATATGCAGGCTTGAAAGCTACACTCCGTCCGAACTCAAGGAAATTGTTTCCCACAGCGCGGCAAAACTCGGCATAGCGATAGAAGGCGTCGCCGCGGAAGAGATTGCCCGCCGTTCGCGCGGCACTCCGCGAATAGCGAACAGGCTTTTAAAACGCGTGCGCGATTTCTCTATAGTAAATTCGAATGATAAAGTTACCGTTGCCGACGCGAAATACGCGCTCAAACAGATGGAAGTGGACGAGTTGGGTCTCGACGAAGTTGACCGAGCTTTGCTCCGCGCGATGATTGAAAAGTTCGACGGTCGCCCCGTGGGGCTTGAAACTCTTGCAGCGACTATAAACGAAGACGCGGGTACGATAGAAGACGTTTACGAGCCCTATCTCTTACAGCTCGGCTTTATTGCCCGTACACCGCGCGGCAGAATGATACTCCGCGGCGGTTACGAACATCTGGGATTTAAACCTACCGAAAAACAGCGCGAACAGATTTCACTGTTCGATAAGCGTGACTAAATATAATTATGCAGTATAAAAAAAGCGATTTTTATTATGATTTACCCGAAGAATTAATTGCCCAGACGCCCGCCGAACCGCGCGACTGTTCGCGGCTTTTGATTTATAACAGAGCTACGGGCGAAGTAAAGCACGAAATTTTCAGGAATATAATCGACAGCCTGAACGCGGGCGACGTACTCGTAGTAAACGATACGAAAGTTTTGCCCGCAAGGCTTTACGCACATACGCAAAACGGCGGCACGGTAGAAGTTCTGCTTTTAAAGCGGCTCAATAAAGACGAGTGGGAAGTACTCGTAAAGCCGGGTAAAAAATGTACGGTGGGTAAAAAGCTCGTAATCTCTGAAGAGCTTTCTCTCACCGTAAAGGATATAACTCCGAGCGGCGAAAGAATAGTAAAGTTCGAATACGACGGGGTTTTTGAAGAGATTATCGATAAAATCGGCTCTATGCCGCTTCCGCCGTATATAAAGACGAAGTTGCAGGACAAAAACAGATATCAGACAGTTTACGCTAAGCACGACGGCTCTGCCGCCGCGCCTACTGCGGGACTGCACTTCACTCCAGAGCTGTTACGGAAAATAAAGGATAAGGGCGTAATCGTTACGGAAGTTCTCTTGCACGTAGGTTTGGGAACGTTCAGACCCGTAAAGGAAGATATAATCACCGACCATAAAATGCACTCGGAATATTACGAAGTTGGCGAAAGCGCGGCGGAAATAATAAACGCGGCAAAGCGCGACGGACGCAGGGTAATTGCCGTAGGAACTACTTCGGTGCGCACTCTCGAAAGCGCGGCGGACGAAAAGGGCTTTATATCACCGCAAAAAGGCAATACGCAGATATTCATTTACCCGCCTTATAAATTCAAGTGCGTAGATGCGCTTATAACCAACTTTCACTTGCCCGAAAGCACTTTAATTATGTTGGTCGCCGCTTTGACGGGACGGGAAAAAGTGCTTGAGCTGTATGAAACGGCGGTTAGAGAAAAGTATCGTTTCTTTTCCTTCGGCGACGCTATGATGATTGTATAAGCGTCGCAATACCGTGTCGAACTTGCGTTTTGCTTTGGTCGTGTACGGCGTAGTACACTCCCTGCAGTCAAAGCCGCGTTCTCCTTGTCTTGCTTGCTTCTCCAATCATCATAATTTCCTTGCAACAGTGGGGCGTGATGATTATATAAGCGTCGCAATTATTTGACTTTTATTTGATTAATATAATTATGAGTAAATTTTTTTCTTACGAAATTCAACATATAGACAAGCATACGGGCGCGCGGGCGGGCGTATTTCATACGCCGCACGGCGATATTAATACTCCCGTATATATGCCCGTAGGCACGCAGGCTACCGTCAAGGGAGTTTATCCGCGCGACTTAAAGGAAGCGGGTTCGCAGATTATTCTTGCGAACACCTATCACCTTTACCTTCGTCCGGGCGATGAACTCGTTAAAAAGGCGGGCGGTCTGCATAAGTTTATGAACTGGGACAAGCCTATCCTTACCGACAGCGGCGGTTTTCAGGTTTTTTCGCTTACCAAACTGAATAAAATCAAGAACGAAGGGGTATACTTCAATTCACATATAGACGGGTCGAAGCATCTCTTTACGCCCGAAAAAGTTATATCCATCGAAGAAAATCTGGGCGCGGATATAATAATGCAGCTCGACCAGTGCAGTGAATACGGCTACACGCATGCGCAGTCGGCAGAAGCTCTCGAAAAGACGGATAAATGGCTCAAACGCTGTTTAGACGCAAAGACGCGCGACGACCAGGCTCTGTTTCCCATAGTTCAGGGCAATATGTATGACGATTTGCGTTTGGAAAGCTTGCGCCGCGCCAAACCGCACGCAACCGACGGCATAGCTATAGGCGGGCTTTCCGTAGGCGAACCCAAACAGAGAATGTATGAAATTCTTGACCTGATGCGCCCCGAACTTCCCGAAAGCGTTCCCCGCTATCTCATGGGGGTGGGCAGTCCCGATTGTCTTATCGAAGGAGTAAAGCGCGGCGTCGATATGTTCGACTGCGTGCTTGCGACGCGTGTTGCCCGCAACGGCACGGCGTTCACTTCCAAGGGTAAAGTGGTGGTAAGAAACGCAATTTATTCTGAAGATTTTACCCCGTTAGACGGAAAATGCGATTGTTACTGCTGTAAGAATTATACGAAAGCATATTTAAGGCACCTCATCAACGTTAACGAAATGCTCGCGTCCATGCTTCTGAGCTTGCACAATATAACCTTTTTGCATAAGCTTATGGCTGATATGCGGGAGGCAATCTTTGCGGACAGTTTAACTGATTTTGCTCAGCGGTTTTATTCGGAGTACGGTTCCGAATTTTAATTTTTTATTTAATACGTTTATAACGGTCAGGTGAAAATTGTAAAAATTTGGTGCAAACGCACAAAACCTTTTAAAATTGCTTGCAAAAATCAATTAAAACGGTTATATTAAAATAAAGATTAGGAGAAATAATATAATATGTTAAATCTTTTACTTGAAGGCGAAGCTAAGCCCGGTTTCGATACGAACAGTTTAATTATGCTTGCGATAGTCGCCGTGTTAATCGTGGTTATTATCGTGTTTTACGTATTCAGCAGTAAAAAGCGCAAAAAGCAGGAGCAGGACGCGCAGGATTTAATCAACGCGGTCAAGCCCGGCAACAAGGTTAAAACCATCGGCGGCATATGCGGTATCGTTGTCGAAGTCGATAACGAAGAAAACACTTTCGTACTTGAAACGGGTACGGAAACTTCGGGCAAAAGCTATATGAAGTTCGACAGACAGGCTATCTATCAGACCGACGCCGTAGTCGAAAAGAAAGAACCCGAAACAAAGAAGGACGAGTCTGCCGACGGCGAAGTAAAAGTTGAAGAGAATAAGGAAGAAACCGTTGCTCCCGCGGCTGAACCCGTAACCGAAACGCCCGCAGTAGCGGAAGAATCCGTTGCAAATTCTATGGACGCGCAGGAAAAGACGGAAGAAAAGCCCGTTAAAAAGAGCGGCGGCAAGTCCAAAAAGACTACCAAACCCGCTCAGGAATAATAAACTCAATTCTAAAAAAGACGACCTTCGCATAGATTATAGCGGAGGTCTTTTTTATGCGCACGAATATTTTTCAGGTGGTAAAAGCCGTGCTTGCGGCAGTTTTGTTTTCTCTGCTTTTCGTACTGTTGTTTACCGTTATAATCCAGCTCTTTTCCCTTCCGTTAAACGTGGTTAAACCCGTAAATCAGGTTTTTAAAATCTTGTCGATAGCGTCGGGCGGGCTTATCTTCATCCGCGGAGACAAGGGGCTTATAAAGGGCGTAATTCACGGAGTAATCTCCGTCGTCTTAACTTATCTTCTTTTCGGGCTTATTTCCTGGTCGCTCTCGTTCAGCTGGATGTTTTTGGTCGAACTGTTTCTCGGCGCGGTAGCGGGCGCGATATGCGGGGTAATTGCCGTCAATATCAAAAAGAATGCGTAAGGATAATTAAAATCGCTTGCATTTTTATCTGCCTTATTTTATAATTAATGAAACGAGTTTAAGGAGATTTAAAAATGATTAAGACGATAGCAAAACCTTCCGAAAGAAAAGTAACGGGCTGCGGCGAATGCAGAAGTACCTGCCAGTCGGCTTGCAAAACGAGTTGCACCGTAGGTAACCAGAGCTGTGAGAGAGTTACCAGAGAGCAGAACCCCGAAAAAGCAAACTGAATTAATTAATAATTTAGGAGCAGAAATTCTCTGCTCCTTTTCGTCATGATACACGTTTTTTCTTACAAAGATAAAAATTACATATACGATTCGGGCAGCGGCAGTTTACACGAATGCGATAAGGATACTGCCGAATTCGTAAAATGGAAATACGAAAACGGCGAAAAGGTAAATCTTACCCAATCCAAAATTGAAGAAATCGAAAGGGATTTGAACTCGCTCAAAGAGCAGGGGCTTTTTTTGCGTGAAGAGATAAAGGCTTACCCTATCAAATCGAACGAATTGAAAGCGCTTTGCATACATATCTGTCACGATTGCAACCTGCGTTGCCGCTATTGTTTTGCGGACGAAGGAGCTTATCATTCCGCCCGCGAATTTATGAGCGAGCAAACTGCGAAAAAGGCTATCGACTTTCTTCTTGCCAACAGCGGCAACAGAAAAGTTCTTGAAGTGGACTTTTTCGGCGGCGAGCCTTTAATGTGCCTGCAAACCATTAAAAACGTAGTCGCTTACGCCCGCGCACGCGCGGAAGAGCAGGGCAAAAAATTCTTGTTCACTACCACTACCAACGCCCTTCTTCTCGACGACGATGCGATTGATTTTTTCAACCGCGAAATGGAGAACGTCGTTTTATCGCTCGACGGCAGAAAGGAAGTTCACGACGCGATAAGAAAGACCAGAAACGGAAAGGGTAGCTTCGATTTGGTCGTGGAGAATATAAAAAAATTCGTTCGTTCGCGCGGAGATAAAAATTATTACGTGCGCGGCACTTTCACGGCAAAAAATCTCGATTTTTCAAAGGACGTAATTTTTCTTGCCGAAAACGGTTTCGACAGTCTTTCTGTAGAACCCGTCGTAACCGATATAGACGACCTTGCCATCAAACCCGAGCATATTCCCGCAATAGTCGGCGAATATGAAAATTTGTGCGACAAATATCTCGAAAAGCATAAAAAGGGTGAAGGCTTCAACTTTTTCCACTTCAATATCGACCTTGAAGGCGGCGTCTGTCTGCAAAAAAAGGTATCCGCCTGCGGCGCGGGCAACGAGTATCTTTCTGTAGTGCCGAACGGCGACCTTTATCCCTGTCACCAGTTTGCGGGCGATAAAGATTTTCTTATGGGCAACGTATACGACGGCGTAATCGACCCCGTCATAAGGGAAAAATTCGCAAGTTCGTGTCTGTTTACACGCAAAGATTGCGACGGCTGTTTTGCTAAATTCATATGCAGCGGCGGTTGCGCGGCGAACAACTATCATTTCGAAGGGGATATAAATACTCCTTACAAGGTAACTTGCGAGATGATGAAAAAGCGTATCGAATGCGGAATGCACGTTCTTGCGAAAAAAAAAGAGCTTGAAGGCAAATAAATCGACTTAAATTTTTTCAACCCGACGCAAATTTATTGACGGGGCTGAGTTTTTTTACTATAATATAATAAGTTAGTTTTAAGTAGTCCGTTTTCGCTGTTGTGCGGACGCGGAGAAATACAGGAGTTCAAATGGGTAAAGTAAAATCGGCGATAATAACGTCGTTGTTGGTTGCGGCACTGCTCGTGTTAGCGCTGTTCGCAACGATTTCGTGCAACGTACCCGGCACGAATAACGTAAAAAGATACAATTCCTTTTTAAGCGGAATTCATCTCGGCTCCGACCTTACGGGCGAAGCGTATGCGTTGCTCTATCCCAAGGGCGTAATTTCCGTTACCGATTACTATCTCGTCGTCAACGACGACGATAACGAAAACAAGGGCGATTATATCGATAAGTACGTTTCCCGTAACGGCGTTTTCGTTGAAAAGGATAAAGCGGAAGACGAAGAGTTTGCAAAGAGCGTGCTTTCCGACGCGAAAATTATATCGGACAGGCTCAACCAAAAGGGTTACGCAGGTTATTCGGTTACCGTTGAAGACGGGTTCGTTATCAAAATGACTATGCCCACCAACTTCACATGGGCGGCGTTCAGAGAACACGACGCGGCGTCCCGCTCGGAAGAGCTTAACAGAATAAGCAACGTAGTTCAGCTGTTTATGATGGACGGCACGGTATCTTTGAGAGACAACGCCGAATATGAAAGCTCCAAATCACTCATTTCCATACGCGAAGATTTTGCATCGTTCTTCACGGGAGTCCGTTACTACGCAATGGGCGGCAACACTGCGGTTCAGCTCGATTTAACTGACGACGGGTTCACCAAACTCAATTCGGTCGTTACGGCTCTCGAAAGCAGTACCAACGCGTATATCTACGTAGGCGAAAACAATCTCGGCTTACAGCTTAAGGGCGGAACTGCGCTCGAAAGCAAAACTCTCTATTTCTCGGCAACGGAAAATAACGCGCAGAATTTTGCGATTTTGCTTGATTCGGTCGTAAACGATAACGTTTTAGTAAATTCTTATAACGACGATACGGCAAATTCCGGTACGGAATTAATCGTTGCAACGCCTGCTTACGGCGAATATGCAGCCGTATGCGTTTTGGTAGCTTTAATTCTCGTATTGCTTGCCGCAATAATTTACCCTATAATAAAATATAAAAAACTCGGGCTTGTTAACGCGTTGATTGCAATCACCTACTCGCTCGTAATGATAGTAAGCTTACTTCTTCTCGAAATTCAGCTTACGGTAGGCGGAGCCGTTTTCGTTGCTCTCGGGCTTGCGCTCTTAACCTTTACAAACGTGAGAGTATTCGAAAGCGTCCGCACCGAAACTATGACGGGCAGAACTATTCAGGCTTCCGTAAAAGACGGTTATAAAAAGCGTATTTTCGAAGTTTTGGATTTGCACGTAATTTTGTTAATTGCTTCGATTATCGTCGCACTCGTGTGCGTGGGCGAGCTTGCCGCTTGCGGTTTTATATTCTTCATTGCAACGATTGCGTCTTACGTTCTGCACTGGTTTACAAGATTTATGTGGTTCGTAATATCTTCGCCCGTGAAGGACAAGTTCAAATTCTGCGGCTTTGCAAGGGAGGTGCTTGACGATGAAGTCTAATAAAATGGGATTTGAAAACCTTAAACTCTCTTCAAAAATGCACCTGCTCATAATAATCTCGAGCGTGGTTATCGCAATCGGTCTGTCGGTAGGTATTATCTGTCAGTTCGTTGCAAACGGATTTTTCAATTACAATGACGATTACGCAAATTACAAGAGTGTAACCGTAGATTACGAAGATATAGATTTCAGCGGTAGCGGAAAAGAGCCGCGTGAAGTGATAGACGAAATTTGCGCTAAATCTTTTGAAAAGAACGGTGTTTCCTATTATCTTCTTACTCAGGGAAACACTACTACCGGCGGTAAAATAGTTTATAAGTTTGCTTATTCGGCAGACAGTAAAAATATCGACGCGGCTGTTGCGGAAATCAACGCCGAAATAGAGCGCGAAGTAGAAGGCGCGGGCGGTATTCAGTTCAGTTATGCGTCATCGCACGTGAACGACGCAATTCTCGGCAACGGGCTTTCATTATCCCGTGCGGCAATTGCAGTTGCAACGGTAATTGCGGTTCACTTTATCTATTTTGCAATCCGTTACCGTTTGACTATGGCTCTTGCGGCAGTGCTTGCCGACGTGCATAATCTTGCGCTGTATATCGCGCTCGTTGCGCTTTGTCGCATACCCGTGGGTTCGGCAATCGCAACCTTTGCAGTGCTTACCGTGCTGTTTACCGTAATCGGCACTTGCTTCACCTTCGAAAGAATGCGCAAAAACTTGAAGTCGGACGAATATAAAAAACTTTCCGCGTTTGAGCTTTCCGACAGGAGCGCGAACGAAACGCTTTTAATCAACGTTACGATGCCCGCTTGCCTTGCCGCGTTGTCGTTGATACTTTTCGTCGTCCTGTCAATCAGTTCGCTTTCGCCGTTCGTAATACTTGCGCCCGTTTTCTGCTCGTTGATTGCGTTCATCGTATGCGCATACGGTACTGCGATATTCGTACCTTCCGTATATCCCAGATTTAAGCAAATCGGCGATAACGTTAAGGCTAAAAGTAAAGCAAAAACTTTACAAAAATAAAAAATAAAAATCAGGCGGGGCAACCCGCCTTTTTGCGTTTATGAAGAGAATTGTACCCGAGTTTACGCTTTCGGAAGAACAACTTAATACTGTGCGCACGCTCGCCCGCGAGTGCAATCTCTGCGAAGAAACCGTTCGGATATTGTACGGCAGGGGAATAAGGGATAAGGACGCCGTAAATAAATTTATGTCTCCGTCCAAATCACACTTTATTTCACCCTTTAATATGAGCGGTATGCGTCAGGCGGTGGATTTGATTACCACAGCCAGAGACGAAGGCTGGGTCGTTTTGGTGTACGGCGATTACGATGCGGACGGTATTTGCGCGTCAACCATTATGCGCGGCGCACTGCGTGATTTCGGAATCGAGCCTTTCGTTGTAGTACCCGAAAGAAAGGACGGGTACGGTCTTTCAAACGAGCTTATAGACCGCGTTTTCGACGAATACTTTCCGCAACTCGTAATTACCGTAGACTGCGGTATATCCTGCGCGGAACAGGTTGAATATATAAAGGAATTAGGCGCGGAAGTAATAGTTACCGACCATCACGAACTGCCCGATAAAATTCCCGATTGCATATGTATAAACCCTAAGTTTAACGACGACTACATTTACGATAATCTTTGCGGCGCGGGCGTAGCTTTCAAGGTCGGTTGCGCACTCAACGGCGACTCGGGATATAAATATCTCGATTACGCCGCAATAGCAACGGTTGCGGACAGCGTGCCGCTTACGGGAGAAAACCGCGATATTGTTTACGAAGGGCTGAAGTTAATAAACGAGCGTCCCGCAAAAAACTACGCGCAGTTTTTAAGCAAACAGGATACGGTAACTTCGCAGACGCTTGCTTTCACTCTTGCACCGAAAATAAACGCGGCCGGGAGAATGAACGACGCAAAAGCGGCGTTGGAACTGTTTGCCGAGCGCGACGAGAATAAAATTATCGAACTTTCAAACCGACTTTCCGAGTACAACGTAGCGCGTCAGAAATGTTGTGACGAGCTCTACGCGGACGCGAAGCGTATGATTAGGGAAAAAGGCTCTTGCGGCAGAATAATACTCCTTTGTAACGAAAATTGGAACTCGGGTTTTGTCGGTATCGTTGCGGCGCGTATAGTAGACGAGTTTTCGCGCCCCGCAATCTTATTCGTTAAACGCGGCGATACGCTTAAAGGCTCTGCCCGTTCAATTGACGGGGTCAACGTTTTCGAAGCATTAAAAGCCTGTTCGCAATATATTTCCGAATTCGGCGGACATTCGCAGGCGGCGGGGGTAAACGTTACCGAAGACAATTTTGAAAATCTTGAACGCGCTCTCGACGAATATATGCGTTCAAATTATTCGGAAGAAGATTTTGCACCCGTAATTTTTATAAACGGCACGCTTGACGGTGCGTATAACCAAAAATTCGTAAAGGAGCTTGAGCTTTTAGAGCCGTTCGGCGTAGGAAACCGCCGTCCGCTATTTGCGGTAGAAGAAACTGCGTTGCCCACGAAAAGGATAAAATCCACGCATTTATCGTTAAAAAGCGACAAGCTCGAACTTATGTATTTCGGCGGTCTCAAGCATAAAAAGTTGCTCGAAAGCGAGATTTCTAAACGGTTAGTGTTTGAGTACAACGTGTCTGTTTTTCGCGGTAAGGAAACGGTAAAAGGTTTCGTGCGCGACGTCGTTTACGATAAACGCGCCTTCATCTCGGCAAGCGAAGAACTTGCTTTGAGTTATCTTGAAACGCTATCTTGCGAAAGCTCGGGGAATATTCCCGTTTTGCCGATTAGTAAAGCCGCGGATTTTGCCGCTTCGGAAGAAGAGGGAACCGTTTTTATTGCGTGGGACGAAAACGGGTTAAATTTGGTTTCCGGCGTTAAAAATCTCGATTGCAATATATTCGTGCCGTCGTTGCGCAGTTTTTCGAAAACGGTCTTATTCGCGCCTTCCGCAGACGCCGATTTAAACGGCTTTAAACGGGCGATAATTTTAAACGAAACCTTCGGTATGCGCCTTGAAAATTTAAACGGTGTAGAAGTTTATAAGGTACAGGGGGCTGAATATCCGTCTTTTCTGAACGAATTGTCTTGCGAGAGAGACGAGCTTTTATCCATATTTGCGCACTTTGCAAACAATACGGGCGCATTTGAAGGCGGGACCGTTTACGAAGTCGTTAAAAATCACAGCTTTGCAAATCCGTTGCAGACTGCGTTTGCGCTTTCGGTGTTCGTTCAGTTAGGACTTATTGCTTTTGACAGCGGCTCTCTGCGCGTAAATAAGGGCGTTAAATCAAAGCTCGAAAATTCGGAATTATATAATATAGTAAAGGGGGTGAAAAACGGCTGATGGATATTTTGGAAAAGATACGCAAAAATTATTCTGCGGAAGATGCGGTGCTGTTGCTTTCCGCGTACGAATACGCCCGTACTATGCACAGCGGGCAAAAACGCGCGTCAGGCGAGCCGTATTTTTCTCACCCTTGCGCCGTGGCGGAAATATTAATCGATTTGGGGCTTGATACGCCTACCGTAGCCGCCGCATTCCTGCACGACGTCGTAGAAGATACTCCCGCAACGGAAGACGATATACAGCGTCGTTTCGGCAGGGAGATAATGACTCTTGTCGACGGCGTTACAAAGCTCGATAAAATTCATTTCCGCACCCACGAAGAAGAAGACGCGGAAAATTTCAGAAAGATTTTCGTCGCAATGGCTAACGACGTGCGCGTAATAATTATCAAGCTTGCGGACAGATTGCACAATATGCGCTCGTTGAACTATCTTTCCAACGAAAGGCAACAGCGCATTGCAAAGGAAACGCTTGAAATTTTTACGCCGCTTGCGGGCAGACTGGGTATTTCGCAGATTAAGTGCGAGCTTGAAGATTTGTGCCTTAAATATCTCGACCCCGAAGCGTACGAGTTTTTGGTAACGAATATCAATCAGGAATTGCGCGACAGAAAATCTTTTGTGGATTTCGTCGTCGAGCAGATAAAAAAAATACTCGAAGAGAGCGATATAAAGGGCGAAGTGTTGGGCAGACCCAAGCATTTTTACTCCATATACCGCAAAATGAAAAATCAGGGCAAGACGATAGACCAGATTTACGACCTAACCGCCGTGCGCGTAATCGTAGATACTACCGAAGAATGTTACGAAATTCTCGGTAAAATCCACAAGCAGTGGAAACCCGTTCCCGGTAGGATTAAGGACTACATCGCCACGCCAAAGCGCAATATGTATCAGTCGTTGCATACGACGGTCGTAACCAATTTCGGTCAGTTTTTCGAAATTCAGATTCGTACCGTGGAAATGCACAAAATGGCTGAATACGGCATCGCCGCGCACTGGAAGTATAAGGAGCAGAAGTCCAACGAAAACAATTTCGACGCGCGCCTTTCGTGGATTCGCGACGTAATGGACTGGCAGGGCAGTTTAAACGAGTCGAAAGAGTTCGTTGACAGCCTTAAAAACGACCTTTACGACAACGAGCTTTTGGTGTTTACGCCGCAGGGCAAAGTAATTTCTCTGCCGCTCGAAGCAACTCCCGTGGATTTTGCTTACGCCATTCACTCCGAAGTGGGCAATAAATGCGTCGGAGCAAAGGTAAACGGTAAAATAGTCGCGCTCAATTCACAGCTTACCACTGGCGACGTGGTTGAAATTCTAACGCAGTCGAACAGCAAAGGTCCGTCGTGGGATTGGCTCAAATTCGTAAAATCGGGTTCGGCAAAGGCGAAAATCCGTCAGTTCTTCAAGCGTGAAATGAAGGAAGAAAACGCCAAAACGGGTCGCACTATGCTCGAAGCCGAAGCCAAGCGCAGGGGCTACAAGCTCGACGATTTATTGAACGAAAGCTCGTTTAAAAAATTATCAAATAAGCTCGTTTTCAGTTCCGTAAACGAAATGATGGCGTCCGTCGGTTACGGCGCGGTAGGCGTAAACCAGATTATTTTCAAGCTAATCGACTACTATAAGAAGGAAGTTCCCAAGCCAGTCGAAGTGGTCGATTCGGGTAAATTAAAGCACACTCCCGCGGGTAGCGTAACCGTAAAGGGAATGGGCGGACTTCTCGTCAAATTCGCGCACTGCTGTAACCCCGTCCCCGGCGATGAAATCGTAGGCTTCGTTTCCCACGGCAGGGGCGTTATAGTTCACAGAACGGACTGCACCAACCTTTCCGACCTTGACCCCAACCGCTTACAGCCCGCGCAGTGGACGGGCGATATCGACGCGGACTTCCTTGCGGGAATAAAGGTGGTGGCGGATAACTACGACGGGTTGACGGCATTCGTAATAGCCGAAATTTCGGCAATGCGCCTGTCTTTCACGCAGATTAACGGCAGAATAAACAAGGATAAGCAGGCGGAAGTGGAAGTCAGAATAAAGCTCAACCGTCGCTCTGATATAGACCTTTTGATAAACCGTTTAAAGCGTGACAAGCACGTTATAGACGTATTCAGAACCTTCAATTGATATGAAAATAATAAAAGTAACCCCGCATGGCTTCGGCAGTAACTCTTATATTCTCACGGCGGACGGCAAAACTGCCGTCGTAATAGACCCTGCCGAGCCGCACATAGCGGACGTTTTAAGCGATAACGGGCTTAAATGTAGTTGCGTTTTGCTCACTCACGGACACTTCGACCACGTGGGCGGTTGCGGCGTACTTTTTAAAAACGGTGCGCATATATACTGCAACGAACGCGAAAAAGAGCTTATTTTCAGCAAGGAGTATTTAGGTCTTTTCGGCGGCGTGCAGGTGCCTGATTTTAAAATTGCCCGTACCTTCCGCGACGGCGAAGAGTTCGAAGAGTGCGGAATAAAATTCAAGGTTATCGCTACCGCGGGACATACCGCGGGCAGTTCGTGCATTATTGCGGAAAACGCACTGTTTACGGGCGACACGCTATTTGCGGGCGGCGTCGGCAGGTGGGATTTGCCTACGGGTAATTTTTCGGAATTGGCCGAAAGCTTAAATCGCCTTGTTGCTCTCGACGGCGAATACGATATTTATTGCGGACACGGCGCAAATTCCACGCTCACCCGCGAAAAACAAACTAATCCCTATTTAAGGAACATTTAATGTTAAATACTAATTGCGAAGCCCTGCGCGAAGAAATAATGCTCGTAATCCGTGCTTTCGATTGCGAAGACGAAGATTTTACGCATTATTTTTCATCTTCGTGCGGGAAATTTTTTAATTCGATTGAATATGCTGGCAGGTTTTACGATTTCGAAGAAGAATACAAGGCGGACGACGAACTCGTTTTCAAGCGTCTTGCAAAGCGTTCCTGCAAGCTTGCCTTTTACAAAGTAATTTCGTCGGCTAAAGGTAAGTCGTTGCCGTGGGGCGCGCTGACGGGAATACGTCCGACTAAGCTCGCCTACAACGAAATTGCCGACGGCAGGGATTTTGAAAAATTGTTTTCCGATGCTTGCGTTTCGCCCGAAAACACCGCGCTCGTGAAGAAAATTCTCGAAGTGCAGAAAGGTTTTTATAAAAAGGGCGGACAGGATTTGTACGTGAGTTTGCCCTTTTGCCCGAGCAAATGCGACTACTGCTCGTTCATTACCGCACCCATAGAAAACACCCGTAAATTCGTCGGAGAATACGTAAACTGCATTGTAAAAGAACTGTATTCTATAAAGCCGTTTATTGATAATCTGCGCAGCGTTTATATAGGCGGCGGCACTCCGTTCGTGCTCGATAACGCGCAATTGACCCCCATATATGCCGCAATTAACGAGCTTTTCGGCAGTAACTTCGAGTATACTGTCGAAGCGGGCAGACCTGACGTTTTCACCGAAGAAAAGTGCGCGCTTGCAAAGGAATACGGCGTAAACCGCATTTGCGTAAATCCGCAGACCTTCAACGACGAAACGCTTAAAAAGATAGGCAGAAAGCACACTGCCGAGCAAACTCTTTCAGCCTACGCTATGGCGGAAAAATACGGGTTCGATATCAATATCGATTTAATCGCGGGGCTTGCGGACGAAACGGCGGAAGACTTTGCTTACTCTCTGGAAAGGGCGATAAGTCTTTCCCCCGCGGCTATCACAGTGCATACGCTCTCGCTTAAATCGGGCGCAAAATTGAAAGAGAATACGAAAAAACTTTTCGTCGCGGGCATAGGCGAAATGATAAATATTTCCCGCGAAAAGCTTACTGCGGCCGGCTACGAGCCTTATTATCTGTACCGCCAGAAGTATCAGGCGGGCGGGTTTGAAAACGTGGGCTGGGCAATACGCGGCAAGGCGTGCGTATACAATATCGACGTAATGGAAGAGATTACGGACAATATCGCCGTGGGCGCGAACGCAATTTCCAAGCGGCTGTTCGGCGACGAAGACAGGATAGAACGCTACGCCACGCCCAAGGATATCCCGACTTATATCGCAAAACTTGAAAAAATCATTGCGGACAGAAAAAACCTTTTTGAATAATCCATTAAATCGTTTGCCTTTTCAAAAAGGTTGTGGTAAAATATTCCTGTTACGGTTACAAAGCTGAGCGACCACTCGACGCCGAGCTTTGTTTTTCGCAAATAATTCCATAGGAGGATAAAGCAAATGGAAAAGCAGGAAATTATCGCAAAGTACGCTACTAAGGAAGGGGACACCGGTTCGCCCGAAGTGCAGATTGCTCTTTTAACCGAGAGAATCAACCACCTTAACGACCACCTTAAAGAGCATATCCACGATAACCATTCCCGCCGCGGTCTTTTAAAGATGGTAGGTCGCCGCAGAGGACTTCTCGACTATCTTAAAAGCAAGGACATCGAAAGATACCGTGCTATCGTTGCCGCGCTGGGTTTAAGAAAGTAATTAAAAAAGAGCGTCGTTTTAGTACGCTCTTTTTTTCTTAAAAAACCGTCCGTAACGGGCGTTACGGGCACAAGAACGGAAAAGGAGAACAGGATTTAATGAACAACAAACAATTCAAGCTCAAAATCGGCGGCAGAGAAGTTATCGTCGAAACGGGCAAATACGCAGAACAGACTAACGGCTCATGCGTGGTAAAATGCGGCGAAACCGTGGTAATGGTTTCGGTATGTATGTCGGCGGCTCCCCGCGACGGAATGGATTTCTTCCCCTTGCAGGTAGACTACGAAGAGAAGATGTATGCCGTAGGCAAAATCCCCGGCGGATTCAAAAAACGCGAAGGCAGAGCAAGCGACAAGGCGATTTTAACCGCCCGCTTAATCGACAGACCCCTTCGTCCGCTTTTCCCCAAAGGTCTTTTTAACGACGTAGTGGTAACGGCTCAGGCTCTTTCGGTTGAACCCGATATCTCGCCCGAACCCCTTGCAATGATAGGCTCGTCTATCGCGCTTGCAATTTCCGATATTCCTTGGGCAGGTCCCACCGGCTCGGTAGTCGTAGGCATGGTGGACGGAAAGTACGTTATCAACCCCGACCTTGCACAGCGCGAAAAGAGCGCGATTCATCTCAACCTTGCGGGAACTAAGGACGCAATTCTTATGATTGAAGCGGGTGCGGACGAAGTAACCAACGAGCAGATGGTCGGCGCGATAATGCACGGTCACGAAGAAATCAAAAAAATCTGTAAATTTATCGAAGAAAAAATCGTTCCCGAAGTCGGCAAGCCTAAGCTCGAAATCGAACTTTACCACATTCCCGAAGAACTCGATAAAGAAGTGCGCGCTTACGCAGGCGAAAAAATCGACTGGGCTATCGATACTTTTGACAGACAGGAAAGAGAGCAAAGACAAAATCAGGCTGAAAAGGAAGTTTTGGAACACTTTGCCGAAATTTATCCCGACAACAAGCGCGAGATAAAGGACAGCCTTTACTATCTCACCAAAGAAAAAGTACGCGCAAAGATTTTCGATAAAGGTATCCGTCCCGACGGCAGGGGTCTCAAAGACGTACGCCCCATCTGGTGCGAAAAGAGCGTTCTTCCCCGCGTACACGGCTCGGCTATCTTCACCCGAGGACAAACCCAGACGCTTACAACCTGCACCTTGGGTATGCTCGGCGAAGCGCAGAAGCTTGAAGGTTTGGACGAAGAAACATCCAAAAGATATATGCACCAGTATAACTTCCCCGGCTATTGCACGGGCGAAGCAAAAGCTCTCCGTTCCCCCGGCAGACGCGAAATCGGACACGGCGCACTTGCAGAACGCGCGCTCATTCCCGTACTTCCCAATGAAGACGAGTTCCCTTACGCAATAAGAGTGGTAAACGATATCACTTCGTCAAACGGCTCTTCGTCTATGGCGTCCGTCTGCGGCTCGACGATGGCTCTTATGAACGCCGGCGTTCCCATCAAAGCACCCGTAGCGGGCGTGGCAATGGGACTTATCAAAAATCAGGAAACGGGCGAGTTCAAGGTTTTAACCGACATTCAGGGACTTGAAGACTTCCTTGGCGATATGGACTTTAAGGTTGCGGGTACTACTAAGGGTATTACCGCAATCCAGATGGATATCAAGATTAAGGGCATATCCGAAGAGATTATGCACACCGCAATCAATCAGGCTAACGAAGGCAGACAGTTCATTCTTTCCAAAATGCTCGAATGCGTTCCCGAAGTCGCTCCCGAGCTTTCCGTTTACGCACCCAAAATCGTCAGCTTTGAAATCGACCCCGACAAAATCGGCGACGTTATCGGTAAGCAGGGCTGCGTAATCAAGAAGATTATGGAAGAAACGGGTACTGAAATCGAGTTTAACGACGACGACAGCGGACGCGGCTACGTAGCTTGCGTGGGTCCTGTAGAGAACGCACTCAAAGCCAAAGCTATTATTCTTAACATTGCGCACGACCCCGAAGTGGGCGATATGTTCGTGGGTACGGTAGTAAGAATTTTGAACTTCGGCGCGTTCGTAGAGTTCGCCCCCGGTAAAGACGGTATGATTCACATTTCCAAACTTTCCGATAAGCGTGTTGAAAAGGTGGAAGACGTAGTCAAAATCGGCGACACCGTAAAAGTTGAAATAATAAAGATAGGCGATAAGGGTATCGACCTTCGCTTGCTTGAAAAATTATCTTAATTTATAGTAGTAAAAAAGCCGCGCGGGCAAATTGCCCGCGCGGCTTTTCATTATCGTATAAAGAAAACCGTCCATAATGTCATTTCAAGCTTGCCGAGAAATCTCTTAAAAAATTAAAGTAACACCACAAACAATGAGTTTTACTCGCAATTATTATTCTTCCGAATTAATTAAAGCTTCCACAGCCAATTCTAATCCTGATTTAAAACCCGCGATATAAGCAGTTTTTTCTGTTTCTACAGATATATCTAATGTTAATTCGTATAGTTTTAATAATTTATCGTTTTGTTTTTCCGTTAATTCTTTTTTTAATTCGTTAAATAAATCTTCAGTATTATTGTAGATATCAGAATAAGTTTCGCTAACGGGTATTTTTTTATTTTCCAAATCCATTAAATAAATTTCGAAAATTTTTGACATTTTATTGCTCCATTAAAATTTATAAATATATTTTAACTGTTAAGTATATAAAAGTCAGTAGTTATCTGTATGACAGATAATATTTTTTAACACAAACAAAAGTTTATTTTTTACTGAAAATGGCGTTCAAATTGTTGTAAAAATTTTAAAAATGGGTTATAATTTACTAAGATTATGAAGTTTGAATTGCGTTCGAAATTTAATCCTACGGGCGACCAGCCGCAAGCTATTCAAAGCCTTACCGAAGGCGTGCTGGACGGCATACGCACGCAAGTGCTCGTGGGCGTAACGGGCAGCGGTAAAACGTTTACTATGGCTAACGTTATAAAAAACGTAAACCGTCCCACTTTGGTTATCGCCCATAATAAGACGCTCGCGGCTCAGCTCTGTAACGAGTTTAAGGAGTTTTTCCCCAACAATCGCGTGGAGTATTTCGTTTCGTATTACGACTATTATCAGCCCGAAAGCTACATACCGTCAACCGATACTTATATCGAAAAGGATATGAGCCTTAACGACGAAATAGACAAGCTCCGCAACTCGGCTACGAGTTCGCTCGGCGAAAGGGACGACGTAATCGTTGTTGCGTCGGTCAGTTGTATTTACGGCTTGGGTGCGCCGGAAGAGTATTTCCGTCTTGCAATTTCGTTGCGTCCGGGTATGGAGTTAGAGCGCGACGCGCTAATTAAAAAGCTGGTCGAAATTCAGTACGCAAGGCGGGATATAGATTTTCAGCGTTCTTCGTTCCGCGTTCGCGGCGACACGGTAGAAATTTTCCCTGCGAGCAATTCGGAAATAGCAATACGCGTCGAATTTTTCGGCGACGAAATAGATAAAATCTGCGAAGAAGACGCGCTCACGGGCAATATAATTTCCGAACTGAAACACGCGCTCATATTCCCCGCAAGCCAATACGCCGTTGGCAATGACAAAATGCAGAGTGCACTCTCTATGATTGAGCGGGATATGCACGACGAAGTAAAGGCGTTCCGCGACGAAGGCAAACTGCTCGAAGCCCAAAGGCTTGAACAGCGCACTACTTACGACCTTGAAATGATGCGGGAAATAGGCTATTGCAGCGGCGTGGAAAATTACAGCCGATACTTCGACGGACGCGCTCCCGGAGAGCCGTCGTTTACGCTTTTGGACTATTTCCCCGCGGGTAAGTTTCTCGTCTTTATAGATGAAAGCCATATCACGATACCCCAAATCCGCGCCATGTATCACGGCGACAGGTCAAGAAAAGAAAATCTCGTCGGCTACGGTTTCCGCTTGCAGTCGGCTTACGACAACCGTCCGCTTACCTTTGAAGAATTTGACGGGCGCGTTCCGCAGCTCATTTGCGTATCGGCAACGCCCGCGCCGTACGAGCTTGAACAGGCGGGTAATACCGTCGAGCAGATTATCCGCCCCACGGGACTTTTAGACCCCGAAGTTTCCATTCGCCCCACCAAAACCCAAATTGACGATTTGCTCGGCGAAGCAAAGGCTGTGATTGCGGGCGGCGGGCGCATACTCGTTACTACGCTCACGAAAAAAATGGCGGAAAGCCTTACCGACTATTTAAAGGAACACGGGCTTAAAGTTCGCTATATGCACAGCGATATAGACGCGTTGGAGCGCATAGATATAATCAACGGGCTTCGCGGCGGTGAATTTGACGTTTTGTGCGGTATTAACTTGTTGCGAGAAGGTCTTGATTTACCCGAAGTTAAGCTCGTGGCTATACTCGACGCAGATAAAGAAGGTTTTTTGCGCAGTGAAACTTCGCTCGTCCAGACAATAGGCAGGGCGGCACGAAATGCCGAAGGTCGGGTTATAATGTACGCCGACGAAATAACGGGCAGTATGCGCAGGGCTATCGACGAAACCAACCGCCGCCGCAAAATTCAGTCCGATTACAATGAGGCGCACGGCATCGTGCCTAAAACCATTATAAAAGAAGTCAAAAACTCAATAGGGATAACGGGTAAAAAGTCGTCTGCGGACGATATCAAGCCCGCCGATATCCCCAAAGAGATAGAAAAGTTAAAGGCGTTAATGAAGGTCGCGTCCGCTCAGCTCGATTTTGAAAAGGCGATTGAAATCCGCGACACCATTTCTCAATTAAAGAAGAAACTATTGAAAATAAAGAAATCATGAAAGAAGAAATTTATATCAAAGGCGCAAAGGAAAATAATCTTAAAAATATCGACGTGCATATCCCCCGCAATACTCTTACTGTATTTACGGGGCTTTCGGGCAGCGGTAAATCGACGCTCGCGTTCGATACTATTTTTGCCGAAGGTCAAAGGCGGTATATAGAAAGTCTGTCGTCGTACGCCAGACAGTTTTTGGGTCAGATGGAAAAGCCCGACGTGGAGCTTATAGACGGGCTTTCCCCAGCAATTTCAATCGACCAGAAAACCACGTCGCACAACCCGCGCTCGACGGTTGGAACGGTAACGGAAATTTACGATTATTTCCGTCTTTTGTTTGCGCGCGTCGGTGTTCCGCACTGTCCTAAGTGCGGGCGTGAAATCCGCCGTCAGTCGGTGGACGAAATTGCCGATAAAGTAATGCTCTTGCCTGCGGGCAGTAAAATCATAGTCGAGGCTCCCGTAGTCCGCGGCAAAAAGGGTGAGTTCGTAAAGGAGCTTGCGTCGTACAAAAAGAGCGGCTACGCAAGAGTTAAGGTCGACGGTATAATTTACGACTTGCAGGAAGATATAAAGCTCGAAAAAAATATCCGTCATAATATTTCGGTCGTAGTGGACAGGCTGGTTATAAAGGACGGACTGTTAAAAAGGCTTACCGATAGCTTGGAAAACGCCTTAAAACTTGCCGAAGGGTTGGTTGTAATCGACTGTGACGGTAAAGAAGAGCTTTATTCCACAAAATACGCCTGCCCCGAGTGCGGTATTTCAATCGAAGAGATAGAGCCGAGACTGTTTTCGTTCAATACGCCGTGGGGTGCGTGCCCCGAATGCTCGGGCTTGGGGTTCAAACAACTCGTAGACCCCGATTTAATCTGCCCCGACAAGTCCAAAACCTTGCGCGACGGGGCGATAAAGATAAGCGGCTGGAATCTTGATTCTTCGTCAATGACGCAGATGTATCTCAACGCCCTTTCGAAAGTTTACGGTTTTTCGCTTGACGTGCCTGTTTCCGAGCTTTCCAAAGAAGTTTACGATATGCTTATGTACGGCAACGGCGGCGAGAAAATAGAGATGAGTTACAGTGCGTACCATTTCACGGGCAGTTACGAAAAATCGTGGGAAGGGTTTGCAACCAATTTACAGCGTAGGTATACCCAAACCCAGTCCGAAGGGGTAAAGTGGGACATAGAACGCTATATGCGCACCACCGATTGTCCCGTCTGCCGCGGCAAAAGATTGAAAAAGGAAGCCCTTGCAGTCACTGTAGGCGGCAAAAATATCGCCGAAGTCTGCGATATGGCTGTCGACGACGTAAAGGCTTATACCGATGCAACCGAGTTTACTCCTACCGAGCATATGATTGCGGACAGCATCATAAAGGAAATAGATAACAGAATCAGCTTTTTGCGCAACGTGGGGCTTGGTTATCTCACGCTTTCGCGCAGTGCGGCAACTCTGTCGGGCGGTGAAAGTCAGCGTATCCGTCTTGCAACGCAAATAGGCAGTGCGCTTACCGGCGTTTTGTATATTCTTGACGAGCCGAGCATAGGCTTGCACCAGCGCGACAATGAAAAGTTACTGCAATCTCTGTTGGGCTTGCGCGACCTTGGTAATACGCTCATAGTCGTTGAACACGACGAAGATACTATGCGCGCGGCTGATTATATCGTGGATATAGGTCCGAAAGCGGGCGTTCACGGCGGCGAAGTGGTGGCGTGCGGCAGTATGCAAGATATAATCAACGAGCCGCGTTCCATTACGGGCGACTATCTTTCGGGCAGGCGCACTATAAGCGTTCCTGCCGCAAGGCAAAAGCCTGACGGAAGGACGCTGAAAATAAGCGGTTGCCGTCAGAACAATCTCAAAGGCGTCAACGTGGAAGTTCCCGTCGGGCTTATTACGGCGGTTACGGGCGTTTCGGGTAGCGGTAAGTCGAGTTTGGTAAACGAAATAATTTATCCATATCTTGCAAATAATCTTAACGGCGCGCGACAGCTTTTGGGCAAATTCGATAAAATAGAAGGGTTGGAAAATTTCGATAAAATTATTGCAATCGACCAGCAGCCAATAGGCAGAACGCCCCGCAGTAATCCTGCAACTTATACGGGCGTATTTACGATGATTCGTGACCTGTTCGCGGCTACTCCGGACGCAAAAGAACGCGGCTATAAGAGCGGAAGATTTTCGTTCAACGTAGCGGGCGGGCGTTGCGAACACTGTCAGGGCGACGGAATTATTACGATAGAAATGCACTTCTTACCCGATATTTACGTGCCTTGCGAAGTGTGCGGCGGAAAGCGTTACAACCGTGAAACATTGGAAGTAAAATATAAGGGTAAGAGTATTTCGGACGTGCTTGAAATGACGGTGGAAGAAGGGGCGGAGTTCTTTAAACCCGTTTCCGCAATTCATAATAAATTGGCAACTCTATGCGACGTCGGGTTGGGCTATATAAAGCTCGGGCAGAGCGCGACAACGCTTTCGGGCGGCGAGGCACAAAGGGTTAAGCTCGCAACCGAATTGTCAAAGAGAAGTACGGGCAAAACCTTCTATATACTCGACGAACCCACCACGGGTTTGCACAGTTACGACGTGGATAAGCTCATAAGCATACTCTTAAGGTTAAGGAGCGGCGGTAACACCGTACTCGTAATCGAGCATAATCTCGACGTAATAAAGTGTGCCGACTGGCTCATAGATTTGGGACCCGAAGGCGGAGATAAGGGCGGTGAAATCATTGCTTGCGGCACGCCCGAAGCTGTTGCGCAAGTGCCTGAAAGTTACACGGGTCAATTTCTTAAAAAGGTATTAAAAGTCTGATTTATGGTGTTTTAGCCCGTTAAAATTTGCAAAACTTAATTTTATAAAGTACTATGTCACACATAACCGCCGTATTTTGTTTTAGTTTGAACAAAATACGGCGGTTTTTCATATCGTGTATTATGCCTAAAGCTCTATGTGTTGATTTGCCTTATCCCACTACCGAAGGAATCTGCCCCGATGCGTTAAGCCTTAAAATAATTTCCCCTGCTTATGCAACTTCGACGGGCGAACTGAACGCAACCTTGCAATACGTTTATCACTCTTTTTTCTTTTCAAAGAAAAGTTACGAAAACTATGCAGACGCTTTATTGAGTATAGCCGTTGCCGAAATGCACCATCTCGATTTGCTTGGCGAAACCATTCTTGCACTCGGCGCCGCGCCCGTGTATACGCGTTATCCGCCCAACGGTTACGACTTTTATTCGGGCAAGTACGTGGCTTACGGCCGCAGTCTTAAAGAGATGCTCGAGAACGATATAATGGGTGAGCGTCACGCCATATGCGGCTATGAAAAAATGCTCAGATATTTAAAAAACGAGAAAGTAAAAGCAATTGTTTCACGTATAATTTTAGACGAAAAGTTACATCTTGAAACGCTTGAAAAATTGCTTTGCGAGTTTAAAGGTTGACATAAACGCAGATTTAGTTGTAAAATGTTTTTATGAACTTTTACGACGTGGCGGTAATAGGCGGCGGCGCGGCGGGAATGGCGTGCGCCGCCCGTCTTTCCGAAAATAAAAATTTAAAAATCGCTTTGATAGAATCGGCGGACAGGCTGGGTAAAAAGCTTGCCCGGACGGGCAACGGTCAGGGAAATATTTCAAATATCGAAATGACCCCGTCTCACTATCACGGCGGCGGCGCGCGCCTTGCAGGTAAAATTGCTTGCGGCGACCCTTACGAGGGAGCAAAGCTTTTCAATCTCGTATGCGTTGCCGACGAGCGGGGCAGAATTTATCCCGCTGGCAAGCAGGCGTCTGCCTTGGTGGACAGCCTTAAGTTTACGTTGCAGAAAAACGGCGTTGAAATAATGCTTTCATCAACCGTAATAAAAATGAAAAATAAAGGCGGGTTTAATTTTGAATTATCCGACGGAAGTCAAATTTCAGCAAAATATGCCGTAATATGTACGGGTGGTGTGGCGCAACCCGTATGTAAATCGCATTCGCCTTACGCTCTTGCGCAGAATGCGGGACACACGGTTACCGAAGTTTACCCGTCTTTGGTGCAGTTAAAAACGGATACGGCTAATATAAAGCAGTTAAAAGGCATTCGTGCCGATTGTGTCGTTACGGCAATAAACGACAAAGGACAGTCCGCCAAAGCCCACGGCGACGTAATTTTTGCCGATTACGGCGTTTCGGGCAACGCGATTTTTTCCGTTTCTCCCGTGTTTGCGGGTGCTAAAGGCGAGATTTCGCTTGAGTTTTTACCCGATATTACCCAAAATACGATAGAAAACGATATTTTAAATAAGAAAAAGCTCGGTTATCCGGCAAGCGAGCTGTTATCCGGTACTCTGCACAACCAGATTGGCAGAGCTATAATTAAACGCGTCGGGTCGGACAACCCCGAAAAAATCGCGTCAACGGTAAAAAACTTTACTTTAAGCGTAACGGGTAATATGGGGTTTGATTACGCCCAAGTAACGCGTGGCGGGATAAAGGTGAGCGAAATCAGTGACGAATTGGAGAGCAAACTGGTAAAAAATCTGTTTTTTGCGGGAGAAGTTCTCGATGCCGACGGCGATTGCGGCGGTTATAACCTGCAATGGGCGTTTACGAGCGCGCAAAAAGTTGCGGAAGCAATTCTTAAAAGACTATGATTAATCGGTTAGACGGCGTTAAATTGCATATAGGCGAGAGCGAAGAAAAACTCGTCCGTATTGCCCGAAGCAAGCTTAAAGGTAAGTTGTGCAGTTTTAAAATACTTAAAAAATCGCTCGACGCGCGCGATAAAAACAACCTTTTCTGGGTGTATTCCATATCTTTTTCAGACGAAATCGAACCCGTAGCCGAGCCGCCGGCAAGGCTTAAAAACGCTCCGACGGTTGCCGTAATAGGCAGTGGTCCGGCGGGTATTTTTTGTGCGTTGCGGTTGGTTGAAAGGGGTTTTGCTCCCATTATAATCGAGCGCGGCGAACGGGTGGAATACCGCCGTGAAACAATAGAAAATTTCTTCAGAACGGGAAGTTTGAACGAGAATTCCAACGTGCAGTTCGGTGAAGGCGGGGCGGGTACTTTTTCGGACGGAAAACTGAACACGCAGACACACGACGGCTATAATAAAGACGTGTTGCGGCTGTTTGCGAAGTTTGGCGCGCCCGAAGAAATTACTTATCTCAACAAGCCGCATATAGGCAGCGATAAGCTGTTTTCAGTATTGCAGAATATACGCCGATATATTGAAAATAACGGCGGAAAATACTTTTTTAATACTGTTTTTACGCGTTTTAACGCCAAAAACGGGCAATTAACGGGTATATCGATAAAAAATTTAATCAGCGGGGAAGAGAGCGAATTGCCCGTAAAAACCGCAGTTCTTGCTCTTGGGCATTCTGCCCGCGATACGTTCGTTGCGCTCGATAAACAGGGCGTTGCAATGACGCCGAGAGAGTTCGCCGTTGGCGTGCGCATTGAGCATCTTGCAAGCGTAATTTCGAAAGCTCAGTACGGCAAGTTTGCAGCGAAGTTGCCTGCCGCCGATTATAAATTTGTTTCACACGCTCACGGGCGAACCGTTTTCACTTTTTGTATGTGTCCGGGCGGCGTGGTTATTCCCGCGGCAAGCGAGAGCGGCGGCGTGGTTACGAACGGTATGAGCCTTTACGCCCGCGACGGCGTGAATTCTAACGCCGCATTGATGGTTCAAATGAACGGTAGCGACTGGGGCGAAGGTCTGTTTGCCGGAATGGAGTTTCAGCGCGCTATAGAGCGTCGCGCGTTCTTAGTCGGCGGCGGTAATTACAAGGCGCCCGTACAGCTTTACGGCGACTTCGCAAAGGACAGGCTTTCCTGCGGTTTCGGTAGCGTCAAGCCTACCTACGCGTCGGGAACGGCGTTCGCACCTTTAAAAGAAATTTTGCCCGCGGTGGCGGTTGACGCGCTGAAAGCGGCTATTCCGGATATGGGTAAAAGATTGAAAGGCTTCGATTCTTCCGACGCAGTGCTTACGGGGGTGGAGAGCAGGTTTTCATCGCCTGTGCGTATTTTGCGCGATGAAACGGGCGAAAGCGTTTCGGTAAAGGGGCTTTACCCATGCGGCGAAGGCAGTGGCTACTCGGGCGGAATAACGAGTTCTGCGGCAGACGGGCTTAAAATTGCCGATATTATTTACAAAAAAAATCTTGAAAATTTTTAAAAATCATACAGTTTTCATATTTTTAACACATTTGCGTTTTATAATGACCTTGTCAATAAGGCACACACTCAACTTTTTTTCATATTCTCTCAGGGGGGACCAAGCCGGTTAATCCGGCTTGGTCTCTTCGCAAAAAGGGAACTGTTATTTTGCGTTTACTTAACTGAGAATATGCACGGCAAACGCATAAATGTATAAATTCACAATTTATTTAAACCCGACAAATCGGGTGATTTTTGTAAATATAATTCAATTAAAGTTAATAATTATCAACTCAACTTTATTATTATAATTATAGTTATTAAAGGGCGGATAAAATTTGCATTAATTTATTATTATTCCGCAAAAAAGAGTAAAAATCATTTGCGTTTTTATATGCGTTTATTGTATAATTTTACCGTACGATTTTAATGGAAATTTGCGCAAACTTTTTTTAAGTGTGGGTCAGGAGAAATAAATGGACGAAAATACGAACGGACAAGATTTTAATAAAAAAGATAAAAAACCCATGTCTAAGACTACGCTCGTAAGGATAATAGCCATATCTGCGGCGTCGGTCGTAGCGGTGCTTGCACTCGTTTTAGGACTCGTTTTCGGTCTTAAAAAGGACGAGCCGGTTAAACCCGAATATACGGTAACTTTCAAGGCGGGCGAACACGCTACGTATTCCGTTACCAATTTTCCCGAAATAACGGAAAGCGGCAGTATTAAGGTCGTTGAAGATACGATAATCAATTTCACGCTCGTTTATGAAAATCATTACGAAGGCGGCACGGTTTTCGTCAATTCCGAAGAACTCACCGCGGGCAGTCGCGGCGTTTATGCTTACACTGTCAAAGGCGATGCCGAAATTAACTTTGCGGGCGTCGTTGAATCGGGCGTTATACTTTCTGGTTCGGGCAGTTCGGAATCTCCATATTTAATTTCCGAAAAGCGCGAATATGAATTTTTGGCGGCGCAGGTAAACGCTATGAACGCCGCTTACGTGCTTGCCAACTACGAGTTGGCTAACGACATTGATTTCGGCGGTGCGACTATACCCGTAATAGGTAACGGCATTAACAACGCGTTCTTTGCCGGACATTTCGACGGAAAAAATCATACGCTTTCCAATTTTAAGATTTCCACTACCCAATCAAACGTATCCGGTCTGTTCGGTTTCGTTCAGCAGTACGTTGCGGAGGAATCAAAAGCCGGAGCAAATTCGGGCGTTATAAGAAACTTAAAACTCACAAACTTTTCGTTAAGCGCAACGGCTCCGTCGAAGACCAATGTCTTCGCGGGTTCGGTTATCGGATTCGGCGCGGCGGCTAAAGTTATAAATTGCGAAATTACCGAAGGTGAAATCACCGTTCTCGGTAACAACTACTTCAGTTACGCGGGCGGCGCAGTCGGCATTTTGCAGTCCGGCTCGATTAGCTCATTGCAGGAAGGCGAAGACGGCAACGTATACGATGTAATTTATCCTTACTATGCGTCCGTCAATTCCGTGCATACTGACGTAGATATCATCGTCGCGGGCGATTACGTATACGCGGCGGGCGGCGTGGTAGGTATTACGGACAACGACCATTATCTTTCACCCGTATATATCACGAACAGCTATTCCGAAGGTCTGATATTCGGCGCAATGCGTTCGGGCGGTATTGTAGGAATTTTAAGCGATAACGGTTCCGTTTCCAACTGCTATTCGACAAGCGAAATCGAATCCAATTCACCCGTTGACGCGTCAAGCGGAAACGATTCGGCTGACTTCGATGCTCTTGCGGGCGGCATAGCGGGTTTCGCGGGTCTGAATACCGCTATAGTAAGCTGTTTCTCGCAAGCCGAATTATACGCCCAGTCCAATTTGGGCGACGGTCACGCGTTTACCGGCGATATAGTTGCGCGCACGGCAACGAAAGGCGTGGCAAATTATGCGGCTACGATAGCAAACTGTCATTACGGCGAACAGGTTGCTTTAACGACGGAGTTCGTAAGAAATACTCTCGGTTGGAACGAAACCGATTGGTCGTTTACTAACGGTAAACTGCCCGTTCTTCCCGAAAATATTCCCGATAAATTATCGTTTAATCTTAAAGTAAATTACGGCGATAAGAAAGTTCTGGTCGATAACGAAGAATCGTCCGAATATACACTCAGCATAAAAGATATCACCTATTATTTGCCGATAGTCGAATATTACAGATTCAGCGATTTGGACGAATTCGTATATACCGTTGACGAATTTACTTCGTGCGGCTACTACTTCGACAAAGAATGTACGTTGAGATTACCTTACGGCTTCGTTCCCGTAGGCAATACCACCGTTTACGCAAAATTCGTTGATTATTCTCCCGTAGCGCAAACTTATTATTATAATTCGAACGGCAGAGTAATAGAGCTCAATCTCAATAAAAAAGGCGAATATACCTATTCTGACGGCATAACCGCAGTTTCAACCTATACTTACGACGGCGAAAAAATTATTTTCAACGAAGCTCCGTTTGCAAGATTAAGCGATAACGTTCTTGAAAAGAATCCCGTAAATAACTACGAAAAGTTTAATTTTGCGGCGATTTTGAACGGCGACGGAAACGGACTTAAAATATACGACGGCAATTACTTTACCGAAATCGCCGCTCTTGAAATGAGTACGACTAACTCGGAAAGCAAGGCAAACGAGTTTATCGGCGTGTGGGAAAAATCGGCGACTATAAATAAGAAATATACTTTCACGGAAACGGGTTGGACTTACACCCACGGAAAAACCACCGTCAACGGTACCTATTCGGTAACCGACGGGGTCGCGACTCTTACGAGCAGCGGCAATTACGGCACGGCGGAAATAGCGGAAAGCGGCTTGTTGCAAATTACCGTAAACGACGTTTCCGAATATTACAGTTATTCCGACGGGCTTTTAGGTACCTGGTTCGACAGAAAAACGGGCAACTATATAGTATTTAACGGTTATAACGGTAACAAGGAAGGCACTGCGTCTGTAAGCGTTGACGGCAATTTATCCATACTCACTTACGTGCGCGACGGGTTCTTTGACGACGGCGGCAAAAGCTCTGTAACTTTCGTTTCGCCCACTTCGGGTTCGCTGTTCGGTTTCGTGGTTTACGACAAACAGGAAAAGGTTCTTACGGGCAGTTTATACAACGCGCAGACGGGCACGCTCGAAGACGGACATTCGTTCATACTCGTAGACAACTATACGGGTGAATGGATAGGTGAAGACCCCGTCGGCGGCGTAAATTTCAGCCATTTGTATTTTGACGGTTTCGGTTTATATAACGGCGCGGATATCGGTTTCGTTGAAATTACGGGCGCGGACGGAAATATTACTAAAGTACCTTATAATGCGGATTCCGATAATTTGCTTGCAGGTTCGTTTACCTATAACGGAGTCGAATATTCGCTCGCATACGACGATATTAACGGTAAAATTACCGTTTCGTCGGAAAGCAAAACCGCTACTCTCTACCGTAAAGACGAGCTTTACACTTACGTTTTGGTCGAAGGGAATATATCCTGCACGTTTAACGGCGGCGGCAAATTAAGAAACGGCGGTCAGCTCACCTATACTAATGGCAGTACTTCCACGATTTATACCTATTATATAAAGAGCGGTTCGGTTGCAACACAAGACCTTAGCGTGGAAATTCATAACGCCGCAGGTGAAAAAGTCGGAACGATAACTATTGATACGACGAGAAGCTGCTTTGCGTTAAGATTTAACGACGGTAACAAAGCAAATCTTAAAATACGCAACTCTTTCTTCGGGCAGTGGGCAATTCAAACCAGTTTCGATATGAGCGGCAGTGCCGGCTCGGGAATGCAACAGTTCACTATAGGCGATTTCAATCTTTCGGGCAAAGCTACGGGTTATTTCCAGAGTTACGAAGCAACATATACGGTCGTTTCGGATACCTGCGTTTTAGTGTCCTATTACGACGAAAATTCTAAGAGATGGAGTGCTAATATAGTTCTTGTCGATTCCGAGACTTTGGCAATATCGAATTATCAGTATCTCGTTGCGGGAAATTACTATTATGCCGCTCATTCGGACAGACTTTTCGGCGAGTGGGTACGCAATAACCTTGCCGGTTCGATTTCGTTTGACGGTATGGGCTTCAGCAAATACTGCAACGGCGTAGCTTACGACAGCGAAACGAAAACGACTTATTATTATACCTACCGTTTTGGTAAATACTTTATGTGGGACGTCAACGATACGGAGAACGACGTCGTAATAGAAATAGCAATGGGTAGCGGCTATCCTGAAGATATAGACGATTATTACTCCGTTGGAGCAAGATACTTCACTTTGGAAGAGTTTACCGCCGACGTTACGCCGGTATTGACTGCTACGGGCAACGAAGTTTCGTACGAATTCTATCTTGACGGAAACGTATTAATTTCAGACAGGTCGTACGCCTACGAGCTTATTTCGGTAAACGGTAATATAACCAAGCTCGTTATCCGCGATTTAAACGGAAGTGATTTAACCGTATTCGTAGACAGTTCCCAAAAAACGGTAAATCCCGCTTAACATTTTATATATAATCTAAGAAAGGAAGAATAATATGAGTTTATCAAGGAGTAAAATCAAGCGTTCGGCAATAGCTTTTCTTTCGCTTACGCTGTGCGCGTCGTTTACGGCAAGCTGCGCCACCGTTAATCTGCCCGATAAGGGTGTAAACGGTAGCGGCTCTACCAATTCGAGCGGCTTGACCATAACCGACGTAACGGACGAATACGATACCAGAAATCTCAGTATCGAAAATTTCAATTCGTCTGTTCTTAAAAATACTCAGCCCCAATATGAAACGCGTACCGTAATAGTCAATCTCGACGGCGATTGCGTGCTTGATATTATGCCGGAAAACGCCAACGCGGCGGAATTCGTTCAGTCTACTGCGGGACAGGCGGCAATGCGCAATATCGACAGGGAACAAAAAACCTTTTTAAGCAAGCTCCGTTCCCAAAAAATAGAGTATGAGCTCGTTTATTCTTATAAAACCGTTACCAACTCGGTAGCAATAGAAGTAGACACTTCTTACGTAAAAAGAATTAAAGATTTCGGCGGCGTAGCCAGCGCGTCAATCGCGCGTACTTACCTTGCTCCGCAAGTGGAAGAAGGTTCTTCCGACGGTAGCGCGGTAGTAAACGACGCTTACGTTTACGAAACGGGTATTTACAATTCAACAGCAGTTGCTGACGCCGAGTGGGGCGGTAAAGGCGAAGGTATGACGGTTGCCGTACTCGATACGGGACTTGACTATTCCCACGAAGCGTTCCAGAAAGCTCCCCCCGCCGCAACGCTTAAAATGGATAAAGCCTACGTTGCGGAAAGGCTTGCAAATACCGTAGCGGCATCTAAAATGGCGGAAAAAGGCACGTCTTTCACCCTTGACGACGCTTTCGTAAGCGATAAAGTGCCTTTTGCTTTCGACTATGCCGATATAGACGCAGACGTATATCCTTCTTATTCAAACCACGGCACACACGTAGCCGGTATAGTGGCGGGTCAGGCGGACAGTTACGTCGATAAAGACGGCAACGTACCTATGGAAGACGGTAAACCCATACCGTTTAAAGGCGTAGCTCCCGAAGCTCAGCTTTTAATTTTCAAAACTTTTACCGATAATCTCGACGACCCCGCGCTCGGCGGCGCAGAAGCCGAAAGCATAATGGCGGCGCTCGAAGACTGCGTAATTATGGGCGTTGACGTTATTAATATGAGTCTTGGCTCTACCGCAGGCTTTACTACCACTGACGACGGCGACGACGAAGGCGAAATATTCAACGGGATATTTAAAAGCATTCAGGATGCCGGAATAAACCTTATCTGTGCGGCAAGTAACGATTACAGCGCAGGCTTCGGCAGTGTTTACGGTACTAACCTTGCGTCCAATCCCGATTCGGGTACGGTAGGTTCGCCTTCCACTTATTTCACCGCGCTCTCCGTTGCAAGTATAAGCGGACAAAAGTCGCAGTATCTTCTTTCCGAAGACGGCGACGCAATATTCTTCGATAACGCGTCTAACGGCGCGGGAACGGATTACGATTTCGTAAAAGAGTTTTTCGAAAAAAATTTCCCGGGCGAAAATATCGGTGAAGAAGGCAAAGCCGTTACTTTCGTATACGTGGGAACGGGCGAAGCGTATGAGTATACGGATAGCGTTAAAGCTATAATCAACAACTCCGAAAAACAGCCCGTAATAGTCCTTGCAACGCGCGGCGGCAAAACTTTCCAGGAAAAGGTAACTATAGCGGCGAACAACAAAGCCGCAGGTTTCATATTGTTCAATAACGTTTCCGGTACGATAAAAATGTCTATCGGCGATATTGAAAAGGATAAGAGAATTCCCGCCATTTCCATTACGAAAGATGCGGGCGAGAAATTAAGAACGCTTGCGGCAAGCGGAAAAAATACGGTTATAGTAAGCACTCGTTCCGCAGGCCCTTTCATGAGCGAATTTTCATCGTGGGGAACTACTAACGACCTTAGAATAAAGCCCGAAATTACCGCGCACGGCGGAGAAATAACTTCGTCGGTCCGCGGCGGATACGCAGAGCAGAGCGGTACCTCGATGGCTGCTCCCAACATGGCGGGACTTACCGCTTTGGTAAGGAACTACGTATCTAACAAGCTTACTTCCATAGTAGGAACGGGCGACGGAAAAAACGTTGCGGTAACCCAGCTTTCAAATCAGTTGATGATGAGTACGGCAACTATTGCCCGCGATAAAAACAATTTGCCCTATTCGCCCAGAAAGCAGGGTGCAGGTCTTGCAAATCTCGGCAATATCGTAAGCTCTAAGGCTTATCTTTTTACCGATTCAGACACTAAATACTATTACGATGAAAAAGACGGACGTCCCAAAGTTGAGCTTGGCGAAGACGAGAAGAAAACGGGCGTTTACGAGTTTAACTTCAAAATAAAAAACTTCGGTACCCAAAATCTCGTGTTTACTCCGCAGGCTCAGTTTATGACCGAAACGCTTGCATACGACAAGGTGACCGTTCAGGAACAGGCTTATCTTCTCAACCGAATTGCTCCTGAATTTACTATAAACGGAGCGTCTGTAAACGGAAAAATTACCGTAAATGCAGGCGAAACGGCAGTTATCGGCGTTAAATTAAGATTGCACGAAGAAGAAAAGCGTTATATCGAACAAAGCTTTTCAAACGGTATGTTCGTTGAAGGGTTTATAACACTCGTTGCCGAAGAAGATTCCGCTCAGTGCGACCTTAACTTGCCTTTTATGGGCTTTTACGGCGACTGGGAAGCCGCTCCCATGCTCGATTATACCGCTTTCGAAATAGCGCAGTTCAAGCAGGACAGCAGCTTTACCGACGAAACCAGACCTAAGGAAACCGTTTGGGCGACTCAGCCTTTCGCAACCTATAACGAAGATAACTACGTTATACCTATGGGTTCGTATCTTTATACGACCGACCCGTCCGATACTCCCATGTATGCGAATATGGAGTATTGCGCGATTTCAAGGTTTAACGAGATAGTCAGTGAAGAAGGTATAGGCAATTACGCCACTACCTACAATATAAAATGTGTTTACGCAGGCTTGTTGCGTAACGCACAGCAGGTGGATTATAAGCTTTACGACTCGTATACTGGCGAAGTTATAACTACGGGCGTCGAGTACAGAATAAGTAAGGCTTATGCAAGCGGCGGTTCTGCCCGTCCCGCTTATCTGGAATTAAAGCTTAATCCCGAAGAATTGGGACTGGTATCCAACGGTAAATATACCTTCGAGTTCGAGTTCAAATTCCACAAAGACGGAATCGACTACGGTAGCAGTCTTACGGAAGAACAGCGCGAGAAAAATAAATTCACCTTCGACTTCTACGTGGATTACGAAGCTCCCACTTTGCAGGATGCGAGAATAAGGTATTACGACTATACCGAAAACGACGTTGCAAAACAGCGTATTTATCTCGATTTGGACGTATTCGATAACCACTATCCGCAGTCAGTAATGCTCTGCTATCTCGATACTGAAAGCGAGTTGAGAGAGCTTAAACTCATCAACGATTACGTGACCCCCATAAGGAACCCGAATAAGAACGGAATAACGACCGTTTCAATCGAAGTTACCGATATATGGGAAGAGTATAAGGGTACGCTTGCGTTGCAGATTGACGACTACGCTCTCAATCATACCACTTATATGCTTGCAGGTCTTTCACAAGGTTCGAATATCGACCAGTCGTTCAACGCGTCAAGCTTGCCCGACGATTTCGATTTAGCTCCCGGTGAAGAAAATATTACGCTCGATATAAACGAAATGCACAAAGTCGGCTTGGTTTACGAAGGCGACGCGAATATTTCGAACTTCGAGTGGAAAGCAACGAGTTCCCGTTACTTCGCCGTTAAAAACGGTGAAATAGTAGGTCTTGCGTCTACGAACGGTAGAGCATATCCCGTAACGGTTTCAAACTATAAGGGCGTAACCAAGCGAATAAACGTAACGGTAACGGACACCGTTGCTCCGAAAGCGGACGTAACTTACTCTTTCGGCAATATTAAAAACAAAAACGAAGCGATAGTAAAAGCCACCGGTACCGTCGAAGTTTACGCAGGCAGGGATTATCCGCTTACGGTCGAAGCAAATCCTTGGTATTATTCCACCGATGGAATAGATGTCGTTTGGTCGTCGGGTAATTCGGAAATTGCTACCGTTGACCAGAACGGTAAAGTTCATACCAAAAAACGCGGCACAGTCACCATTACCGCGAAGCTGTCTACGGGCGATACCATTGCGGTGAATTTAATGGTAAACGACGAGTTTACCGTTTCAAATATGTCTTTGACCAGATATCGCGGCGAAGGTGCGGATTATGTCAATCCTAACACTCACGAAACGGAGCATAACGTAGTAATCGTGCCGTCGGATAAAGCAATAATTTCGATAGGCGAAGACGCGTTTAAGGATAATACTTCCATCAGAAAGATTATTATTCCCAAAACGGTTACCGAGATTGCTAAAAACGCATTCAAGGGTTGTACCGCGCTTGAAGAAGTGTACTTTATGACGGACGAAGACCCCGAAACTGACGATTACGTACATGACTCGGATATCAACGTAATAAACAGAAACGCTTTCGAAGGCTGTACCGGTCTTAAATTGCTCGACCTTAGATATACCAAAGTATTCACGGTAGGAAAAGAAGCGTTTAAGGATTGCGTAAATTTAAGTGAAATACGTTATTCACAGGCAATCGGTACTGTCAATGACAGAGCGTTTATGGGCTGTTCGAGCCTTAAAGAATTTAACGGTAGCGGCTTGCTTTCCGCGGGCGAAAACGTATTCAGCGGTTGCACTTCGTTAAACAGCTTTATAACCGATGAATTTACGGCTATAGGCGCAAATACTTTTGCCGCTCTCGATTATTATTATAAGGAATACAATCTTACGAACGGCGAATGGGACATCAAGCTTACCCGTTACGGCGCGTGCGACAGCCTTGAAAACGTAGTAATCAAGTCATCTTTGATAGGCTCTGGCGCGTTCTCGGGCTTGAAAGGATTGAAATCCGTAACCTTTGACGGCACGGAAGAATTGAGAATAGGCGATTCGGCTTTTGAAAACTGCCCGAATCTCGCCACAATCTCGTACGCAAATAACGCCACCGTCAAGAGCTTTGGCGCAAGAACTTTTGCAAACTGTACTTCGCTCGTAAACTTCACGCTGCCCAACGGGCTTGAAAGCGTGGGCGCGGGCGCGTTTGAGAACACGGGTTTTAATCCGTCGTCAAGAGAGTTGACGCCTTCGGACGACGTCGTAATAGAAAACGGCGCGATTTATTCTCGAGATAAAAAGGTTTTAATTCATTATTCGGGAACTGCTCAAAGCTTCACCGTTCCCGCAACGGTTGAAAAAATCGGCTCGTACGCGTTTGCAAATTCTTCCGTAACTTCGGTGACTCTTCCCGCAAGCTTAAAGGAAGTAGGTGAAGGCGCGTTCAGCGGCAGTAATCTCAATACGATAGTATGGAACGGTACGGTTACCGAAATCGCGCCCTATACTTTCAGCAACACCAAATTAACTTCGGTAACTTTGCCGAATACTATTACGTTCGTTGGCGATTCCGCTTTTGCGGATTGCCGCGATTTGACGGTATTTAATTACGCTCCGCAAGCCGAAAACGTCGGTTTCGGAAGTTCGGTATTCAGCGGTTGCATATCGCTTGAAAATATTTCGCTCGATAAAAAAATCACGACGATAGGAGATACCACGTTTTTTGGTTGCGTTGAGTTGAAAACGGCGGTAATGCCTGCGGTGACTTCGCTCGGCTCTTACACGTTTTTCAACACCCCCGCGCTTACTACGGTAACCTTTGACGCGGACGCAACGGTCACGGGCGAGTATACTTTTGCCGCGCACGGCGTTGATTACGCGGTTGAAAATTTTCCCGCAAACCGTCCCAATCTCACTTCGGTAACTTTGGGAAATTCCCTTAAAGAAATAGGCGCAGGCGCGTTCTTTAACTGCACGGGTCTGTCGTCCGTAAACATTAACGGCGCAACGGTAGTCGGCGATTACGCTTTTTACGGCGCAAACCGTCTTTCAACGGTTACGGGACTTGACAGCGTAGTAACCGTAGGCAATTACGCCTTTGCAAACTGCAATTTTTCCACGTTGGAGCTTTCCGCGGCAAAGAGCATAGGCGATTTGGCTTTTATCTCTGAAAACAGCAGAAGCTACACGGCGATTAATATCCCCGTCGTACAGACTGTGGGCGAACGCGCGTTTTACGGCAACAACGCAACGCAGGTAAATATCCCCGCGTCTGCTCAAAGCATAGGCGGCGGCGCGTTCGGCGCGTCCCAAATCAAACAATTTACCGTAGACCCCGCGAACACCGTGTTTTTCGTGAACGACGGAGTTCTTTACAGAAACGTCGGCGACAAGGGTTACTTCGCTTTAACGGCTTTCCCTTCGGCTAAGGCTATTAGCGAATACCGCGTAATCGATAACACCGCTAAAATCGACGCCCGCGCCTTTCAGGGTCAAAGGGGTAAAATAAATAAAATTATTTTGCCTTTCGAGCTTAAAGAAATAGGCGTAATGGCGTTCTTCCAAAGCGGTGTAACTGTTTACGAATTTATGGGCGTAACGGCTCCCGTGCTTCAGGAAGAGCATTCCGAGTACGTGGATTCCGTAAGAGAAACCGCCAAATTTCCCAACAGGGGCTACTATTACGCAAACTTTCAGGATTATTTAATCCATTATCTCGGCTACGGCGTAACTACAAGACCCGCAATTCTCACGCTCAACCGTCCCGAAAACGCCACCGGTTACGATACCCCCGTGTGGTCGGCTTACTTTGCAACGGGTAATTTAACGGGCATAGCAATGCAGGAAAACACCCACGACTTCGTGGTTGCGGTTAATTCTTTCCCGTCCGCGGAAGAAATTTCGCTTTGGAGCAGAGACAGCCAGTCCCAACACTACAAAACCGATAAATACGTTTGGGATTTTTCCGACAAGGTAAAGGCGGCGCACGAAAATTATAACGCGTTCAGCCGCGACCCCGCCCAGCTTGCTCTCGTAGACGAAAGTCTGATAACCAAATTTAATCAGGTTGAAACCGCTCTCCGCGCTCAGAAACCCGTATTCAACATTTACGTTTCCGTTTCAAGGCTTGATTATACGGGCAACGTTAAAACCCAATATAAGGTTGGCGAAACGTTCGATATGACAGGTTTGCAGGTAATCATCGTTTATGACGATTATTCCACCGAATATGCGGATATGAGCAAGGTTACCGTTATTTCGCCTACCCGTCCTTTAAACGAGCTTGACAGAACGGTTACGCTCGCTCTCGAAGGAGTAACTAACAGAGTTCGTATCCTTATAGAAGTCACCAAGCAGGACGAAGGCGATAAGCCCGAACCCGAAGGCGGTTGTGCAGGTTGCGAAGGCTCGTTAGCTTCGGGTTTGACAACAGTTTCTCTTCTCGCCGTTCTCGGCGTGGCAATAGTGGTAATCACGTTCGTTCGTAAAAAACACGGAGACCGCAAATGATAAAAAGGTATAAGTTGATTTCAATCGCCGTTTTTGCTTTGATTTCCGCAGTTTGCCTGTTTGCAGGCTGTCATTTGAGTATAAATCAGGGCTTTGACGATTTTATTAAAGATAAAAATCTTACCGCAAGCGTAACTTACTTTTTAAACGAAGGCGAGTTTGACAACAATTCGCGTATAGTGAATATTTACTATAACGAAGGTACTAAACCCTTTGAAATTACTCAAGGTGCGCCCGCAGGCGCGACGGTAGGCAACGCCAAAGTAAAGGAGCGTACGGGCTATATCTTCGACGGTTGGTATCTCGCAAAAACGGAAAACGGCGTTCCCGTCTACACCGACGGAACGGCTTACGACGCAAAAGTAGGTTTCGAAGCTACAAAATCAATAGCGGTAACCGACGAAAAGTATACCTTCGATAAAGCTCTTTCAAGCGGCGATAAAGTGTATCTGGTAGCGGGTTGGAGCGTTGAAACGAAAATAATCGTAAAACTTATCGTAGACGGCAGTATCGTTAAAGACGACGTAACTTATACCACCGGCAGTACCATTCGCGAATACTTTATTCCTACGAACGGTTTCGGCAACGTAGGCAGTACCGTATTCTCTGCCGAAGGTTATCAGTTCGTATCTTTCTATTTCGACCAGAAAGCAGATAATCGCATAAAAGACTGGCCCATCTATGCCGAAGAAGAAGGCGAAGACAGAGTTATTTACGCCAAGTTTATCGAAAAAATCGGCTCTTCCGACTGGATAATCGTTGAAAATACTTTGGGCATAAGCAGGTTGTTTGCGGGCGGAGTCGGCAGCTTCAGTAATTACTATTTTATTGACGACGTAGATTGTTCAAGCTTATCCACACAAACCCCGCTTGCGAATTTTAACGGCAATATTCAGGGCAACGGCTATAAGGTTTCCAATCTTAAAATAGAAGACCCTTATCTTATGGCCGGTTCTTCCACTGCGGCAATATTCGGAGAATTGAGAAGTGACGCTAAAATAGAAAATTTCACTATGGAAAACGTTACCGCAAAGTTTAATGCAAGAAGCGACGTAGGCGCGTTCCTTATCTTTACCGAAATAGCTCCTACCGCAACGATAAACAACTTCACTTTCGGCGGTGCGCTCACCGTTTCGTTTAACGAAAGCGTTACCAACTATACCGAAATAAGGGCAAGCAGATGGCTTTTCGGCACTGCCAACGATAGTGAAACCCTGCAAAAATGGGATATTTCCATAATCGACGGTTCAAGTTGCACTATTTTCAAGGGCAATAAACAGGACGCCGTATTCACTTATTACAAAAATAACTAAACGGAGGATATTATGAACTTCAAGAAAACTCTGAAATGTATATTGCTCGGGGCTGTGGGTTGTTCGATAGCCGTAACCGCCGCGGCTTGTACAGAAGACCCCAATCCGGGAGAGCAGAAAAACGACCCTACCAAAAGACCTTTAACGCTTGCGATAGGCGCGCTCGACGAAAATTTCAACCCGTTCTTCTACACTGCCGCAAACGACGGTGAAGTGGTGGGGCTTACCCAGATTTCGCTTATCGGCGTAGACAGGAACGCGGAGATTGTCTGCGGTGACGACGAAAATACCGTTGCTTTGGCATACAGAATGACTACCAAAAACGAGCATGGCAACGAAACTTCCGGTAACGACGTTGCGTCTACCACTTACGAATACGTAATTAAAAACGGAATGAAATTCAGTGACGGCACGCCGCTCACCGTTAAAGACGTTCTGTTTAACTTTTACGTGTATCTCGACCCGCAGTACGCAGGTTCAACCACGCTTTACGCTACCAAAATAAAGGGGCTTTCGTCTTATTGGGCGCAACGCAACGTAGCGGACGGCAACAACGATTATACCAGTCAGTTTCAACCTGCTTTAACTGCCAGAATGGCTGCTTTAAGCGAATACAGCACGAACAATAATGCTTCGCTCACTCCTGAAATAGAGCGCGATATAGCTACTGCGGCAACGTTATTTGATGAAGAGTTAAAAACAGATTGGACGGCACATATAGGCTTGCTCGGTGAAGACAGCAGTTATAATGAAAAATATAACTTTACCGAAGACTGGGAAGTTTTCTATTACGAAACGGGCTTCGTAAAAAACGTATACGATAAGGTAATTACGCCAGAAGGTGTTATTTGGCAAAAAAGGACTGACGCCAACGGAAAATATATTCTCGAATTTGACGATGAAAAAAACGAAAAATATTCGTTAAGAACCGAAATGCAGTCCGCGCTCAACGGCTTAACCGGCGATGCAAGGGCGGAAAAAATGAAAGAAGTTGCATTGAATACCGTTTTCAGGAAGTATTTCAGCGGAGTTGAAAAAGATTCCGAAGGCAAAATAACAAAGGCAACGCTCGCAACCCGCGAAAGTTTAATGACGTTGTTCAACGAGTGGAACGTAGGTTCTAATATCAGTCAGTATATTTTAAATCAGATAATGAGCGACTATTACGACGGTTTGCGTGAAAACGGCGAATTGCCCGTATCTTCAATTTCTGGTATAACTACCAGAACGGTAAAGGGCAGTGAATTCGGCAAGATAACCGCAGGAACTCAGCCTGACGCCAATGAAGAATATTCCGTTCTCAGCATAGAAATAAACGGTGTAGACCCCGTTGCAAAGTACAGCTTCGGTATTACTATCGCGCCCATGCACTATTATTCGGGTGCAATTGATGGAGTTGACTACGTAGACCGCGCAATGAACCCCGGCGAACACAAGTCGGAAATTTACGGCGTTAAATTCAACAATCAGAAATTTTTCCAGAAAGTTTTAAAAGCTCCTTCAAAGCAGGCTTGCCCCGTAGGCGCAGGTGCTTATAAGAGCCGTAACGCAAGTTTGAAAGTCGGTAACGACTGTCTTTACGAAAGCAACGAATATTTCCATACGGTCGGCAAAAATTTGGAAAATGCCAAAATAAAGTATCTCAACTACCGTGTAATAAACGAAGGACAGCTCGTTGAAACTTTAAAAACCAACGGCGTAGATTTTGCAATGCCCAACTGCACGCCCAAAAATGCGTCTATGATAAACGAAATCGATTATCTCGCACACGGTGAGTATGACGCAGGCGGTTTCGGTTACGTGGGAATCAACCCCAAATTCGTACCCGATATCGAAGTAAGACAGGCAATTATGAAGGCGATGAACGTTGACGAAGTTACCAATTCGTACTATACTTCGTCTTACTCACAAGTTATCCGCAGACCTATTTCAACCACTTCTTGGGTATATAAAACAGCCGAGGCGCAGAATAAAGTTGCCGAACATTTCAGCGAACACAAATCCATTAAATATACTACAAACGTAACAGAATTACGAAATTTAGTTCTTTCTGCAAGAGAAACGAAATGGTCGTACAGAAACGGAAAGCTGGTAAATCAAAACGGAGAAACTTTAAAACTCACGTTTACCATTGCCGGCGACACTGCAGACCACCCCGCATATAAACTGTTTTCAGATGCGGCGGATATCTTAAACGAAGTCGGTTTCGAAATAACCGTTATGACTAATTTATACGCGCTTAAATCGCTTGCAACCAACGAACTTGCGGTATGGGCGGCGGCGTGGTCTTCCGGCGTAGACCCCGATATGTATCAGCTCTATCATAAGGACAGTAAAGCGTCCAGTGTAAACAACTGGGGTTACGACGTAATATTCAAGGATACCACTTCGAAATTTGCAAGAGAGCGTACAATGATAACCGACCTTTCAAAGCTCGTTGAAGACGGAAGAAAATATACCGACCGTAACGCCCGTTCCGAAATCTATTATCAGGCTCTTGATAAGGTTATGGAACTTGCAGTAGAGCTTCCTACCTATCAAAGAAAGGATATGTACGTTTATAACAAGAACGTTATCGACGCCAAAACGCTTTTACAGAAACCCAACGAAACTCTGGGCGTATTGAGCCGTATCTGGGAAGTAAATTACGTTTAATAAAATTTTCGGAGCAATTCATACACGATGTTAAAATACGTTTTAAAAAGACTGCTTACGGCGTGCTTTATTCTCGTAGGCGTATCCTTTCTTATCTATCTGATAGTAAGGCTTATGCCCACAAACGTAATAGAATCAAACTATTACGCCACGCACGAAAAGACTGAAGGCAACGCGGAAGCCCTTAAACAGCTTCTTGCACGCTACAATCTGGACGACGATTCCTTTTGGGGTATTATCAAGGGCTGGTGGATTTGGTTAATGAACTTTTTCCGCGGCGACCTTGGCGTCAGCCTTACCAACGACAAGCCCGTACAGGAAATTATTTTCGCAAATATGGGTACGTCGTTCGCCGTTTCGTTCGTTTCGCTCATTCTCGAGTTGATAATAGCCATACCTTTGGGTATAAAGTGCGCGTGCAATCAGTACGGCAAGCTCGATTATGCGGTAACGGTGTTTACGATGATAGGAATTTCGTTCCCGTCGTTCTTCTTCGCCGGTATCATAATAAAAGTTTTCGCCGTAGATTTGGGCTGGTTCGAAGCGGGCGGTCTTTCAACGCCGTCCTTGCCGATTGACGTATCGGGTTTTGAATTGTTCATAAACCAATGCTGGCACTTAATACTTCCCATTTTCGTTCTTACCGTTCTTTCGATAGGCTCTATGATGAGATACACGAGAACGAATACTTTGGAAGTATTGAACGCCGACTATATCCGCACGGCTCGTGCAAAGGGACTTTCGGAAAACAGCGTCGTATATAAGCACGTATTCAGAAACACGCTTATACCGCTTATTACAACCCTTGCGGGAATGTTGCCCGCCCTTTTCGGCGGCTCTATGATAGTAGAGCAGATGTTCTCGTTGCCAGGCATAGGCAACACGGCTTATACAATGACGAGAGGCGGCGACATAACCTTCATAATGGGTTACGATATGTTCATTGCCGCGCTTACCGTCATAGGCATACTGCTTACCGACTTAATGTACGTAGTAGTAGACCCCCGCGTCAAACTCGGAAAGTAGGGAGATAAACTTATGGATAAAAAGAATAAAGATTTACAGCCCGAAACCGTAGAAAACACGGTGGACGTAATTACCGAACCTGCCGCAGTTGAAGAAACGCCCGTCGTTTCAGAAACAGTTTCCGCGGAAGAAGATTTACACGGTGAAAACCTTGGCGACAGAGTTAAATCTCTTTCGCCGGGTATGACCGTATTAAAAAGATTTTTCCGCTCGAAGCTTTCTATCGTAGGTCTCGTAATAATTCTCTCGCTGTTCTTAATTTCGTTTATCGGACCGCTGTTTTCGCCCTGGGGCGAAAAACAGCCCGATATGTCGGGTAAAGAAACTTTGATAACGCAGACAATCCGTTACGAAGTAGACGGCGTGGAATACGTGGCATATAACGTAGTGGTGGAATACACCAACACCAATAAGTACGCCGATTTGGACGGTTCGCACTGGCTCGGTACGGACGATAACGGTTACGACGTATTTACCAGACTTATGTACGGCGGCAGAGTTTCGCTTACCATAGGCTTTATAGTAGTATTGCTTTCAACCCTTTTGGGCGTTGTTTTCGGCGGTCTTGCGGGCTATTTCGGCGGCAAAATCGATAATATCATAATGCGTATAACCGACGTGCTGTACTGTATTCCGCAGTTGCCTATTATGCTTATATTCTCAGCCGTTTTCACGGGAATGGGAGTCGCGGGCATAGAGCGACTGTACTATATGATGGGTATTTTGACGCTCATCGGCTGGGCAGGAACGGCAAGATTAGTACGCGGACAGATTTTGTCTTTGAGAGAGCAGGATTTCATGCTCGCGGCAAAGTGTTCGGGCTTGTCAGTAAAGCGTAAAATTTTCAAACACCTCGTTCCCAACGTAATGCCACAGCTCATCGTTTCGATGACGCTCGGTTTGGGCAGTATTATACTTACCGAAGCTACTTTGGGTTACTTGGGTATAGGCGCGCCTTTGGGTACGGCTACCTGGGGCGCAATGATTCAGGCGGCGGCGGAAAGTTACAACCTTAATTTCCTGCCCAACCTTTGGGTGCCCCCCGGCATATGTATCACGCTTGCAATACTCGCGTTTAACTTTGTGGGCGACGGATTGCGCGACGCATTCGACCCCAAAATGAAGAGGTAACTATGTCCGAAGAGAAGAATACAAAAAAAGTTAAATATATTTCGGGCAAAGAATCCCGTCGTATTGCAAAGGAAAACCTTAAGGCAACCCGCTATTTCGAAAAGCAGAAAAAGAGAAGGATAAAGGAAGAAGAGTTTTTAACCGAAATGAAAGACCCTTCCGATATTATCGAATTTGACGATTTGCACACCTTTTTCTATACCGACGCGGGCATAGTAAAAGCCGTAAACGGCGTAACATTCTCTATTCCCGAAGGTTCTACCGTAGGCGTGGTCGGCGAAAGCGGTTGCGGTAAATCGGTAACTTCGCTTTCCACTATGCAGCTTGTGCAGGGACCCGCGGGGCAAATCGTGAGCGGCTCTATTAGATTTAAGTCTAATACTTATAAGCGCGACGAAAAGGGTAAAAAGATTCCCGTTTACGAAACTACCGTGGACGAAAACGGAAACGAAATACCCGTTTTAAACGAAAAAGGCAAACCCGTAATCAAAAAGAACGAACTCGGCGGTTATTTATACGAGCAGGAAGAAAAGGTAGTGGACATTGCGAAAATGCCCACCGACGCAATGCGTTCAATCCGCGGCAGAGAAATCGCAATGATTTTTCAGGAGCCGATGACTTCCCTTAACCCCGTGTTTACAATCGGTAACCAGCTCGACGAAGTTGCTTTACTGCATCTGGAAGGCATATCGAGACAGAAAGCCAAGGAAAGAAGTCTTGAAATGCTCAAGCTCGTAGGTATGGCAGACCCCGAGAGCATCTATAAAAAATACCCGCACGAGCTTTCGGGCGGTATGCGCCAAAGGGTTATGATTGCAATGGCGTTACTTTGCAATCCCCGCCTTATAATCGCGGACGAGCCTACTACCGCGCTTGACGTAACCATTCAGGCGCAAATTCTCGACCTGTTGCGCAACGTTAAGCAAAAAATAAACGGCAGTATAATGCTCATCACCCACGATTTGGGCGTAGTTGCGGAAATGGCTGATTTCGTAGTCGTCATGTACGCGGGCAAGATAATCGAAATGGGTACGGCGGAAGATATTTTCGACAGACCCATGCACCCGTATACGATAGGCTTACAGAAGAGTAAACCTACGGTCGACGGTAACGTAGATTCCCTGTACTGTATCCCCGGTTTCGTTCCCAATCCCGTGGATATGCCCAACTATTGCTACTTCCGCGACAGATGCGAAAAGTGCATAAAGAAGTGTGCGGGCGAATATCCCGAGCTAATCAAAGTCAGCGATACGCACAGCGTTTCGTGCTATTTATACGAAAAACCGGAGACCCCCGAAAAGAGCGAAAAACCCGTGAGAAAGAAGAAGGAGAAGAAAGATGTCGGAAGTCAGACAAGAACAGACGATAACGCTTGATACAGAGCAACCGCCCCTTCTCGAAGTCAAGGATTTAAAACAGTATTTTCCCGTAAGTAAAAATATTCTGGGTAAACCCACTAAATTTTTAAAAGCGGTAGACGGCGTTTCCTTTTCGTTGCAAAAAGGTAAAACTCTCGGCATAGTCGGCGAAAGCGGTTGCGGCAAGACGACTATGGGCAGAACCGTTCTTCGCCTTTACGATGTGACGGGCGGCGAAATCTGGTTTAAAGGGCAGGAGGTTTCGAAAATAAAGAACCGTGAGTTCAATAAGCTCCGCCCCAATATGCAAATGATATTTCAGGACCCTTACGCAAGCCTTTCTCCCCGTCTTACTGTCGGCGAGATTATAGGCGAAGCCGTGCGCGAACACGGTATAGTGCCTAAGGAAGAGTATCAGGATTATATTTTAAAGGTAATGAAAATGTGCGGTTTGCAGCCGCATTACTTCGAGAGATATCCGCACGAGTTCTCGGGCGGACAACGCCAGCGAATCTGTATCGCCCGCGCGTTGGCTTTAAAACCCGACCTTGTTATTTGCGACGAACCCGTTTCCGCGCTCGACGTGTCCATACAGGCGCAGATTATCAATATGTTAAGGGATTTGCAGAAAGAACTTAACTTAACTTACGTGTTTATATCTCACGACTTATCCGTCGTAAAGCATATTTCCGACGAAGTCGGCGTTATGTATCTGGGCAGTCTCGTCGAATACGGACCTAAGGACAGTATTTTCAATAATACTCTGCACCCCTATACCAAAGCGTTATTCTCCGCCGTTCCCGTGCCTAATCCGCACGTAAAGATGAACAGAATTCTGCTTAAAGGCGATATCCCTTCGCCCGTGAATCCGCCCAAGGGTTGCAAATTCCATACCCGTTGCGAGCATTGCATGGAAATATGCGGTAAAGTTCCGCCCATTTACAAGGAAGTGGAAGAAGGGCATTTTTGCGCCTGCCACCTTTACAATACCGTCGAAGAGAACGAGCAGTGCGTTGCCCGTCTGCACGAGATTGAAGAGCAGGAAAAGCAGGAAGAACTTGAAAATTCCAAAAAGGTATTCAATTTAAAGAACTTCAGTTTCCAAAAACTCGTGGATACGGTAAAATCCAAGTTTAAAAAGAAGCCCAAGGAAGAAACTCCCGAACCCGCTCAAACGGAAGAAGGGAAGGATATAAAAGAAGATAAGGAGAACGATGGCGAAGAAAAGGCGTAACGACGACCTTGACACCACTACAACCTTTGCGGATATGAATCTGGACGGTTTCAGATGGTACGACCCGTATCTTAAAAAGCACGGTAAGCGTCGTGAAAAACAGAGCGTCAGCAGAAAAGAATACTGGGCTATGGTAAGGGGAATGTTTCTTGCCGTGGCGCCGTTCGTTTTGGGCGCAATCTTAGTTTTCGGTTTGCTTGCCGGTCTTGCTTATCTTTGGCTCAGCTAATAAAAAATCCCGCAAAAAAATTGCGGGATTTTTGTTTACTTTTGTCGGATTTAATAATATAATAATTTCGGAGAGAGAATTATGTTAAAAGCAAGAGATTTCAGATACGACGCGTATCAAAAACTTTCGGGCATTTGGAATACCTTCGCGCTCATTGCGCTCATTTATGCGCTTGTCGTCGGCGCGCTCAACGTAGTGCCTATTGCGGGTTCGGTTGCGGCGTTAGTTCTTGGCGGACCGTTGACTTACGGTGTAAACTCCATAGCGTTAAACGTAATCAGGCGCAAGAATATTGCGATAGAGCAGTTGTTTCAGGGTTTCTATAACTTTATAAACACGATGTTGCTCTATCTGCTTAATACCATTTTCACCGCGCTTTGGTCGTTGCTTTTTATTATCCCCGGCATTGTTGCGGCGTACTCGTACAGAATGAGCTACTTCATTATGTACGATAATCCGTCGATTGCGCCCGACGCTGCCCGCAAAGCTTCAATAGATATGATGCGCGGCAATAAATGGAGACTTTTCTGCCTTGATTTCTCGTTTATCGGCTGGTATCTGTTGAGCGTTCTTACTTTCGGAATACTTTCGTTCTGGGTATTGCCCTATCATTATTCCGCAACGGCGGCGTTTTATCAGAGCCTTATTGCCGAAAGATACTCCGAACCTTCGGGCCGGAACTTTAACGGCGATAATTCCGATAACGCATATAACGGAGCCAAACCTTCCGACCCGTTCGATAACAGCGGTATAAACACCGACAGCACTTTCTGATTAAATTTATAAACCCCCGCATATAGCGGGGGTGTTTTTAGGCTAATGATGCGTTTTTACGATTAAGAGATTTCAGCAAAGATTGAATTGTGTGTGTTGTGTTTGAGAATTTTCTTGTGAAGTAAACTAAAATATATTTTTTAAATTGATATTGACAATATTACCAAATTATGGTAATATTTAAGCAGTAACAAGTTCACGTAAAATGGAGTGAGTTAAAACAGAAAGAAGTTGTAGTTATTGTAAGATTTAATAATGGGGGTATACTCCGATGGTTATTTTAGTTTTTTAGCGCAAATGAAACGTATTTTTTCGTTGCGCTTTTTTGTTTATTTAAATTAAGTAAAATTTTAAGGGATTATTTAATGAAAAAATATAAAAACTTAGCAGAATATTATAAAGTAAAAAAATAGGTTTACTCATTTTTCCGATTACATCGGTTATGCTCTTTATATTCGCGATAATAGATATGGTTGAAAAACCTAATGATTTGTCATTAGGACTGATATTAATCGGTTTAGTGTTCTTATTAATATTTTTATATATAATTATATTGATATCCATAAATAATTATATAAAAAAATTAGAAAAAGAAGAAGCGCTGAAAAAAGAAAAGCTAAAGGAATTGGAAAAAGAGAAAAAAGAGATGACAGAAAAAGATGAACGGATAAAAGAACTTGAAGAAGAACTTAAAAAATCAAAAAACAGCAAGCAATAAAAGTATAAGGGGGGGTGAAATTATTGAGAAAAATCAAAACGTTATCTCAAGATTATAGAAGTTACAAAAGATTGCTACACGGTCTGCCTATTACTGCGGTAATACTCATAATAATTGCGATAGTATTTATTGTGAAAATTCCACAAGTTTGGTGGGTAGGATTATTGCAAATCGGTTTAGCGATATTCGGTATCGTTTTGTATATTATTGGTTTGGCTTATTACAATTATAAGATTGAAAAATTAGAAAAGGAAGAAGCGTTGAAAGACGAAAAAGTTAAGAAAGCAGAAGAATTAGAAAAGGAGATGACAGAAAAAGATGAACGGATAAAAGAACTTGAAGAAGCGTTGAAAAACGCAAAAAACAGCAAGCAATAAAAGTAAGAGAAGAGTTGTATATTTATTATTGAAAATATATTCAATATATCAATAAAGGAACTTGTATTATGGTGAAACGGTATATAAAAGAAGATACTATATTTAAACTTTACGCCAAATGGCGTACATTATTAAAAAAAGGCTAATCCGCATTTCTGCGGATTAGCCTTTTTTATCTTGATATTAAGTAGTGGAAATGGTTTCAACGTTGATAAGGTTTGAATTGCCGCTCTTGCCGTTTGGCGTGCCGCCGGTAAGTACTATCGTGTCGCCTTTTTTAACGAATCCCGTCTTAATCGCCGCGCGCTTAGCGTAGTGGAACAGTACGTCAACGGAGTAAAACTCTTCGCTCATTACGGGTATAACGCCCCAACTCAAAGCGAGCTTTCTGTACGCTCTTTCGTCCGTCGTCATTCCTATAATGTCAATCATAGGACGGAATCTCGAAACCGTTCTCGCCGTGCCGCCCGTTCTCGTGCAGACTACAATAACCTTTGCGCCGATATCGTGCGCCAGGGTGCATGCAGAGTGTGCGAGTGCTTCCGAAAGTCTGGTAATTCTGTAATCCTTTTCGGCAATGTGCTGAATGTAAGATACGTTTGCTTCGGCTTGTTCGGCAATTTTAGCCATAGCTTTAACGGCCTGTATGGGGTACATTCCCGCGGCTGTTTCGCCCGAGAGCATTATTGCGGAAGAACCGTCGTAAACGGCGTTTGCAACGTCTGAAATCTCCGCACGGGTAGGGCGGGGCTGCTTAACCATCGATTCGAGCATTTCGGTAGCGGTAATACTGCGTTTGCCGTTAATTCTGCACGCTTTAATGAGTGATTTCTGTATGTTGGGCAATTCTTCGAAAGGAACTTCAACGCCAAGGTCGCCGCGCGCAACCATTATGCCGTCGCATACTTTCAGAATTTCGTCAAGATTTTTAACGCCCGCACGGCTTTCAATCTTTGCAATAATTTCTATCTCGCCGTCGGGAGAACCGCATTCTCTGAGATAATCTCTTATATCGGTCACGTCCTGCGCACGCGAAACGAAGGACGCGGCAACGAAGTCAACGCCCTGTTCTATGCCGAACTTAAGGTCTGCCTTGTCCTGCTCCGAAAGGTAGGTAAGGTTTAATTCCTTGTCGGGGAAAAACATACTCTTACGGTTGGAAAGCGTTCCGCCGACAAGCGTCTTACAAATTACGTTCGGCTTTTGAACCTTTACGACTTCGAAAATCATAAGTCCGTTGTTTAAGAGTATTTTGTCACCCTTAACCATCTGCTCGCACAGACCTTTAAACGAAACGCTGACGCGCTTTTCGTCGCCGACTATATCTTCGGTAGTAAAGGTGAACTCGTCGCCGTCGTTTAGCGTTACTTTGCCGTCTTTAAACGTTTTAATTCTGAATTCAGGGCCTTTCGTATCCAACATAATGGGCAAAGGCATTTTTTTCTGCTCGCGCACTTTCTTAATCATCGCTATTTTTTGCGCGTGTTCTTCGTGCGTTCCGTGCGAAAAATTCAATCTCGCAACGTTCATTCCCGCATCAACCATTGCGGAAATAGTCTTTTCGTCGTTGCTTGCAGGTCCGAGCGTGCAGATAATTTTCGTCTTTTTCATAATTTGCTCCTTATTTTTTCCAAACAGTATTTTAAAATAAATATTTGTAAAAATCAATTAATAACGGGTAAATAGTTGAATTACCGTTAAAAAAATGTTAAAATAATTTCAGTTTGAGTTAATCATACGGTTGCGGGCTACGAAAGTGGCGTGAGGAAAGTCCGAGCATCGCAGGGCAAGGGTGCCTGTTAACGGCAGGTGAAGGCGACTTCAAGGAAAGTGAACAGAAATATACCGCGCAATTTATTGCGTAAGGTTGGAATGGCGAGGTAAGAGCTCACCGTCCCTTTGGTAACAAGGGGAGCCAATTAAACCCCACCCGATGCAAGATTGGGCTATCGGCTTGCTTAAATGCAAAGGCTGCCCGTCTGCCGACAGCCGTAAACATCGCTTGAGCTTGCGGGCGACCGCAGGATTAGATAGATAACCGTACACGACAGAACTCGGCTTACAGATTAATCTCAAATTGTTATAATCGCCGCAGCGTAAATCCGCTGCGGCGATTTTTCTTTGCCGAACTTTTCACAGATTACGAAGTATTGAAGGGCAATATGGACGTAGTTTTTTTAAAAGTTACGGGCAAGGATTTAAAGGAGATATAATATGTGGGAGTGCAGAAAATTTATTTCTCTCGTTTCGCGCAATACCAAGTGCTATTTTAAAGATAAATTCACCTTTTTCATTTCTTTACTTAATCCGCTCATTCTGTTGTTGCTGTTTGCAACTTTTCTCCGCAACGTGTACATAGAAAGCTTCAGGGCGGGCTTTCCGCAGTCTCGTCGCTTGTGTCGTCAATGTACGGACTTATTTGCGGCGCGTATATGCCTTTGGCACAGTTTTCCGAAGACTTGCGCAACGCGCTCTGTATGCTCCCCGGCACTTACGGCGTGAGCATACTCCGCAACCATTATATGAACGGTTATCTCGATGCCCTTTCGGATGCGGGAATACCGTCGCAGCAATCGACGGTATTATGAAAAGCTTCGACGCTAAGATTTATCTTTTCGGAACGGAAATTCCGCTTGGCGCGATGTACGGTATTCTTATGGAAGCATGCGCACTGCTGCTTGTTGCCTATATAGCTATAGTTATAATAAAAAATAAAAGGAAATAAAAGCGGTAAAATAGTTTCTGTAGATTTAATTTTTGAAAGCGAGTAATAGTTTTTCTTGCTTTAATAACTTAAAAATGCTATAATTCTTGTATTATGGATAAAAAGAGATTACAAAAATACGCCGAACTTATAGTCAAGTGCGGCTTAAACGTGCAGAAAGGGCAGGAAGTAATAATCCGTTGCGACCTTGACCAACCCGATTTCGTTGCAACTTGCGTCGAAGAATGTTACAAGTGTGGTGCGGAACGGGTAAAAGTAGAGTGGTCGTATATGCCCGTTACCAAAATTCATTACGATTACAGAACGCTTGAAACCATGTCGGAATTTACCGCTGTGGAAAAAGCAGAGTGGGAAAGAAAGGTTGAAAAACTTTCCTGTATGCTCTGGCTTGACAGTGACGACCCCGACGGCTTACAGGGTACGGACAGCGAAAAAATAGCCAAAGCCAATCAGGCGCGTTTCCCTTTCATAAAGCCCTACCGCGACGCGATAGAAAACAAGTACCAGTGGTGTATAGCCGCCGTGCCGGGTAAGGCGTGGGCTAACAAGATTTATCCCGATTTGCCCGCGGACGCGGCTGTTGAAAAGCTTTGGGAAGATATTTTGCTGTGTTCGCGCGTTGACGACGACCCCATAAAGGCGTGGGAGATTCACAACGAAAATCTTGCCAAGCATTGCGCAGTATTAAACGGTTATAAGTTCGAAAAGCTCGAATACAAGAGTGCGAACGGCACCGATTTCACGGTGGGACTCAATCCCGACGGTATCTTTTTGGGTGGCGGCGAGTATGCGCTCGGAAGTAACATTTATTATAACCCCAATATCCCCAGCGAAGAAGTTTTCACTACGCCCAGGCGCGGCGTAGCGGAAGGTAAAGTAGTTGCAACCAAACCGCTTTCCTATCAGGGAAAGCTTATCGAAAATTTCTGGATAAGGTTTGAAAACGGCAAAGCCGTGGAGGTTTACGCCGAAAAGAATCAGGAGCTTCTGGAAAAAATGATTTCTATGGACGAAGGCGCGGCGTATCTCGGGGAAGTTGCGTTGATTGCATATTCTTCGCCCATAAACAATACGGGTATACTTTTCTATAACACGCTGTTTGACGAAAACGCAAGCTGTCATCTGGCTTTGGGCAGGGGGTTTAACAACTGTCTTGAAAATTACGAGAATTATACGGTTGAAGAGTGTGAAAAACACGGCGTAAACAGTTCGATGATTCACGTCGATTTTATGATAGGTAGCAAGGATATGTCTATCGTTGGCGTAACCAAGGACGGTAAACGCGTAAGCATTTTCAAAAACGGAAATTGGGCTATATAATATTGTATTAAAAGAGCGGCGCATCGCGCCGCTCTTTTAATTAAATAACGTGTAAAACGAAAAATTTAAGATATTGCGTTTCGTCCGCGCATAAAAGCGCGGGGTGGTCGGGGGCTTGCGTTTTAATTTCAACGAAACGCACGGTGCGCCCGCTCTCTTTTGCCGCTTCTATGAGCATTCTTTCAAATAAGGTGGTCGTCATATAGTGCGAGCATGAACAGGTAATAAGAAAGCCGCCGCTCTTGACTATTTTCATTGCCGTAAGATTTACGTCCTTATACCCGCGGTAAGCGTCTTTAACTTCGCTTGCAGATTTACAGAACGCGGGCGGGTCGAGTATAACGGTGTCGAACGCCCGTTTTTCTTTTCTGAAATTGCGCAATACTTCAAACGCGTCGCCGCAAAGCGTCTCTATATTTTCAAATCCGTTCAGTCTGGCGTTGTCGCGCACGTTTTTAAGCGCAAATTCGGAAATATCACAGGCAATTACTTTATCGGCAACCTTCGCGGCGTTTAAAGAAAACCCGCCGCTGTTGCAAAAGCAATCGAGAACTTCGCCCTTGCAGTACTTTCTCGCCGCAAGCCTGTTTTCTTTCTGGTCTAGAAAGTAGCCCGTCTTTTGTCCGTTCTTTACGTCAACGAGCATTTTAATCTTGTTTTCTCTTATCTCGCAGTAGTCGGGCACTGTGCCGTATAAAACGCCTTTAACTTCTTCAAGCCCTTCTTTTTTGCGCACTGCGGCGTCGCTCCGTTCGTAAATACCTTTGGGCTTGAAAATTTTTATAAGAACGCGGCAAATCATCTCTTTGCGCAAGTCTACCCCAAGCGCGAGAAACTGAACGGAAAGGTAACTGCCGTATTTATCCACGATAAGGGCGGGAATGCCGTCGCTTTCGGCAAATACTGCGCGGTAACAGTTTTTATACCCGAGTTTTTCGCGGTAAAGCTTTGCCGCGGCAATTTTTTCTTCGTAGAACGCTTCGCTGTCGTCCGAATTGTCGCGTATAAAAATTCTTACGAGTATTTTCGACGCGTGATTTATGTAACCTTTGCCGATAAATCTTCCGTCGTGAGAAAAGACGCCGGCAAGCGAGCCGTTTTTGTCTTTACCTTCTATTTTCGCCACTTCGTTCGCGTACACCCAGCTGTGCCCTGCAACGATGCGTTTTTCTTCGCCTTTTTTTAAATAAACAGAATAACCCATAAATTAAGTTTATCAAATTAATCGTTTAATTGCAATAAATTTGCTTTTTAATTCGGCTGTATGCTATAATTATTTGCGTATGCGTAAATTACTGAAATATTTAAGGCATTATAAGGTGCAGTCCGTTCTCGCCCCGCTTTTCAAATTGCTCGAAGCGAGTTTTGAATTGATAGTGCCGCTCGTAGTTTCGGCAATAATCAACGAAATCGACGGCGGTTCTAAAAACGCGGGATACGTTGTTTACGCTTGTCTTATACTCGTCGCGCTCGGCGTGGTCGGGTTGATAAGCGCGGTTGCCGCGCAATACTTTGCCGCAAAAGCGGCGGTCGGCTTTTCCAAGGAATTAAGGCACGACCTTTTCGATAAAATGCAAACTCTGTCTTACGCCGATATAGACGGGCTCGGCACGGGCAAAATGATAACCCGTATGACCAGCGACGTAAATCAGGTTCAGTCGGGCATAAATCTCGTGTTACGCTTATTTATGCGCTCGCCTTTTATTGTATTCGGCGCAATGTTAATGGCGTTTTTGATTAACGCGACTGCGGGCGGAATTTTCGCAGTTTCTATTGCCGTACTGTGCACGGTCGTGTTTGCGATTATGCTCGTAAGTATCCCGCTCTATAAAAAAGTGCAGGGCAATCTTGACGGGGTAACCGTCGCCACTCGAGAAACGCTCACGGGCGCAAGGGTGCTTCGAGCGTTCTGTAAAGAAGAGAGCGAGATAGAGCAATACAACGCGAAAAACGCCGAACTTACCAAATCCCAGCTTTTCGTGGGTAAAATATCCGCGCTTATGAATCCGCTCACTTATGCGATTATAAATGCGGCTATAATAGTTTTGCTTTACTCGGGCGCGGTTAAATTTGACGCGGGCGTACTCGACAGGGGACAGGTCGTCGCGCTCTACAATTATATGTCCCAGATTCTTATTGAGCTTATCAAGCTTGCAAATCTGATAATTACCGTTACAAAGTCGTTTGCTTGTGCGGGAAGAATAAACGAAATTCTCGAAATGCAACCGTCGATTAAGGGCGGAACGCGGCAGACGGAACTTAAAGACGCCTTACCGCCTTTTATCGAATACAGAAACGTTGCGGTAAATTATTCGAATTCTCCCGTAAACGCTCTGGAAGGGGTAAGCTTTCAAGTCGAACGCGGCGAAACGGTCGGCATTATAGGCGGCACCGGTGCGGGTAAAACCACGCTCGTAAACGTCTTGCCGCATTTCTACGACGTTAGTCAGGGCGAAGTTTTGATTAACGGTGAAAACGTCAATACTTACGGCGACGAGCGTCTGCGCGAAGTGTGCGGAATAGTGCCGCAGAAAGCAGTGTTGTTCGAAGGCACGGTGCGCGACAATATGCAATGGGGCAAGACCGACGCTACCGACGAAGAGATTGCCGAAGCCATTAAAACGGCGCAGGCGGCTGACGTGATAAAATCCAAAAAGGACGGTCTTGACGAAAAGGTAGAGCAAGGCGGCAAAAACTTTTCCGGCGGACAGCGTCAACGCCTTACCATTGCCCGCGCGCTCGTGAAAAAGCCGCAAATACTTATTCTCGACGACAGCGCGTCCGCGCTCGACTACGCAACCGACGCAAGGCTCAGACAGTCGCTTAAAAATCTCGACTACTCGCCTACGGTATTTATAGTTTCGCAACGTACTTCGTCCATACGCCACGCAGATAAGATTATCGTACTCGACGGCGGCAAGGTAGCGGGAGTGGGGACTCACGACTACCTTTTGGAAAATAACGAAATTTACCGTGAAATACACTTTTCACAGTATAAAAAGGAGAGCGCAAATGGTTAAACTCTCCCAGAAAGCTATTTTAAAGCGTATATTAAAGCAACTTAAAAATTACAAATTTTTGCTTGCGTGTACCATATTCTTCGCGCTCGTTTCCGTTGCGGGAAATCTTATCGTTCCCATCTTCTTCGGTCAGGTTATTGACCTTTTGGTGGTCGGGCAAGCAGTAGATTTTGCCGCGCTCACTTCCAAGTTCATAATCATAGCGGCGGTAATAGCGGTAACCTGCCTTGCGCAGTGGCTTATGAACGCCATAAACAATCGCATAACTTACGGCGTCGTAAAGGATATAAGGGAGCAGGCGTTCTCTAAATTACAGCGTTTGCCGCTCTCGTTTATAGATTCGCATTCATACGGCGATATCGTCGGGCGCAACGTAGCTGACGTGGACCAGTTTGCCGACGGGCTTTTAATGGGCTTTACGCAGCTATTCACGGGCGTGTTGACTATAGCGGGAACTCTTGGCATAATGCTTGCGATAAATTGGGTTATCGCGCTTATCGTTTTCGTAATAACGCCGCTGTCGCTCTTCGTGGCAAAATACATTGCGTCTAAAACTTATTCGCTGTTTAAAAACACGAGCGAGATAAGGGGAGAGCAGACCGCTTTTATCGACGAAATGATAGGCAATCTCAAAATCGTCAAAGCTTTTAACCGCGAAGACGAAAATATGGAAAAGTTCGACGGAATAAACGAGCGGCTTACAAAGGCGTCGTTGAAATCAATTTTCTATTCGTCGCTTACCAACCCGAGTACACGTTTCGTAAACGCAGTAGTTTATGCGGCAGTCGCGCTTTCTGGCGCGTTAATGCTCGTGATGGACGTATCTTTGCCCGTTGCTTTCTCTGTGGGTATGCTCACCAGCTTGCTGTCGTATGCAAACCAGTATACGAAACCCTTCAACGAAATTTCGGGCGTAGTTACCGAGTTGCAGAACGCAATCGCCTGCGCGGGCAGAATTTACGAAATAATAGACGAAGAACCGCAAGTCCCCGATGCGGACGGGGCTGTCGAGCTCCAAACGGTAAAGGGTGAAGTAGGCTTTCAAGGCGTTTATTTTTCATATTCGCCCGATAAAGAGCTTATCCGAAATCTCAATCTTGCAGTAAAAGCGGGACAGAGAATTGCCATAGTCGGACCTACGGGTTGCGGCAAAACGACGCTTATCAATCTTTTAATGCGTTTTTACGACGTGGACGCGGGTAAAATTACCGTCGACGGAAACGATATAAGGGAAATAACGCGCAAGTCGTTAAGGCGCAATTACGGTATGGTTTTGCAGGAAACGTGGCTTAAAAGCGGCACCGTCCGTGAAAATATAGCCATAGGCAAGCCTGACGCCACGCAGGAAGAAATAGAAAGCGCGGCAAAGGCGGCGCACGCGCATAACTTTATAATGCAGTTGCCGTACGGTTACGACACGGTAATTTCGGAAGACGGACTGTCGCAGGGGCAAAAACAGCTACTGTGCATAACGCGCATAATGCTGTGCCTGCCGCCCATGCTCATACTCGACGAAGCGACTTCGTCTATAGATACCCGCACCGAGCAGAGAATACAAAAGGCGTTTGCAAAGCTTATGAACGGCAGAACCAGCTTTATAGTTGCGCACAGGCTGTCTACCATAAAGGAAGCGGACGTAATTCTCGTCATGAAGGACGGCAATATAATCGAACAGGGCAACCACGAACAACTGCTCGCAAAGGGCGGGTTTTACGCTGAATTATACAACAGTCAGTTTGCAATATAAATCATTAAACGGAGTATAAAATGTTACAGGTCAACAACGTTTCACTGCAATACGGCAGTAAAAAACTTTTCGAAGAAGTAAATTTAAAATTCACCAAAGGTAACTGCTACGGTATTATAGGTGCTAACGGCGCGGGCAAATCTACCTTTTTAAAGGTTTTAAGCGGGGAAATAGAGCCTAATAAGGGCGACGTTTCCATGGATAAGACGGAGAGAATGTCCGTTCTTCAGCAGAACCAGAACGCGTTCGATAACGTAACCGTTCTGCGCGCTGTTATGCTCGGGCATAAACGGCTCGTAGACATAATGGACGAAAAGGACGCGCTGTACGCAAAACCCGATTTTACGGAAGCGGACGGCATTCGCGCGAGCGAGCTCGAAAGCGAGTTTGCCGAACTCGGCGGTTGGGAAGCGGAGTACGAAGCGCAGACGCTTTTAAACGCGCTCGATATAACCGAAGAGTTTTACGCCGTTTCGATGGCAGAGCTTGACGCTAAATACAAGGTTAAAGTATTGCTTGCGCAGGCTCTTTTCGGCAATCCCGATATTTTGCTTTTGGACGAGCCTACCAACAACCTTGATATAAAAACGGTGCGCTGGCTTGAAAATTATCTGTTGGATTTTGAAAATACGATTATTATCGTATCGCACAACAGACACTTTTTGAATAAAGTCTGCACTCATATATGCGACGTGGATTACGGCAAAATCAATATGATGCTCGGCAACTACGATTTCTGGTATGAAACTAGCCAGCTTTTGGCGCGTCAGCAAAAGGACCAGAATAAGAAAAACGAGCAAAGGGCAAAGGAATTACAGGAATTTATTGCCCGTTTCGCCGCAAACGCGTCAAAATCACGTCAGGCTACTTCGCGTAAGAAAGAGCTTGAAAAACTCACTATTTCAGATTTCAAGCCGTCGCTCAGAAAGTATCCTTACATTGATTTCAAGTACGAGAAGGATATCGGCAACGATATTTTAATGGTTGAAGGCCTCACTAAAAAGGGTTATTTCGAAAACGTTTCGTTTACTGTACAGAAGGACGATAAAATAGGCGTGGTGAGCGATAAAAGTACCACCGTTTCCATGCTTTACGACGTTTTAACGGGAAAAGTTCAGCCGGACAGCGGAGTTATCCGTTGGGGCAAAACTATTTCCACATCGTATTTTCCCGAAAATAACAACGAATACTTCCAAGGTTGCGAATACAATCTCGTGGAGTGGCTCAGCCAGTATTCCAAAGACCATTACGAAGAATATCTGCGCGGCTGGCTTGGAAGAATGCTCTTTTCGGGCGAAGAAGCTTTGAAACAGGCAAAAGTGCTTTCGGGCGGCGAGAAAGTCCGCTGTATGCTTGCAAAAATGATGCTTGAAGGCGGCAATTTCCTTATTTTCGACGAGCCGACCAACCACCTTGACCTTGAATCCATAACCGCACTCAATAACGGTATGAAAAACTTCAAAGGCTGTATGTTGTTCACTTCACACGACCAGGAACTTATGAATACCGTCGCAAATAGAATCATAGAAATCAACGGTACCAAAAAATTTGACAAATGCGTCGCTTATGATGAATATTTAGACTTTATTACACAGTAAAAAGCGCGTTTCGACAAAAAACGATGAAATACCGTAAAAAATCTTGTAATTTGCGTGAAAAATAAATCGAATTATTTACAAAATTGCTTTACAACTTCAAATTTGTGTATTATAATTCCATACACAAAGACAACGAAGGGGTAAGATTTTATGAAATCTGAAAAAATTGCAATATTCGAGAGCAACGAAGAATTTTTGACGGAACTTAAAGAATACGTATCCGAAACGGACGGGCTGGAAGTATGTGCCGCAACCGAGAACGGCAACGTCGCAATTGACATGATAAAGCGCAACTCGCCTACTGCCGCCATAGTGGATTTGGTGCTTACGGGGTTAGACGGGTTTGGCGTTCTCGATTACATACGTGAAAATAATCCCGATTGCCTTACTATAGCGATAGGCGGATTTAAAGACGATAAAATCGTCGACCAAGCTATCGAGCGCGGAGCGGTCTATTATCTGGCAAAGCCCGTAAGCCCGCAAACGGTGGTGGACAGAATACGCGATTTATCCAATACCCGCGCGGTAAATTATATGTCCGTATCCGACGTGCGCGACAAACGCAAGGCAAGTTCTCTCGACGAAAAGATAAGCAACATTTTTATAACGATAGGCGTTCCGCCCAATATCAAAGGCTTTTCGTATCTTCGCGAAGGCATAAAGCTTGCGGTAAACGACCCGTCGATTATAAACAAAGTAACCAAAGAACTTTATCCCAAAATTGCGGAAAAGTTTGCAACTACTTCGAGTAAGGTTGAAAGAGCTATCCGCCACGCAATAGAAGTTGCGTGGAACAGGGGTAGATCTGACGCGATAAGTTCTATTTTCGGCGCAAGAGTGTACATAGGCAGCGAACGCCCCACGAACAGCGAGTTTATTGCTCTCGTTGCGGACAAGCTTATTTTGGAAAGTCTGTAAGCGGTTAATAATCCCGTTTCTGCACATTATAATTGCAGGAGGTGGATTATGAATTTGAATTGCGGCGATATTTGCCCCAAGAGCGGCTCTTATAAAGTCGTAAACTCCAAGGGCAACGTTATTAATTCGGTTTACGTAGGCGAAGGTCAGTCAATGCCCCCTACACAGTATTCCGATTGCCATTACGAAATAGAAGAGTAATAAAAACCCCGCCGTTACTACGGCGGGGTTTGTTTTATCATATTATTGCTAATAATTTACTGTTGACATTCGTCATAAAAAATGATAAATTTATATTATATATTATGAACGAAAAATCAACCGAAAAGGCAGTTGCCGTAAAAACCGAAGAAAATCAACAGCAGGACAAAATGACCATTTACGATTACGAGCAGAAGTACGTAAAGCGTCAGAACGTGAAAAGCGCAAAAATATTGCTCAGGGTTATTATAGCCGCTCTGGGAATATTTTTGTTTGCGTGTCTGTTTTTCGTATCCCTGCGCGTTTACGAAATTAACGAATACGCCGGCTATGCAACGGGCGGAGTATGCCTGATTTTGTATATAGCCCTGTTTATAGTGCCTATCGTCAAGGTTATGAAGTCGGAATACTTTATCGTGAACGTGAACGCAAAAACGGCTCACGCCGCTAAAAAGCACAATAAAAAGGTTCGCCGCGATATAGCCGATAAAATGATTGATTTAACCGCGAAAGTGGAAGGCGTGGGTTGGTACGATAGTAAAATCGTCGGCGAAATGGCTATCGCCGTTAAAACCAACGACGATAAGGGAATTATGAAGAGTCTTACTGCTCTGTATACGGGTAGCGTGAAGAAAACGGCGAAAGACTTAATTTTTAAAAGCTCGATGAAATCGGCAATGTATTCCGCGTTGTCGCAGACGAGTAAAGTCGACGCCGCGCTCGTAGTGGTAATGAACTTACAGCTTATTAAAGACTTGGTGTTTTTATACGGTTTCAGACCGTCCGACGCAAAGCTTATGAAAATTTTCGGCAGAGTTTTGCAGAACTCGCTCATCGCTTACGGCTTGGGCGGCGTTAAAATCGGTAACAGCATCGTAAAGACCATGGGCGACGCCGTAAAGGGCATTCCGTTCCTTGGCAGTGCAATCTCCGTGTTGGTGGATTCTTCCGTTCAGGGGCTTACAAACGGCGTTTTAACGGCGGTTATGGGCTATCAGACGATTAAGTATTTGAATCAGGAATATAAGCTGCAGGAAATACTTGACGGCGTAGAGCTTGCGGAAACCGAAGAAGAATTGCAGGCTACTTGCGCAGAAATAGAAAACGAGCTTAAAATGGGAAAAAAAGTTTCTCACGCCGCATAATTTTTAAGCGGTAAGGGAGATTTTAAAAGTAAGTCGTTTCCAAAACGGGTATTGACAAAAATACGGAATTATGTTACTATTTGTTTGTAATAAACGGTTGCGTTAAGCAGTGATTAAATTCAATAAAAATTATTTGTAATATTTTATATATTAATTTTGGGGGTTACTCCAATGGATATTTTAGTTTTTTAGCGCGAACGAAACGTATCGTTTCTTTGCGCTTTTTTGTTTAAATTCGGAGGTTCTACAGTTTATTATGAAGAAGAAATTTGGTTCAGAAGTATATGAATATAGCAAAGACAGATATAAATTATTAATTGTAGCACCTATAATTACGGCTATAGGTTCAATTATATTTATGATTATAAAACCCGATCTGTGGTATGTTGGATTGGTTATTTTAGGCTTATCTGTTTTTGGAATAATTTTATGTCTTTTAATATTAAGATATTTAAATAAAAAAATAGAAAAATTAGAAAAAGAAGAGACACTTAAAAAAGAAAAGTTAAAGGAATTGGAAAACAGTGAGAAGATAAAAGATGGAACGGATAAAAGAACTTGAAGAAGAACTTAAAAAATCAAAAAACAGCAAGCAATAAAAGTGCAAATTGAGATATATCAGTAATGTTTTTGGGTTTGTTTGCCGTTATTTCGTATTCAATAATAACAGTTTCGTCGGGAGCTAAGTCCGGAATAGAAAATCCTTTTACAGGGTCGTATGTCGGTTGTGAAATTCCGTTTATTTTAACGCTACCGTCCGCGAAACTCGCTCCGTTGGGTTGCGGAAGATTGAAGAAACTATTGAATAATTTCGTTGCCTAATTGTTTATAACGGTTACGGTATTATGAACTCGTTGACCTTCGCGCACGGAAGTTCTGTCGGAGCTTAATATTTTCGATACGGAATAAGATAAAATTTCCGTATTCACGGCGTTGCTTTCCGTGCTTTCCGAAAACCGTTTACCGTTCGGCAATTCAGCGTTATAAGTTATTTTCAGTTTATTCGGTATATTCATAGCAAAATAATGAAAGTGAAAAATAATAAGCATTGTCGGGAAATCGCTTATTTTATAGAAAAAGGACGCTCGTTTCCGAGCGTCCTTTAATTAGGTTTTTGTTTTGATAACGACAGTTCCGTTGCGAATAATGATATGAATGTACTTGCCGCATTTCAAACATTTTATATAGCCGTCCATTCCGTTTTTTGCTTGTACAAGCGTATTATTGCAATGCGGACAATCGGCATAATAATAAGCATTATTTAGTATTTCATCGTTTTCCATAGATAATTATTGTAGTTCGTTTAATATATATCATTGCTTTTCACAATACGGTGATAAATCTTTGCCGTTAAAAAATATACAAACACATATATAAGCGAGAATGCGGCAAAACAGCCGAGCGTACAGAGCGCAAATAATTTTGTGTTCAAAAGTGCAAGCAAACTCATAATCTTATTTATCATAGGAAAAGCAAAAGCAACGTGAATTCCTGCCATTATTAAAGGCAAGAAAAACACCATAAGAATTTGTGTGTTAATAGACTTTTTAACTTCGGCATAACTCATTCCGACCTTCTGCATAATTTCAAAACGTTTTTTATCTTCATAGCCTTCCGAAATCTGTTTGTAATAAATAATGAGAATAGCACCCATTAAAAAGAGAAGTCCGAGATATACACCGAGAAAAAACAATCCGCCGTAAAGACTCATAAATTCTTCGGCTTTAATAACGCGAATTGAATAGCGTGCGTTATAATTCTTTTCCTGCAACATAGCCGAGAGCGCATCCGAAAAAACAATTTGCTGTTCTTTGGTATTCTTAAAATTCACCCCGTAACTAAACTGTATCGTCGGTGCATTTTCGCCATATTCGGCTTTATATTTTTCATAGATTGCATTTAGCGCCGTGTTGTCGGACACTACAAGATACATTCCGCAGGCAAACGCCCCGATATCGTTTGCCATAAATCCGTCTTTAACAAAACTGTCAACTTTCTCTTTTACAGTATAATTTGTATCAAAGACACTAACGGTTTCGTAATTAAATTTTATATTGCTTTCACTTATTATAATTTCGTCGTTACCGAGTTGTTTATGCGAGCCTGTAATGTCATTATACGTTTGCGCGGTAACAAACAATAATAATAACGGATTTGCGCCCGCTGATTTTTGAAGATTTATTTTGTTACCGTCGGAAAATGCCGCCAAAGGTAAATAATTGCATAGTATTTCTTGTTCTGTCGTCATACCGTTTTTTTCGATTTCCGAACGGATATCCGCCGTTAATGTGCTGTTGGCATTTTCGCTTACGTTTGCTTGCACAATTAAATCGTATGGGTATTTTTGTGCTATCATATCATTTCTGCCGAACATAAATGAGGTCGTCGCCGATATTGTAACAAGCAGCATTGTAGCGAGAATACATATACTTGCAAGTCCGACCGAGTTTTGTTTCATTCGATACGTCATACCGGAAACGCTTGTAAAATGGTTTGGCTTATAATAATACTTCTTGTTCTTTTTCAAAACTTTCAAAAGAGCAATACTGCCTGCCGTAAAGAGAAAGTACGTTCCTATAATCACTAAAATGACGGCAATAAAAAATAATAAAACGGCGTCAACGGCGTCCTTTGTAAAAATAGCCAACGCATAGCCGGCAGCGAGCGTAATAATACCTAATATCGCCATTATATGCCGCGTTTTCGGTTCTTTTTCTCCCATATTATCACCCTTTAATAATTCGACGGGTTTTGATATATTGATACGAATAAGAGAAAAGATATATATACCGGCAAAGATACACGCAAACAACAAAGTCGTAAATAGCGTTGACTTCCACGAAATATAAAAACCGGCGCCGTAATTTGCATGTAAAATACGCGCAATAATCAAATACATCAGCTTATCCAATAACATTCCTAACGCTATGCCGAGTATTATTGAAAATAAAGCAATGTATAAAACTTCAAACAGCAAAACAATACCTAAATGCCGTTTTTCCATTCCGAGAACGTTAAATAGTCCAAACTCTTTTTGACGGCGTTTGATGACAAAACTGTTTGTATAAAACAGAAATATAACGGCAAATATCCCGACGATTACCGTACCGAAATTCAAAGTATATTGAATTGTTTGACCGCCGTGCATTGCCGCAATACTCTCATTGGTATAAAGAGAGTAAATCATATAAAACATCATAACCGTAATGATACAGGTCAATATATACGGCAAATATATTCTACGGTTTTTCTTCAAATTTCCAAACGCAAGACGGGCATATAAGTTTTTAACCATTTTTTCGTTCCCCCGTAGCAAGCAATGTCAGCGTGTCCGAAATTTTACAATACAATTCTTCGTTATTGCTTTCACCGCGATAAATTTGGTGAAAAAGTAGTCCGTCTTTAATGAACAATATTCTACCGGCACGGCTTGCCGCTTTCGTGGAATGCGTAACCATTAGAATTGTCTGACCGTTTTTATTGATTGTTTCAAACACATCCAATAGGCTGTCGGTCGAGCGCGAGTCCAATGCGCCCGTAGGTTCGTCCGCTAAAATCAGTTTGGGGTTGGTAATGATTGCGCGCGCGACGGCGGCGCGTTGCTTTTGCCCGCCCGAAACTTCATAAGGATATTTTTCCAAAATATCTTTAATGCCGAGTTCTGTCGCAATAGGGGCAAGACGATTTTCCATTTCTTCATAACTTTTTTTCGCAAGCACAAGCGGCAAGAAGATATTGTCTTTCAAAGAAAAAGTATCTAACAAATTAAATTCTTGAAAGACAAAACCGAGATTATCACGTCGAAATGCCGCAATTTCTTTTTCGCTAATGCTTGAAAGAAGTTTACCGTCTAAATCAACCGTTCCGTTTGTAGGCTTATCGAGTGCGGCGAGAATATTGAGCAGGGTTGTTTTACCCGAACCCGATTCGCCCATAATCGCAACGTATTCACCGCATTCAACCGAAAAAGTAACGTCAGAAAGAGCGGTAACTTGATTGCCGCCTAAACGTGAAGAATATACTTTACTTAAATTTTGTACCGATAAAAGAGCCAACTTAAACTACCTCCGAATTTTAAGATAATTTAATTTTATCAAAACAGCCGAAATAAACACAATTACACGGTGTTACATTTCGGCCGGAAGAAATGACATTTTCGTAAGGTCATTCAACTTTAAGATTATAAGTATTCGTATCTATATAAAACTTGCTACCCGTTCCGATTTCGGAAGTAACGGAAAGTTTATGAGAGAGTTTTTCCGCCGCCCGACGGGATAGATATAAGCCTATTCCCGTTGATTTTTTTTCGATTCGACCGTTATAACCCGTATAACCTTTTTCAAAAATTCTTGGCAAATCTTCTTTTCTGATACCTATACCCGTATCTTCAATGATAATCACTTTGTTTTCCACCGTAATTGTAACGCTGCCTTTTTCGGTGTATTTGATTGCGTTGGATAAAAGTTGTTCGATTATGAAGGACAGCCATTTTTTGTCCGTAATAACTTTACAATTCGCCGGCGTATAATTTACTTTGATTTTTTTGCTTATAAAAAGCGGCGCATATTTTCTGACGGTTTCTTTTATAATTTCGTCTAAATCATAGGACTTAAACACCATATCCGTCATATCGTCCATTCGTAAATACCATAATGCCATTTCAACATACTGTTCTATTCGGAAAAGTTCTGCGGTAAGCGCTCGGCTTTCTTTCGTATCGGAGTTTTGCAGTATAAGCCCCATTGCCGAAATAGGCGTCTTTATTTGGTGCATCCACATAGTATAATAGTCTAAATATTCCGAATGTTCTTTTTGTTTTTTATTTATATCATTTTTATACTGTTCTCTGATTTTTTCGATAACCGCATACAATTCCGTTTCCGTCAGATTTTGGGGAATAGGTAATTGCAAAGTCAAAGGGTAATTCAAGAGCCGAATACGCTCGAAATGCTTTTTACAATATAAATAAAAGTGTATCGCCACCAAAATGATTATAATGACAAAACACAGTGCAAATGCGTATAAAATCGCTTCAACCACCATTTGATATAGATATGCAATCAACGCAAAAACAGCCGTAAAAACAAAAAGCAATGCTATTACGAATTTATATTGCCATAGATATTTCGGAATGAGTTTTAGTGCTTTCATAATTTTTTCTCATAGTTCAATGATATAGCCGCAACCGACTTTTGTTTTGATAAAATCGTCGATACCTAAATCTTCTAATTTCTTCCTAAGCCGCGTTACGTTTACCGTCAACGTATTTTCTTCGACATAATTATCGTCTTGCCACAATTTCATCATCAAAGTATCGCGGCTTACGATTTTTCCCTTATTTACAAGCAATGTTTCCAATATACGAAACTCGTTTTTTGTAAGTTCCATACTCTTATCCCGATAAGAAAGAGTAAAATCGTTCAAGTTCAAAATTATGCCTTTATGTTCGAGAATGGAAATAACGTTCGGCATATCGTATGTTCGTCTTAATATCGCTTGAATTTTAGCAAGAAGAACGCTTACGTTAAACGGTTTGGAAATAAAATCATCACCGCCCATATTGACAGCCATAACAATGTTCATATTGTCGGAAGCCGACGATAAAAACACAATAGGCACGTTGGAAATTTTGCGAATTTCTTTACACCAATAAAAACCGTCGTAAAACGGCAATATTAAATCAAGTAAAACAATATGAGCGTTGCACTCAGTAAACTCATTTGTAATATTTTTGAAATCTCGCGTTGCTATTACTTCAAAACTCCAATTTTCAAGGTGTTGCTTAATTGATTTTGATATAATTTCGTCGTCTTCTACAAGTAAAATTTTATACATAAAGAACTCCCGATTTTGAAAGCATTACATATCTATTATACTGTAAATTGCGTTAAATATCAAGAACCTGAAAACGACAAGTATTATTTCATTTTATTTGTCTTTCGACAGGGGTGTGTATCGGAAAAAGCCGTTGCCGTAAGACTAAAACTGAATAGAGCTGTTCAGTCCTTTTCCAATACCGCCCCAGACCGTAGGACTAATGTGAAAGTAAACCGAAACTAATATGTTTGTACTTGGCTTACTACTCGTAATTTCGCAAGATAAAAGTTATATTATCTGCGGAAAGTGATTAAACGAAACGGAATAAACCGCTGTTTATGATAATCGCTTTCTAATCTGAACAAGGAGGCAAACGCAAATGTTACGAAGCATTAAAAAAGCATTTGATATGTTTCGTCAGCAGGATGCCGAAACCGCCGTTACCGTACATACAATCCGTATGTGGTGCAAGGAAGGCAAGATTAAATGTCTTACCGCAGGTAACAAGGTTTTGGTCGATATAACTGTCTATCGAATTTGAAGAAGACGTTGCAAAGGCTTACCAAGAAGAAACGACAGTCTTGCGTTCAAAGGTACTTACGTTCTCGGAATTGATGAAAGAGTGGCAAGCGAACATAAAAGCCAATCTTTCTATTAGTTACTACCTGCGAGCGCAAGAAGTCGGCAGAAAATTCAATGCGTTTTTGGTTGAACAACACCTTGACGATAAACCCATATCGGTTATTACGGTGCGCGACGTGCAAATGTTTTTGAACAGTTTTGCACAGAAAGGCTACCAAACAATACCGACAGTCAAAGTCAAAAAGGATTTTCCCAAAACCGTAAACTTCCGAGAACTTGCGCGAGAGCATATAATAACGCGCTGTTCGTCTTATGGTATGAGTCGCAAAGGTTATTACTTAGCCGTTAATATTTACCGTTTGCCTATCTTTCCGCACTCGGTCGGACAGTATTTGAAACGCTATGAGCGTGAATGGAAAATGAAAGAAGTTACCTGTCATGGCTTACGGCATACATATTGCAGTTTGCTTTTGTCGCAGAATGTTCCGATACAAACAGTAAGTAAGTATATGGGACACAGCGATTCGACGGTAACGCTCAAAGTGTACAGCCACTTTATACCCGATACGCAAGATACGGCACTTAACGCGCTGAACAATATCACGGCATAAAAAAAGACCGAGAATTTATCTCGGTCGAGCCGTTGGCGTTCGCGGCGGGAATCGAACCCACAGTCTATCGCTTAGGAGGCGATTGCGTTATCCTATTACGCTACGCGAACACACGCAAAATATTTTATACCAATTATTATACCAATTCTATATTCAGTTGTCAAAAGCACATCAAAACAGCCATTTTAGCCCCGAAATGGGCTGTTTTTCCGTGTTTTGTGTGGATATACCAAACACTTAGGAGAGAGCTGTTATATCCATTTAACTACGGAAGCATATGCTTTAAAGCATATATTTAATAAAACAAAAAGCGAGCGAATATCGCCCGCTTATTTCTTTACGCCATTGCGTTGAGCTTTTTCGCAAGTCCCGACTTCTTATTAGCGGCGGTATTCTTTTTAAGAACGCCTTTAGACACTGCGCAATCAATCGTCGAGCAGGTAGTGGGGAATTGAGCCTTAGCCGCAGCTTTATCGCCGCTTTCAACTACTGCAAGGAATTTCTTAATCTCGGTTTTAACTTCGGATTTAATAGCCTTGTTTCTTGCGGTTTTTTTTGCGGTTACAAGCACGCGCTTTTTAGCAGACTTAATATTAGGCATTACATATCTCCTTTGGATACTTGATTTCACTTAATTCTTAGGTAATTTTATCATAAAAAATAATGCTTGTAAACTGTTTTTTAACGTCTTTTGCAATTTTTTTAATATATTTGGGGTTTGCGAAATATTTATATTAAAGTGAAAGATTTTTTTGACGCAGACAGTCGCCCCGTATGCTTTTTCGATAGCGGAATAGGCGGGCTTAATCTTCTGTGCGAATGCGCGGTAAAGCTTCCCGCTACAAACTTTATATATTTCGCGGATAATTACAACGTACCTTACGGCAGTTTTTCGCAAGAAAAATTATTGAGTACGGCGGACGCGTTTTTTTGTAAAATGCGTGAGTATTATCCGTCTGCCGCGGTAATTGCGTGTAATACGGTAACCGCGCAGTGCGCCGACTATCTGCGCGCAAAATATAATTTTCCTATAATAGGTATACAGCCAGCAGTTAAGCCCGCTGCAATTTCCGCAAAGAATTGCGTTGTATTGGCAACGCCTGCAACTGTATCAAGTAAAAGCTTAAACGAATTGATTGCGCGATGCGGTAACGGCGTAACCGGAGCGGTTGCCTGTCCTGATTTAGCGGGTTATATAGAAAAAAACGTGTTTTGTCTTGATGAAAGCGAGTTGAACGGGTATTTGCCTGAAATTGACGCCGACGCCGTCGTACTTGGTTGCACGCATTATTCATTTATTAAAGAAATTATCCGTGCACGTTACCGTTGCGCCGTGTACGACGGCGTAGAAGGTACCGCGCAAAGACTTGTCTCAATTTTGGAAAAAAACGGTGAAATTAATAAAAGGGATTTGAATGAAACGGAAAAATCAACAGTAAATTTATTCGAAAATAACCGAAAAATTCGCTTTATTGGTGGCGACGAAATTAAAAACCGTCGTGTTTTTGAACTGTTATTTACCCAACGGCAAACTACTTTGGGGAAATAAATCCCAATAAATCCCAATTTTTTCCTAAAAATCTATTGACAGCGGGCGTTTTATGTGATAAATTATAAATATCAAGCTAACAAAGGGCAGTTTTTATGTTTTATCTTACGGGTGAATATGCTCACCAAATGGATACTAAAAACAGAATAAGAATTCCCAATAAGCTGAAAGGCGAAGAAAGGGGGCTTTATTTTTCCAAGGGAACGAATAATTGCCTTTTTGTTTACTATGACGAAGCTTTTAAAGAGCTTATTCAGCGGCTTGAAGAAAAAATCAAAATGAGCGATGAAGACGGACAAATGGCTTTGAGAGTTTTCGCAAAATCGTTCACATGGGTAGAAGGCGACGCGCAAGGCAGAATGATTCTTCCCACGAAATTGAAAGAATATGCGAAAATTGACAGAGATTTAGTCATTTGCGGAGCAGGTTCCCATATAGAAATCTGGGCTAAAGAAGTTCATGATAAGTACTTTGAAAATGCCGACGAAAACTTCGACTCGCTGTTCAAGAAGCTGGACATCTGACGATGGATTTTGCTCACATTCCCGTTATGCTCGAAGAGTGTATGCAGGGGCTCAACCTTAAAAGCGGCGGAATTTATTTTGACGGAACGGTAGGCGGCGGGGGACACTCGTACGAGATATTAAAACGAACTTCTCCGGACGGCAGATTAATCGCAACCGATTTGGACGACGAAGCGATAGCCGCAGCAACGCAAAAATTAAAAGAGTTCGACGGAAGATTTAAAATATACAAATCCGATTATAAAGATTTTGAAACGGTATTCGGCTTGGATGAAACGCCTTTGCTGGACGGAGCAATTCTCGATTTCGGAGTATCCAGTTATCAGCTCGATAACGAAGAACGCGGGTTTTCTTATATGCGTCCAAACGCTCCGCTCGATATGAGAATGGACGCGACGCAAGAATTTACAGCCCAAACTCTTATCAACGAATATCCCCGCGAAAAGATATCGGAAGTACTTAAAAAGTACGGGGAAGAAAAATTTGCATCCAGAATAGCCGAAGAAATCGTAAAAGCGAGAACCCGAAAAGCTATTACGACTTGCGGCGAACTTGTCGATATAATTGAAAAAACCATACCAAAGAAGTTGCAACAAAACGGTCCTGCGGCAAGAAAAAGTTTTCAGGCAATCAGAATTGCGGTAAACGGTGAATTGAACGGGCTTTACGAATGTGTATTAGGTCTTACCCGAAGGCTTAAAAAGGGCGGAAGAATAGTGATTTTAACCTTTCATTCGCTTGAAGACAGAATAGTAAAGCAAGCGTTCAGGTATCTTGAAACAGACTGTATTTGCAATAAAAGCGTTCCCGTCTGCGTGTGCGGTAAGGTTAAAGAGATAGAAATAATCACTAAAAAACCAATAACGGCAAGTTTAAAGGAAACTGTAATCAATTCGCGCTCAAAATGCGCTAAGCTAAGAATAGCAGAAAGAATACTTTGATTTATGCGATAAGGAGAAAATTATGGCAGTCGCAATCTTGGAAAAAAGTATAGAAGCTTTACAAAAAAACGAAGATTCACGCGAGATAAAATTAAATAGAGTATACAATGCTAACGCTATATCCGACGAACAGCATAACGCAAAAATCGGAGAAACTTACGCGCGCCTTATAAATCCCAACGCAAAAATCGACGAAATTCTCGGCCGTGCGGAGACGGAAATTGCTCCCGCACGCAAAGAACTTTTCGTGGAAAGACCTTATCTGGTTGAAAACGCTCGGGCAGACGCGGCGATATTCAGGGCGGACAATCCTTTAAACCGTAAAGTGTTAGAAGTTCAGCCCGCGGTAGTTGCCAAACAGGAAACCGAAGAAGATAACGAAGATTTGCGTCCTACGCAAACAACTATCCAATATAAAACGGCAGGCGTCAAAAAGCAGGTTGAAGAGAGCAAAACTCTTAACTCTAACGCGGAAAAGCGTGAAAGTTTAAGCAAAAAGGAAAAAATCGTAATTGCGGTTATAGTAGGAATAGTAATTGCGATGTTTGCTTTGATTATTATAAATTCGGCAATCCTTTCGGGTATAAATTCCGAAATGAGCGCTCTTCAATCCACTTTGACTACGGTTAAAACTAACTATGCGGAAGTAAGCGACGATGTTTCTAAACTCGTTTCCGACGTTTATGAAAACGCCGAAAATCTTGCGCAGAATATGGGGCTTGTTAAGTAATAAAAGCCCGTTATTTAAAGTATATATGGGGGTCTACGCTCATTAAAAAATTTAATAACACGGGTTTTTCCGTAACTGTTTTACAAAAGAGGTTATTGTCGATGAGTTTGGCAATAACCTTTATTTTTTTCATAATTCTCGGGCGTTTGCTGTACGTTCAGATTGCCTGGGGTTCTGATTTGAAATTAAAGGCGCAGGACCAATGGAACAGGGAAATTCCCATCGTTGCGTCGCGCGGTATAATTTCGGATACCAACGGAACGGTAATAGTGGGCAACCGCACTACTTACAGCGTTTTTTTGCGTCCGAACGCGGTTAAAGAAAAGGAATATGCCGCAACCGTTTTAAGCGGGATATTTTCTCTTGACCCTAAAACCGTGCTTGAAAAGATAGAAGGCAATAAAGTTTCGGAAGTTACAATTGCCCGTCAGGTGGACAGGGAAAAAATCGAAAAGCTCGTCTCGTACGATTTGCCCGGAGTATATTATTCGCGCGATAATACCCGCCAATATGCTTATAACGACGCGCTCTGTCAGGTTCTCGGCTTTACTTCCAACGACGGCTCGGGGCTTTCGGGTATTGAAAAATATTACGACGGTATTCTTGCGGGTAAGAACGGCGAAATAACTTATACCACCGATATAATAGGCGTGGAAACGGAAAATTCTGTCGTCGTTTATAACGAAGCAACCGACGGAAACGAGATAAGGCTTACAATCGACATGGATATACAGCTAGCCGCAGAAGACGCTATGAAAAGCGTTTACACGTCGAGCGGTGCAAAATCCGTGTCCTGTATAGTGCTTAATCCGCAAGATTTCGGGGTGCTTGCAATGGTTAACTATCCGTCGTACGATTTAAACGACGTGCCGCGCGACGACCCCGACAAGCTGAACGCGTATTCGCGTAACCTTTTGGTGAGCGATATTTACGAGCCGGGGTCGACTTTCAAAGTCGTAACCGCGGCGGCGGATTTGGAAGAGTATCTTAACGGTAATTCCAAGGCTTTTTCGCCTTCGTACGTGTTTAACGGCAGTCGTACGCGAACGGTAGACGGCACTAAAATCAAGTGCTGGTCTGACCATTCGAACGGCAAGCATTCAAATCAGACGCTCTCTTCCGCGTTAAACAACAGCTGTAACCCGTGTTTTACGGATATGGCGTTGTCGTTGGGCAGTGAAACTTTTTATAAATATCTGACGGCGTTCGGATTCGGCGGGGTTACGGGTCTCGATTTTAACGGTGAAGCGTTGGGTATGTTGGTTCCGCAAACGGCGGTGCGCGATTGCGACTTGGCGCGTATAGGCTTCGGACAGACGATAGCAGTTACGGGTCTGCAACTTGCGTGCGCGATTGCCGCGGGGGTGAACGGCGGCAAATATTACACGCCGCATTTTCTCGAAAGCGTTATTTCAAGCAACGGTAAAGTGATATCGGAATATAAACCCGTAATTAAAAATCAGGCTATAAGCGAAAAGGCATCGTCAATGCTTGCCGAAATGCTTGAAGGGGTAGTTACTGAAGGTAGCGGTAAAAAGGCGTATATCGAAGGTTACCGCGTAGGCGGTAAGACGGGTACTGCGCAGAAATACGAAAACGGACACGTTGCGCAGGGTAAATATGTATCTTCGTTCTGTGGATTTTTTCCCGCGAACAAGCCCGAATATCTTGCGCTTATAGTAGTCGACGAGCCGCAGGGTACTTATTACGGCAGTTCGGTCGCCGCGCCCGTAGCAAAAGAAATTTTTGAAGATATTATTAAAATAAAAAACATTCAACGGTACGTTTAATATGCAACTTGACGAAATTATCGGGTATTTGAACCCGAACCAAATTATAGGCAAAACGAATATTGAAATAAACGGACTTTGCACGAACTCGCAAAAAGTACGACATGGCGATTTATTTTTCTGTTATGCGGGCGGGAAACACGATTCGCACGAGAATATTACAGAAGCGATTGCTAATGGTGCGGTAGCGGTCATATGTGAAAAAAAGCTGAATTGCTCCGTAACGCAGATTGTAGTTGACGACGGCAGGTCGCAAATGGCGCGAGTGGCTCGTGTATTTTATAAATTCCCCGAAAAGTCGCTTAAAATCGTGGGAATAACGGGAACTAACGGCAAGACTACCACTTCGTATATGCTTTCATCGATATTCAAAGCGAACGGCAACGGGGTGGGCGTAATAGGAACTCTTGGAATAAGTTACGGCGATAAATTCATTTCTCCCGAGCTTACCACGCCCGACCCGATTTATCTGTATTCCGTGCTTGCCGATATGGCGGCAAACGGCGTTGAATACGTTTTTATGGAGGTTTCCGCTCACGCGCTTTACTACGATAAGATTAAAGGGCTTGAGTTCGAAGTAGGAATTTTTACCAACTGCACGCAAGACCATCTGGACTTCTTTTCGGATATGCAAGAGTATGCGGAAAGTAAAAAACTCATGTTCAGGAACGGAAGATGCAAAAGGGCGGTAATCAATTCGGACGACGAACTCGGTGTCGAGCTTCTTTCAACCGTTAAAGGGGCTACGAGCTACGGGCTTAAAAATCCCGCCGACGTGTTTGCCGTAGACGTACGCGAGAGAATAGACGGAACGACTTTCGTTTTAAATCTTGCAGACGAATTGTACGAAATAAATCTTGCGCTTGCGGCAACGCATAACGTATATAACGCAATGGCGGCGGCATCTTGCGCAAAATTGCTCGGGGTTAAGATGAGCGTAATCGCGCAGGGGCTTTCAGAACTTAAAACAGTTCCCGGCAGGCTCGAAAGGGTGGCGAGATATAACGGCGCGGATATTTTCGTCGATTTCGCGCACACGCCGGACGGGCTTGAAAAATCGCTCAAATCGTTAAAAAAACTTTGTAAAGGCAAGCTTTATTGTCTGTTCGGTTGCGGCGGTAACCGCGACAGAACCAAACGCCCTATAATGGGTAAAGTGGCGGCGACGAACAGCGATTTTTGTATAATAACTTCGGATAACCCGCGGTACGAAGACCCTTACGACATAATCAGGGAAATAGAAGAAGGTATAAAGCCTACGGGCAAAAAATACGTTGCCGTTACCGAGCGCGAGATAGCTACCGAATACGCGGTAAGATTGCTTGAAAAAGACGATATCTTACTGGTCGCGGGGAAGGGTGGCGAACGCTATCAGGAAATTATGGGTATAAAACACAGCTATGATGACAATACGGTAATAAAGAGCGTAATCGGCAATTAAATGAAAGATATATCTATAGCGTTATTATGCGCTTTTGCCGCATCCGTACTGTTGCTTATGCTGATTTTGCCGCTTTTAAGGTGGCTTAAAGCGGGACAGTACATTCTCGGCTACGTAAAGGAGCACAAAAATAAAGGCGGCACGCCCACGATGGGCGGGCTGGCTTTTATATGCGCGATAATTATCGTGGGATTTTGCTTTCACGGCTTTTCGAATCCCGATATAAATCTTACGCTTGCTATTACCGCAAGTTTTATGGTCGTGGGCTTTTTAGACGACTTTTTAAAAGTGCATCGCAAGGATAACGGCGGGTTGAAACCTTATCAGAAAATAATTTTTCAGGTTTCAATTGCTATAGTTGCGGCGGTATACTGTTATATAAACGGAAAAACTGCGGTAAATATTCCATTTGCGGGTTTTTCCTTTGATATTCAGTGGGGGATAATACCGCTCGTAATTTTAATTTTTATAGCTACCGTAAATTGTGTGAACCTTACCGACGGACTGGACGGACTTGCCGGCGGGACAAGCTGCGGCTATCTGCTTATTTTAGGCATAATGCTGTTTTCAAAGACCGTAACCGGTTGGCTGTTGTGTTTTATCGCGATAGGGGCGGTAATGGCTTTTCTCGTGTTCAATACCAATAAAGCAGCAATATTTATGGGCGATACCGGCTCGCTCGCGCTCGGCGGGCTGATATCCTGTCTGTCCGTATTCACGGGCAATTCGCTCTATATCCCGTTGCTTGGAATAATGTTCGTGGTTTCGGGAATATCCGTTATAGTACAAGTCATATACTATAAACGGACAAGCAAGAGAGTTTTTCTCATGGCTCCCCTTCATCATCACTTCCAAATGAAGGGGCATACGGAGTGTAAAATATCGTATTGCTATTTTGCAATAACTTGCCTTGTCGGAATATTTTGTCTGATTTTTTGGTGAGGTAAATAAATGTATTTTAAAGAGCAGAAGTTTTTTGTAGCGGGCATGTCGGTTTCGGGAGAAAGCAGCGCCCGCTTTTTGCTTGAACGCGGTGCGGAAGTTTACGTTTACGACGATTTGGTAACCGATAAAATTTCCGAGCTGAACTCCGAACTGCATGCGCTCGGCGCGCACGTGGTGACGCCCGATAAACTTGAAAGCGCAGTGCAGGAGTGCGATATTCTCGTTTTAAGTCCGGGAATACCCATAGACAACTCTTTGCCCGTTGCGTTCAGAAAGTTAGGCAAGTCCATAATAGGCGAAGAAGAGCTTGCGGCTAATTATCTTCGCGCAACCGCCGTTGCCGTGACGGGAACTAACGGCAAAACTACGACGGTTACTATGCTTAACGAAGTGCTGACCGCGGCGGGTAAGCACAGCGTTGCCTGCGGAAATAACGGCAATCCGCTCATTCGTGAAGTGGAAGCGTTGACTTTCAACGATTTCGCCGTATTGGAAATTTCGTCCTTCCAGCTTGAAACGCTGACGAGCTTGCGCCCGCATATCGCCGTAATTACGAATATAACGGAAGACCATCTCAACCGCCATTACAACATGGAAAACTACGTATATTTAAAGGCGAAAATCTTGCGAAATCTGCGCGAGAGCGAGTACGCCGTTTTAAATTACGACGACCCTACCGTGCGCGCGCTTGCTAAGAATACGAAGGCAAAAGTCGTATATTTTTCAATGCAGTCGCGCGTGGACGGGGCATACTTTGAAAACGGCGAGGTCTATTTCAACGGTGAAAAATATTTTGACTTAAACGACTTGACTTTGGGCGGAGTACATAACGTATATAACGCGTTGGCGTGCGTTGCCGCGGCGGGCATTTTAAAGCTCGATAAGATTAAAGCGAGCGAAGCAATCTGTGCATTCAAGGGTGTAAAGCATCGCATAGAGATAATCCGTACGGTAAACGGAGTAACTTACGTGGACGACAGTAAGGGGACTAACGTGGATGCGGCTTTGAAAGCGGCTCAGTCCATGGCTTGCCCTACGGTTATGTTGCTCGGCGGTAAGGATAAGGGGGACGATTACGTGCCGCTGTTCGAAGGTTTAAGTTCAAGCCCTGTAGTTCATGCCGTAATTTACGGCGAGAACAGGTTCAAAATGCTGAGTGCGGCTATTAAGGCAGGCTTTACAGGATTCTCGCTGTGTTCGGAATTCAAGACTGCGGTAAAAATTGCCGAATTTACCGCAAAGCCCGGTCAGTGCGTGTTGCTCAGCCCCGCAAGCTCGAGCTTCGACGGATTTTTGAACTTCGAAGAACGCGGCGACGCGTTCAGGGAATTGGTCGAAAGCATAAATGAAACGGAGTAGCGTAAGGAAGAAAGCGGGAGATATCCCGCTTTTAATATGCGTCGTGCTTATGTCGGTGTTCGGGTGTTTAATGATTTACTCGGCAAGCTCTTACACCGCGCAAGTACAGTACGGCGACAGTCTTTACTTCGTGAAAAAGCAGATAATCGGCGTGGTGTTGGGTATAGCGGCAATGGTCGGCACTTGCTTTCTGCCATATACCAAGCTTGCAAAATTCAAAATTCCAGCAGTCGTTATCGCCGTAATTCTGCTCGTACTCGTCTTTATTCCGGGAGTTGGCATAACTAACTACGGTGCAACCCGCTGGATAGGCTTCGGCGGTTTTACGCTTCAGCCTTCCGAAATAGCCAAATACGCGTTCGCGCTGTTTTCCGCCGCTTATTTTGCTAAAAATTACGAAAAGGTAAAAACGGTAAAGGGCGTTCTTCCCGTTTTAGGCGTGGGAATATTGTTTTGCCTTTTGATAATTGTCGAGCCGAATATGTCCATAACGATGTGCGTCGGTTTATTGATGCTCGGTATAATATTTTTAAGCGGAGCAAATTTAAAAACTTTTGCTGTTATATTGATTCCTTTTATCGTGGCGGTACCGCTTCTGATTATTCTCGAGCCTTACCGTCTGCAAAGACTTTCGGCATTTTTAGACCCGTGGGCGTCGCCTAAGGATGAAGGTTATCAGCTCATTCAGTCGCTGTACGCACTCGGAAACGGCGGGCTGTTCGGTACGGGGCTTTTCAATTCGACGCAGAAATACAGGTTTTTACCCTTTGCGGAAAGCGATTTTATTCTTGCGATAATGGGCGAAGAACTCGGATTTTTCGGGCTTATGATATTCTTTGCGGCTTGCGCGTTTATTATATTCCGCGGAATAAAAATAGCTAAAAACTGTAAAGACAGGTTCGGTTTTCTGCTTGCGTCGGGCTTTACTCTCGTGTACGGCATACAGGTTGCCATAAACGCGCTCGTCGTCAGCGGGGCTATACCGCCCACCGGTTTGCCGTTGCCTTTAATAAGCAGCGGAAACACTTCGCTCATAATCACGATGGCGTCTATGGGTGTGCTTTACAATATTTCCCGTGCGAACAAGGCGGGGTGATTCCGCCATATAATGGATTAGGGGAAAATAAAGTTTTGCCCTATATTTTACTATTCGGAGTCATCATGGAAAAATACATAATTAACGGCGGGAAAGAACTGTACGGCAGTATAGAAGTGCAAACGGCTAAAAATTCCGTTCTGCCCATACTTGCGGCAACCGTTTTAACCGACGACAAAGTGCGCGTTCTCAACGTGCCGAATATAACCGACGTAAAAAATATGGTAAAAATTCTGTCGCGACTTGGTTGTAAAGCCGTTTTCGACGGTAACGACCTTATGATTGACAGTTCTACGGCGGATTGTCACGAAATACCCAGCGAGCTTGCGCACGAATTGCGCTCGTCCGTATTCTTGCTCGGTTCGGTAATATCTCGTTTTCGTATGGCGAAAATCGCTTATCCCGGCGGTTGTGATATAGGTCTGCGTCCCGTAGACCTGCATCTTACGGGTTTGAAAAGGCTCGGGGTGGAAATTACCGAAGAAAACGGATACATAGTCTGCAAATGCGATACGCTTAAAGGAAACGAGATTATGCTCGATTGTCCCAGCGTTGGCGCAACCGAAAACATAATGCTCGCCGCGGTAAAAGCCGAGGGCGTTACGGTAATTAAAAATGCCGCACGCGAGCCTGAAATAGAAGATTTACAACGGCTTTTAAACTGTATGGGGGCAAAAGTCCGCGGCGCGGGCAGCAGTTCCGTGGTTATCGAAGGGGTAAAAACGCTTAAAGGCTGCGATTTTCACCCCATTCCCGACAGAATAGAAGCGGGAACTTTTCTCGTTGCGGCGGCTATGTGCGGCGGAGAAGTGGAGCTTAAACGGGTGTGCGCGGAAAATATAAGTTCGCTTTTACATAAATTAAGGGAAAACGGTTGCAAAATACGCGTAAACAATGATAAAATAGTTTTGGAAAATCACAGAAGATTAACTTCGGTAAAAAGTATCGAAACCCAGCCTTATCCGGGGTTTCCCACCGACCTGCAGGCGCAGATAACGGCTTTATGCTGTATTTGCCGCGGTCAGTCCATAATTACGGAAAATTTATTTGAAACCCGTTTCAAGTACGTGCCGGAATTAAGGAAGATGGGGGCGGATATTACCGTTATAAACCGTAACGCTTTCGTGCGCGGGGTGGAAAGATTCCGCGGCGCGACGGTAGTTGCTCACGACCTGCGCGGCGGCGCGGCGTTGGTCTCGGCGGCTCTGGCGGCGGAAGGCAAGAGCGAAATTCTGGATATTTCCCACGTCGACAGGGGGTACGGCTCTTTGGAATACAAGCTGAGAAAACTCGGCGGCGATATAGTAAGGGTATCCGTTTAACTTTATGAAACACGTAAGAAAAATAGCTATTATTTTAATTGCGGCCGTCATGGCTGTTGCTGTTGCGATAAGCGTTTGCGTAATCTTTTCGGTTAAAAACGTAAACGTAACTTATATAGGCGAGCAAACTGCCGTAACCGAAAGGGTTGCAAAAATCAAAAACAACGTTTTGAATAAAATTCGCGGCACTGTTATTTCGTTAGTCAAGGAAAGCGATATAATCGAGTCTGTCGGCGACGAGTACGACGGAAAATTCGTAGCAGTTTATTCGTGCGAGAAAGTGTATCCCTGCACGGTTAATCTCGTCGTGAAAGAGAGAATAGAAACTTATGCGATTGCGGATGCGGGTGGTTATAAAGTATACGACGCCGACGGGCAATATTTAAAAAATTCAGTATCATTACTCAATTCAAACGATAATTCGCCGAACGTGATTTTAAGCGGTGCGGATAGTTCGGAAAATATCGATATGCTTGTGAAAGCAGGTCGGGTGTTTTCTTTGAATTTCTCTTCGTTAAGGGCAACTGTATCTGAAATCAAGTTTGAAAAAGCGCAGTCGTCCTTTGCAAAAGATACGGTCACTTTCGTTTTGCGTAGCGGGCTTGCAGTAGAAGTTCTCGGATACGATTATCTTGCTGAGAAAATAACACGCGCGGCGGAAGCTTATTCGTCTCTTACGGGTGAAGAAAAGTTGGGCGGAAAAATTTACTGCGTAACGGTCGCGGACGAAAGCGGTACGCAAACCGTTCGGGCGACCTACAGAAAAGCAGATTAAATAAGCATTTAAAAAGCGGTTTTATAAACCGCTTTTTTCGCGTCATTTTGTTGACAATGTAAAACGGTTATTATATAATTAATTATATAATAGAGAATGGAGCAAGCCGTATGCGTTCGAATTGCGTGGCGGTGTTGGACGTTCGTTCGGGCGGCGTATGCGCAATCGTCGGCAGCAGGGGCGTAAACAACACGTTCATAATAAAAAGTAAATATGAATGTGCTTACGACGGGTTTGCCGAAGGCGAGTTTATCGACGAAGAGAGTTTTATCTCCGCGGTGCGCGACGTCGTGAGAAGTACGCTAACCGCAGGCAACGGCGTTAAAAAGTTTTTTATAGGCGTTCCCGGCGAGTTTATCAAGCTTTTAACCGTAGACAAAGTTCTCGGTTTTCAGTCCGCGAAAAAAATTACCGGCGCAGATTGCAGACTTTTGGTAGATGCGAGCGTTCCCGATTGCGGCGACGATTATCGTATAATACGGCACAGCAACGTTTACTTCGTGCTGTCGGACAAGCGTAAGGTTATAAATCCCGTCGGCGAAACGAGCGACGGATTGCAGGGTAAAACCTGTTTCTACGCTTGTAAAACGGCTTTTACTTCCGCTGTAAATAAAGCTTTTTCAAAGTTCGGCGGAATTGCGGAAATAAATTTTATTCCTTCCGATTACGCGCAGGCAATATATCTCGTGGAAGAAGAAAAGCGGGACGAATGCGCCGTTTTATTCGATTTCGGTTATATTTCTTCGTCGTACAGCGTCGTTTGCGGAAACGGATTGCTCTATAATGAGTCGTTTTCGATAGGCGTCGGACACGTGGCATTTTATCTTATGACGGAGCTGGATATTCCTTACGAAGTGGCTAAATCCTTGCTTTCCGTTGTAAATTTAAACGCAAAGGAAAAGCTCAATTCAATAGAAGAATGCGTTTACGAAGGCAAAACTTATTCGTTTTCAACGGCAAAACTTCGCGATATAATCCGTGAAGGCTTGGACGGGGTTTGCGAAACGATAGAAGAATGCAGGCGCAATTTTTCTGGTAAAAATACAGATAACAAACCTTTGCTCGTTACGGGCGAAGGAATAAAAGTAATAAGGGGCGCGGTAGACCATATTGCTGGTCGGCTCGTGCGCGGGGTAGAAATAGTAACGCCCAAGGTTCCTTATTACGATAAACCGCACTTCTCATCGCAGTTGAGCCTGTTGCATATCGCGCTCGGCGACGAAAATTAATTTAACGGGAGATTAGAAAATGTTCAACGATTTACAGGGTATAGGCTCGCAGAGTATTACGGGCCGCGCAAAAATAAAAGTGGTAGGCGTTGGCGGCGCGGGAAATAACGCCGTAAACCGTATGCTTGACGCGGGCATAAACAGCGCGGAATATTACGTGGTTAATACCGACAGTCAGATTTTAACTCTTTCGCCTTGCGAAAATAAAATACAGATTGGCAGTGCGCTCACCAAAGGTCTTGGCGCGGGCGCCGACCCCGAAGTGGGCAGAGCGGCGGCTGAAGAGAGCAAGGACGCGCTTACCGATGCAATTAAGGGAACCGACCTTTTGTTTATTACCGCAGGTATGGGCGGCGGCACGGGAACGGGCGCGGCTCCCGTTATCGCTAAAATTGCAAGGGATATGAAAATCCTTACGATTGCCGTGGTAACCGAACCTTTCAGCTTTGAAGGCAAAAAGCGTATGGAAAATACGGCTAAGGGCTTGGACAACCTTAAAAAATACGTCGATACGCTTATCGTCATTCCTAACGACAAGATTAAGACGGTAGTGGCGAAGAATACGCCTATGACCGAAGCGTTGCGCGTTGCGGACGAAATTTTAAAACAGAGCATAAAGGGGCTTACTGAATTAATCGTTAATCCCGCGCTAATTAACCTTGACTTTGCAGACGTAAAAACTATTCTTAAAGATAAGGGTATAGCTCATCTCGGCGTGGGCGTGGCAAAGGGTGATAACCGTATAATCGAAGCGGTGCGCGTTGCCGTAAACTGCCCGTTGCTGGAAACCACTATTGAAGGCGCGCGCGGTGTTATTTTAAACGTTGTCGGCGGTCAGGACTTGACTATCGACGAAGTGACCGATGCGGCTGAACTTGTAAAGAGCGTGGTCGACGCGTCCGCAAATATAATTTTCGGTGCGCGAATAGACCCCAACGTTCAGGACGAAGTGGAAATCACGGTAATCGCTACAAGCTTTCCCGGTTACGAATCCAAGCGTGACGAACCGCCCGCAACCCGTTCATACGGCGGAACGCCTTATTACGAGCCCGAGCCTTATCAGAGAAGAATGACGGTAAACGAGCCTTTCTATAAGCCCGCGCAAACTATAGTTGCTCCGCCCGTAGAGAGAACGCCTTACGCACCGCCCGTTCAGCAAATTCAGCCCGAACAACCCGCGCCTGTTCAGTCGCCCGTCCGTCAGATAGAAGACGACACCGCAATCGAGCGTCCCGCGGAAAAGAATATACCTAAGTTTGCCCAGCTTTTGAGAAATCTGGGTAAACGCCGCGACTGATTTTTAAATTAATTAAAATACAACGAAACGGCACACGCAATTGCGTGTGCCGTTTCGTTTACAAATTCAGCATTATTTAACTAAAACATAACATGACTTATTTGTTCGGTTCGTCAAAGTAAGCCTTAAGGATTGCTTTTTTTAATGTTTCTCGGGTCTCGGTGTTAAGCGGGTGCGCAATGTCCTTATACTCGCCATCGTTCGTTTTTCTGCTAGGCATGGCAATAAACGTTTCACCGTTCGATTCTATTATCTTGATGTCGTGTACAACGAAACAACCGTCGATAGTCATAGAAGCTACGGCTTTGAGTTTATTGTCATCCTTGTTAACTAATCTGATTCGTACATCTGAGATTTCCATAAACTTACCTTCCAGAATATACTTTCATTGAAATTATTTTACAACAAATTTTTCTCAATTACAATACTTTTTTTAAAATTTTATAAAATTTTACGAAAAAAGTCGAAATTTGTGCTAAAAAATCGAAAAAAATCATAAAATTTATTATGCAAAAAGCATTTTGGGACAAATTCGAGAGTTTTTACTTCATCGGAATCGGCGGAACGAGCATGAGTGCGCTTGCAAAATTTTTGATTGCAAACGGAAAAACGGTCGCCGGCAGTGACGCCGTAGACGGTGTTTATACCCGTGAACTTGCCGGTTTGGGAGTAAGAGTTGAAGTCGGCGAAAGCAGAAGCAGTATAGGTGATTTCGACGTTATAGTTTACACTGACGCTATCCGCGGTAACGACGCTCAGTTGGTTGAAGCGAGAAATCTCAATAAAACGGTAATTGCCCGCGGTCAGCTTTTGTATGAAATAAGCAGGGCGTTTAAAAGGACGGTCGCCGTTTCGGGTTGTCACGGTAAAACTACCTGTACTGCAATGCTTGCTCACGTGCTGAAAAGAGCAAACGAAAAATTTTGTATGCACGTCGGCGGAATAGACAATGCGTTTTCTAATTTTTATATCGACGGTTACGGAGTTTTTTTAACAGAAGCGTGCGAATATAAAAAAAATTTTCTGCTTTTAAAACCCGATATTGCGATTATATTAAATTCCGATGCCGACCATTTGGAGTGTTACGGTAGCGTGGACGCGTTGCACGACGCATATTTGACTTTTGCCCGTTCGGCTAACGTTGCCATAACTCTTTTTGATGAAAAATACCCGTGCGGAATAACTTTCGGTTGCAATAAAAACGCTCGTTTTCACGCCCAAAATATCGTATGCAAAGACGGATTTTATTCGTTTACTGCTTGCGACGGAACCGACGCTTTGGGGCGCGTCTCTTTATCCGTTTACGGGAAACATAACGTTCTTAACGCGCTTGCGGCTATAGCGGCGGCGCGGACGCTCGGAATACCTTTTTCGGATATAGCGGAAGGAATTAATGATTTCAAGGGAGTGGAAAGGCGTTTTGAAAATATAGGTAAGATTCACGGCGCACGTTGCGTTGCGGATTATGCCCATCACCCGCGCGAGATAAAATCTGCGTTGGTTACTGCCAAAAAGTTGAATAAAGGTAAGATTTTCGTGGTGTTTCAACCGCATACGTATTCGAGAACGAAAAATCTTTTTAAAGATTTCGTAAAAACTTTATCCTGCGTAAATAATCTGCTCGTTTATAAAACGTTTGCCGCGCGGGAATATTTCGACGATGCGGGCAGTGCTTTGACCTTGTCACAGAAATTGAAAAAGTCTGCTTACGGTGATTGCCCCGCAGATATTGTCGATTTTTTGCAATCAGCAAAAGCGGGAGATACAGTTCTCTTTCTCGGCGCGGGGGATATTTACGAAGTTGCGAAAGGTTTGACGGAAAGATAAAAAATCGTCCGTTTGCGGCGTCTGAAATGTCATGCTTAAATAATTAATTTTAGCCGTACGGGGAAAACCGCACGGCTATTTATTTGCACAAAAAAAGGTTTTTTACTGCTCATTTTGTTGTTATTTTAAATAATAAATGATATAATATGGAATGAAATATTTTAACCCGTAGCGGAGATTTAATTTGAAAGAGCGTAAAAGCGATAATCAAGGAAAAATTTCATATATATTCACAAAGGAAACTTTCGGCGTAACGTTAATGCTTTTCAGCTTTATAGTTATGGTGATGCTTTTAACATGGAATACGGTTTTTGCCGGAATCGGTTCTGCCGTATGCACGTTGCTTTACGGTACGTTCGGTTACGGTTCGTTGTTTTTGATTTGTTTAACGGCATATCTCGGCGAGTTGCTCACTTTTGAAAAGAAATTGAAAATTTCCTTAAAAAAGAAACTTACGCTGTCCTTGACGGTCGTAATGCTTTTTTTGCTTTTTCATGCGGTAACCACGCGCGATTACTCGCTGGATAACTACGGCGCGTATATTTCCGAATGTTATATGAACGCACAGAACGGATTTGCCGGTTACACCTTCGGCGGCGTAATTTCTGCTATAATAGTTTATCCCGTTGCTAAAACGGGCGGTTTCGTCACTGCATACGTGCTGTTTTCCGTGTTGACAGTTGCTTGCGGATACCTTGCGTTTCTCTCGTTTAAACGCGGCGGCAAGGCTGTTAAAGAAAAGGAAAAAGTTAAAGATAGCGTTTCCGCGCAACTACATACGGTTGCCGCGCCCGTGCGAGAACAGTCCGCCGTTTCCGTTCACCCGCACGACACGGCTGAAAGTTTAAAATCACAGAGCGAAGAGCCCGTCTCGCAGGAAGGAAAATATTCCGTAAAAAATCTCGGGCGTAAAATTTTATTTGAAAACGGTGAGTTTGCCGCCGAAAGTTACAGGCGGAATATGATTTTTAACGAGAGCTCGTATTTCAGCAATCCCACGGTGTCGAGCGAAGAAGACTATTTAAGGAGTTTTTCCGCCAACGACAAACCGTCGGAAAATAAACAAAAGACTTATACCGAAAGTTACCGCGAAGAAATTTGCGGCAATTCTGCGGGTGCAATGCCGCCGAGCTACGTGTATGGCGACCGTCCCGTTGAAAATCTTGCACAACCCGCGCAAGAGCCTGTGGTGTACCACGAGAAGTTACCCAAATCCGACCCGTACGACCAGTCTGCGGTAAATCCTTACGACGTAGCGGGCGTAGACCCGTACGGTATGGTAGATTACGGGTCCGACGCAGAAGAAACTTATCCGTCATACGAGAAAGAACAGGACGAACAGCCCGTTTATGAAGAGCCGATAGCTCCACCCGTAAGGGAGAGAGTAAGCGGTTTTTCCGAAGAGCGTCGTACGCCCGAAATTGCACGCGAAGAACCGTCAATCAATCGCGCAGAGCCTGAAACGGCTCAGCCGAGAGATGACGTTTACGACTTTTTAAGCGGACAGCAGAGCCGTACCGAAAGCGTGTCGAGACGGGGCGAGCGCAGTAACGCAGAACTTTTCGATACGGACGAAAAGGAAGAAGAGACGGAAAATGGAATATTGTCGAGTGCGCGCGGAGAACAGACTTCGGCTAACGGTTTGCGCGAAACGATAAACCGTGTTGAGCGTGAAAGAGTATCGCCGCAACCTGCGCCCATACCCGAAACCAAGCCGGAAAAACCCAAACACGTATGGAAGAGATACGAAAGACCAACTCTGGATTTGCTGGACGATTATCCCGAAAACGCCAACGTCAACACGGGTGAAATCGAAGACAACAAGCGCACGATAGTTGAAACTCTTGAACGCTTTAAAATAGCAAGTCAGGTAGCGAACGTAACTATAGGTCCGTCCATTACCCGTTACGACGTAATTATCGAAGACAAAACCAACATAAAGCGTTCGTTGGGATATCGCGACGCTATTGCAATGGAGTTGCGTAAGGATAACGTCAACGCTTATCTAAATTATACTAAGGGCGCGCTTTCAATAGAAGTTCCCAACAACCGCAGAGCTATCGTCGGGCTTAAAACGATGCTTGCAAGCCAGTCGTTTATAAACAGCAAGCCGAGTTCTTTGACGTTTGCGCTCGGCAAAAACGTAGAAGGCGAAGTGGTATGTCCCGATATAACCAAAATGCCGCACCTACTTGTCGCAGGTACTACTGGTAGCGGTAAGAGTATTTGCCTTAACGCGCTTTTGGTCAGTCTTTTGTATAAGTACGGACCCGAAGAATTAAGGTTGATTCTCGTCGACCCCAAGCAGGTCGAGTTTATCTCGTACGATAAATTGCCGCACCTTATGATTAACGAAATAATCTACGACTGCGACAAGGCAATAAAGGCGTTAAACTGGGCGATAAAGGAAATGGAACGGCGTTATTCGCTGTTTAAAGAGATGTCTGAAGCTGGTATGGCTACCAACAATCTCGACGCTTATAACTCGCATTTGCCGCAGGGCGAAGAGAAATTGCCCAAAATCGTAATAATTCTCGACGAGTTCGGCGACTTGATGTTGCAGGCTAAAAAGGATATCGAAAGCCGCATAATAAAACTCGTTCAAAAAGCCAGGGCGTGCGGAATTCACTTGATACTTGCCACCCAACGCCCGTCGGTAGACTGTATTACGGGTTTGATAAAGTCCAACTTGCCTACGAGAATAGGCTTTAAAGTAAACTCGTTCGACGACGCCCGCGTAATCTTCGATATAGGCGGCGCGGAAAAACTTCTCGGTAAGGGCGATTCTTATTTCCGTTCGGCAATAGACCCCGAGCTTAACCGTATACAGTGCTGTTTCGTCGATTCTCCCGAAGTGCAGAAGGTTACCGATTACGTAAAACAACATAACGAAACTTACTTCGACGACTCCGTATCCGACTTTATCAACAAGGTAGAAGAAGAGCCGACGGCGAATACTTCTATGGTTGGCGACGGTGCTGAAGACGTCGAAACGAAAATCGACGATACCTTTATTAAAGCGTTGAAATATTGCGTAACCAGCAATCAGGCGTCAGTATCTATGATACAGCGCAGATTCCCCGTCGGTTATATAAAGGCGTGCAAAATTATCGACTGGATGGAAAATATGAACTATATCACCCCGTCGGAAGGCTCTAAACCGAGAAAAGTATTGCTTTCCAAGGATGAGTTTATAAACATTTTCGGTGACGTCGATGACTGATTTAAGTAAAAAAGTTTTCGGTCTCGTTTCGCTCGGATGTGATAAGAACCGCGTGGACGCCGAAAAGCTTTTGGCGGAAATTTCCGCCCGCGGCTGTGCGATAACGAACGACGCGTCGAAAGCGCAAGTATTGATAATTAACACTTGCGCGTTTTTGAATGACGCGAGAAAGGAGTCGATAGAAACCATACTCGAATTTTCCGCTTTAAAAAGCGAAAATCTCGAAAAAATAGTGGTTACGGGATGTTTGCCGCAAAAGTATTCTAAAGAGACTTTTCCCGCGTTGACCGAAGGCGACGTATTTTTGGGAACGCGCGATTACGACAAGTTTTTTGCCGCGCTTGAAAAATCATACGATGACGGGCGTGTAAACTTTGTCGGCTTGGGCGAAAATAAACCTGTTACGACGAGAGTAATAACCACGCCCGCGCACTACGCTTATTTGAAGATAGCCGACGGTTGCAATAACCGCTGTACTTACTGCTTAATTCCCAAAATCCGCGGTAATTACGAAAGTTATCCTATGGAAAGCCTTTTAAGGGAAGCGGAAGAGCTTGGCGAAGTTGCCGAACTTATTATCGTTGCTCAAGATATAACGCGTTACGGGCTCGATTTGTACGGTCAAAAAAAATTAAAAGAAATTTTACAAAAGCTGACAACACTTGTCAACATTAATAGTGTAAGATTATTATACTGTTATCCCGATATGATAGACGACGAGCTTATAGCGGAAATTCGGGACAACCCTAAAATAATAAAATATCTCGATATCCCCTTACAGCACAGCGAAGACGGTGTTTTGAAGCAGATGAACAGACCTGTCGGCAGAGAAAAATATTTAAACCTTATCGCAAAGTTAAGGCGTGAAATTCCCGAAATTGCAATACGCTCGACTTTCATTGCGGGCTTTCCTTCCGAAACCGGAGAACAGTTTGAAGGTTTAAAAGATTTCCTTTTAGAAGCGCGTTTGGATAATTGCGGGTTTTTCGCTTATTCGCGCGAGCCGGACACGGCGGCGTATAAGCTAAAAGGACAAGTTCCATACGCCGAGAAAAAGCGGAGAGTAAAAGAGCTGTATTCCTTACAGCAAAAAATTTCTGCGGAAAAACTTGCTGAGCGCGTAGGAATGGCGTTACGGGTGCTTTGCGACGGAATAGATTACGAAAAAAACTGTTTTGTTGGCAGAGCGTATTTTCAGGCACCCGAAATAGACGGAAAAGTGTATTTCAACGCCGATTTTGCAGAACAGGGAAAATATTACGAAGTTATTATCGAAAAAAGCGATGCGTACGACCTTTACGGGCGCACGGGAGATTATTCTTTATGAACGAAAATCAAATTGACAAAGAGAGCAGAGCGTATAAATTTGCCGCGGGCAAAGGCGTGATGAATTTGCCAAATAAGTTGACTATAAGCCGAATGGTAATGATACCCGTTTTTATTCTGTTTTTTTACTTGCAGTTTACGGCGCATTATTTCGTCGCGCTTGCTGTTTTCGGTATCGCATGTCTTACGGATTTATTCGACGGGAAAATAGCCAGAAAATACAATCTCGTAACTAATCTCGGCAAGTTTTTAGACCCCATTGCGGATAAAGTGCTCGTACTGTCGGCTTTGGTAATTATGCTTACCGTTCCGCAGATTTTTACCGCAAATCTCGGAGAATGGGCTTTGATTGTAGCGGGTTGCGGTGTTGCGGTTATTCTTGCGCGTGAAATAATAGTTAGCGGTTTCAGAATGGTTGCGGCAAGTGCAGGCTCCGTTATTGCGGCTGATATTTTCGGTAAATATAAAACTGTATTTCAGGATATTGCGCTCGTGGTTTTGCTCGTCGGCGCGGGCGTTGCCGAACTTACCGACCATCTCGCTGGCGTTATAATTAATTACGTCGGTCTCGCTTGCTTTGCCGTTTCGGTGTTGCTTACGGTGATTTCGGGCGTAAATTATTTGGTCAGGAACAGAGAAGTGCTTAAAAAATGAACATTGGCGAAAGAGAGAAAAGCGGTAAAAATTGTCTCGTTTTTTTTCGTAATAAAAAAATTTGCGATTACGACGGTATAAGCGAAATTACCGCAGGTTGCGCGTCGCGCGGATACTATTTCAATAAAGTGCTTTGCGTTGCATACGACGATTCGTGGGAAATAACTTTCGCGCTTTCCGACGCGTTGAAAAATTACGAAAATATCGTGATTTATTGTCCGAAAGCAATGGAAAATACGATTAAAGGTTTCGTTACTGCGGAGCGCGGCGGTGAATTCAGTGAATTAAATATATACACCGCGCAAGATTTAACGGCGTTCATGCTATTTTCCGACTGTACTAACAGGTTGCTTATAGAAGATATTTGCGCTGTTCTAAATAAAAAATATTCGGCGAATTATGAAAGGGCTTATATTAAAACGATAGGTGCGCCTAATCTCTTAATAAACGACGCAATTTCACAAATCAAATCAGCTTGCGCCGATATAAGCGTAAACGCCACGGAAAAATACGGCGATTGCGTGATTGAACTCGTTTATAACGTAAATATTCCTAAAACCGAATTCGATAAGGCTATGCGTGCGGGCGTAAGCGTTTTAAACGGTTATATCTATTCTTTGGACGAAAACACGCTTGCAGAAAAACTCGTGCAACTGTTAAAGTTGAGAAGGCTGAAAATAAGCGTTGCGGAGTCCTTTACGGGTGGCGGAATAGCTAAGAAGTTGGTGGATATATCGGGCGTAAGCGAAGTGTACGTCGAAGGGTTAAACACTTACGCCAACGAATCCAAAATTAAGCGTCTTGGCGTAAATACGGAAACTTTAAGAAGGTACGGCGCGGTTTCGGGGCAGACCGCCGCGGAAATGGCGGAAGGTTTGCTAGCCACGGGATTGTGCGGTGTAGCCGTTTCAACCACTGGTATTGCAGGTCCTAAATCGGACAATACTAAAAAGCCCGTCGGACTGGTATATATCGGTGTTGCGACTGCGGACGGTACTTCCGTTTACGAATTTAATCTTAAAGGTTCGCGGAACGATATTACGCAAACGGGAATTAATTTTGCCTTGTTTGCGGCATTCAAAAAGATAAAATAATTTGGAGATATAAAGATGAACGAAGAAAAATTAAAGGCACTCAATTCGACAATCGCAATGATTGAGAAACAGTACGGAAAGGGCGCGATTATGAAACTCGGCGATACCAAAGTAAGCACCGAGCTTGAAGTAATTCCCACCGGCTGTCTTTCTCTCGATTTGGCTTTGGGTATAGGCGGTGTGCCGCGCGGCAGAATTATGGAAATTTTCGGACCCGAATCTTCTGGTAAAACTACCGTTGCGTTGCATATCATAGCCGAAACGCAGAAGAAGGGCGGCGTTGCCGCGTTTATCGATGCGGAACACGCGCTTGACGCGCAATATGCTCGCGCTTTGGGTGTTGATACCAACGAGCTTTATTTGTCGCAACCGGACACCGGTGAACAGGCGTTGGATATTTGCGAATCGCTCGTCCGTTCCAGTGCGGTTGATATTATCGTAATAGACTCGGTTGCCGCTTTGACGCCTAAGGCGGAAATCGAAGGTGATATGGGCGATACTCACGTCGGACTTCTGGCAAGACTTATGTCGCAGGCTCTTCGTAAGCTTACGGCGATTACCAACCGTTCCAAAACGAGCGTAATATTTATTAACCAGCTCCGTGAAAAAGTCGGCGTAATGTTCGGCAATCCCGAAACTACTCCCGGCGGCAAGGCGTTAAAGTATTTTGCATCGCTCCGTCTTGATATAAGAAAAGCCGACGCGCTTAAATCAGACGGCGGCATTATCGGTAACAGAACAAAGTGCAAGATAGTTAAAAACAAGCTCGCGCCCCCGTTCAAGGTAGCAGAATTCGATATTATTTACGGCGAAGGCATTTCGCAGGAAGGTTGCCTTATGGATTTGGGTGTTGAATACGGCATCTTGACGAAGAGCGGCAGTTGGTTTAACTATAATGAAGAAAAAATCGCTCAGGGTCGCGAAAAACTGCGCGAGCATTTAAAGGCTAACCCCGAATTGAAAGCGGAAATAGAAAATAAAATAAGGGACGCGTTCAAAAAATCGATTAACGCCGAATAAATATGAATTACGGTTACGTAAAAGTTTGCGCGGCAACTCCCGAAATAAGGGTTGCCGACGTAGATTTTAATACTCAAAATATTATAAAAGCCGTGCGTGAAAGCGCGAAAAACGGCAGTCAGCTTACTGTTTTTCCCGAGCTTTGTTTATGCGGCTATACCTGCGGCGACCTGTTCGGACAAATCGCTCTTATTAAAGCGTGTGAAAAGGCACTGGGCGAGATTTGCTCTGCAACCAAAGGAATTAAAACTCTCGTATTCGTGGGTGCGCCCGTTGCGGTAGCAGGCAGGCTTTATAACTGTGCCGTTGCGATTAACGACGGGAATATACTTGCCGTTATTCCTAAAACGCATCTGCCTAACTACGGCGAATTTTACGAAAAAAGACATTTTTCTTCCGCTTTGTCCGTAGGCGATTTTTCTCTTATTTCTCTGTGCGGACAGGAAGAAGTTTACTTTGGCACTAAATATATTTTTAAAGCCGCAGACTGCCCGGCGTTTACGGTAGCCGCAGAAATCTGCGAAGATTTGTGGTCGCCTTGCTCGCCGTCCGTATCTCACGCTATGGCGGGGGCAAATATTATCGTAAATCTTTCCTGCAGTAACGAAACGGTGGGGAAGGCGGAATACAGAAAAAATTTAGTAAAGACGCAATCGGCAAAACAAATTTGCGGTTATATATATTGCGACGCTGGCGACGGCGAAAGCACTACCGATTTGGTGTTTGCGGGACATAATTTAATTTGCGAAAACGGGTCATTACTTGCCGAAAGTAAATTGTTTGAAAACGGATTATTGTACGGCGAAATTGACGTTGAATTGATTGAAAGCGAACGCAGAAAAACCGCGAACGGGTATTTTGCCGACAGTGAAGAATATTTGCAAATTCCTTTTAAAACGCAAAGCGAAGAATTTGAACTTGCCAGAGAATTTTCTAAAACGCCGTTTATACCCGAAAATGGTGTAAAGGAAAGATGCGAACTTATTCTCACTATGCAACAAAAAGGTCTTGAAAAGCGGCTTAAACACAGCAATTCAAAGACGGCGGTTATAGGCGTTTCGGGCGGGCTGGACAGTGCGCTTGCTTTACTCGTCACCGTTCGCGCTTTTAAGGCGTTAAACAAGAATTTGAAGGATATCGTAGCCGTGACAATGCCTTGTTTCGGTACGACGAAAAAAACTAAAAATAATTCGCTTAAGCTTATAGACGCTCTCGGCGTTACGGGAAAAGTAGTTTCCATAAGCGAAAGCGTTAAAAGGCACTTTAAAGATATCGGTCACGACCCAGACGACAGGAGCGTTACTTACGAGAATGCGCAGGCAAGAACGCGAACGCTCGTGTTATTTGATATGGCAAACGATTTGAAAGGATTGGTTATCGGTACGGGCGATTTAAGCGAGCTTGCGCTCGGATGGGCTACTTATAACGGCGACCATATGTCGTCGTACTGCGTCAATTCGTCTGTGCCTAAAACCTTGGTAAAGTATCTCGTAAGATACGAAAGCGAAAAATACGGCGGTGCGGTTGAAAAAGTTTTAAAGGATATTTTGAATACTGAAATATCTCCCGAGCTTCTTCCGCCCGAAAACGGCGAAATAGTACAGAAAACCGAAGATTTGGTAGGACCTTACGTTCTGCACGATTTTTTCCTTTATTACGCTATTCGGTACGGTTTTGCGCCTAAAAAAGTTAAATTCTTGGCGGAAAAGGCTTTTAAAGACGCTTTCGATAAAGAAACGATTGAAAAATGGCTTAGAAACTTTTACAAAAGATTTTTTGCCCAACAATTCAAACGTTCGTGCATGCCCGACGGTGTAAAGATAGGCTCAGTAGCTCTTTCGCCGCGCGGTGATTGGAGAATGCCTTCCGATGCCGTTGCGGCAGTTTGGCTAAACGATATAGAATAAACGGGGCGGCGATATGCCGCTCTTTTTTATGCTTTGAGTTTGTATCGTAATCTTTAATTATTAATTTGACTTTTTTTCCATACAGTAGTACAATATATACAGAATATAACTTACTTCGTAAGAAGGTCGTATATTTAATTTTTTAAAATCAGGAGGCTATATGAACTTTTTGGCATTTAGCAGCCTGTTTCTTGCAAGCGGAGCGGAAATCGGTCTCGGAATTGGTCTGGGCGTAGCCGTTCTCGTTGCTGTCGGTATGTTTTTTGTCGGTGGATTTTTACGGCAAAAAAGCATTGATAAAAAATTGGGTACAGTTCAGGACAGAACCAAAAAAATGATTGACGAAGCTGCTCTTGAATGTAAATCCTTAAAGAAAGAGGCAATTTTAGAAGCAAAGGAACAGGAACTGCAATTAAGGAACGAGTTTGAAAAGGAGTGCAGGGATAAAAAGGTCGAACTTCAGAAACAGGAACAGAGACTTTCCCAGCGCGAAGAGAACATCGATAAAAAGGAAGACGCTATTTTAAAGCAGAACAACGCTTTGGAACAGCAGAAAAGAGAACTTTTAAACAGAGAGAACGAATTAAAGAAAACGCAGGAAAAGGTAAACCAACAGCACGAGCTTATGGTTCAGGAGCTTGAAAAAGTTTCTCAGCTTACTCGTGACGAAGCAAGAAAACAGCTTGCGGCGGAAATATTGGACGATGCCCGTCACGACGTAGCTTTGCAAGTAAGAAATATCGAGCAGACCGCAAAGGAAGAAGCTAATAACGAAGCTAAGAAAATAATCTCGCTTGCCGTTCAGCGTTGCGCGGCAGACCATGCGTCTGAAATTACCGTTTCGGTAGTTCCTTTGCCCAGCGACGATATGAAAGCAAGGCTTATAGGCCGCGAAGGCAGAAATATCCGCGCTATAGAAAACGCGACGGGAATCGAGCTTATTATAGACGATACTCCCGAAGTAGTAATTCTTTCGGGATTTGACCCCGTAAGGCGCGAAATTGCAAGACTTTCTCTTGAAAAGCTTATCACAGACGGAAGAATTCACCCTGCAAGGATTGAAGAAACCGTCGAAAAAGTTAAAAAAGAGATGGAGCAGGAAATCAAACAGGCGGGCGAGGCCGCTATGTTCGACGTAGGTATCTTCGGTATTCACCCCGAGCTTATAAAGCTTTTGGGTCGGCTCAAATACAGAACGAGTTACGGGCAGAACGTGTACAAGCACTCGATAGAAGTTGCACAGCTTGCGGGGCTTATGGCTCAGGAGCTCGGCTTGGACGTTACTTTGGCTAAGCGCGCGGGCTTGTTGCACGATATCGGTAAAGCGGTTGACCACGAGCAGGAAGGTACGCACATTCAGCTCGGTGCAGATTTGGCGAAGAAGTTCCGCGAGAGCAATAACGTTATCAATGCAATTGCGGCTCACCACGGCGACGTAGAGCCTAAGACGATTGAGGCGGTACTTGTGGCGGCGGCGGACGCTATTTCGGGTGCCAGACCCGGTGCAAGGCGCGAAACGGGTACAAACTACGTTAAAAGGCTTGAAAAGCTTGAAGCTATCGCATCTGATTTCAAGGGCGTGGACAAGTGTTACGCGATTCAGGCAGGCAGAGAAGTGCGCGTAATCGTAAAACCCGAGCAGGTTGACGACGCGCAGACGATGTTCCTTGCAAAGGATATAGCAAAGAAAATAGAGAGCGAGCTTGAATATCCCGGACAGATTAAAGTAAACGTTATACGCGAATTCAGAGCGTCTGAATACGCAAAATAATTTAAAAGAATTAACCCCCGACGAAATCGTCGGGGGTTCTTTTTATTTGCTTAATACGTAGAAAATCGTTGAAAACAGCGGTATATTCAAAGCAACCAAGCTTGGTAATATTATTTTTGCGACAACGTCGCCTGCATTGGCGAAGTTTACATTCAGAAGTAATGATACTACGAAAATAATCATAATTGCAATAATTGCAAGCACTACAGATGCGGTCAAATACGATTGATTTGTGGGTTTTCGCGTGCTTTTGCCGAAATCGGTCGTTGTGAGTATTCCGAATATAAGAAGTTGTGCGATGCCGAGCGTGAGTATTACGATAGGATAACCTATTTCAACGCCCAAAGCATCTTTAAATGCAAGGCTGAGTGCAAATTCAACCAAGCAAACTACCGCAACAATCAACGCGCTCTTTAAAAGCGCAAGTCCGCGAATATATTTTTTCTTTCGTCCCGTCGTAACAACGTTATCCGAAGAGTTGACTTTTAAGCCGTCTTCGTTGGCTTTTACTGCTGCGTCGTGGTATTGGGTTGCCGCAATCTCTTCGTGAATAGCGACTTTGGGTTCGGGTTTGACTTGTTGCCTTACAGTTCTTACGAACAAATTATCGATAAGGTTTTTATAATCTCGCTCCGTTTCGGGCTTTCTGTTGTAAATCAGTTTGTCCGTATCGATATTGTCGGAGTTGGGATTAGTAGGCGTTTCTTCCGTCTCGGCAATCGGTTGAGAAACCAATCTCAAATAGTTCTCGTGCCTGCGCCTTTCTTCGGCGGCGCGCCGCTCTTCGTCCGCAGGGGTTGCCTGATATATTGGTTGCGGTGCTTGACTGTAAACCGGTATGGGTTCGGGTTTAGGTTGTTCGGCAACGGACTGAGCGGGCGGAGTGGGTTCAATTATAGGCTTTGTTTCAACTTCCTGTATAGGTGCGGGAGATTCGGAAACAATTTCGGAAATTTCCTGCTTGGTTGTCTCTACGATAGATTGTTCTTCGTGCTTGTCTTCGTCGTCTATTTTTACAGTCGGTACTCGCGACGTGGAAGATTTTAAAATTTTGAAGTCAACGGGAGTGGGGGGCGGTTGCGTAAAATCGAAATTTCTATCCGAAATAAGACTATCTATTACCGTTCTCGAATATTCCCATTCGCTTTGATTTTTTTCGGTTATTTCTTTGCCGCTGTCTGTCAGCTTGTAGTATTTTCTTCTGCCGCCGTTAGATACTTCGTCTGTTTTCCAATACGCCGTTATGTAACCTTGGCTCTCCAATCTTTTTAAAGCGGAATAAAGCGTGGGCTGTTTTAACGAATACTGCCCGTGGCTCTTGCTTTCAATTTCTTCCATTATTTCGTAACCGTATTTATCTTTTTCATACAGAGTGCGAAGAATAATGGTGTTTATATGTCCGCGTATAAGGTCTGCGCTTATCGCGCTTTTATTTTCTTCTTCGGGTTGAGTTTCATCAACTTTTTTAATTTCGTCGTCCACGGTATAATCTCCTTGACTTTACTATATTTTACCACTTTTGCAGTTGCAAAGTCAATAGTTTTAAAATTATAAATAGTACTATGTCACACATAATTGTTGTTTTTTTATAATTTTGATAGACTTTTGGGTCAAAATGCGCTAAAATTTATAAAAAATCTTGGTGGCGAAATGTACAGACATAAAAAATTTTATGACGTAAAATATACCGATGCAGATGCTTACGACAATTTGAAACCTTCGGCTTTACTGTCTTTTATGGAAGAAAGTGCATGCCTTTCGGCGGACGAGCTGGGGTTTGGTTATGAAGATATTAAGTATAAAAATCTTGGCTTTATAATTTCCAACTGGTATTTTGATTTTGAAAAGCCTGTAAAGCTCGGAGATAAGCTTGAAATTCATACCTGGCCTTTAAAAACCGGCAAGATAATTTTTTTACGAGATTTCGAGCTTTTCGTAAACGGCGAAAAGGTTGGCGTTGCGTCGTCGCGCTGGTGTATGGTGGACACGGAAACTTTTGAAATAAAGCCCACGAGTGCGTTTTTTGCAGATGGGTTTTTCGACGGATATAATATTGAGAGAAGCGTAGATTTCAAAGCGTGGAAATTACCGGTTTTGGAAAATGCTATGCCTGTTTACTCGAGAACGGTGCGATATTCCGATTACGACCATTATTTTCACGCAAATAATACCAAATACGCCGATTACGTAATGGACGTAATTTCCGTGGAAGAATTTAAAGATAAGCACTTGAAATCTTTCCAGATTACTTACGTAAAGCAGTGCAAATTCGGCGACAAAGTCGATTTCTACCGTGAAGCGCGCGACGGCGCGATTTTGGTTGAAGGGAGATGTTGCGGTGAGCTGCGCGTACAAGCAAAGCTGGTTATCGAATGATTTATAATATTGTCTATTCGTCCAGAAGAAGCTTATGCGTAAGCGTTTCGCAGGAAAATATAATTACCGTTCGTTGTCCTTACGGTACTCCGAAAGCAAAAATAGAAAGATTTTTATATGAAAAAGCGGGTTGGATAGCAAAAATCACATTGCTCAACGACAGACGCAATTCTAAATATGCCGCAGTAAAAAATTATTCCGCCATACTCGTTCGCGGTGAAATTTTACCGCTGACAGTTGGCGCAAAGAAAAACGAAATTTGCGATACGGGCGTTTCCGTTAAAAATATAAAGAGCGTACAAAAACTTTTTATGGATAATTTTTCTTCCGCATTTTTGCAAAGAGTGGAAGAGTTTTGCATAAAAACTTCTCTTTACCCGACTAAAATATCGTTCAGAAATTACCGTTCGCGCTGGGGCTGTTGTAACGGCAGGAACGAAATTATTTTTAACTATAAGTTGTTTTCGTTGCCCGAGTATATTGCCGATTACGTAATCGTACACGAGCTGTGCCATATCCTTTACCATAACCATTCTCAAAATTTTTATAATCTAATGGCGCAATTCTATCCCGATTGGAGACGGATACGAAGAGATTTACAGGAATATAATTTTATAACAATTTTATATTAAACGCTTGACTTAAAATCCGAGCCGTTATATAATTTATAAGGTTACGGAATTATGAAAGAATTATTTTTGAAAAACAAGGCTTTTGCCGCGTATAATTCTACTTTCAGCGTCGGTTTGCATATCGGCGAATACGTCCGTTTTAATAATTTGATTTCGATTGACTGATTTATTTTTTAAATCAGTCTTTCTTTTAATTCAGGATAAAATATTTAAAGGTGATTGAATGAAAAAGGCTTATTTAACGTTACAGAACGGAAAAACCTTTCAGGGCGTTCGTTTCGGTGCGGAAGGCGACGTGACGGGCGAACTCGTCTTTACTACGGGAATGACGGGTTACGTGGAAACGCTTACCGACCCCAGCTATTACGGACAAATCGTTACGCAGACTTTTCCGCTTATAGGCAATTACGGCACTATGTCCGCCGACGCTGAGAGCAAAAAATCTTGGGTTTCCGCGTATATCGTCAGGGAAAAATGCGACGAGCCTTCCAATTTCAGAAGTGAAGGGAAGCTCGATGATTTTTTGAAGAAAAATAACGTAATAGGTCTTTACGGCATCGATACGCGCGAGCTTACGAAAATAGTGCGCGAAACGGGCGTTATGAATGCCGCGATAACTTCGAAACCGCTTGCCGATTTTTCCGAATTGAATTCTTATAAAATAGAAAACGCGGTGAAAGCGGTAACTTGCGATGAAGTCGAGTATTTCGGTAAACCCGACGGTTTAAGAATTGTAGTCTGGGATTTGGGGGCAAAAAATAATATAATCCGCGAACTTTTAAAGCGCGGTTGCTATTGTATAAAAGTTCCCGCTTATTATACCGCAGAACAAATTCTTGCGCTTAACCCGCAGGGGCTTATGCTTACCAATGGTCCCGGCGACCCCGCCGAAAACGTGGTAGTTATTGAAAATATCAAAAAGATTGCAGGTAAATTACCTATTTTCGGAATATGTCTCGGTCATCAGCTTTTCGCCATTGCAATGGGCGGAAAAACGAAAAAGATGAAATACGGACATCGCGGTGCAAACCAACCCGTTAAAAATCTGTTTACGGGCAGAGTTTACGTATCAAGTCAGAATCACGGTTACGAAGTAATTTCTTCAAGCCTTGAAGGTAAGGGAGAGCTTAGTTTCGTGAACGTAAACGACGGTACTTGCGAAGGCGTGGATTACCCGCACCTTAACGCTTTTACCGTGCAATTCCACCCTGAATCGTGCGGCGGAACGCGTGACGCGGTGTTTCTTTTCGATAAATTCATAAAAAACGTAAGGGAGAATAAGTTCAATGCCTAAGAGAGAAGAAATTAAAAAAGTACTCGTTATAGGTTCGGGACCTATCGTTATAGGTCAGGCGGCAGAATTCGACTATGCCGGCGCACAGGCTTGCCGCGTCCTGAAGGCGGCGGGCGTAAACGTAGTGCTTTGCAACTGTAATCCCGCTACGATAATGACCGATAAGGCTCTTGCGGATGAAATTTATCTCGAGCCGCTTACCGTGGACACTCTTAAAAGAATTATTTTAAAGGAAAAGCCCGACAGTCTTTTGGCGTCGCTCGGCGGACAGACTGGGCTTACTTTGGGTTGCCAGCTTGCCAAAAGCGGCTTTTTGGAAGAACACGGCGTTAAACTTATCGGCGTAAATCTCGAATCGATAGACCGCGCCGAAGACCGCGAGCTTTTCAAGGAAACGATGCAAAAAATAAATCAGCCCTGCGTTCCTTCGGACATAGCTTACACGGTTGAAGAGTGCGTCAAAATTGCGGAAGATATAGGTTATCCCGTAATCGTGCGCCCTGCGTACACTCTCGGCGGCGCGGGCGGCGGCGTTGCTTACGACGAAAAAGAGCTGAGACTGATTTCCAATAACGGGCTTATGCTTTCGCCCATAACGCAGGTTTTAATCGAAAAGTATATCGGCGGTTGGAAGGAAATCGAGTTTGAAGTTTTGCGCGACGGCGCGGGTAACGTTCTTACCGTCTGCTCGATGGAAAACTTCGACCCCGTAGGTATTCATACGGGAGATTCGATAGTAATTGCGCCTGCGGTAACTCTTTCCGATAAAGAATATCAGATGTTGCGCACCGCCGCGCTCAATATCATTACGGAGCTTAAAATAGAAGGCGGCTGTAACTGTCAGTTCGCGCTCAATCCCGATTCGTTCGAATATGCGGTAATAGAAGTAAACCCCCGCGTTTCGCGTTCTTCTGCGCTTGCGTCTAAGGCTACGGGCTATCCTATAGCAAAGGTTACGACGCAAATTGCTCTCGGTTATACACTCGACGAGATTAAAAACGACGTAACGGGCAAAACTTACGCTTGCTTCGAGCCTACCGTGGACTACGTAGTTATAAAGCTTCCAAAATGGCCGTTTGATAAATTCCTTTACGCGCAGAGAACGCTCGGCACCAGAATGAAGGCAACGGGCGAAGTAATGGCTATAGGTACGAGCTTTGAAATGGCTATAATGAAAGCCGTCCGCGGCGCAGAAATTTCCACCGATACGCTCAATTTACCTAAAATAGCCGCTCTTTCTGACGAAGAAATTCATTCAAGACTGTCCGAATTAACCGACGAAAGATTGTTCGTGGTATATCAGGCGATTAAGCGCGGAATAAGTCTGGACGAAATTTTCGAAATTACTAAAATTGACAGATGGTTCTTGAATAAACTCAAAAATTTAGCCGCGTACGAAAGTGAAATTTCCGAGAGCGTTATTTCCCGCGAACAGTATCTGCGCGGTAAAAAGCTGGGCTATTCGGACAGGGCTTTAAGTAAAATTTCTGGCAATAAGCTTCCCGCACACAGAAATGCCGTATTTAAAATGGTTGATACCTGCGGTGCGGAATTTGCGGCGCAAACACCTTATTTTTACTCTACTTACGACGAAAAAGAACACGACGAAGCAAAACCTTTCGTCGCAAACGGCAAGAAAAAGCGCATCGTCGTTATAGGTTCGGGTCCTATCCGTATAGGTCAGGGCATAGAGTTCGATTATTCTTCAGTTCACTGCGTGTGGGCGTTGAAGAAAATGGGTTACGAAGTAGTAATAATCAACAATAACCCCGAAACCGTTTCCACCGACTTCGATACTGCGGACAGGCTGTATTTCGAAGCGTTGACTCCCGAAGACGTACAGAACGTTCTCGATATAGAAAAACCATACGGCGTAGTAATAACTTTCGGCGGACAGACGGCTATAAAGTTGTGTTCCTATCTCGATAAAAAGGGCGTAAGAATTTTGGGAACTCCCGCCGACAGCGTGGATTTGGCTGAAGACAGAGAGAGATTCGACGCGCTTTTGGAACAGTTCGGCATCGCCCGTCCGAAGGGTTTGACGGTAATGAACAAGCAGGACGCGGTGGCGGCGGCTGAAAAGCTCGGTTATCCCGTTTTACTCCGTCCTTCGTATGTAATCGGCGGACAGAATATGACTATAGCGTTTACCCAAAACGATATTGAACGCTATATGGACGTAATTCTTGCGCAGAAGATAGAAAACCCCGTTCTCTGCGACAAGTATTTAATGGGTACAGAGCTTGAAGTAGACGCTATTTCTGACGGCGTGGACGTGCTTATTCCCGGAATTATGCAGCACATCGAGCGTGCCGGCGTTCATAGCGGCGACTCGATTGCAGTTTATCCGCCCTATAATTTGAGCGATGCAATGCTTAAAAAGGTAGTTGACGTATCAACGAAACTTGCTATATCGTTAAAGACCAAGGGGCTTATTAACATACAGTATCTCATATATCGCAATGAGCTGTACGTAATTGAAGTAAATCCCCGCGCTTCGCGTACGATTCCGTACATTTCCAAAGTTACGGGCGTTCCTATGGTTGATTTGGCTACCGAAATACTTATGGGAGCAAAACTTAAAAAGCTTGGTTACGGAACGGGACTTTATCCCAATTCTCCTTACGTAGCGGTCAAAGTGCCTGTATTCTCGTTTGAAAAGCTCAACGACGTAAACTCGCAGTTGGGACCCGAAATGAAGTCAACGGGCGAAGTTTTAGGTATAGGCAAAACTATAGAAGAAGCGTTGTTTAAAGGTTTGGTTTCGGCAGGTTTTAATATGAAACACCCTACCAAACAGAAGTCCGCGGGTATTTACTTTACAATTAACGACCAGGATAAGCCCGAAATTATAAATATCGTCAAAAAGTTTGCGGACTTGGGTTTGAATTTATACGCTACAAAGGGAACTGCCGAAACGATAAGAAGTCTTGGTTTGGAATGCACCGAAGTCGCCCGTCTTTCTTCCAACGAAGAGATATTTAAGCTTATGGACGAAGGCAAAGTAGATTACGTGGTTTATACGGGTAAAACGGATATCGAGTCTATTTCGAACTATATAAGTTTGCACCATCACGCAATTTTACTTGGAATTACCGTCTTGACTTCGCTTGACACGACCAACGCGCTTGCGGACGTTATTGCGGGAAGATACAACGAGTTTAATACCGAACTTGTAGACATAAACGCATTGAGAAAACGCAAATTGAAACTCGGTTTTGCGAAGATGCACAGCGCGGGTAACGATTATATCGTATTCGATAATTTCAAGGGTGAAATTACCTGCCCCGAAAGTCTTGCGATTAACTTCTCTGACAGGCATTACGCTATAGGTGCTGACGGCGTTGTTATGATAGAAAAATCGGAAATTGCCGACGCAAAAGTAAGGATATTCAATCCGGACGGTAGCGAGTGCGGTTTGGCGGCAAATCCTATCAGATGCGTTGCGAAATATCTGTTTGATAACCGTCTTGCGGGCGAAACACTTAAAATAGAAAGCTGTTGCGGCGTAAATGCTTTGAAAGTCAATTCTTTCAATGAAAAAGCGAGTTCGGTAAGTATGGATTTAGGTAAGCCCGTTTATAATGAAATTCAAACGGTTTTTGTGGGCGGCAAGGAATATAAATGCGTATCCGTAAACGTCGGTAACCCGCATTTGGTACTTTTTACCGATAAGGTGGAAGAAATAGATATGGACGCGCTCGGTCAGGAAATTATAGATGGCGGCAAATATCCTGCCGATACCTATCTTGAATGTGTGAGAGTGGTAAACGGCGTAACCGTTAAAATGCGCAATTGGTCAAAGATAAACGGTGAAACGTTCTCGTGCGGAACGGCGGCGGTTGCCGCGGCGGTTGCCGCAATAGTAAACGGTCGTTGCCGCTACGGTGAAATTATAACCGTTAAGCTCAAAGGCGGAGACTTGTTCGTCAAGTACGAGCAGAACGGTGAAGTGGAAATAGACGGTGCGGTTAAGCAGTCGTTTGAAGGTTCTATAGAAATTTAATGATTTATCTTGATAATGCGGCGACTACCAAGCCTGACGGTGAGTGCGTTAAAGCCGCTGAAAAATACTTATATACTCAATATTTTAATCCGTCCGCCCTTTATAAGGGCGGATACGGTTTACAGCAGGAAATAAATTCGGCAGGAAAAAATATCGTTTCATTGATAGCCAATACCGAAAATTTTGACTGTATTTTTACTTCTTGCGGTACGGAAAGCGATAATCAGGCTATTTTCTGCGGCGGAAAACGCGGTAACGTAGTCGTATCCGAAGGTGAACACTCTGCGGTATTGTCTGCCGTCAACGAATTAAAGCAACGCGGTATAGAAATCCGCTATGCGAAAATCAACGCAGACGGCGGAGCGGATAAGCAAAGCTTGCCGGAGCTGGTCGATGAAAAAACTTCGCTTGTTTCCGTTATGCACGTAAATAACGAAACGGGAGCGGTCAACGATATTTTATCAATAGCAAAAGCCGTTAAAGCTAAAAATAAATACTGTCTTTTTCATTCCGACGGCGTACAGGCGTTTGGCAAAATACCATTTAAGCTTAGTGGCGACGTTGATTTGTATACGATAAGCGCGCATAAAATAAACGGAGTTAAGGGGTGTGGCGCGCTTATTAAACGCAAAAATCTTGCAATCAAGCCGTATATTTACGGCGGCGGTCAGGGGCAAGGATTGCGGAGCGGTACGGAAAACGTTTTCGGTATTAAAAACTTTGAGTTTTCCGCAGTTAAAAAATACACTCAAATTACAGAAAATTATAAAATAATAAGCGAATTGAACTCGCTTTTATGGGAAAAGCTTGACAAGTCGCTTTTTATTAAAATTTCCGGTGAAAATTCTTCGCCGTATATTCTTAGCGTAAGTGCGAAAGGTTTGCGCGGTGAAACTATTTTGCATGAGTGCGACGATAACGGTTTATTAATCGGCACGGGTTCTGCGTGTTCTTCAAACGATAAAAAGCGTTTTTCGCGTACGATTTTGGCTTGCGGCTACGAAGAAAGCGTTGCGGACGGGGTTTTAAGATTGAGTCTTTGTTCGGAAAACACGAGAGAAGAAGTACTTGCCGCGGCTGAAATATTAAATAAAGTTGTGGCAAACAGAAAGGCTATGATGGCGTAAATTATGGAAAAAGTAATAATTGTAAGATATTCCGAAATTCATTTAAAAGGCAAAAACAGGGGTTATTTCGAGCGTGTTCTAATTTTGAATATGGAAAAATCGCTCAAAGGCTTAAAGCACGAAATTAAAAGGCGTAGCGGAAGATATCTCGTTGATTCTTTTGAAGAGAGTGAAACGGATGAGATTATCAACCGACTTAAAAAAGTTTTCGGTATTCATTCTTTAAGCGTTGCAATTAAAGTTCCCGCCGAAATTGAAAATATTTATCGTGCGGCGCAACAAGTATGCTTTGAAAGCGGCTCTTTCAAAGTTTCTACGCACCGTGCGGATAAGTCTTTTTCGTTAAATTCTATGCAATTGAGCGCGGAAATAGGCGGAAGACTTCTTGCTGAGAACAAAAATCTCTCTGTTGACGTGCATTCGCCGTCGTTTACGGTTAATATTGATATCCGTGAAGACGGAACAGCTCTCGTGTTCAACGAATTTTTTAAAGGTGCAGGCGGTATGCCCGTGGGGACTTCGGGTAAGGGAATGTTACTTATTTCCGGCGGGATAGACAGCCCGGTTGCCGGACATATGATTGCAAAAAGGGGAATGCAGATTGACTGTATTCATTTTCACAGCTATCCTTATACGAATATGCAGGCGCGGGATAAAGTGGTTGAGCTTGCCGAAGTTTTGGCTAAATATTCGTGCGGAACGAAGCTGAATATTGTTTCAGTTACTAAAATTCAGGAAGAAATTCATAAAAAATGCAACGGTGAGTATATGGTTACGCTTTTGCGCAGGTTTATGATGCGGCTTGCCGAAAGAGTTGCGAAAAAATGCGGAGCGCAATGCCTGATTACGGGCGAAAGTCTTGGTCAGGTTGCAAGTCAGACAGTAGAAGGTATGACTTCTTCAAACTCCGTCGTGGAAAATCTGCCGGTTCTACGCCCGCTGTGCGGATTCGATAAGGATGAAATAATCGAAAGGAGTATGGCTATCGGTGCGTTTGGAATTTCCATACGTCCCTACGAAGATTGTTGCACCGTATTTTTACCCAAGCACCCCGTAATAAAGCCTTCGTTAAAAAGCGTGCTTGAAGAAGAAAGTAAACTTGAAGTGGATAAGCTTATTGAAGATGCAATGGCAACTCTTGAAGTGGTTCAGTTATAAATTAAACCAATCTTTCCCCGCAATGTCGGGGATTTTTATTTGCGGCGAGCCGCCGCTATTTGACACGTTGACGCTCGGTAAAGAGATTTCTTTTCCGAAAATTTTGTTTTCACCGTTTAAATAATATGGCGTTACGGTGTAGGTGTAAGAGCCTTCTTCGGGATTATCTCGTATGCTTTCCGTCCATTTTCCGTCATAAATTACGTTAAAATCGTTGTTTTTATAGCGTTTTATCAAATATGCATAGTACTTTGTCTGACATAATGATATTTTCACGCCCTTTCCGTCCGCTTTTATGGACGGAGTTTTTATTTCGGGATTTGAAAAAGCGGTACTTTTTTCTTTGGGTTCGTTTCCCTGTAAAACTTTAACGGTCAGCTTGTTGAGTTTGGGCGAAATCTCGTCGGCAAGAAGTATTTTATTGTTGGAATAGTATTCTTCGGCATCTATTTCAACAGTGATCGTGCCCGATTCTGTATCGAGTTTTTGCGGAGAATGGTCGCTGTAAAGGCTTTCCAGAATTGATTTTAAGCGTGTGCAGGCATCGCCGCCGCCCGTTATATTTAATTTTTTATTATTTGCGTCGCCCAACCATACGCCTATGCAATGTTCGGAAGTGTACCCGATTGCGTAAGCGTCTGTGTTGCCTTCTTCCGTTCCGCAAGTTCCCGTTTTCGCGGCTACTTCATAGTTTAACGAGCCAAGCTTTTTTGCTGTTCCGTCCTTTGCCGTTTGCAACAACATACCGTTCATAAGGGAGCAGGTACCCTGTGAAAATACGCGGCTCTGCGATTTTTCAAAAGAATAAGCCGTTTTGCCGTCGCTCGTTTTTATTTCCTTTATAAATCTTGACGGAGAGTAAATGCCGCCGCTCTGAAATACCGAGTAGCAGTCGGCAATGCTTTTTATATCCAGTCCGTACTTCATTCCGCCGAGGGCGAGCGATAAGTTTTTTTCGTCGTCTTCAAGTGCAATATTCATTTTCGTAAGATATTTTTCGCTCGTGGTTATGGTGAGTGCGTTAAGCGTTTTTACTGCGGGTACGTTGTAACTGTATTTAAGGCTATCGGTCGCGCTCACGTATCCGTGATATTTTTTATCGAAATTTTCGGGGGAATAGCCGTTAAAGTCTACTTTTTCGTCGAGAATACGGGTATGCGGTTGCAAAATCTTTTCTTCGATTGCGGGTGCGTAAACGAAAGTAGGTTTTGCTGTTGACCCCGGTTGTCTTTTTGCTCCGCTAATCGTTGATTTGTAAGCGTTTACGCCGCCGTCCTTGTCCGTCACGATTACTGCATTGTCACAGTCGTAGCTTAATTGGTTTAAATAGTTTTGAAGCTCTGCATTTAAAAAAGTTTTTACGGTGCATCCGCGTGCTAAATCGTAGGCGTTTAAATTAAGTTCTTCCAGTTCGTCGAAAACTGCTCCGATATAATCTGAAAACTTTCCTTTATTTTGCGTTTTTTTAGCGTTTAACGGCTCGCTTATTGCCTGAGAATACTCGTTTTCGTCAATAAATTTGCACTCAAGCATACTTTTTAATACTAAATTTCTCTTTTTCAGGCTTTTTTCGGGGTTTTTGAACGGCGAGTAGTTATTCGGTGAAGTTAAAAGTCCGACTAAAGTCGCGCTCTCCGTCAATGAAAGATTTTCTGCTTTTTTGTCAAAGTAAAATTCCGCCGCGCTCTGTAACCCGTAACAGTTGTGTCCGAAGTAAATGGTGTTGAGATACATTTCGAGTATGTCGTCTTTGGAGTAGGCTTGTTCCAGCTGTTTGGTAAGGCGTATTTCGTTTAACTTTCTTCTGAGCGTCTTGTCTTGCGAAAGGTGGGTGTTTTTTATAAGCTGTTGGCTTATGGTTGACGCGCCTTCTTTGAACGAACCGGCGGCAAGATTTTTAAAAGCCGCTTTTATCATTCTTCCGTAATTCAGTCCGCTATGGCGGTAAAAATTCCTGTCTTCGGACGCAATGAAAGCGTTTTTGCAATCTTCGCTTAAATCTTCCAGCTTAACGCTCTTATGTTTACTTACCGTAGACGCGTTTGCAATTTCGTTGCCGTCCGCGTCGAGAATAGTTATACTCTGTCCCGGTTTTAACAGTTTATCGTGATTTAAAACGGCGTCTTTTGTTATTATCGCATAACTTATAAAACAGCCAAGTGCGATTATTGCAATACTTAAAAATATTATCAGCGTTATTTTAAAAAACTTCGTCATCGCAATTAGTATTTATAAATTTAAATAATTGTTGCAATTTTTATTGAAAAATTTTGCGAAAAATTATATAATTAGGTGGTATATGGATAAGTTTTATCACGTAACAACCTACGGTTGCCAAATGAACGTGCATGAATCGGAAAAAATCGCGGGCATTCTTTCCGAACTCGGGTACAAAAGTTGCGAAAGAATAGAAGATGCGGATATTGCGGTTTTCAATACCTGTTGTATACGCGAGAACGCTGAAAATCACGCTTTCGGCAATATCGGTATGCTTAAAAAATTAAAAGCGGCAAAAAGGGATATGATAATCGCCGTTGGCGGTTGTCTTACGCAACAGATGGGTAAAGCGGAAAATCTGCGAGAAAAATTCCCTTTCGTGGATATAATTTTCGGTACTCATAATCTGGGGAAACTGAAAGACTATATTTCAAAGAAACAATCGGACAAAAAGGCGGTAATAGAAATACTCGACGATGACGGAAAGGTTTATGAAGAGCGCAAGGCTTTAAGAACGAGCTATCCTAACGCATGGGTGAATATTACTTACGGTTGCAATAATTTTTGTACTTACTGTATAGTTCCTTACGTGCGCGGTCGCGAACGCAGCCGCCGTTCCGAAGATATCTTAAAGGAATGTCGCGAACTCATTGCTTTGGGATATAAAGAGATAACTCTCTTGGGGCAGAACGTAAATTCTTATGCAAACGGTACCGACGATTTGACTTTCCCCGAACTTTTAAACAAAATCGCGTCGATAGAAGGCAAATTCAGGTTGCGTTTTATGACCAGTCACCCCAAAGATTTTTCGGAAGAGTTGGTCAAAGTAATTGCGGTAAATCCAAAAATATGCAAATGCGTGCATTTGCCCGTGCAAAGCGGTTCGGATTCTGTTTTAAAGGCGATGAACAGGCGTTACACTTCCGCAGAGTACCTAAAAAAGGTTGAAGTTCTGAAAAAATATGTTCCCGATTGTGCTATTACGACCGATTTGATTGTCGGTTTCCCTAATGAAACGGACGAAGATTTTAATGCGACTTTAAATCTTGTAAAGACTGTAGGCTTTTCGTCGGCGTTCTCTTTTGTATATTCCAAACGGGACGGCACGGTCGCGGCAAAAATGGACGGACAAGTTCCCACCGCAGTTTCAAAAGCGAGAATTATGGAGCTTATCGCTTTAGTAAACGCGCAAACGCGCGCGCAGTCTGAAAAATACGTCGGTAAAACGGTTGAAGTTCTCTGCGAAGATTACGACGCGAAAAAAGGTCTGTATCTTGGCAGGGACGAATACGGCAGAATGGCGTATTTCAAGAGTGAAAAAGACGTAACAGGCGAATTTTTGAATATTTTCGTGGAAAGCGCAAACGGGATATCGCTTACGGGAAAAATCGTTTAATAAAAGGGTAAAATTATGGCACTCTCACAAATGATGCAGCATTGGGTTAAAATCAAGGAAAAATATAAGGATTGCATTATATTTTACAGGCTCGGCGACTTTTACGAGATGTTTTTCGACGATGCTGTAAGGGGTTCGGAATTGCTTGATTTGACTCTTACGGGCAGAGATTGCGGGCTTGAACAGCGTGCGCCTATGTGCGGCGTGCCTTTTCACGCGGCGGATTCCTATATAAGCAAACTCGTTGCTTGCGGTGAAAAAGTTGCCGTGTGCGAACAGCTCGAAGACCCTTCTCAGACAAAAGGCATCGTTGCGCGCGACGTGGTAAGAGTCGTTACCGCGGGAACGATATCCGACGATTCTTTAAACGAGCGGGCGAACAACTTTATTGCGTGCGTGTATAAAAACGACGAAGGCGTTGCGCTTGCGTGGGCGGATATAACTACGGGTGAGCTTACTGCCGTAGAGTTCGGCGGGGTTGAGAGCGTAAAAAAATGCGTTGCACAGATGTGTGTTCTTGACGTAAAGGAAATAATCTCTAACGACGAAATGTTGTTTGCGGTTAAAGATTTACCTGAAATAACGCGCGGTATTTTGCCTAAATTTTCAAGCTATCCTGCGTGGGCATTCGGGTATGCTGCGGCTGAGCGTACGCTTTTAAGTCAGTTTAACGCCGTAACTTTAGACGCGTTTTCCGTAGCCGGTAGGAAAAGAGCTATATGTGCGTCGGGCGCGCTTATAGAATATCTTAAAGAAACCCAGATGCACGCGCTTAAAAATATCGACGGCATAAAATTTATCGTAAATGAAAAATTTATGACGTTGGATACTACTGCGCTCAGAAATCTCGAGATAACTAAGACTTTAAACGGCGGTGCCCGTTACGGAAGTTTAAGCTGGGTTTTGGACGAAACGAAAACGGCTATGGGTGCAAGGTATCTGAACGCGAACATTATTTATCCCTTTTACGATAAAAAAGCAATCGATTACCGTCTTGACGGGGTACAGGAGCTTTTCGATGCGACGGTGGCAAGGCTTAACGTTGCCGAAATGCTTAAAGAAATAAAGGATATAGAGCGAATTGCGGGAAAAATAAGCAGTAATACCATTACGCCGAAGGATTGTCTGAATCTTGCTTCGTCGCTTTCGGTTATTCCCAATATTAAATTCGGTTTGACGGGTTTTAAATCTGCGGCAATAACCGACATTTTAAACGATTTGTGCGACCTTTCCGAAGTAACTTCGCTTATAGACAGTGCGATAACTATAGGTAAAATCGAAAGACAGAGCGGAATGAAAGAGAGCGGTTTTATCAAGCAAGGATTTAACGCTCAGCTTGACGAATTGCGTTCGATAGTTACCAACGGGGCAAAAATAATACTTGAAATGGAAGCCCGCGAGCGGGATTCTACGGGTATAAGAACGCTTAAAATAAGCTATAACAGAATATTCGGTTATTATATAGAAGTATCGAAATCATACGTCGATAAAGTTCCTTTGCATTATCAGCGCAGGCAGACCGTGGCTAACGCCGAGCGGTTTATTACCGACGAGTTGAAGGAACTTGAAGATAAGATTTTGTCAAGCGGAGAGCTTTCATTAAAACTTGAAAATGAAATATACTCGCAGATAAAAAATACTTTGCTCGGGTATATAGATAAGTTTAAATCAACCGCGTCTGCCATAGCGCGGTTGGATTTGCTCGTTTCGTTCGCTGAAATTGCAAAAGCGGGCAAGTACGTGCGTCCAGAAATAGTTGACGACGGCGCGCCGCTCGTTATAAAAGAGGGTCGGCATCCAGTAGTAGAAAAAATATCCAAAGAAAAATTCGTACCCAACGACGTGCTGTTGGACGGTGGCGAAAACAGAACTATGATAATTACGGGGCCGAATATGGCGGGTAAAAGCACTTATATGCGTCAGGTTGCCATCATTACTATTATGGCGCATTTAGGCTGTTTCGTTCCCGCAAAATTTGCGCAAATTCCGCTTACAGACAGAGTTTTTACCCGCGTTGGTGCGAGCGATAACCTTATTTCCGACCAAAGTACGTTTATGGTTGAAATGATAGAAGTCGCGTCTATAATTCAGAACGCGACTAAAAACAGTCTGCTCATATTGGACGAAGTGGGCAGGGGAACGTCTACTTACGACGGATTGAGTATTGCCTGGGCGGTGCTTGAATATATAACCCAAAACATAGGCGCGCGAACTCTGTTTGCTACGCATTACCATGAACTTACGGAATTAGAGAACAAAATCGACGGAATAAAGAATTACAAAATAGCCGTAAAAGAGCTTAACGGACAGGTCGTTTTTCTGCGTAAGATAATGCGCGGCGGAGCGAACCGTAGTTTCGGTATTGAGGTTGCGTCACTTGCGGGCGTGCCTGACGCGGTTACTGACAGGGCCAAAGCAATTCTCAAATCGGTTGAACGCGGCGAAGTGAAGGTTGCGGAACCGTACGATGAAGAACCCGAACAAAAAAGCGAAGTGGAAAGAATTCTGCTTGAAGTGGATATGAACAATCTCTCGCCCATGCAAGCGTTTATGTTGGTTGGCGACTTGGTTGACAAGGTGAAACAATGAAAAAAATAAACGTTCTTTCAAGCAGTATTTATAACAGAATTGCCGCGGGGGAAGTGGTAGATAAACCCTATTCGGTTGTTAAAGAATTGGTTGAAAACAGTATCGACGCGGGCGCAACGGAAATCGAAATTCATATCGAACGCGGCGGCAAAGACCTTATTAAGGTAATCGATAACGGTTCGGGCATAGACAGAGAAGATTTGCACGACGCGTTTTTACCGCACGCGACGAGCAAAATTTCCAATGCTGACGACCTTGAATTTATAACTACGCTCGGATTCAGGGGCGAAGCTCTTGCGAGCATTTCTTCGGTTGCCAAAGTTGAAATAATTTCCGTTACCGAAGGTAATCAGGCGTATAAAATTGCATGCGACGGCGGAGAGATAGGTGAAATTTTGCCTGCCGCATTGGAGTGCGGTACCGTAATTTGCGTCAGAAATCTGTTCTTCAATACTCCAGCGCGCGCTAAATTTATGCGTGCGGACAAGAAAGAAGAGAGTGAAATTACCAATTTGGTTTCGAGATATATTTTGTGTTGTTCAGATATATCTTTCAAATATTTTTCGGACGGCAAGCTCTGTCTGCAGTCTTTCGGGGGCGGACTTGAAGAAGCGGTTGCGCAGGTTTACGGTGCTAAAGTGCTTTCAGAATGCTATAAAATAGACGCAGTGAAAGACGGTTTTCATATTTACGGATATATAGGTAACCAAAACTTTTTCAAATCTAATAAAACTTACCAGAGTTTGTTCTTAAACGGAAGATTTATTTCAAGTAATACGGTATCAAACGCGATTAACGTAGCTTATTCGAGTTATGCAATGAAGCGCCAATACCCGTTTTATGTATTGAATTTAGAAGTTCCGTACGGTTTTGTTGACGTAAACGTGCATCCTAATAAGACGGAAGTGCGTTTTATGGATGATAAACGCGTTTTCAGTGCAGTTTACGGTGTGATTTCCGCAATACTCGATGGAACGGCGAAAGCTGCGGTGTTTGTCGTAAACGACAATAATTCACGGGAAACAAAACAGACTTTTGTTGCGGGGAGTGAGGTTACTGCTGAAACTGAATCAAAGTCAAAAAACGAGTTGTCGTTTGCTGATTTAATTAAGGCGATACCGTCAGTTGAACAGGAGAGCTTTACGCAAATTAATGAAAATCGTGTTGCGGTAAATGAAAAATCTTTTGAAACGGAATTGAAAAATGAAGAGAAATCAAAATCGTTTGAAATAACCAATGACGTGCGGTTGAGTGATTATATAGGTACTGACAAAGTTAATTATTTGACGGTAACGGACGATAGTCGTCTGCCGAGTGTAGAAAATTATGAGTCATATTTATACGCTAAAAATAAAAAACAACAGGAAATAGATTTTAAAAACAGTAAGTTTAAGGGGAATTTGTTCAATACTTATTTAATATACGAGCTTGACGAATGCGTATATCTTATTGACCAGCATGCGGCGCACGAACGGTTGATTTACGACGAACTGATAAGAAAATTCAAGGAGCGCACCGTTGTAAAACAGCCTATGCTCGTGCCGTATATTTTCAATGCAAACCATGCCGAAGCGCAGTTTTTGGACGAAAACGCAAAAGTTCTGCGCTCTATGGGGTTTGGGCTTTCGCCTTTCGGTATGGGGTCGTACAGGGTTGACGAAGTTCCCGTAGACTTGCAGGAAATTGATATAAAAGCCTTTTTCGACGAAGTGTTATCGCAAATAGACGGGCTGAAAACGGTAAGCGTTCAGGAAGTTATGAAAGAAAAACTCGCAATGACTGCCTGTAAACACGCGATAAAGGGTGGAATGCAGTTGACTGATAAGGAAGTGGACAGGCTCTTTGAAATGATTAACGGAAATACCGGACTTAAATGTCCGCACGGTAGACCGGTATGTGTTAAGCTGACGAAGAAAGAAATCGAGAAAATGTTTAAAAGGATAGTGTGATTTTGAACAAAGTTCTCGTAATTTGCGGCGCAACGGCGTCGGGTAAAACAAAGCTTGCCGTTGATTGTGCGTTAAAACTGAATACGGAAATTATTTCGGCTGATTCCCAGCTCGTTTATAAGGGGCTGGATATCGGAACGGCAAAGCCGACCGAAGAAGAAATGCGCGGGGTAAAGCACCATTTAATTGACATTGCCGAGCCGTATGAAAATTTTAATGTGGGCGACTATGCGGAACGCGCCGAGCCTATACTCGATGAAATTTTAAATTCGGGAAAAATTCCCGTTGTATGCGGTGGAACGGGTTTTTATATAAATTCGTTACTGTTTGATTTGAGTTACGGAAATATCGGTGCCGATGCTGGTGTGCGTCGTAAATACGCGGAGTTTCTTGAAACGAACGGAAAAGATGCGCTATTTGAAAAATTGAGAGAAGTCGACCCGTCTGCCGCTGAAAAATTGCATATAAACGACGTTAAAAGAGTTATTCGTGCGCTTGAAATTTTTGAGTTGAGCGGAAGAAGAAAGTCGGAACAGAACGACGGTTTTAAACTCAAGCGAAAATACGTTGCCGTGGCGATAAATTATCCGAGAGAAGAGCTTTATAAGCGTATAGACAGGCGTGTTGACGAAATGTTTGATTTGGGGCTTGTTGAAGAAGTTAAGAGTCTTTTAAATCGCGGAATAGACGAAAATTGTCAGTGTATGCAGGCGATTGGCTATAAAGAAGTGCTGTTTGGGCTAAAAAATGGCGATTTGCGAAGTACTATGTGTGACATAATCAAGCAAAATACGCGTCGTTACGCAAAAAGACAGATAACTTTTTTTAAGAAATTGCCAAATTTGGTTTGGTTAAATCCCGAAGACGCAACGGCGGAGCGGGTTTTGGAGTTGTTGAATGAATCTGATTGAAAGTTGTGAAAAAAAACTTGAAAGCGCGTTTAAACGAGTTGAAGACGTATCTTATTTTAATCAAGTAAAAGTATTGAAGGCTTTTAATAAATATAACGTGGCTACGCGACATTTTAACGGAAGCACGGGTTACGGGTACGGCGACGAGGGCAGAGATTGTCTGGGTAAACTTTATGCCGAAGTTTTCGGAGCGGAAGAAGGCATCGTTTCTCCCCATCTTTTATCGGGAACGCACGCGCTTACAGTTGCTCTGTTCGGATTGTTGCGTCCGAATGATACGCTGTTGTGTATAAGCGGTATGCCTTACGATACTTTGCGTGGTGTAATTTTCGGTGAAAATAACGGTTCTTTAAAGGATTTCGGTGTCAATTTTGACTATTGCGACTTGTTAGATGGTGAGTTTGACTGTAAAACGATAAAAAAGAAATTAAACGATAAAGTTAAAATAGTTTATATTCAGCGTTCACGTGGCTACGAATTGCGCGATGCGCTCTCTTGCGGACAAATAGAAACTGTTTGCAAATTCTTGCGCGAGAACGGCTTTAAAGGTTGTATATTCGTTGATAACTGTTACGGCGAGTTTGTTGAAAAAACCGAGCCGACACAGGTTGGTGCGGATATTATCGTCGGTTCACTTATAAAAAATGCGGGTGGCGGGCTTGCGCCTACGGGCGGTTATATTTGCGGCAAACGGGAGTATATCGATTTAATAGGAAAAAGACTTACCGCTCCGTCAATCGGATTGGAGGTAGGGTCGTTTGCGGGGGGATATCAGTATTTTTATCAGGGGCTTTTTCTTGCGCCGCATACCGTTGCACAGGCTTTAAAGACGAGTTTGCTCATAGGTACGGCTATGGGGGAGCTTGGTTACAGGAATTATCCGTCGCTTGATAAAATTCCTTACGATATCACGCGCGCAATTCAATTTGACAATGCCGAAAAGATGATTGATTTTATAAGAGAAGTGCAGTATGCGTCCCCCGTAGACGGTTTCGTTACTTGCGAGCCTTGGGCTATGCCCGGGTATGATGACGATATAATAATGGCGGCGGGAACGTTCGTCGGCGGTTCTTCAATTGAACTTTCTGCCGACGGTCCAGTTAAACCGCCTTATATCGTATATTTTCAAGGTGGATTGACTTACGAACACGGAAAATATGCTCTGCAAAGAATTTTAGATAAAATTTCGTAAATAAAAATCCCCGAACGCAAAACGTTCGGGGATTATCTTATAATTAATTAATTAATACATTCCGCCCATATCGGGGTTGCCGCCCATAGGTGCGGCGGGGGGTGTGGGAATATCCGTTACTATGCTTTCGGTAGTAAGGAGAGTGGACGCAACGGACGCCGCGTTTTGCAATACGGAGCGCGAAACCTTGGTGGGGTCGATAATGCCGCTCGCTACCATATCGGTGTAAACGTTCTTAAGCGCGTCGAAACCGTAGTTGGCTTTTTTGCTTGAAAGAATGGTGTTTACGATTACTGAACCGTCGTAGCCTGCGTTTGCGGCAATTTGGCGAACGGGAGCTTCAATAGCTTTCATAACGATAGTTGCTCCCGTTTTTTCGTCGCCTTGCAATCCCGCAACGAGTTTCTTGAGTTCGGGAACTGTAGAAAGGAGTGCTACGCCGCCGCCGGGAACGATACCTTCTTCAACAGCTGCTCTCGTTGCTGCAAGTGCGTCTTCAATGCGCAGTTTCTTTTCTTTCATTTCGACTTCGGTTGCCGCGCCTACATTTATTACCGCAACGCCGCCCGCAAGTTTAGCGAGTCTTTCCTGTAATTTTTCTCTGTCGTAATCCGAAGTGGTTTCCGCAATCTGTGCTTTAATCGATGCTACGCGCGACTTAATTGCGTCAGCCGCACCTGCGCCGTCGACTATAGTGGTGTTATCTTTATCGACTTTAACCTGAGCCGCTCTGCCGAGCATTTCAGTGGTTACGTCTTTAAATTCGTATCCCAAATCGCTTGAAATAACGGTGCCGCCGGTCAAAATCGCTATATCTTCGAGCATAGCTTTTCTTCTGTCGCCGAATCCGGGTGCTTTAACGGCAACGCAGTTTAAAACGCCTTTAAGTTTGTTTACGATTAACGCCGCAAGCGCGTCGCCTTCAACGTCTTCGGCAATAATTAAAAGTCTTGCGCCCTGCTGTGCTATAGGTTCTATCACGGGAAGAATTTCCTGTAAGGAAGAAATTTTCTTGTCCGTAATCAATATATAGGGATTGTCGAGAACGGCTTCCATTTTATCGGTGTTGGTTACCATATAGGCGGACGCGTATCCGCGGTCGAATTGCATACCTTCCACGGTGGAAAGTTCGGTTGCCATGGTTTTGCCTTCTTCAACGGTGATAACGCCGTCTTTTCCGACGATTTCCATTGCATTTGCAATGAGTTCGCCTATTTTTTCGTCGCCTGCGGAAATAGATGCAACCTGAGAAATTGCAAGTTTATTTTCAACGGGTTTGGATATTGACTGAATCTTTGCAACGGCAGTATCAACCGCTTTTGAAATTCCTTTTTTAAGTATTATGGGATTTGCGCCCGCCGCAAGATTTTTAAGTCCTTCGCGTACGATAGCCTGTGCTAAAACTACGGCAGTGGTGGTTCCGTCGCCGGCCACGTCGTTGGTCTTGGTTGAAACTTCTTTAACGAGCTGTGCGCCCATATTTTCAAACGGGTCTTCAAGTTCGATTTCCTTTGCAATCGTAACGCCGTCGTTGGTAATAAGCGGTGCACCGAACTTTTTATCGAGAACGACGTTTCTTCCTTTGGGTCCGAGTGTAATTTTAACGGTGTCTGCAACTACGTTTACGCCGTTTTCAAGTAATTTTCTTGCTTCGTCGCCGTATTTAATCTGTTTAGCCATAACTTAAATCTCCTTAATTTTATTATTCAACTATTGCCAGAATATCGCTCTGACGGATTATGGTGTATTCTTTTTCGTCAACTTTAACTTCGGTTCCGCTGTATTTTGCAAGCAGAACTTTATCGCCCACTTTAACCTGCATTTTTACTTCTTTGCCGTCTACGAGACCGCCGGGACCTACGGCTACCACAAGGCAGGTGGCGGGTTTTTCCTGTGCCGCCGAAGTTAAATAAAGTCCGCTTTTGGTCTTTTCTTCGGCTTTGAGATTTTCAACGACTACTTTATCGAATAAAGGTTTAATTGTCATAAAATAAATTTCCTCCGCGTGATTTTTTAATTACGCTTATTTTATAAACTTGGCAAAATAAACTTAAACATTGCAAGGGAAAAAATTGCAATTTTATAAAAAATATGGTAAAATACTTTTACTTATTCGGAGCGTGCGTTAAATGGATAAATGGGATAAGAGATTTATGGAAATGACCGAGCAAATCGGCTCGTGGTCAAGCTGTTTTCAGGAGAACAGACACGTTGGTGCGGTGATTGTTAAAAATAAGCGCGTTATAGCAACGGGGTATAACGGTGCGCCGCAGGGCATTAAAAGTTGCGTCGATAAAAAAGAATGTATGCGCAAAAAAATGAATATTCCGAGCGGGACTATGCATGAGCAGTGTTACGCTGTTCACGCAGAACAAAACGCCATAATTCAGGCGGCGCGTGTGGGATGTAGCGTAGAAGGTTGTACGCTTTACTGTACTCATCAGCCGTGCGTAATCTGCGCTAAAATTATTATTAACGCGGGGATTGCCCGCGTCGTTTATAAGGAAGGTTATCCCGACGAGTTTTCTCTGCGCCTTTTTAAAGAAGCAGGGGTCAAGCTTGAAAAATACGACGAAATTCAGTAAATTTTAAAGGAGTATATAATGCAAAATCCTGTAGTTACTATAAAAATGCAGAGCGGAAAGACGATAAAGCTGGAGCTTTATCCCGACAAAGCTCCTAACACTGTAAACAATTTTATCGGTCTTGTTAAAAGCGGTTTTTACAACGGACTTATTTTTCACCGCGTAATAGCCGGATTTATGATACAGGGCGGCGACCCTGCCGGTGTGGGGACGGGCGGCCCCGGTTATACCATTAAAGGCGAGTTCTCGTTAAACGGGTTTAAAAATAACGATATAAAGCACGTGCGCGGAGTTATTTCTATGGCTCGTGCAATGCACCCGGATTCCGCAGGTTCGCAGTTCTTTATAATGCATAAAAGCGCGGCGTCGCTCGATGGGCAGTACGCAGCGTTCGGTAAGGTAACGGAAGGAATAGAAACCGTTGATGAAATTGCCGCCGTTTCCACGGACTGGAACGATAAACCTAAAGAACCGCAGGTAATGGAATGCGTTACGGTTGAAACTTTTGGCGTGGAGTATCCTGCGCCTGTAAAATACTGATTTGGAGATAATTATGGATAACGGCGTTTATCAGAACCCATTAATTACGAGATATGCAAGCAAGGCAATGAGTGAAAATTTTTCAGACGAGAAACGTTTTAAGCTTTGGCGAAAGCTGTGGATTGCGCTTGCAGAATCGGAAATGGAACTCGGGCTTAATATTACAAAGTCGCAAATTGAAGAAATGAAGAAGTTTGCCGAAGATATTAACTTCGAGCAAGCGGAAAAATATGAGCGTGAAGTCAGGCACGACGTTATGGCGCACGTTCACGCTTTCGGCGACCAGGCGAAGTCGGCTATGCCTATAATCCACTTGGGTGCGACGAGCTGTTTTGTAGATTGTAATTCCGAATTGATAATTTTATGGGACGCTCTTGAAATTATTAAGGCTAAACTTGTAAACGTTATTGACAAGCTTTCTAAGTTTGCGATAAAATACAAGGATACGCCCACGCTTGGATTTACTCATTTGCAACCTGCTCAGCTCACCACTGTTGGCAAGCGTGCTACGCTGTGGTTGCAGGATTTGGCAATGGATTATAATAATCTCGTCAATTTGCAGAATACATTTAAACTTCGCGGAGTTAAGGGTACTACCGGTACGCAGGCAAGTTTTATGGAGCTGTTTAACGGCGATGAGAAAAAGGTTAAAGAACTTGAGAAAAAAGTCGTTGAAAAGCTCGGATTTAAAAAAGTTTACGGTGTAACGGGTCAAACCTATCCCAGAAAATTCGATTATAACGTGTTGTGCGTGCTTTCCCAGATTGCCCAAAGTGCGTATAAGTTTTCCAACGATATCCGCCTTTTGCAAAATATGAAAGAAATCGAAGAGCCTTTTGAAAAATCTCAGATTGGCTCTTCGGCAATGGCTTATAAACGCAATCCTATGCGCAGTGAAAGAATGGGGTCTCTTGCCCGTTTCGTAATTTCTTTGCCTATGAATTGCGCCGTTACTGCCGGAACTCAGTGGTTCGAGCGTACTTTAGATGATTCTGCAAACAGAAGAATTGTAAATGCGCAGGCTTTCCTTGCGCTTGACGGCATTCTTAATATCTATATGAACGTATCGGAAAATCTCGTCGTATACGAAAAGGTTATTGCAAAGCATATTGCCGCAGAGCTTCCGTTCATGGCGACTGAAAATATTATGATGGAATGCGTAAAGGCGGGCGGAAACCGTCAAGAATTGCATGAAAGGATACGCGTGCTTTCTATGCAGGCGGGTAAAAACGTTAAAGAAAACGGCGGAGATAATAATCTTATCGAGCTGATTAAAAATGATAAAACGTTTACTGCGGTTCACGGTAAACTTGACAGTATACTTGACGCGAATAACTTTATTGGCAGAGCACCTTCGCAAACCGTAGAGTTTATTGAAAATGAAATAAAGCCCATTTTGAACGAAAATACGGCTGTTTTAGGTCAAAAAGGCGACGTAAAAATATAATTTTCAAATTTTGCGAAGTATTATGTGTGACATAATTAATTTATAAAACACAATATTTTGCATTATTTTAATAAAAAATAAAACGCTTAATCTTTTTCTGATTAAGCGTTTGGCAGGGGGGACACGAGCCGAATTTTTGGCTAAAATTATGCTAAAACGCTTAAATTACCCTTAAAAATGGGTAAAAATAGCCCAAAATTGCAAAATTAAGGCTTTTAAAAATTAAAATTTAAAAATTTTTTATAAATTTTAGTGGACACATTTGTGTTCACTATTTTTGTATTTTTATTAATTATAATAATTTATTTCGATAATTAAACTTTTTGAGGACTTGCTTTTTTCGGTTTGTAGTTACTTCAGTATAGATTTGAGTGGTTGCAACGCTTGCATGTCCAAGAATTTCTTGTACTGAACGTAAGTCAGCACCGTTGGCAAGTAGATTTGTAGCAAAAGTATGTCGAAGATAATGAGGAGTTGAACTTGTAGTTATTTGTGCTTTTCTTAAATATTTTTTATAAATTTCTTCAATTCCATGTATTGTAATAGGGTGTCCGTACCGGTTTACAAATAGATAAGAATTATCAGATTTTTTACGATATTTTATGAGTAATTTTAATCTTTCCCATGTGACGGAAGAAGAAATGTAAATGAGCCTTTGCTTGCGTCCTTTACCGTGAATTAAAACTGTACGCTCGCTTTGTATTATATCGTCTAAAGTAATTATGGAGGCTTCACCAATTCTTATACCAGTGCTTATTAATAAATCCATAAGTGCAGCGTCGCGAATAAAAGTTTCTTTGGCAAAAGTGGATAATGACGAAGTGTCTATGTTAAAACAATTAAGTATTTTTGTAACATCATTCAACGACAGAGTTTTAGGTAATCTTTTTTCCTGTTTAAACTTAAATTTTAATTTAGCAAAAGGGGAAATATCAATATAATCATAATTTATCAAATAATCGTAAAAATTTTTTAAAGTTATAATTTTTCTGCGAATGGAGGTATCTTTTAATTTTAAATTCAAACTCAAATAGTTGATATATGCGCATACATCAGGTTTAAGTAAGTTTTCTTGAACTTTTAAGAACTGTTTTAAGTCAGATAAGTATGCAGTCAAGGTTTTATTTGATAAATTTTTGGTTGCCATCAAGTAATTGATAAATTTAGATAAATAATCCATAAATTCTCCATAATTCGTTATTGTAGTATTGAAAATTATATCAGAATATGGTAAAATATGGATAAAATAACTAAGAATTATTGGTGGGGATTTTATGGATTATCCATTTATAGATCAGTTGCAAGAGCAATTACTTATAGATTCATTTTCCATTTTTTGTGGCGCGGGGGCTACTGCTGATTT
>CAJTLF010000002.1 GCA_910577555.1 uncultured Christensenella sp. | reverse complement strand
GTTGAATTAAATTCAACGCCCGCCGCTTTCATTAACGCAATGTATCAATTCTACTCGCCCTTATATTTAAAACACCCCTTGAGATGCGCGTCGTAAACGCCTATCGACTGTAAAAAGGCGTAAATAATCGTAGACCCCACGAACTTCATTCCCCGCCTTTTCAAATCCTTTGAAATCTCGTCGGACAGCGGAGAAGTCGTCCTTAAATCACAGCTTTCAAGTATAGTCCTGCCGCCCGTAAAGCCCCATATATACGCGTCGAAAGAGCCGTATTCTCTCTGAATTTCCAAAAACACTCGGCTGTTCGTCACGCACGCCTTTATCTTCAGCCTGTTTCTTATAATAGGCTCGGACAGCAGGCTTTCGCACTTTTCATCGTCGTAATCGCTTATTTTCACTGCGTCGAAACCGTCGAACGCCCTACGGAAATTTTCCCGCTTATTCAATACGCATTCCCAGGAAAGCCCCGCCTGAAAGGTCTCCAGAATAAGCATCTCGAAAAGTCTCTCGTCCGAGTGTTCGGGTACTCCCCATTCTTTGTCGTGATACTCCACGTACAGCGGATTGTCGAGATTAACCCACCAACACCTGTCCACCCGTTCATTTTTACACTTATCCATATCACACCCAATTACAGCTTTTCCCTTGCGGTGGCGGAAGATTAAAATGGACTGACTACCTTCCGCCTTTACCATAATATATAACTATGTATATTATGCCGCATCCAAATTTATTTTATAGTAAATTTCAATATTTTGCGGTTGTCCGTTTTCTTTTGGCGCGCCGATTATTATCTTATCGATAAGTTCCAAGCAAAGTTCTCTCGTAACCGAAACGTCGCGCAAATGCTTCTTAATTCTTCCTATAAACTCATCGGCATCAATGTTCGCCTGTTGAACGGAAGATAAAACTTGTTCAAGTTCATTGATTTTAATATCCAACTCCTGCCTTTCGGCTGAATACTTTTCAATTAACTTTACGCACAAATCAGCAGGAATCTTTCCTTCGAGCTTTTCTTCGAAAGCCGACTCTATCAAAAAGTCAAGTTTTTTGCATCTTAATTTATCGTTGACAAGTTCGGTTTGTTTATCAAATTGCTCACGTCGTACGAATTGCGTTTGTTTTAAAATAAAATTCTCTTTAACTTCCGCTTCGTTTGCAATGATAAATTTCGCTCTTTTCTTTACATCGTCGCAAATCAGCTTTTCAATGTCGGCGGCTTTTATATAGTGGCTGAAACAAAACGATTTCCCGTAACGCTTATGTCCACCGCAATTGAAGGTATAGACAATACCGCTTTTCTTACCGTTCTTCTTTAAAGAATAGTATTCCAGTTTCATTTTCGAACCGCAATCCGCACAATACATAAATCCCGAAAGCGGATGAACCAAACCTGTTCTCGTCTTTTTACCTTGACTTACAGACTTTTCAACTTCCTTTACCCTATCCCAAAGTTCCTTTGAAATAATTGCAGGATGTGCATTTTCAGTAACTATCCAGTCTTCTTCGGGGCGCAAAACCGCTTTATGATTTTTATACGAAATCGTAGTTCTGCGTTGCAATGCGAGATTACCGATATAAGCAGGATTTTGCAAAATCTTACGCACGCAAAGTTGTGTCCAAAGATGATTACTTTGAGCCGACAAATACTTGCCTGTCTGTTTAACCAGGTAATCGCGCGGAGTAAGAATTTTCTCTGCATTAAATATTTCCGCAATCTGTCCGGGAGAAATTCCCTTTGCTCTTAACTCGAATATTCGCTTAACGATGCCGCTCACTTCTTCGTTTACGACGTATGTTCTTTTACTATCGTTACCGAATAAATATCCGTAAGGCGCGTGCGACATATTACTTTTGCCCATTTTTGCATTTGCCGTAAATATCGCACGAACTTTCCTGCTTGTGTTTGCCGCGTACCATTCATTGAAAACGTTAGTAATAGGCATCATATCCATTGCGGTTGAATTTGCTCCCGCTGTATCGATATTATCGCTGACTGCAATAAACCGAATTCCGAAAGAAGGAAATATATAGTCTATGTATTGTCCGACTTGAATATAATTTCTGCCGAAACGAGATAAATCTTTTACAACTATTGTATTAATAACTCCGCTTTTGGCATCATTTAACAGCCTTTGGACCCCGTCGCGGTCAAACGTTGTTCCGGATATTCCGTCATCTACGTAAACGTCGTGAAGCTTCCACCCTTTATCCGCTATGTACTTTGTCAATAGCATCTTTTGGTTTTCGATAGACAATGATTCGCCTGCTCGCTCGTCATCACGGCTTAATCTGACGTAAATTCCTACTATGTAATTGTTATGCTTTGATTTCAATCTTTTACCTCCCAAATCAAAGCAACCCGTATTCTGTTGATTGTATTCTATCATATTACCTCCCTTTTTGCAAGGTCAAAGACAGAATTAAATATATTTTTATATATTAATCCGTTTTCAATATCCTCATAGGCTTTTGAAACGGCTATTCTTGTTATTATTTCATCAATATTCTTTTCCCCATTATAATAACTTGTTACGGCAAATTTTCTTTTACCGATATTTTTGATTGAGTGTTTTGTTGTTTTGTTCGTATCATTTCCTCCGAAAAATTTAATTAATTATATTCAGTTTTCATATTCGATTTCCTTTCGCGACTCTATGCGCGTATCTGAACGCAACTTTATTTCTGTTTGCGCCATCCGTTCTATGACGGTAATTTCCGTATAAAAAAGCCGTGATTACTCTTTAAGTCCTGTTTCGTTCTCATATTCCTGTGGACGTATTCTTCACGGTCATTTCGTTTTCTTATTTAGTTGTTGTTACTTATGCCAACCGTTTGATTTAGATTTGAACGGCGGTTTCGGTGCGTTCTTGCGCTCGGTTGCCGTGCGCTTTGCTTCGTCTAACTTGTCGGGCGCGTACTCGTTTACAAAAGCGACAAACTCTTTGTACTTCTCTAATTCGGGTATGCGCCGCTCGGCTTTCTGCAACTCGCTAAAAAGGTTTTCACGGTCTTTGTCCGTGATTTTCTTTTCTTCTTCGAGCCGCCTGTACTCGGTAGTAAGTCCGACAATCATCTTCCGTAACTTCGTAGGCGATAAAGGAAGATTACCGCTCATCGCTTCGTGAAAAGCGTCTAAATATTCCTGCAACGGTTTTAATTCTTCCAACGCTTTATCCCTTGTTTCTACGGCTGTTTGCGCCTGTTCGATTACTTCTTCGGCGTGGACTTTTTCTTGTTCAAGACTTGCAAGCTCAGCTTCTTGTTGCGCTTTCTGCCATTGATACTTTGTCGTATGCTTTTTGTTCGAGCCGACTTCGCCGCGATCCAAACCGTAGTGAATACCTATTTGCTCGTGAAAGCTATCTTGCAAATTACCGTAGGATAACTGCCCGCCACGTTCGCCCCAAAAGTCCGAGCTGCAAAGTTTCGGTTGTTCCAACGGTACATACTCGTAAACGCTTTTGCCGTGTTCATCTTTCTTCTGAATAGGCGAGCCTTTTTCGTTCCGCAATACTTTTCCGTCTGCGCCTTTCTCATAGACTTTCTTTTTGGCGGTGTCAACGACGGGTATGTAGTAGAGCTGTAAATGCGGCGTTTTTTCGTCTAAATGGATAACGGCTGACAGTATATTTTTGTCCGTTCCCTTATAGCCGATTTCCCGTAATGCAAACTCATAGCAACGGTTGAAAAACTCCATTACTGCATACGGCGTTTCTTCGCTTTTCTTCCAACCGAGCCGCTCAAAGAACGCCGTGTCCGACGTGATAATCATACCTTCAAAAGCGGTAGAGTCTTTCTTTTCTCGGAAAGTTGCGTTTAACTCTTGCATTGTCTTTTTCCATTGTGCGGTAAGACCGCCTTTCGACTTCTTAAAATAGAGATTGAGCGGTGTGCGCTCGCCGTCTATATCCTTGTTGCGGTGGTGCTTGCTCGTGCGTTCCGTTTCTCCGCCGATTTTGCCTAAACTGCCTTTATTGAATTGTTCTATTCTGACTACCTGATAACTTATAATTCTGTTCCTCCAATGAATAATGTTTTACCGACAAAATTGCCCCCTGCAAGGGCGAACTTGGCTACTTGTAGCCTAGTGAGATATGGATATACTCCGAATATCCTGTTTGTCCGTCCGAGCGGTAGACTTCAATTTTGCCGTTTCTTGTGCTTTTGCTTACCGTTTGCTTACCGTATTAGGGTGGTCTTATTGTCATTGGGTTTAACTCCGTATTGTTAGTATTTATATCTTCGTCCACGCAAGAAAGAGCGGATAGATACCGTAAAAAAGACGCGAAAAAAGCCGCTGAAACTGTAACGTATCACCGACTTCTAACCGTATTTAGCAACTTCAAATTGCTCTATGGTGGTTAGCCATTCTATAAGATTGTTTGCATAGTTTTAGCTCAAAAGATACCTCGTTTTCCGAAAAAATTGTATACTTATAAAAGCCTATCACGGCTTGCGGATTTTTGCGTACACTTAAAAAACCTACGCTCCATTCGTAAGCTAAGGCGCGGGCGACTTTACACCTAAAACCTTCTGCCTTCTGGGGACGGACTTCGTCCACCGCAGAACTCCTACCCCGAAGGGTACAATACCACGCAATAGTCTATGTGTCACCTATTACGTTTATCCTGCCTGCCGCAGTTACATTGTATTTATAATCTTTGCATTCTTAATCAAGTATATTGGTTGTAATAAAGTCAACCCCAAAACCAATCAATTCTTCGGCTTTTTGAATGTCGTCACACGTCCAACAGTTGATTGCAATATTACTTTCGTGAAACTCTTTTATTTTTTCTTTCGTAAGCAAGTCGTAACGTATATCCAAATCAAACCCGTATTCTTTCAGCGATTTTATCAGCCCGTCGTCGAATTTTTCCGTCAGAAATTGTATTTTCTGTTTAGGTAAAAGCTTGCGTACAGCGACGAGATTTTCAAAATCAAACGAAATAAAAATTATTTTATCAAGCGTATACTCCTGTTTGCAGATTTCTATAATTTCCTCAATGTTACTTTCACGCATAGATTTTTTCAGCTCGATTACCGCAACTTTTTTATAACGGGAAATCACTTGTAAATACTCTGACAACGCCGGCATTTCGGATATGCCGTCTTTAAACTTTAAAGAACGCAAAATTTCAAAATCAGTCTCTTCGATAATTAAATTTTTCTCGCATAGCCTACCCGTACATTCATCGTGGAATATTATATACTTTCCGTCTTTTGTAACGTGCACGTCCGTTTCTATACCGTAAAAAAGACGTTTACAAGCCGCTTCGAAAGCCGCCAACGTATTCTCCGTTTCCATACCGCTCAAACCGCGGTGCGCTATCATTTTAGCAGACATATTCAAAAACCCATAATAAAATTTGATATTTTTTTAATTTGTTCTTCGTCACATCCGGAGCTGTCGTCCTGCACGCCGCAAACCAAGAACCCGCCGACCTTTGCCGCTTTTATTGCAGTTAGCGCGTCCTCGAAAACTATACATTCCGAAGGGTCAACGCTGAGTCTTTTTGCTGCTTTCAAATATATATCGGGATAGCTTTTCGGGCGACTGACTTCTTCCAACCCCGTAATAATACTGATATATTCGGTTAAATTATTGCTTTTTATAAACGCTTCGGCACAACGTATATCGCTTGCCGTAGCGATTGCCATAACAACGTTTTGCTCTTTTAGAGTTTTTAACGCTTCAAGCATGTACGGCTTTGTTTTAAAGTCCTTATTGTAATATTCAACGGTTTTTTCAATCCAAAACGAATAGACTTCTTCTTCACAGAAATCAAGCGATAATAACTTCAGAATTTCACCCACCCGCTTGCGCATGGGTATATGATTGACTTTCATTGTAAAACCCTGCGGAAGCTCGATTTTAAGATAATCTATAAGCATAGCGTAAATTTCACTCCATCTCCCCATAGAGTCGGTGAGCGTTCCGTCCATATCGAAAATTGCACCCTTGATATTGTTTGTTTTTATAAATTCGGATAGTCCCATTTATTTATTTTCGAAAATCTTTTTAAGTCTATCAACGGCAACCTTAGGAGTACGGTCAGCATATAAAAGCCCGTTTACCTCCAACTGCACGTCGGTGAGCTGGGTATAACAGTATCCCTGAAACTCCGTTTTCGCAATGCCTTTTATAAGCTGTTCAAGCCTCTCGCACAGGTCATCTGCATTCTTTGCGCCGTTGCCGTAACCCCAAGTTTCGCCGTTCGCCTCGTTTACAAACGCTATCCCGCCGAACTCGGTAAGCAGCACGGGCTGTCCTTTATAGCTGTGCCCGTCCGCAAACAGCGCCCAGCCCTGCGGGTGCATACCGTCGTAATTTCCGTTATACTTTATCGGGAATTCTTCCGCGCTTTTAATTTCGTAGTCGTGTATCGACAGAATGTCGCTCTCTTCGATATTTTCAAACCCGTCGTTCGTGGATACAAGCCTTGTATCGTCCAGACTTTTAGTAAGATAATAAAGACTTCTGGCAAAGTTCTGCTGGGATTTGTTTGTTTTGATTTCTCTCGCACCCCAGCTTTCGTTCAACGGAACGTACGCTATTACGCTTGTAAAGTTCTTAGCTACGTTTACTATCTCCTGCCATTCGGCGGTGATTGCCTTTACCTCTCTGTCGCAGAAAGTGTACGCGGACGGCATTTCCGCCCAGACCAGAAAGCCAAGCTCTTCCGCATAATAATAAAAATAGGGGTCTTCTAACTTCTGGTGTTTCCTCGCGCCGTTAAAACCCATTGCCTTTGAAATCTCTATATCCTTCTTCAACGCCTCAACGCTCGGCGGAGTAAGTCCGCTCTCTATCCAATAGCCCTGGTCTAATATCAGCCGTTGGAAAAGCGGTCTGTCGTTTAAATAAATTTTGCCGTTTTCTACGCTTATTTTTCTTAAACCTATTCTCGCGTGCGCGCTGTCGCTGACTTTACCGTCTTTATATAAAACGTAATCTACGTTTATGAGATTGGGTTTATCCACCCACCACAAAAGCTCGCCGAAGTCGAACGCGTTGTCCGCAAGGCTTATGCTGTATCTCGTTCGCTTGCCGTCTAAACTTATACGCTGTTTCTTTATTACTTTATCTTTAAAAGTCAAAGTAATTTCAGCTTCGTCCGCTTTACCGTATAGCGTTTCTATGTAGCCGTAAACTCTGCGGTTGTCGATATCCGACTGCAACGAATAATTTTCTATGCAGTCCACGCCGAAAAACTCTATCCAGACACTGCCCCATATCCCGGTATTAGGATAATAGAAACAAGAAAACTGTTCGCCCGTCCAGCTCTGCTTTCCTCGCGGCACCGCCGTTTCAAGCGTGTCTATACAGCGCACCACTATCTCGTTTTCGCCTTCCTTTAAATATTCGGTTATATCCGCATAAAAGGGCGTGAACCCGCCGATATGCTTTATAACGTGGTTGCCGTTCACCCACACGTCCGTTTCGTAGTCCGAGACGGTAAAGCACAACAGCGCGCGCTTGTTTTTTTCGCTCACTATAAATTTACGGCGATACCAAATTGTATCGTGTACCGACGTGTCGCCAATTCCGCTCGCCTGCCACTGATACGAAAACGGTACGTTTATTCTACGGTCATAATTTTGCTTATCACCGAACCCGAACTCCCATTCGCCGTTCAGGCTCTGCCATATGTCGCGCCTGAATTGAGGGCGGGGGTATTCTTTTCTTTCTAATTTCATTGCTCTGTCTCACCTATATACCATATCCAACTGCCGCAGTCGGGCAAACGCGGATAATGTACTCCCGCGCTCATTAAAGCCTTGCCGCTTGCCGTAACGCCAAGCTCTTTTATAGTATAAGTCTTGTTTTCGTCAAGCCCGTTTAACTTTAATAATCTGTCGTGGTCGCACGGGTCGCCACGAAATCTCTCACCCACAACATAGGCTTCTGTTTTATCTTTCGCTACTATCATTTCACAAAAATAATTAGTTTCGAACGGGTTTGCAAGTCTGAACAAATCACCATTTAACACAAGTCCGTCTATGCGCTTGTAATTTGCTATCTGCTCTTTTACTTGTTCTTTCTCTTCCGCTGTAAGTTTGGTCAAATCCAATTCATATCCCGTTGCGCCAAGCGAGGCTATCGCTCCGCGGGTCTTGAATGGCGTAATTCTTTGCGTCTGGTGGTTGGGACAAGCCGATACGTGGCAGCTCATAGCGCTTACGGGATAACACATAGACGTCCCCCACTGTATCTTGGTGCGTTCTAAGCCGTCCGTGTCGTCGCTCGTCCATATCTGCGGGAAATAATACAAAGCTCCCCCGTCGAACCTTCCGCCGCCGCCCGCGCACCCTTCGAAAAACACGTCGGGGAAAGCGGAAGTAAGCCTTTCGGCAAGGTCGTAAAAGCCGAGCGTATAGCGGTGCAAAAACTCGCCCTGTCTGTCCGCGAGCAAACTTGCCGAAAAGTTTTCGGTTATATCTCTGTTTTTATCCCACTTTACGTAAGAAATATCGTTTTCTTTTAAAACTTTACTTACCGCATTAAAAACGTAATCAACTATTTCCTTTCTTGTGAAATCAAGAACTAATTGATTTCTGCCACGGCAAGGCTCTACGCCCTCTTTCTTTATCGCCCAATCGGGATGCGCGCGGTATAAGTCGCTATCTTCGGATATCATTTCCGGCTCGAACCATAAACCGAATTTCATTCCGTTTTTCTTGCAACGGTCTATTACGGGCTTTAATCCGCCTTTGAGTTTTTTATTATTTACGAACCAATCGCCCAAGCCGCTTTTATCGTCGTCCCGCTTCCCGAACCAGCCGTCGTCCAGAACGAACGTGTCTATCCCGAGCTTTGCCGCCTCATCTATAATAGCAAACAGTTTTTCGTTATCGAAATTGAAATAAGTAGCTTCCCAATTGTTTATAACTATGGGTCTGCGTTCGCATACGCGCTTCGGGTCTATTACGTATTCGCGGAAAAAGTCGTGATATGCCCGCGACAGTCCGCCAAGCCCCTCCGCCGAATAACACAATGCGGTTTGCGGAGTTATAAAACTCTCGCCGCCGTCTAACTCCCAACCAAAAAGATAGTCGTTGATTCCGCCTTGAACCCTTACGCTTTTATTGCTTGAAACCTCCGCCGTAATCGCGAACGAGCCGCTGTACAACAGGTTAAAGCCGTAACACTCGCCGCTGTTTTCGGTGCAACTGTCAGCAAGTATTGCCATAAACGGATTCATTTGGTGCGAAGAATATCCGCGCGTCGATTCTATCCTCAGCGTTCCTTCCGCAAGCGGAGTAATTACGGGTCTTCTTTCGCTTGCCCAACTACCCGCAAGCCTAAGCGCGGAATACTGTTTATCAATATCGGGCAAATTCGTACAAAACGAGAACGCCTTTTTTAGCTTTATACACGTCTTTCCGGTATTTCGTATTTCCGTGTTTTTTATTAACACATCCGAGTTGTCCGACACCGAATAATTCAAATCTATCTCGATATCCGAAAAATCGTCTTTTAATGTTATAGTCAAGGTATTATCGGCTTTTCTTACGCAAGGCTGACCTTTTATACGCGCTACACCCCCGGATATGGCGTGTTTAACGTATTTGAATGAACTCATAACCGAGCCGTCTTCTCTTTCCGCAATTACCGTTGCCGAACGGAAATCGCCCCGTCCGAAGAAGCCGCACTCCGAAGGCATACAATCCGTTAACATATCCGCATTTATATCTTCGGGATTGGGGGAAAGCTTTTCGCCCTGCGTCTTTATTAAAAACGCAAGGTCGCTTTCTCCTATCTTTTTTCCGTAATACAAATGTTGCAGATAGCCCGCCCTGTTCACAAACATTGCATAGCTGTAATTTTTGCCGCCTAATATAAAGCCATCCGATAGTTTATCAAAATATATCATTGCATTATCCTTACAGATAAAATTTAATCTCGTACTCTTTGTTTACGTCGATTTTCAGAGGTACGGAAATTACGCCGCCGTCGGGCGCTTTCTGTTCGGTATTCAAAGGGAATACCAAGCTATGCTTTTGGGCTTTGACAAAACCTACCTCTTCGCCGTTCACCGTAACTTTTTTAACGCTGTCCGAGTCCTTTAACAGGTGATATTTAAAAGTGATTTCGCGCTTTTCAAAGCACTTTTCGCCCTCGAATTTACCTTCTGCTGCGTGCAGTTTTATAACGTAAGCGTTGCAATTTTCACAATAGTACGCCACGTATGCGCTCTTGCGGTGTTGACCGAGCTTATACGCCGTAGTTTCGGTATCGTCCTCGTATAAATAGCCGCTGTCTTTTGCCTCTTTGCAGGGGTAGAAGTCGTAGACGAGCTTATCCCATTTCTGCTCTTTTGTATTATGAGCCTCATATGCAAGCGGTATAAGCGCGCCCAAACGCACGAACAAAGGCGTTTCTCTTAAACCGTATTTGCGCGATATGCTTTTCCCGCCGTTATGGATTTTGCCCGTAAATAAGTCAAGCCATTTACCTGACGGAAGATATGTTTGCGTTATACCTTCCGTATTTGTTTCGCAGTAAAAAAGTCCGATTGCCGCTTCGCCGCCCGCCTGAAAGTACTCTATTTCGACTTTATGCGGCTTGTCGCCCTCTATGGTTTTCAGATGAAAATTCATTGCAGAATGCAAAGTTTTATCTTCAAATACTTTTTCACCGTCTATCCACACGGTTGCGCCGTCGTCGCAACGCACAATAAGCTCTACGTCCCTTACAAACATTACCTCAGTTTCAAATCGTGCGGAAAAATTATATACAGGCACTCCCTTCTCGGGCGATGTATGGTTTAAAACTATATTGAGTTGTTCATATTCGGCATTTGCAATTGGCTCGCCTTGCAACTCCGTTCCGTTGTAGTAGATGGCTTTTACAGGCTTTAAGAAATTTTTCTTTGCAACCGGCAAAGGATTTTTGCCCGCAATCGGCTTAAATAAAATATCGTTGCCGAGCATATATTCATCAGTCAGTTTTACAGCCTTTATTTCTTCGGGATATCCCCAGCCTAATGACTTAAATATCGGCTCGCCATTCTCATAGGCTTCGTATGCGTTTTTATAAATTACAGGAAGTAATCTATAGCGTAAATTGTTGTATTCTCTTACTATATCGAGCGTTTCCTCATCGTAAGCCCACGGCTCGCGGAAGCGCTCGACAACATTTGTGCAGTGCGGGCGGAACACGGGCGACAGCGTGCCGTACTGCATCCAACGGATAAACAATTCTTTATCAGGATTGCCTATATGTCCGCCGCAGTCAGAATTAATATACGGCAAGGCATTATTGCCCGTTCTTATCATCGAATCAATTTCCTGCGCAAGCGCATCAAAATCGCTTTGGATATCTCCCGTCCACTGCACCGAATAACGGTGGCTTGCACTTGAATAGATTTTTACATAACAACCGTTTGCGATATTGTCTACGTTGCCCATAATAACGGGACGGCGGTAAATATTTTTATTCCCTGCTTTTTTCTGCCAGAAAAGACGCGTAATTTCGTCAAACAGATAAAGACCTAAGGTTTCGGGATTTACGCTCTTTGCGGGCGAAACAAGTTTGGTCCCCCAATTTCTGTCGTACCACCATATGTCCAGTCCTTTTTCCATTATCGCCTGCAAATTCTTTTCGCGGTAGGCAATTTCTTCGGGCGCGAAAACCTGCTTGCCGTCGACCGGTTCGGGGTGGTCGTTGAACATTACCTCCACGCCGTGCGCGTGCGCAAAGTCCAAAAACCTTTTCATATCGGGAAAAAGTTTGGTATTGATATCGTATCCCCATCCGTTTTCGCAGGAACGCCAATCGGTGTCTATAACCATTACGTCCAAAGGCACGTTATGTTTTTCGTAATCTAATATAAGCTGTTTTGCTTCTTCTTCCGTATAGGCGTAGTATTTAGAGTTCCAACCGCCGAGCGTGGATAAACGCACAAGCTCGCACCTTCCCGTAAGTTCTACGTAGAGTTTTCTAAGCTTCTTTGCGTTCTTTTGACATAACAAAAGATAAACGTCTTGCACGTTTTCTTCTACTTTATATTCGCCCTTGCGGTCGACGGAATATCCGCCCTCGGGTACGATAATTCTCGGCGTGTCCGATATTGCGAACACTTCGGGAGTTTTATCCAATGCGGGTAGCTCTCCCGAATTTGCAAGTTTTTTATAAGTATAAACCTTTTGCCCATTCTTTTCAAGCCTTACGCCCGTAAGCGATTTGGCGTTTTCGGGAATATATAATTCGTATTCTCCGAAACAAACAACGCCGTCGTTTTCTGAATATTCGACGTCATCTTTATAATCAGTTTTATTCGGTATGAAAAAAGTATTGTCATCGCAGAATTTGCCGTTTTTTGCATATTCTATGCGTACAATATCTTCGTTTAAAAGCTGTACTCTTATGCTGTTAATAATAAATTGATTCATAATATCAGTATTCCCCATTTCAGAAAACGCACCTCGGGTTGCCCACACCTATGCATATTGCCGCATTCTTTACGAAAGGAAGCCAACCGTCCGCGCCTTCGGCTTTGTTTGCGGCTAAACGTATGAGCGTACCGCTGCCCTTGAACTCGTCGTTGCCATCTATAAACCGCGGCTTGCCGTTTTTATCCTCGAAATAGAAAGATACGTTAAAGCCTTTGCGCACTATTCTGACGTATATGCCGCCGTTTTTTCTGAATAGAGTCGTATACTCAGTCTTTGCGGATTCTACCGAACCGGACTGCAACCTTTTATAAGTAAGACCTTTGGTGTTATAGCCTATACCGAAGTTATACCAACCGTCGCCGTTAAGCGTTTCCGTCCTGTTGAGATTGTAATTGGTCTGTACCTTGGCGGCTTCGGGGAATTCGCTAATTCCCTTCCCGTCCTTATTCGTCCATCCCACGAACATACGCACCGTGAAGTCGGAGGATATATCGTCGAAATCAGAGGACGGCGAGATAGACTTCGTAACCAAAATATTTCCGTAATCGGATAAATCGGGGAGTTTTACAGGCTCAACCGAGCTGTCTTCAAGCTCTGAATAGGCTATTTCGGTGCTACAGGTTTTATCGGTGAAATATCCTCCGCACGAGCTGCAATAATAGAAATTTTTGTACTTTCCGACCGTTTCATCCTGAAACTGCGCCGTGTGCGGACGCTTGGTTATGGTAATCTTTTCAACGGATATAATATTCAAGCCGTCGCCGTCCGAAAACAGCTCGCCGCATTCCGTACACTTATAATGCTCGAAATTACCTTCGTTTTTGCAGTCGGCGTCTTTTTGCGCAACTTTGGTTATCGTATGATTGCACGGCGCATCCGTTTCGTCCTTACACGCCGTAAACGTTGCGGCAAGCCCGAACGCCATAACGATTGCGGCGACGACTGCCGCCTGTCTTTTTATTTTCATAATTTTTCTCCTGATTAAAAAATAATGGGGGAACACAATACAAAATTAATTATATCGTCGTTTTCCCCCGTCAATTTACCGTTTGAATTTACTCCTTGCCACCGCCGAACGAAATTCCTTCTATAAAGAATTTCTGACATATGAGATAGACTATGATAAGCGGAAGCATAGAAAGCAACGCCGTCGCGCATTGGAACGCATAATCGAAGTCGCCTTCCATCATATAGTTTACCGATTGTTGCACCGCAAGCTGCAACGTCCACAGGCTCTTTTCGTCGACAAGATACATAAGCGCACCCGCATAGTTGTTGTAACCGCCTACGAAACCGAATATGAACTGCGCTATAAGCGCGGGCTTGGAAAGCGGAAGAACTATCGTGAAAAATATCTGCCAGAAATTCATTCCGTCTATTCTCGCCGCCTCGATTATCTCACCGCTTATACCGTCAAGATACGGCCGCAGAAAGAAAACCGTGCTTGCGCTTGCAAACAGTCCCGGCACAACGAGCGGCAGAACTGCCTGCCACCCTTCCGTCCAACCAAGGTTGTCATAGAACATATATCCTACGAATCCGAATGCGCCGAGCGGTATGAACATAAGCGTTACCGTGAACATAAACAGCGAGTTTTTAAACGGAAACTTACCCTGCCAATAGCAATATGCAACGAGAAGCGATTGCAATAGCCCCGACGCGAGCGGTATGAGCGTTATCCACATAGTATTCAGAAAACCGCGCAACAGCATCGGAATACCGCCGATGTTAAAGGTCTTGTTGGTAAACAGCCTTTGATATCCCTCTAATGAAAATTCCTTCGGCCACCAGATAAAGCTTGTTGCCGTTTCGAATTCCGATCGCGGCGTAAAAGATGATATAAGAATTATCATAAACGGCGCCAAAATCCACAGCGTATACAGTCCGAGAACGACGTACGTAGCTATACGCCCTACCGAAACGGGCTCGCGCTTTTTACGGGGCTTGAAATTGCCGTCGGAGGATTTCAGTCCGTCCGATTGTAAATTGTTTAGTATTCTTAAAGCTTTAGTCTGCATATCAACCCTCCGAAGCCTTGTTGCGCGCACGGATTATCGGGAACGAGATAAGGAACGTAACGGCAAACAGGAACCAGCTCATAACGGCGGCGTACTCCATTTCGTCGTTAACGACGCCTTCCAGATAAATGTAATAGTTTACCGTAAGTCCTATGTTGTCAGGTCCTGCGGTCTGCTTCCAGTCGAGCGGAGCAAGCACGAGCACGCTGTCGAAAACCGCAAGTCCTTGCGTAACGCTTGCAAGCAGCAAAAACAGCAGTACGGATTTTATTCCCGGAAGCGTAATGTGCCAAAACTTGTAAAAAGCGTTTGCGCCATCTAGCGAAGCCGCTTCGTAAAGAGCGGGATTTACGTTCTTGAGCGCGGCTTTGAACATTACTATACCGTAAGCGGGAGCCTGCCACACTATCGTTACGTACACGCAGACAATCAGCCGCATAGGTCTGTCGGAATCGTTCAGCCAGTCGATATTCTGTCCGAGTATGGAATTGAGAATACCCAAATCTTTATTGAACACCCACATCCACATTATCGCTACGGCAACTCCCGAGCAGATATACGGTATAAAGAAGATTATCTGCAAAATCTTTGCGCCTTTAACCTTTTGTTCGAGCAGTACCGCTATAACGAGCGATATCAACAGAGTAATAATCTGCGAGGTTGCAAGTATGAGCGTAGATTTCCACGAACCCCAAAATTTCGGGTCTGTGAATACCTGCCTGAAATTATCGAAGCCGTTCCATTCCATCGTCGTTATATCGTTCGCCTGCATATCGGTAAACATAGAAATAAACGACAGTACGACGGGAAAACCGTTAAAAAGAAAATATGCTATTATCGGCGTAAAAACAAGCGCAAGGCACAGCCAGCTTACAGGCTTCCACCTTATTTTACGCTTGGGTACGCACTCGGCGACTGATATTTTTTCAAGCGCTTTTATGCCGCCCATTATCTTATCCCCTTAATTACGCAAAACATATCGTTTAAAGCCGTTTTTGCTGCTGCGGCTCTTTCCTGCTCGAATGCGGAAAGCTTTTTCTTCCCGCGTCTTACTTCCTCGTTAAACGGGTTTGACCAATTCGTTACCCAGCTTCCGTTTTCAAAATACCCCCAGTCGCCCCTGCCTGCGTTTACCGAAACCTTAGCTACGGCGTACAGATTCTTGCCTTGCGCAATTTCCTCATTCTTGGCAAAATCCGCACCGAAAGCCGTTTCAAACGCTACGGGGAATGTCGTGGTTTTTGCAATGTATTTCTGTCCTTCGGTTGCAACCCAACTGATAAAGTTCCAGGCGGACTGATATTTTTCGGGGTCGGAGCAGGCGGGGATAGCAAGAGCCTGACAAATGCTTGCCGAAGTGCCGTTGCCGATTATCGGCGTGCCGTCCACCTTCTTTATATCGCCGGTGTACACCTCGCCGTCATAAGTCTCGCCTATAACCTTTAAGTGCTCGTTCTTAAAATTGTTTTCGTCGCTTCCCGAATAATAAACGCTTCCGCCCTCGTATTCGCGATACGTTTCGGGTAAGCAGATATTGAAGTCGGGGTTTGACATTCTGTTTTCCTCAAATTCGCTGCCCCTTGTCATTGCAAGCTCGCCGTTGTTAAACCAAATCTTGGCTTTGCCCGTATCGGGGTCCGCTACTCCGTAACCCTTGTAAGTTTTACCGCCGCGCTCGTCGACTACCGTATCGGTAGCCACTTGCAACGAAATGTACTCCTTAATGGCGTTATACTGCGACTCTATGGCGTAAATCCCGTCCATAGTTGCGATATCGGTTTGATTGACCTTATCCTCGTAACGCACTATTTCACCGGCGGCATAGGTTGCGCCGTTTATAACCGTGCCGTTCTTTGTTACTATATAATTAGCGCTTGTGTCGAGAAGCGTAAAATCGTATTCCCTGCCGTTATAACCCATAACGTCGCCGCCCACCGACCAGCCGTAATTAAACCAATATTCAGAAACAAAGCCGTATTTGGTCGGAGATTTCGTACCCGTTGCCGAACCGTCGTTATGCTCGGGCGAAAAATATTTCAAAATATTTCTCTGTTCTTCCCAATTCATACCTATACAGTTATTGAACACCTTGTAAACGTCGTTGCCTAAAAGGTTTTTGGACTTTTTCATACCTGCAACGGGCGCATCTTTATACTCCGCATAACCGTGGGGTTTGAGATTTGCGCCGTTATCCGCGTTATATTTGTCAAGTTCTTCTTCGGGTACAGATATGATATTGATGCCCTGCGACTTAAAAATTTTCTCGTTGTACCAGTTAAAATGTGCGTTGGAAGATACGGGTACGGCAAGAAGGTTTTGCCCCGCGCCTATAACGTGCTTTGGCTGACCGGCGCCCTTCTTTGCGTCCGGATTGCGAGTCATACGCCACCAGTCCATAACGCTGTCGGAAATGGTATTGTTTTTAAAATCATCATCATTTTTCGCATATTCTTCGAGACTGAGCATATATCCGTCGGGACATTTGCGGCTATCGGCTTTATATGCAAAGTTTACGAACGTATTTGAAATACTGTCGGTAACCATTACGACGTTATACGCCTCATCTTTGCTTTTTGTAAATGTGTTGGGGCTCGTATTCGTACCTAATTCTACGTTAACGTAAGTATTGTCGGTTTCATAACCGGCGCCGTCGTTATAAGCGCCGACAAGTTCCAGCCAAGCGGCCTCGGATTTAGAATTATTGCCGCAAAGGAAGGATATCTGCGTCCTATCGCCGACCGGCTTATCGCCTGCCGGAGTTTTGCTGTCGCCGCAGCCCGCAACCGAAACGGCGGTAACCGCAGTCAGGCAAGCCGCTAAAACAACCGATAATTTTTTCTTCATAATTTTCACCTCATACCGTTTTTTATATTTAAATTAATCTATTACGATTTTATTTTTTAGAAGTATATTCTCCGAGCTTGCACCGACGAGAATTTCGAAAACGCCGCCGTGTACCGTCCAACAATCTTTGGCAACCGAGTAATAAGCAAATGCCGACCTGTCGAGCGTTATTTCAACGCGCGTTTTATTACGGGCTTTAACAAATACCTTTTTAAAAGCTTTAAGCTCCTTATAAGGGCGGTAAACCTCCCTCGTTATTTCGCGCACGTAGACCTGCGCGACTTCCTTACCGTCTATATCCGATAAGTTTTCTATGTCGAAGCACAGCTTTACGTTATTTCCGCACTTTTCGACCGAAAGATTACAGTAAGAAAACTGCGAATAGGAAAGTCCGAAGCCGAACGGGAACAGTACGGGCACGCCGAAAGTATCGAAATAGCGGTATCCCACGTTCAGCCCCTCGCTGTAAAGCATCACGGCTTCGTCCGAATAGGCGTTTTCCGCAGGAACGTCCTCCAAAGCAAGCGGGAAAGTTTCGGTAAGTTTTCCGCTCGGGTTTACTTTGCCCGTCAAAACCCTTGCAACCGCCTTGTTTACGTATTCTCCGCCGTAGCCCGCCCAGACAACCGCGTCAACTTCGTCTATCCAGCCGCTCATATCCACAGCCGCGCCGGCATAGACGACGACTATTATTTTTTCGCTTGCCTCCGCGAGAGAAACAATCGCAAGCTCCTCTTCCTTTGAAAGCTTTATCTGCTGTCTGTCCGCGCTCTCGTATTCGCACGTGTTGGGATTGCCTACGCATATTACCGTACAGTCGGCTTTCGCCGCCTCGGCTACCGCGTTTTTGAGATTGCTCAGATTTGCCTGATGCCCCGTCGCTTCCCACACGCTGTCGGTGTAATACGCATCCGCACCCTCGTTTACAAGCGCCGTTGCGAGAGGCTCGAATTCCCGCTCGGGGTAGACGTTGGACGAACCGCCGCCGAAATAATAATTTTTCGCCGCCGCGCCCGTAACAACCGTTTTCCCTCCTTTAATAGGAAGTACTCCGTCGTTCTTTAACAGAGTTATACCCTCTTCTTCTATTTCGAGGGCGACCGCACTGCGCTGTTCGAGAGTCATATCCGATTTGCGGAGCTTACTCTCACTTTCACACCTTTCGGCAAGGGCAATTACGCGCGCCGCGCTTTCGTCAAGCTTTGCCGCATCCAATTTATCGGCTTTATCGAGCATTTGCTTTTGATGTTCCGCATTGTACGGCATCTCCCAGTCAAGCCCTGCGTTCAGGCTCGCCTCGCTGTCCTTAACCGCTTCCCAGTCCGACATAATCATTCCTTCAAAGCCGAACTCCTCTCTCAATAAGGAATAAAGCTTTTTATGCTCGGACATTCTTACCCCGTTTACGAGATTGTAAGCGGACATAACCGTCCAGGGCTTTGCTTTGCAGGCGATTTCAAAGGGCTTAATATAAATTTCCCTCAGCGTTCTTTCGTCCACCTCGGAGCTTATCCAATGCCGCGACCTTTCGCAGTTGTTCGCACAATAGTGTTTGAGCGCGCATCCCACGTGCATACTTTGCACGCCTTCTATGTACTCTTTTGCAAACTCGCCCGCAATCAGCGGGTCCTCGGAAAGATATTCGAAATTTCTGCCGCAGGTGGGCAGTCTTTTTATGTTCACGCCCGGCGCAAGCAGTATATCGACCTTCTGTTCTATACAGTCGTTGCCGAGACTTTTGCCCATTTTATAAGCAAGCGCAGTATCCCAGGTTTGCGAAAGCATCTGAAACGAGGGATAAGCCACGGATTTTATACAATCGTGCTGTTCCGTCGTAGTTCTGTCAATAGGTTGACGAAGCCCTACGGGACCGTCTGAGACGACGAATTTGTATATTGCCCCGTCCAAGTCGTAATTAGTCCAGAAGTCCGCGCCCATTACAAGCTTTACCTTCTGCTTCGCCGTCAGTTTTTTTATATCCATTTCTTTTCCTTTTTTCGTCTGCGCGGGGAATATTCCCCGCGCAACGATTTATTTTTTCAAGTTCGTTTATTCAGCGGTGTCGGGTTGCGTCTGTTCGGGAATAATAACGTCTGCACCCGTCTTGTGGTTGTAAGTAAACGCAACGTCTGCGCCGTTCCAAATCATTATGCCCATTGCTCCCGACATTTCGGCATACTTCCCGTCGAGTTGGGCTGTATCGAGTAATCTATCGCCGAGAAGCGTATAGAACGTGTCACCGTCGCGGATAAACGTGAGGTCAAGTCCGCTTGCGTCAAACGCCTGCTTTTCCTCGTCCGTCATCATAAAGTCGGTCCAACCCTTTAACGAACCGTCGGAGAAGAACACCGTATCCATCGTGTACTGAATTTTATAATTTCCGCCGTTGTTTTGGTAACGTACGGCAATATACTTTCCGTCGGCAAATCTGTACATAATGCCCTGGTCGCCGCCTACGTCGTCCTTAATCTTTATAGTTACCGATTCCTTTACGGTATTTGCTTCGGTTTTGAACTCGGCGTAGCCTCTGCCGCCCGAAACTTTAAGTGTTCCCGCCTCGCCGTCTTCCGTCCAGACGCCGCCGTAAGCCGTAAGGTCTTCGCCTACCGCTACGCCCGCCTTTGCGAGTACTGCGTCTGTATCTTCGATTACGAAAGGAATATTATAGCTGTTCTTTGCGTCCTCTGCAAATATGCAAAGACGTACTTTGCTCGTCGAGAAATCAGATACGGATTGAGCGGCGTATATCTTTCCGTCGATAAGCGCGTAAACCATACCGCCCTTTCTGGCAAGCGTAAGCTTTAAACCCGTGCCGTTATACTTTTCGAGCAATGCAGCGCTCATAGGGTTGGCATATTCTTCGCCGCTACCGAAATCCCATCTGCTGTTGATAGGGTATGTTCCCCACCACCATCCTCCGGAGCCTTCACCGCCAATCCATTGCGCTTTATTGTTTTCAAAGCGCAGGCGCACGTCCTTTTGCTGTCCGCCGAAGCGCATTATCAAGCCCTGATTGCCGTTGCCCGACTTTAAAGTTACGGTAATTGCAACGTCCTCGTATTCATCGACCGACCACTCGTAAATTTTACCGTCCTTGACCGATTTGATTTCACCTTCGCTTGCCGCCTTTGTATCGTCCGCCGACCAGGAAACGGGGTTGCCTTCACCGAAGATATTCTTTTCAGGTTCGTTGATGCCGTTGGTCGTAAACACAATTTTTTGGAACGCTAAGCTTGTGACTTCCGCAAACGCACCGTCGGTTACGGTTACTTCCAAATCGTAGTAGCCGTCCACAGAAACAACATAATTTCCGTCAAGAAGAATGCCGTTTACTTTTCCGTCTGTAACCGTAAGCGCAGTTGCCGTTTCGGTAGTTTTGTTTGTGAATCTTACCGTTGTTCCGTCCGCAAGCGGCGCCGTGACGTTGCCGAGAGCCGTGCCGCTGACACTTGCCTCTACGGGATTGGATGCAACATCAAACTCCGCGGTAATAGTATACGACAGTTTCTCCGCAACGAAAGTATACGTGCCGTCCGCCTGTAATACGGGAGTTACTCCTCCCGAAACGGTAAGCGTTTTGAGAATATATCCCTGCGAGGGGGTTACGGTTATCGTTACGGTATCGCCGATGACCGTATTCTGCGATACGGATACCGTACCGTTTGCGTCGGACGGCGTTTCGTTCGTTATCTCAACCGTAGGTACGGAAACGTTTTTGGAAATTTCATATTTCCACTTAGAGCCCACTACCGCGTCGTACGAGAACAAGCCGAAGCCCATTTTACTGTTTTCGTATTTATCGGGCAAATCCGCTCTGCCCTTGAACTCGCCGTCGAGATAAACGAACAGCGACTTGCCAGAGCGAAGAACTTTAAGCTCTATTCCGGTTTCGGAATTGTATTTTTGAACCTCCGCATCCGTTACGTTTCTGAATTCCACCCATTCCTTTTCAAAAACCGTTCTCAGTCCAATCGACGCATCGTTATTATCCGAAAACAGTTCGGGTCTGAATTGAAGGCGGGCGTCTCCCTCTATGTTTATGTTGAGTATTGCCGCTTTTCCGTCTTCGAACCGCAATATAATGCCTTGCTGTTTACCGCCGTTCGTGGTAAAGCCGCCTTTGATTATTACGGAAACAGAGGCGTTTGTAAACAAGCATTCCTTTGTGACTGCGTTTAATGATGCTCCGGGACCTTCCCATTCTATATAAGGTTCACTATCGTTTACGTGCGCCAAACCGTGTCCACTGTGGTCCCAGCGCACTATTTCAAACGCGTCGTATTCGAACACTATTTCGGTGAGATTTTCATCGATTATTATTTCCTTTGAAATATAACCGTCAACGCTCACCGTATATCTGCCCTTTACAACATTGCCAGTTATTGCTCCATTCGTAACCGTATACTCCGTTCCGCCGAGCGCGACCTTGGTTCCGTCCGCAAGCGCGGCAGTCGTACCGAGCTTTTTGCCCTTTACCGAAACGTTGATATTGATAGGCTCTTCCTTAACGAACGTTGCCGCAATGTTGATAGTTTCTCTGTTTGCGATAACCGTAAGCTTGCCTTCGTTTACGTCGTTATATCTGTCCTCGCCGTCTACGGTAAGCGAATCGAGCTTATATCCTTCCTGTGCGGTAAACGTAAGCTCTAATTCTTCGCCGAACGCGTATTTATCATTTTGCGGATTTGCTGTAACGGTGCAGCCTGCGTCTTCGGGCTGGGTTACGTTTATATCGAGCACGCTTTCGAGCGCGGGAATCGATTTTGTAATTTCGTAAGTAAACTTTGCGTTGCTTGCCGCATTGAATGCAAAGTAAGCAACCTGAACGGGTTTATCAGCGTAGCCGTCGGGGAGAGCGTATTCGCAGATATACTTGCCGCCGAACAGAACGGTCAATTTACCGTCATTTACTACGGTAGTAAGTCTTACTCCGTCTTCCGATTTAATGCCCTGCGTATCTGCTGCGGACAGCAGATAAAAAGGTTTTTCGCCATACTGCGTTCCCGTTACGTCTTCCCCGAAAAGGCAGTTTTCTTTGGGGAAGAAATTCCATGCTTCGGCGGCAAACTGTATGTTGCCTAAGCCGCCTTTTTCGTTTGCGGAGTCGCCGTTATGATAACGTACGACCATATGCTTGCCGTCGGAGAATTTGAGAATTATTCCCTGCGTACGCCAATTATGGGTACTGTTATTGTAATTGACGTCGAAGCTTGCCGAAACCCCGTTATAGCTGTCCTTGGTAATAACGTTCAGAGTCTGGTCGCCCGTATGTTCTCTGAAAAGTATATAGGGATCAGCATCGTTTGCGTGCGTCAAATCGTGCGAAGCCGAGTCCCAGCCCGCAAACAAACCGAATACTTCATAGTTTAATGTTATACCGTTAGCTCCGCCTATCGTAGCCTCTTCGCCTTCTTCTTCGAGAAGTATCTCGTATTTTTTCGTTTCGTAGCCCGATTTTGAAATAGTAAGCTCATAGCTTTCGCCTACCGGCACGTTTTCTATTGTATAAACGTATTTGCCGTCCTTAACGCTGCCCTCAACGTCCGCGTCCGCGTCTATTTCAACCTTTACGCCATCGGCGGAAACGTATTCTCCTGACTTATAAAGTCTTACCGAACCGGTTACGCTGCCGTATTTAATCTCGGCTTGCTGTTCGGTAGCTCCGCATTCGCACTCGCCTGCGACGAACTCGTGTTCTTTTCTCGTGCTTTCGTCGGGCGTGTCGTCGTCGGGGCAAACCATTACGTGGGTGTCGCCGTCGTTTTTAAGCTGCGTATAGCTGTGCTCGTGTTTGCTGCACCCCGCAGCACCCGCCGCCACTCCGCAAGTGAGTGACAAAACCGCAAATGGAATTGCCCATTTAAGTTTTTTGTTCATACTTTTCTCCTTATCTTTTTGAATTTAATTTTAATATATCCGTAAAATTTACGGTACTTTTATTCGAATCCGAATTCAACGTCGATAGTCAGCTTACCTTCGGGGTCCTTTACGTCGAACTCGTAAGAGCCTCCCGATTCCCTGAGCTTTGCCGTATAATCTTCGCCGTTTACCGTTATACTCTTAACGATTGCGCCGTTGCGGGGTTTTACCGTAAACGTCGTTGTGCCCCAGCCGAATATTTTATCCGAGCCGCTTTTCGCCACCACAGTGCCCTTGCCTTCGCCGCTGTAATTTACCGCGTAATCATACTGCATAAGCCCGCCTTTATCGAAGCGGAAATACGTGTCGGGCGCGAGCCAGCCGATACCCGGCAGCACCTTTTCCGACCAGCGCGACCATATACGCGTTTCGGTTATTTTGTCGGATACGTCCTCGCCCTCGTATTTAAGCGAGAAGATGTGCACGGGGTCGATTCCCACTTTCAGTTCGGAAGGGTCGGAAACGTCCCAGCCCGCAAGCTCCAAAAACGCCCACGGAATAAAGCTTTCGATAGTGTAACCCGTACAATCGGGAGTGTTTACCTTTCCGCCTATCTGCTGCGCAGCCGTAAGCGGCATTTTATCCTTCGTGGTGTGTATGTCGAACCCGCTCGACTGGTCGGGAGCGACGCGCATATTATTTACCGAGCCGTCCGCCTGCACGTCGTATTCGATAGTCTTGTGCTTGCCCTCTTCGCCGTAACCCACGGGACCTATATACATTTCGAGACAGCTGTTGGTCCAGGAGCCTCTGTCGGGGTTGACCCAGATGTTGGAACCCGTTTCCTCTACCTTTCCGCCGATAAAAATACCCTTTTCACCGACGAAAGACGCAAACTCTATCTTCGCGCTCTGCGTGGCGTTAGGTTTGTCTTCGGCAGTCAGCCAACGCACGTTTTTCCACTTTTCTTCGTCAAATTTGCCGTCGATATTCATCCCCTTGTCGCAGTCGGGTCTTATAACGTTTGCACTGTTGTCGAAGGTGTAAGGGTTGGGGTCGGGAATTATATTGATTTTCTCACCCGAGCAACCCGCAAATGCAGCGGAAAGCGTTATTGCACATATTGCGGCTGCGCCGCATTTAATCAGCTTTTTCATACCTTTCCTCCTTACGCTTTACCCAAAATTCTTATTTCGGATATGCCGACGACGCTTTGATTTTCAGGCATTTCGACGGTTATCTTAATATTCGTTACCGCAACGTCGTAGAATTCCGCAAACGCCGCCGCACCCGAGCTGACGTACAAAATCTCTTTGTTGCCGACGCCGCCCGTTCTGCAATACCTGTCTACGTCGAACTTAACGTCGCGAATGACGCGGACGCTGCCGTCTTCGAGAGTGAACTCGATTCTCGGAATATTAAGGAATATTTCCTTTCTCTTGGCGGAGTTGTAAACCATAACCGCGCGCACCGTTTCCGCCTTATCGAAAGCGAACTCGAACGTTGCGGTCTTGCTAATTTTTGTTTCGCGGATGTAGTCCATAAACGTTTCGTCCGCGTCCTTATGCACGGACAGCAGTCCGTCGGTTAAATATTCGAGCTCCGCGCTTTCGTCAGTGCAGGTAAGCGTTGCCTTGGAAGCGATGTTCTTATAACCGCTGACTTTTTCGGGCAGAGGCTGAACGCTGTCGGTGGGTCCGTTCACGTAAGGCACCGTCATATCGTTGCCGTCCTTATCCTTTACGGTTATCCACTTAACTTCGTCGATTGCAGCGTATCTGTTCGACCCGCCCTCGCTGTAATCTTTGTGACGGTGATAGGATATATAGAGTTGTTCGCCCGAAGTAACGAACGAATGATGCCCCGCGCCCGAGATACTCTCGCTACCCGTCGTCGATGAGCAGAGAAGAAGCCCGCCCTCGTCCTCTCTCAGCTTTCTGAAATCGCCAAGCGGACTGTCCGAAACCGCCATACCTACCTGATAATCGCTCGTCGAGTAGTCGTTAACGGAGAACGTGAAGTAATAAAGCCCCTTGCCGTTTCCGTCCTCGTGATAGAGCATACTCGCACCCTCGTTACATACCTCACCGTATTCGTACGTTACGTTATCGTCGGAACCGTCGCGCCAATCCTTTATTGTATAAAATCTGTCGGCGGTTATATACTTTGCCGTTTCCCACTTGGGTTTAAGCCAGTTTTCCATTTCGACGCCGATGTTTATATTCCACGCCGCATTATGCTCGAGCTTGAAATACATATATTTTTTATGATAGCTCTTGCCCGTTGCCTCGTCCACCGTAGGCACGGGGTCAACATAGGGATGCGGGTCTATCGTCTGGAAATACCTTGCCTTCGGCTTTTCGTTGTAAATCCCGCCTGCGCCGACTTCATTTTTATAGAGAAGCTTACTCAACTCGTCGGGGGCGAACAGACAGTAGTCGGCGTAAAAATGTCTGAAAGCCGCTTCGTAATATACGCCGTCTTTTTCGATGAAAGCGTATTCTCCGCTTTTTGCTTGGTCCTCGGTGATTTCTTTATTATTGTTCCTGTTGAGATTATGAACGTTTTCAGTGCCGCAACTTTCTGCGTTTCCAAAATTAATGAGATTGAACGGTCCCTCAGGCGAAGCCGACGTAGCCGCGTACATACAGTATGCTGTCAGACCTCCGTCCACGTCGCCGCCCGTTTCCGTAATTGCGCCTTTTTCGTATTCTTTGTACGGAACGCTGCTGAAAAACAGATAGTAAAGCTTAGTATCATCATCGTATATGACCTCGGGCGCCCAACGGTACTCACCCGAACCGAGAACGGCGTTCAGCGTTTCGTCCGTGGTTTTAAGCACTACGGTTACGGGTTCCCATACGGCAAGGTCTCTTGAACGCATAGTCTGTAAATTGCTCGTACCGTACATATAGTAATATCCGCTGCGGGCAGTATCGTCCAAAATCTGCGGGTCGGCATATCCCTGTTTCAGGCTATTGCTGTAAAACAGCGAATTGTTGTACACAATTTCACCGTTTTTGTCCTTGTTTTCGCCCTTGTAAGCAGACAACTCGTACTCGTCAATAATATCGGTTCTACAAGCCGTTAAACCGCAGGGCGCAACCATAGCCAAAGCAAGAACTGCCGCAGCAAGGCATTTGACTGAATTTTTCATCATTTTCTCCTTGATTTTTATTTTTCGGTTATTTCACAGCCTGCCTCAACGAGCGCATCTGTGAATACTTTATAATTTTCGGTAGTCGGGTGAACACCGTCTCCGAGCATAGCCGTTGTTACCTTTGAACAAGTGTCTACACACGTTATCCAATCGTACTTTGCGCACCACTCCGCCATGTATACGTTGGTTTCCGAAACATTTTGCGCATACGAAGTATCCGAGCGTTGTGTGATGTTAAACCAGTAAATATTGCTCGAAGGATATTTTGAATGCATAAGCATAAATAAGCGCGTAAGACTGTCTTGTGTATCCGAAGTCAAATCGTGAACGTCATAGAAATTATTTGTTCCTACGTGCATTACTATGTTCTTCGGCGCAGTCCCTATAACGGTTGAATACGCTGCCTCCCAATGATAGGAAGTCGTCGAGCTGATACCTGCGTGCAAGACATCTTTGCCCTGCGCAAAGCTGCGCATATATTCGCCGATAAAGTGATTATCCATAAAGCTGTCGCCTATGAAAAGCGTTGTATTTGCGGTTACTTCCTTACATAGTTCAGCGCGCTGCGCCACGTCGAAACGGCTCAAATCGTATAATCCCGACGAGTCCTCGGCGAATTTCAGAAACTCTATTTCCACCTTGAAAACCACGTTGAAATGCTCGCTCTTTGCGCGGACGTTTACTTCTTTATCCTCGCGTTTTACGGGCGTCACCGTGTTGCCATCGATTTTTATACTCGAGGTATCGTACGTATAGGTCAGGCTCTCCGCCTTTTCCGGCTTACTGAATACGGGCTGAATTTCCGCAAACGTGCAGCTTCTGTCCTGCGTTATAAACACCTTTAAGTCGTCTATGCTCAGCGTTCCGTAATCGGGCGTATTGTTCTCTTCGGGTTTATCCGTACAGCCCGCCGCAAACGCACAAATCGTTAGTGCCGTTACCGTCGCCGCCAAAACCGCTTTGAATTTAAGTTTCATAACTTATCCTCCGAAAATTCGTTATTTTTATTTTGTCCCGCATAAGACTTATTTTTAACCGCGCTCACTACGCAGTAGACCGCCGTGCGAACGAGCAACAAGCCTGCGAAAATAAATATCATATACGGGTGTATTACCCTTGCCGCAACAAACCAGCCGCATATAAAAGTTACCAGCGCCGCAACGAAAGCCGAAAACCACACGAACGAGCACACCGTCTTATAACAGCCCGCAAAGCTCTTTTGCCAGCCGTCCTTTACCGCCTTGCCTGCAAGCCACATAACCGCGCCGAGCAATATGGGAATAATCACAAGCATAGGCAGCTGTGAAACCGCGCTTACGAAATACGACCCGAACGTATAACCTGCCGTATCGTAATAAGTATCCTTTATGAAGCCGTGTATATCGTTTACTTTTCCGTCGGCACATTTCACAAAATAACCGCCGAACACGACGGGAACTCCGTTGTCCGTTTTAAACGAGCCTGCGCACATATCGTCGAAAACGTAAAAATAATATGCTTTACCGCTTGCGATATAGTTTGCGTAATAATAATCCCGCAACACCGGCGCCTTAGCTCCGGAATAAACCGAGGTCGCTTTTGTATAATAATTTTTTACGTACAGGTAATAAACCTGCCTGCCGTAATCGTCCGCCGCACCGTCGAGCGCGTCAAGCTCTTTTTTCAACGTTTCGTCGGAATTTAAAAACTGTTTGTATGATTTTAATTCCTCTTCGCTGAGTTCAAGCTCGCGGTCGGTATAACGCGTTACCAATCTGTAACCCTGCTTTTCCGTATCCGATAACTTTATCCACTCCCCGTAAGCTATCTCGCTCTCGCCCTTTATTGCTACCTGCGTAAATTCTATAAGCGTATCCGAAGGTCGGGTGTCGACAATCAGGTTATAACCGTTTTTCTTATACACCGCGTCTTCTTCATTAGAATAAGTGTTGATAACCTTTCCGCTTGTACACTTATGGTTTATAACCGTAACATCAACGCCGTTATCAAACGCCGCTTGAATAAATTCCTTATAGCTCCCCGCATTGTTGTAATGGGTTGCAAACGGCGCCACGTCCGCGCCGTAATACCCGAACAAGAAGAATACGAACGACAGCAACAGACCTATAAATACGGTTGCAAAGCTGCGCTTTGCAGCTTCCGACGCTATCTTATCCGAGAAAAAACTCAACCCGAAAAATTTAATGCGATTTTTCATTTCTACCTGCCGTTCCCGCCATTCACGTCCGGCACCCCTCCCACCGCCTGTCGGCGGCGGAAGTTCGCCTTGTTATAAGGAGGGAAAATGAATGATTTTCTTAATTACCGTATTTTCTTTCCATTATGGATAACTCCGTCTCATCGTCGAAAAGATGTATCCTCTTTTCATCGAAAAATATCTTTACGGTATCGCCCTGGCGGTAATCGTTGCGGTCGTTTACGCAAATTATACTGTCGGGACTTTCGGGCGTTATCTTTACAAACATCTGCGTAGTGTTGCCGAGAATTTCCTTTATGGACAGCTTTGCGCTTATCCCTTTTTCGTCGAAAGTTACGTTCTCGCCGCGTATCCCGAGCGTTACGCCGTGTTCGTTACCGTCGAGATATTCGGGCTTTATCGTGCGCATATTTGCGAGATTATAACTCTGCATTTCGCCGTTCGGATATTTCACGTCAAGATTTTTGCCGTTCTTTTTTATCGTAACGTCGAAGAAATTCATCTGCGGAGTACCGATAAATCCCGCAACGAATTTATTTTCGGGAAAGTCGAAAAGATTGGTGGGATTGTCTATCTGCTGTATCACGCCCAGCTTCATTACAACTATTCTCGTACCCATAGTCATTGCTTCTATCTGGTCGTGCGTAACATAAATAAACGTCGTCTTTAATTCGTTATGAAGTTTGACTATTTCGCTTCTCATAGTCGTTCTGAGCTTTGCGTCGAGATTTGAAAGCGGTTCATCCAAAAGCATAACCTTCGGCTCGCGCACGATAGCGCGCCCCAGCGCAATTCTCTGTCTTTGTCCGCCCGACATTGCTTTGGGCTTTATATCCAACAGCTCGGTTACGCCGAGTACTTCCGACGCCCATTTAACCTTCTTTTCTATTTCTTCTTTCGGAATGTGGCGGTATTCATACACCTGCACCGGCGTATTCGTATAGTACTCTAAATCCCTTTCGAGCTTTTTCTTTCTTTCTGTAAGCGCAAGCTTTATGTCGCTTTCTCTTATGTCGCCGAGATTTACCGAAGCCTTATTTGCAAGCTCTTTTGCAAGATTTCCCGCTTCTTCGGCCTTTTCGTTCTTTCCGGCATATCTGAGTCTGATTTCATTAATTACCGCCTTCTGTGCTGCGAGAACTTCGTTTACCAAGTCGGCTATCGCCTTTTCACGCTCCGAGAATCTTAGCAATATTTCTTTGGCTTGTTCCCCGCTCTTACCGTCGAGCGCGGCGTTCTTCTCTTTTAAAAGCTTTTCATATTCCGCTTTTATCTCGCACAGCCTGTATTTGAACACGAGCTCGGCGTCGTTCTCCTCGGCATAACGGATATCTATGCGCACGGTTTTAAGACTGTTTCTAAGCTCCCGTATCTTCTTTTTATCTATTGCGAGCACAGGGTTGCCGTTTTCATCGTTTTTCGGCGTTGCAACTTTACGCATTTTTAAACCGAAGCCTATATTTTCACCCGCAGTCATATGCGGATAAAGCGCGTAATTCTGGAATACCATTGCAATATCCCTGTCCTTCGGTTCAACGTCGTTAACGAGTCTGTCGCCTATGTACAAATCGCCCGCAGTTATTTCCTCCAAACCGGCAATCATTCGTAAAGTTGTGGATTTACCGCAACCCGAAGGTCCTACGAATACGATAAACTCGCCGTCTTCGATTTCCATATTGAAATCCCTGACCGCAAGAAAATCACCCTTGCGCTTCTTTGCGCCGTCGTCCTTCTTTTTGCGTTTCTTTTCCTTTTCTTTGCTCTGATATACCTTATAGATATGTCTTAAAGATAAACCTGCCATCATTTTCTCCTTTTATCTTTAAACCTTGCGGTTTTTATCTCAATATAATTTCCGTCGGGAATACTTCGCGTACAATTTTCACGTCGCCTTTTTCAACCTTTTCAAGAAGTATATGCCCGCAACGATTTGCTATGCTTTGAAGATCTCCCCCCACGCTGTTAACGCTCCTCGAATAGGGCAGATATTTCGATATGCCGTCGACGCCGAAAATCTCGCCTTTAAAACCGCCGTCCGCGTCAAAGGCTTTAAGCATAACCGTTGCTATTTCGTCGTTAAAACAGAAAATAAAGTCGTTTGCGTTGTCCTCTATTTGCCTTTTAATCGACTCTGCGCTCGCCTCTCTGTCTTCATAGTCGAACTCATAACTGTCGCAGTGAATACCCGCATTTTCCAAAACTTTTATAAAACCGTTTCTTCTGCCGTTGTTCAGGTCGGACAGTGCGCCGTTTATATAACAGGGATTTTTAGCGCCGTGAGAAACGGCTTCCTGTGCAACGAGCTTTCCGCAACGGTTATCATCGGAATACACTGCGCTTATCCGCTCGTCGCGTGGACGGGAACCGCATAGAAGAACGGGAATTTTATAAGTTTCGCAATAATCCGCAGTTTCTTCATCAAGGTCAATAAACGTAAGAATTCCGCACGCACCGCTCTGCATACAGCGGACAACCTCTTCAACCGACAGGTCGCCTTCCTTTTTAACTATTATCAACGGATGATAATTCTTTTTCGTAAGATAATCGAACACAAAATCCAAACTGATAGAGAAAAACGGATTGCTTAGCGACGAAATAACTACGGCAATAATATTCGATTTTTTCGTACGCATAAAGCTTGCGACTTTATTTGGCTGATAACCCATTTCGTCGGCAATCTTTTTGACCGCCGCCTTTGTAGACGCGCCGATATCCGAGCAGTTCCTTAAAGCGCGGCTTACCGTGTTGACCGAGATGCCCATACGCTCCGCTATGTCGCTCAAAGTAGTTACTCTTACGTTCTGCATTTTATCCGCTCCGTTTAATTTTTTTAATCCGATAAATGTTTTTTGTTGTTAGCAGGTAATGCTAACAACAACGAAAAGGCGCCTTTTCGTGCCAATTCGGGCTATATTTTCATTGTCAAAAGCATTATAACATACATTATCGTTAATGTAAATACATTTTCATAAAATTATTTAAAATAACTTTTTTTTGAATAATTTTTGTTGTTTATTAACGTTTTTACAAGTTTTACAGTTATTTTTGCGTTAATATTTTACGCAAGCCAAAATCTTTTACTTTATCGTTAATATAAAATGATACGGATTTTCATTTTAACAAATAAACCTGCATACTTCGCGCCCACCGCAATCGGCTAAGGACAAAAAAATAACGGCAGTATAAACTGCCGTTTAAATTTATTACGTTTATTTCCATGCAACCGTAAGCTGCTTTTTATTCTTTGCACAGTCGGCAAGAAATAAATTTATAAGTGTTTGATAAGGTATACCCGTACTCTGCGATAGTCCTTTAAAATAATCGATAGTATCATTGTCAAGATTTATAGTTATTTGCTTTTTTAACTTCTTAACATAAGGATTTGGTCTTGATTTTGAAAAATCATATTCATTCATCATTTTAATCACCTCTCTTTTCATAATATTTTGCTTCGTTTTTAGTAGCTTTTCTCGCAGATATAATTCTTATTACCATATCGGCAGCTCTATAACAATGACAGACGACAAGTAAGTTTGCTTGCGTACTGAATCCGAGAATAATAAATTGCTCTTCCTCTGCGGAATGTTCAGGGTCGTCGATTATCAATGCTTGTTCGTCATAAAATACGGTTTTTGCCTCGTCAAACGAAATTTTATGCTTATTTTTATTTATTTCGTTTTTGTTTGCATCCCATTCAAAACTTATTTCTTCCATAATTATATTATAATTATATTATATGTATTTGTCAAGACTTTTATACAAATTAAATCTATTTACTGTTCAAACTTATTTATATTTTGTCGGACGCGACATTTTCCTCTGCTGCTGAATACCAACTTATATTTACTCGTAAATTTGATACGATGTCCTAAAAATAGTACACGGATTACATAAAAGAGCCAAGCTGATGCTTGACTCTTTTTAATATGATTAGTTATTGAATTCACAGAAAATCAGGTCGCTTTGACGTTAATTATTTATTCGTCCATTATTTTCCCTTGCGGTTGCAAGCATAAGCTTAATTCTGTTTTCCTGATTTACTTTGGTAGCCGAAGGGTCGTAATCCACCGCAACTATATTCTCGTCGGGGTAAAGCTTTTTCAGCGTTCTCACCGTTCCCTTACCCGCAATATGGTTTGGCAGACACCCGAACGGTTGCGCGCACACCACGTTCAAAACCCCGCTCTCGGCAAGTGCCGCCATCTCCGCGGGAATAAGCCAGCCTTCGCCCATCTTCACGCCCTGATTTATAACCTTGTCCGCACAACTGCGCAAATGCTCGAAATCGTGCAAAGGCTCGAAACTGCCTTCCCGCCCGAAAATTTTAATAACGTTTTTCTGCATACGCCGCACCAAACGGTAAACGAACTTATAGATAAACGCCGTCCCCTTGCCGCGTCCGTACAATTTTGCATCGTTCACAACGTTTATAATGCAGTATAAAATAAAGTCCAGAAGCGCAGGCACTACGGGCTCGCAGTTTTCCGAAAGCAGAAACTTCTCCAGCTCGTTATTCCCCAGCCCCGAATACTTCACGTAAATCTCGCCCACTATGCCGACCTTCACTTTCTTTTCGCGCCGTCTCTCCACCCGCGCAAACTCGGCGATAATCTCTCTGTTTACTTTCTTATATTTGGCGTACCCGCCCTTTTCGAACTTGTCCGCAATTAAATTTACCGCTCTCTCCCGCGCCGCGTCCGCATCGCCTGCGGTAACTTCGTAAGGCTTGGTCTGATTGTAACACCACATAACGGTGTCGCCGTACAAAATAGCGTACGCAAGCTTTAAAAACAACTTCGCTCCGATTTTCAACGAGCTGTCCTTTTCCAGCCCCGAAAAGTTAATGGAAACCACGGGAACTTCGGGAAATTCTTCCTTCAACGCCTTTCTTATAAGCGGAGTATAGTTAGACGCCCTGCACCCGCCGCCCGTCTGGGTTATGAGTACGGCAGTCTTTTTAAGGTCGTACTTCCCGCTCTTCAGCGCGTCGATATACTGCCCCACCACGCAAAGACAGGGATAACAGGTATCGTTATGCACGTGCTTAAGCCCTTCGTCGATAACCGTCCGCGTCTTGTTTTTGAGTATTTCCAAATCGTACCCGTGCAACCGCATCACCCTTTCGATTATCGCAAAATGATAGGGCAGCATATCGGGTACGAGAATTTTATGCGTCGCCTTCATTTCCGCGTTCCACTTGGGATATGCGGTAGTATAATCTTTAACGCTCATCTTTCGCACCTTCTTCAATCGCCGCAAGCATACTTCTCAGACGGATTTTCACCACGCCAAGATTGTTTATTTCGTCAATTTTAATCTGAGTGTAAAGCTTTCCGTTGCGCTCTAAAATAGCTCTCACTTCGTCGGTAGTTATGGCGTCCAGCCCGCACCCGAACGAAACGAGCTGAACGAGATTTACGTTTTTCCGCCTGCTCACGAAATCGGCGGCGCGGTAAAGTCGGGCGTGGTAAGTCCACTGGTTAAGCACGTCAACCTTTACGGCATCCCCCTTTTCGAATACCGAATCTTCGGAAAGAACGGCAACGCCCAAGGAAGTTAAAAGCTTGTTTATCCCGTGATTAATTTCGGGGTCGAGATGATAAGGTCTGCCCGCAAGCACCACCGCCTGACGGTTCTCCGCTTCCGCCCTTCCGAGTATCTCGTCCGCCTTAGCGCGCACTGCGGCGCGGTAACCGTCCAGCCGCGCAAAACCCGCGTCCAACGCCTTTAAAATTTCGCTCTTTTTAAACTTATAGCGCGACAGAGCCGCGGCAAGCGTCTTCGCCGCGCTCTTTCTCATATTCAAATCTATATACGGCGAAATAAAGTTATCGCCCGTCAGCCGACCGTTGTTCGCCCGCAACAGTTCCGGATAATACGCCACCACGGGACAGTTGTAATGGTTTACCGAGCAATGCTCGTCTATATTGTAAGTTTCGCAGGGCATAAATATAAAATCCACGCCCGCGTCCAGAAGGCTCTCTATATGCCCGTGCATAAGCTTTGCGGGATAGCAGGCGGTATCGCTCGCCACCGTGTGCTGTCCCTTAAAATACAACTGCCGCGAAGATTTTTCGGAAAGCACCACTTCGAATCCCAGCGTCCCGAAAAATCCCGCCCATAATGGAGCCTGCTCGAACATACCAAGCTGCATGGGCAAACCGACCCTGCCTTTGGGCTTTCCCGCGGGCATATCCGTCACGCATTCGTACAGCTTGGACTGCTTGTATGCGTATATATCCATATCTTCGAGCAAGGGCTTCATACCCGCCCCGCGCTCGCACTTGTTGCCCGAAATAAACCTTCTGCCGTCACTGAACCCTATCACGTTTATATTGCAGTTTGAAGTGCACCTTCCGCAATTCGCGCCGCGCGAAGTATAGCCGAAACTCTCCAGCTCTTCCGCAGTCGCGGTAGTACTCTCTCCCCCGATATTTTCCATCGCGAACAACGCCGCGCCGAACGCGCCCATAAGCCCCGCGATACCGGGACGGATAACGTTCTTTCCCGTCTCCTGCTCGAACGAGCGCAAAACTGCGTCGTTAAGAAAAGTACCGCCCTGAACGACGATATTTTCCCCAAGTTCGTCCGCGCTCTTCGCCCTAATAACCTTGTAAATAGCGTTCTTTACTATGGAAGCAGAAAGTCCCGCGGAAATATCGTCCACGCTCGCCCCTTCCTTCTGCGCCTGCTTTACCGCGCTGTTCATAAATACGGTACAGCGCGAACCCAGCTCCACGGGGTTTTGCGCGAACAGCCCCTTTTCGGCGAACTTGTCAATCTCCATACCCATCGCCCGCGCAAAGGTCTGTATGAACGAACCGCACCCCGAAGAACACGCTTCGTTCAGCATAATGCCGTCAATCGCGCCGTTTTTAATCTTAAAGCACTTTATGTCCTGCCCGCCTATATCGATAATAAAATCGACTTTCGGGTTGAAATGCACGGCGGCTTTGAAGTGCGCCACCGTCTCCACTATGCCGAAATCGGCTTTAATCGCGCTCTTAATCAGGTCCTCGCCGTAGCCCGTCACCGCGCTCCCGCGTATTTTCAGCCTGCCGCCGCCAAGCGCGTAAAGCTCTTTTATCTTTTTAACCACTATATCCAGCGGTTGCCCGTTGTTCGACTGATAGTGCGACCACAGTATCTTGCAATCGGGAGTAATCAGCATAAGCTTGGTGGTAGTCGAACCGCTGTCGATACCCAGATAGCAGTCGCCCGAATAAGCCGAAATATCGGCAAATTGCAGGTCGGTAGCGCGGTGTCTTTTCACAAACTCCGCATACTCTTCCCTGCTCACGAAAAGCCGCCTGCCAAGCGTGATTTCCCCGCCTTCCTTCGCGCCGCTTATTTTGGAAATGATGCAATCTATGCTTTCGGGTGTCACGACGGAAGAGTTGTACGCCGCGCCAATCGCCATAAAACAGGGCGCGTTTTCGGGAAATACCGCACCGTCCCCGCTAAGTCCGAGAGTGTTTACGAAAGCCCTTCTCAACCCCTTTAAAAAGTATAGCGGTCCGCCGAGAAATAAAACTTTGCCCTTAATCTTTCTGCCCTGCGCCAGTCCCGATACCGTCTGGTCAACCACCGCCTGAAATATCGAAGCGGCTATATCAGACTTTTTCGCCCCCTGATTCAATAAGGGCTGAATGTCGGATTTGGCGAACACCCCGCACCGCGACGCAATGGGGTAAATCTTTTGCGCGTCAAGCGAAATTTCGTCCATCTCTTCCACGGAGATATTTAAAAGGGTCGCCATCTGGTCTATGAACGCGCCCGTACCGCCCGCGCACGAGCCGTTCATTCTCTGCTCCACGCCGCCCGTAATGAATATGATTTTAGCGTCTTCACCGCCAAGCTCTATCGCCGCATCCGCGTCGGGGTAAAGTTTTTTAATCGCAATAAACGCAGCCTGCACTTCCTGTACGAAGTTTAAACCGCTGCGTTCCGAAAGTCCCAGTCCCGCACTGCCCGTAATAGATACTGCGTACTCCCCGCCGAACTTTTCCTTTATTACGGAAAGCTCGGCAAGCACCGTTTCCTTAACCTTGGCAAAGTGCCGCACGTAGGACGAATATATTAAGTTGCCGCTCCCGTCGATTACCGCCGCCTTAACGGTCGTCGAACCGACGTCTATTCCCAAAAGTTTCACCGTAGAACACCGTATAATAAATAAAATATTCCGTTTAAATTATATCACACGGTTTTACAATTTTCAATTTTATGAATATATTTTTTACTGAAAAATTTATGAAATTATTCCACTCTCTCTTGCCATCCCGTCGCATCTCTCTCCGTCATTGCGCGTGAGCCTTTCTCTCTCGTCATTGCGAGCGTCTTACTTGTCATTTTGACGCTTGCGGAAAAATCCCATCATCCAACCCGCTATTTCTATTACTTCTTCCCCAAATACTTCTCTCTCGTCGCCATTCCCCCACGAATATGCCGCTCCGAAAGATTTTTATCAAGTACTTCCCGCACCTTTTCAAACAATTCGCAATCGATAACCTTCAACCGTTCACTCACGTCTTTATGTACGGTAGATTTGGAAATTCCGAAGTACGCCGCCGCGGCACGCACGGTATTCCCCGTGCCTATTATATATCTTCCTTCCTTAATAACCCTTTCGGCAATACAATCCCACATAACCATTCTCCGGTTTTAAAGTATTATAACTTATGCCGATTTTTGTCGCTTTATGCGGTTTTTAAGGATTTATAAAATCTGACGACTACCAACAAAGCATCGTAGCGTTATTAAGAATTAATTGATTGTCTCCCTTTTACTTATCTAACATTATCGAATTACGGCACGATAAAATTTATCACTCATCTCCGCTACCAGTCCGCAAAATACACTATTTCGTGCCAACGTAATCTTCGTAAATTTTCTTTATCTCGCTCCGCAACAGATAAAATTTCACTCTCAAAGCGTCCACGAACGCCGTAATAAGCGGCTTGTTGTTCTCAATCAGTTCTCTCGCCCTGTCGTAATAATTTTTCAAATCACAGCGCACCTTCTTCGCAAGCAAATCGTTGTACGCGGGGCTGTTCAGCTCGGTACCGTTGAAAAACTCGAACCCCTTGCTCGCAAGCTTTTTCAAATCGCTCTCAACCGCCTTCGCCGTCCGCTCCAAATCGGTATCGCAGTAAATGGAGCAAGACTCTTTAAAAATCTCTTCGCACGCCTTCCCCGCCATACCCACGACGTATCTGCGTTCCAGAACTTCGTAGTTTTCTTCCTTTATTCCCTTTTCCCTGAAATACCCGCCGTTATCGCAAGTCAAAACCATACAGGCGGCTTCCCCGCCCAATAAAAGATGCACCGCGGCGTGTCCCGCTTCGTGGTAAGCAGAACTCTCGTCAAACTCTTCCGCCAGCTCGTCATCGTCGTCGCGGCTCAAAAGCTCCGCTTTGACAAGATGCGTGACCGTAACCGTATCGCTCCCTTCGTAAACGGCGGTAAGCGCGGCGTTATTGTATACCCGTCTGAGTTCGTTATAAGTCCTGTCAGCGACAAAATGACAAAAATCTTCCACAGAAAAATCTTCCGCCATAGGCTTATCCTTGAAAAATTCCTTAAACAGCCCCACCGCGTCGTCGTAATCGGGTTCTTCCAGCTCCGTTCGGATAATATCAAGACTATCCAGCCTGTGCGGCGCGTCCTTAAAGCTCTCCGCCGTTGCCACAAAAAAGCACTTGCCCCGCGCCATACAGCAAATTTCTTTATCTATAAGTTCAAATATCTCACTGTATCCGTCGTTTTCCTTAAAACGGTCTATATCGTCGAAAAATATCACTGACGGCGCATTTTTAGCCGCGCGTTTAAAAAGCCGTTTAATCTCCTTTTCCGCGTCACCGCCGCCTTCAAAAACAAAAACCTGCCTTTCGCACTCTTCCAAAAAGCTTTCCGCCATAAAGGTTTTACCCGTTTCCGATTCCCCGTAAATCAACAACCCCTTCGGCAAAGCCGTACCGAAATCCACGTACTTCTTCGGATTATTAACCGTATCCAGTGCGTATTTAAGCGTCTCAACCTGCTTTTTAAAACCTATAATGTCCTTCAATCCTGCCATAATTTAACCTCTTTCGCTCTCCGCTTTCTTCGCCGTGCGCACGCGCTCCAGCTCTTCGTAAGCGGCAGTCTTTTTAATAATATTTTTAACTATATAATCCAGCTCCCCGCCTTGCGAATAGTCCGCGGGCGCAAAATACCGTATGCGGTTATCGCGCATAAGTCTCAGCACCTTAGCCTTGTCGCCCGTCTCGGGGTGGTAAACGCCGATAGCGTGTCCGCCGTTGGAATGCACCAGCTTCATGCACGGCACGTCGGTGTCGCTGTCGCCTAAATAAACCATATTCCTGAACGGCACTCTCAGCTCTTCGGGCGGGAAGTAATCGTTCACCGCGGGGTCGTTAATATCTAAAACGCCCTTCTCTATGCGGAACAAAAACTGCGTCTTGTTCGTATAATTTATAGTCTGCGCAGGCCAAACCGCAACGCCGCGGTCGTTAAAGTAAAACGAACTCGCGTAAATTTTCTCGAACGCCCCCGCCCGCGCAATTTCCGTGCCTTCAATCATCTCCTTCAGCCCCGAAGAAATTACGTAATGTTCTACGGTAACGCCGTGCTCCGCGCCGTACCTTTTAATTCTCTCAAACCAACCCGCAACGCCCGCAAACAGCTTCACCTTCGCGCCGTATTCTTCAAGCGACCGCCTGTTGAACACGAACCGCCCTTCCGATTCGCGCATCATCTTGTACATATAGGCAAGGTTTCCGTCCATATCGTTCTCTGCGGCGAGCGCGTTCGCTTCGTCCCAGAACTTCTTCACGTCGTACCCCACCGACTGCACGTACCCCTGCGCCTGCATATCGTCGGGCGAAAGCGTCTTGTCGAAATCGTAGCATATCGCAAGCACGGGCTTGCTCTCTTTTTTTCTCCGTTCGTATTCCATAATTTTAACCGCCGTAGTAATTTTCCCGTTTATTATACTACAAGCCCGCCGAAATTACAAGAAAAAGAGCGCGAGCACAAAAAAGTAAAGTCCGCGTTACGCTTTTGTAAAACGCACGTTATTATAATTTTCCCGCCGCGGGGCTATAATTAAATAAAAAAGGCGTCGCACTTATGAAAGATATATCCTTAAAATCCTGTAAAATTATCATAAGCATACTTTACGCACTGTACTTTATTTCCGTCGTTCTCGTCCACGTAGTCGCACTGCCCGCCAACAACGGTATGACCGAACGGTACGGCTTACTCGGTGAGATAATATCGTATTTTCTCGCCGTCGCGTTCGTTATCGGCTTTTTCGCATTATGCACGGCAATACAGGCGGCATTATTTCACTCAAAAGCGTCACAAACGGCAAAAACTGCGACGATAGCGGTTATGGAAACACTCAAAATCGTATACTCGGTCCTTTACTTTATTATTCTTGACGGCAGAAACGTAATCTTTTACGGCAACTATGATTTAGCGTTAACCGTTTTCACTATTCTGGAAATATTCTTATTTGCCGTAACGGCAGTAACCGAAATAATCTTCTTGATAATTTTAAGCGTAAACGAAAAATTACGATGAAAAATATTTTAAATTACTTAAAAACGAATACCAAAAGCTTTATCGAAAGCCCGTTAAATTGCGTAGACGCAGTCATTCTCTGCTGGCTCTCGTATTTTCGCTATCCCTTTTACGTAAAGCGCGGTAAGGCGGTAACGCCAAACGAAATGATAAAAACGGGAATGTTGCCCGAAGAAGAAACTTTTGCAATGGCGTTCAACCCCAAATCGAGCAGAAAGCTTTTCAGGCTGGTTGCGGCAAGCCCCCGCTTCTCCGGAATAAAGCTCTGTTCGTACCGCGAAGAGACGGACGAAAAAACCGAAAAGCAATTTGCGGCAATCTGTATGAGAATAACCAAAGGCTCTTACTTTATTGCGTTCCGCGGCACCGACCCGTCGTACGTGGGCTGGAAGGAAGACCTCAATCAGGCGTACCGCTATCCCGTGCCGTCACAGATTTCGGCTTATAATTATACGGTTGAAAGAATGTTGCGTAAGCCCCGCGCAAGGTTTTATTTAGGCGGACATTCCAAGGGCGGAAATATGGCGGTGTACTCGGCGTTCAACGCGGATAAAGAGCTGCAAAAGAGAATTATAAGCGTATACAATTTCGACGGTCCCGAGTTTCTGGACGACGTTTACAAATCCGAAGGCTACAAAAACGTTTCCGAAAAGCTCATAAAAATTATCCCGCAATCGTCCTTTATCGGCACTCTTTTGGATACCCGCCACGTGTACCGCGTAATCCGCAGTAACGGGGTAAGCTTCTTACAGCACGACCCGTTCAGCTGGGTGGTTGAAGACGGCGATTTCGTAACCGTGGACTGCCGCAGTAAGGGCGCGGTAAGGCTTGAAAAAGCCGTAAATTTATGGATTAGCGAAATGCCAAAAAAGGAGCGCGAGCGCATAATAGAAATGTTTTACGGCGCGTTGAACGCTCTCGACGTGAAGGACTTCAACAGCTTTTTCAGAACGTTCTACCGCCAGCTTCCCGCGCTGTGGGGACACTACAAAAAACTCGAAACGAACGACCGCGCCTTTTTCGGCGACAAAATAAAAAGGCTTCACAGCCTTTTAAAAACACAGGATTAAAAGGTATGAACGCAGATAAAAACCTGCAAAAAATCAGCCGAAATAGTGCAAAAAACGGTGAAAACAGTGCAATTTTCAGTGAAAACTGTGTGAAAATCTTCACACAGTTTTCACATTACCCTTATTCCGTCCGTTCCGTAAGTCACGCAAGCACTCGAAATATATCTTATTTCGCCCGCCGCAAGGTAGACGATACGCGCGTAAAACGCGCCCGTTTCCCCGACTTCGGCTGTAACCGAAAGGGTTTCGAAAGCGCCCAACCCGTCCGAAGAAACGGACTTTAAAAGATAGTAATCTTCCCCGCTTTGCGAGCAGTAAAGCTCGAGCGTAACGGGAATTTTTCCGCCCGTCAAAGCAAATTCGTTCTGCGCGTAAGCGGAAACCGTGCCGTCGCCGTTGCCCTTTAATCTCACCGATAAAAACGCGAAAAGGCAATCGCTCCCGCCGTCCGCACACGAAACCGAAAAGGCGCAAGCCACGGCAAGCATAAGCGCGGCAACCGCAATAAACAACCTTTTCATTTTCTTTTCCTTATAAATAAAAAGGTAAGAACGGCGAGCGTAAAGGCAAGAATTCCTATAGCCGCGGCAAGCACTATAAGGGGCGTATTCTGCGGAATCTGCACGATAAATACTGTGGAAACGGCGTCGTAAGACGCGTCCTTAACGGCGTAATATACGGTGGTTATAAACCCCGCTATAAGCGCCGCCAGGAGTACGCCCGCAATTGACAATACGGCGGTAAACCGCCTTTTTTCAAGCCGCCTTTTTTCTGTATCTTCGGGCGGAACGCGTTCGTACGCAACCCCGTCCACGGACAAAAGCTCGTTTGCGTCCACGCCGAAAACGGCGCATATTTTGGTTATCTGCGCGGAAGAAGGCTCGCTCCTGCCCGATTCCCAACGCGAAACCGTCTGTCGGGACACTTCGAGTAAATCCGCCACTTCCTGTTGGGACAGCCTTTTCTCGTCCCGTATTAAAATAAGCCTTTCGCGAAAAGTCATTTTGCCACCAAGGCAATTAAAAAATTGCCGTAAATCTTAAATTGCCCCGTATATATGCGCGAGTATCTTCACGCACCCGTCTATTCCCAGCTTGCCGCTGTCCAGCGAAATATGGTAATTCGCCGCAACGCCCCACTCCGTTTCGGTGTAATATTTATAGTAAGCGGCGCGGCGTTTGTCCTTATCCTTTAAACGCTTTTCGGGCTTGTCGTCCTTTTCGCCGTACAGCTTTACTATGCGCTCCGCGCGCGAAACGTCGTCCGCGTGAATAAACGCCTTCAACACGTCGTCGCGGTCTCTTAAAATGTAGTCGGCGCACCTGCCCACTATTACGCACGGTTTCTCTGCAATATCGAGAATAATCTTTCTCTGCTCAACCCATATTTTATCCTGATTTGTCATACCGTCAAAGCGGTTGGCGCCGTCGAAAGCCCTGCCAAGCCAACTGCGGTGGTTGGCGTATTCGCCCTGATTTTCAACGTATTCCTTTGAAAAACCGCAGTTTTGGGAAACCTTTTCAATAATCTCCCTGTCGTAACAGGGTATGCCCAGAAGCTTCGCCGTTTCCTTTCCTATAGTTCTGCCGCCACTGCCGAACTGCCTGCTTATAGCTATTACTTTTATCATAACCGTCTCCTTGACTATATTATATTATAATACTTCGCGCCCGCGCTGTCAAGACCAAAAAATACCATTTAAAACCCGCATAATAGGCGATATACCGCACAAAATACTAGTACACGGAGAAAGAATTATGCAATTTGACCAAACTAAAACTTATAAAAATTTAGCAAGAAGCTTTGCGGGAGAAAGTCAGGCGGGAATGAGATATCAGCTCATCGCCCGCGAAGCGACCAAGCAAGGATATTATACCCTTGCTGAAACGATAAAGGTTCTTGCAAAGAACGAAACGGTACACGCGAGAAGATTTTTCGAAGAGCTTACCAAACACGGCGAAAAGCTGGATAATATAGAGCTTGATGCGGGTTATCCCTTTCATACGGGCGACCTTGCGGAAAGCTTAAGGCTCGCCGCAACCGATGAACGGCACGAGCATCAGGAAATTTATCCCGCGTTTGCAAAAGACGCCGAAGACGAAGGTTTTAAGGATATTGCAAGTCTTTTCAAGCTCGTTGCACAGGTAGAAGTAAGGCACGAAATGGTATTCAATTACCTGCACGAAGCCTTTAAAAAGGGCGTGCTTTACAGCAATGAAACGCCTATACTCTATATTTGCGGCGAGTGCGGATATATGCACACTTCAACCAAGGCGTGGGATATATGTCCCCTTTGCCGTTCAAGTCAAGGCGACGTTGAATTGCATATCCCGTTTGAAAAGGAGAAAATATGAGAAAGACCAACGAAAACAACAAGACCAACACCGCTAAGGAATGCGGTAAGAACAGCGAAAGCAAGAACGTAAAGAATTGCGGCGGTAAGCGTTGTGGCAAAAGCTCGAAAGATTGCAAATAATTTCAAAGATAGTTTTGACCCCAACGGAAGTTACACCGGCTCGCCCGTAGACGGGGGAAAACCCGTTCAGGACGCAGACGACCTGTAATAAAATACGGCTTGGAAGTTTATACTTCCAAGCCGTTATTTTTACTTGATTTTCTGTTTAAACGCAATATATTGCGGGGGCAATTATAAAATTCCGTCCACGAACTCTTCCGGGTTGAAAAGCTCCAAATCTTCCATTTTTTCGCCCACGCCCGTAAATATTACGGGTATCTGCAGCTCGCCGCACAGCGAAACGACGAACCCGCCCTTTGCCGAGCTGTCCAGTTTGGTAAGCATTATGCCGTCAAGCTCCACCGCTTCGTCGAATATGCGCGCCTGATTTACCGCGTTGTTGCCCGTAGTCGCGTCAAGCACTAAAAGCTTATAAAAATTAGCCGCTGGATATTCCCTTTCCACCACGCGCGAAATCTTTTTAAGCTCTTCCATAAGGTGGGCTTTAACGTGAAGCCTGCCCGCGGTATCCACTATGACCACGTCCGTCCCCTTTGCCTTTGCGGAAGAGAGCGCGTCGAAAACCACGGCGGAAGGGTCACTGCCTTCTTCGTGCTTGACTATCCTTACCTTTGCGCGGTCAGCCCATACGGTGAGCTGGTCTGCGGCGGCGGCGCGGAAGGTATCCGCGGCGGCAACCGTTACCGATTTTCCGCGCGACAAAAAGTAGTTTGCAAGCTTTCCGACGCTCGTCGTCTTGCCCACGCCGTTTACCCCCACGAGCATTATAACCGCGGGATATTCTATTTCCGGAATTTCCGCTTGCGTGAGCTTTTCTTCGAGTACGTCCTTTAAAAGGTCGCAGATAAACTCTTTATCCTTAATCTTGTCCTGCTTGGCTTCGGCGCGGATTTCATCGACTATTTCTTCCGCGGAAGTAACGGATATATCCGCGGAAATGAGAATTTCTTCAAGCTCGTCGTAAAATTCGTCGCCTATTTTATTCTTTGAAAAAAGGTTTGAAAGCGCGGAAGAAAGCCCTTCGCGCGTCTTTTTAAGCGCGTCCTTTATTTTTGAAAATATGCCCATAAAGCTCCTTGATTACGCCACGGTGTCGCCGCCGAGTTTTTCGGCAACTTCCGAAAGTTTTACCGAAACCACTTTGGAAACGCCCTTCTCTTCCATAGTTACGCCGAAGAGTATATCGGCGCATTCCATAGTGGGTTTACGGTGGGTAATTACTATGAACTGTGTGTTGGAAGAGAATTTTTTCAGATAGTTAGCATACCTTGCAACGTTGGCTTCGTCCAGCGCGGCTTCTATTTCGTCCAGAACGCAGAACGGCATGGGGCGCATACCTATTATCGCGAACAGTATCGCAATAGCCGTGAGCGCGCGCTCGCCGCCCGAAAGCAGTGATATCTTCGTAAGCTTCTTGCCCGGGGGGCATGCTATTATTTCCACGCCCGCGTTAAGGGGGTCGTCGCAGTCGGTATAGTCGAGCTGAAGCTCCGCCTTGCCGCCGCCGAAAAGCTCTTTGAACGTCCGCTTGAAGTTTTCGTTGATGGTGTTGAAGCCTTCGTCGAAAATTTTGAGCATTTCCGTACGGATTTCGTCCAGCGCGAGAGTTAAGTCGTTTATCGCCTTTTCAAGGTCTTCCTTATCCGCGGTCATCTTCTCGAAGTGGGCGGAAAGCTCGTCGAACTCTTCAACCGCGTTGTGGTTGATTGCGCCGAGCATGGTTATCTGACGCTTGCAGTTGGCTATCTGCGACGCCGCCGTGGACGGGTCGTAGTCGTCCTCCTTGTATTCTAAACAGCCTTCGTAATTTAAGCCGTACTCTTCATCTATGCGCTGTCTTAAATACTCCAAATCGCTGTCTATTTTAGTGAGCGACATATCCAGATTGTGCGACTTGGTAACGAGATTTTCACGCTCGGTAACCCCGTCTAAACGCTCTATATCCTGCTGTTTAATCTTTTCGTTGAGTTCGGTTTTGGACTGCGTCACTTCGGTTATTCTGCGGCGCAAGTCGTTTACTACGCGCTGTTCTTCTTCGGTTAAAGCCGTCTTTTCCGCCTGCGCGTTAAGGTTCTCGATTTCAAGTTGAATGGCGGGTATGCCCGCGTTAATGCGCTCTATCTTGCGGTAATGCTCGTCCTTTTCGGCGGTGAAACGGGTCACGCTCTCGTCGGCGGCGGCAATCGCGCTGTTTAAGGCTGCAATCTCCACGCGCAAGCCGTTGAGCTTTTCCAGCTTTTCAGCCCGCTCTTCGCGCAATTTATCGTACTGCGCGCTCATATCGTCGATTGCGTTGGATGCCATATCGGACTGCTGGGTGAGCGACGACGCGCCCTCGGAAACGCCCGAGTACTCGCTGTCAAGCCCTGCAAGTCTCTGCGTTAAAGCCGCCTGCGACTGGTTGTACGCGGCGTATTCGCTCTCCGCAGAAGTTACCGCGTTCATCAAAGCGGACTGCTTTTCGGTTACGGTTGCAAGCTCCGTACGCGCGTCCTGCAATTTTGCGCGGAGAAGGGAAAGCTCTTCCGCCGCGTCCGCCTTGTTCTTTTCGAGCTCGGCTTTTTTGCCTTCGGCGCGGAGTAAAAACTCCCGCTTGGTCTGTATACTCTCTTCCAGCTCCTTTATGCGCCTTTCGTTGGCGAGCAGGTTGCCCGCCGCGTCCTTTTTCGAGCCGCCCGTCATAGAGCCGCTGGTGGCGATTAAGTCGCCGTCGAGCGTGACTATTTTGAACGCGCGGGGATAGAGCTTGGATATGCGCGTTGCGTTATGTATGTTGTCCACTATCAGCGTGTTGCCCAGAAGATATTGGATTACGTTATCGAACTGCCTGTCGTAATTTACGAGCTTTATCGCCTGATTTATCGCGCCCTGCTCGCGCACGGCGTATTCAATCTGCTTGTTGGCGGGGCGGGGCTGTATTGCGTCTATCGGCAGGAAAGTTACCTGACCCGCGCGGTTTTTCTTAAGGTATTCAATCAGTTCGCGGGCGTCTTCGCGCGTTCCCGTGATTACGTTCTGCATCGCGCCGCCGAACGCCGTTTCTATCGCCACTTCGTAGTCGCCGTCACAGCTCACGACGTCGGCTATAAGCCCCTTTATTCTTGCCGAAAGCTCAAGGTTGTTTTTCGCGTCGCTTAAAAGGCGTTTGACCGAATATATATAGCCGTCGAACCTGTCGCGCAAGCCGCGGTAGGTGTTGAGACTGTCGTTCATACTGCGTATGCCCGCTTCGGTGTCGTATACCCGCCTTACGAGCTGCTGTACTTCCTGTTCGCACGCGGAAAGCTTTTCTTCCGCTTCGGACAAAAGCCCGTCTTCACTGCCCAAAAATTTTGCAAGGCTTTCGCCGCGGGATATGCTCTCTTCATAGCCCTTACGCGCCTTGTCGCGGCGGTCGCGGATTTTTTCCATCTCGTCGCGGATTTCGCCCAGACGCTCGGAAAGCAAAGTTTTCTGCGCTTCGAGCGAGCCGAGATTGGCGCGCATTTCGGACAAGTCCTTGAAGGTATCCATTACCTTTTTGCGGTGTTCGCCCGTCTGATATTCGAAATCCGAAATTTTGGAGTTCAGCTCGTCCGTAGCCGCCTGAAGCTCTTTGGACTGTTCGGACATCTGCGTTATACGCGCCGCGTTCTTTTCCTTTAAAGACTGCGTGCGGCGGAGTTCGCGCTCAAGCTCTTCTATGCGCTTGGTCGAGAAAGTGATTTCGTCCTGTGCGGACGCGAGCTTTTGCTTTACCGATTTAGCCCGCTCGGTGTAAAGGCGGGATTCGCCGCTCTTGTTGGCGATACCTACTTCGTAGCGGCGTATGCGTTCGTTCAAATCCTGCAAGGTTACGTCCGCTTCGGCAAGGCGTTTGCGGCTTTCGTGGTACTCTTCCAGAATTTCTTCCATTCGCTTGGTCAAAAATTCTATGCGCGCGTCTATCTGCGCCTTTTTCTCGTTGATTTTTGCCTTTTCGCCTTCCGCGCCGTCGTGGCGGACTATGTACAGGTTGGTTTCGTGGCGACGGAGTTCGGAATACAGCTCGCGGTACTTTATGGCGTTCTCGGCAGCACGTTTTAAGGGATTGAGCTGGCGTTCGACCTCCTGCATACGCTGGGCGTGAATGAAAAGGTTGTCCCTTGCGCCGTTGAGCTTGCGCTCGGCATCCGCCTTTCTGTCCTTGAAAACGACGATACCCGTCGCTTCTTCGAAGATGGAGCGTCTGTCTTCGGGCTTGGCGTTCATTATCTGCTCTATTCTGCCCTGACCGATAATGGAGTAACCTTCCTTAGCCGCGCCCGCGCCGTGTAAAAGGGCGGTTAAAATTTTCATTCTGGACGGCTGTTTGTTCAAAAGGTATTCGCTTTCGCCGTCGCGGTAAAGGCGGCGGGTCATTTCCACTTCGTCGCAGTCTATATCGAAAATGCGGTTGGTATTGTCGAAAGTGAGCGTGACTTCGCACATAGACATCTGACGCCTTGACTGCGTGCCGCTGAAAATTACGTCGAGCATTTGCGAGCCGCGCATCATCTTTGCAGACTGTTCGCCCAGAACCCAGCGGATTGCGTCCGCTACGTTGGATTTGCCGCAACCGTTAGGACCGACTATACAGGTTACGCCTTCGCCGAGATTTACGGTGGTTTTATCCGCGAACGATTTGAACCCGACGAGTTGTATTTGCTTGAAAGTTATCATAAAAACTCCGTATCCGTCCGCCGTGCCGAGAGCGCGGCGGATTATTTTGGAAATTGCCTTAAATTTACTTCTTCACTTTTTTCAAAGCTTTTTTTGCCGCATCCTGTTCGGCTTTTTGCTTACTGCCGCCGAGACCCGTGAAGGTGCTGTTAAACACTGTTACCTTTGCCTGAAAGACGGGCGTTTGCGGCGAGCCTATATCGAGAGTATGGTATTTGGGGCATTCGTGTCCGCTGCCCTGCAAGGCTTCCTGCAATTCGCCCTTATAGTTTTTTTCAGCCGCATCGAATGAAAAATCGAGCGTGTTCAGAACGAATTTTTTCGCCGACGGCATACCGCCGTCGAGATATATTGCCGCAGTTACCGCTTCGTAAACGGACGGTATCGCTTTTTTGTTGCGGGTGTCGCCTTCGCCCTTAATCAAAAACCCGTCCAGCCCTAAATTTTTGGAAACCTGCGCGAGCGATTTGTCGCATACCAGCGTTTTACGCGTTTCGGTGAGTTCGCCCTCGTCCGCGTCTATCCCGAAAATTTTTTCAGAAACGATAAACTCGAGTATCGCGTCGCCGAAAAACTCCAGAGATTCGTTGCTGTGCCTATAATCGAACGACGACAGGGTGAGCGCGCGTTTTAAAAGCTCTTTATTTTTGAAGGTATATTCGATTTTCTTTTCTACGGCGGATAAGTCCATTACTCCTGCTCCGGAATAAGCGCGTCGAAATCTATACTTTCGAGCTTTTTCTCTACCGCGGGAACGAGACCGCCCCTGTAAATGGACGCGGCGTTGGCGATTGACGCGGCTATCGTGGACGCTTTGGAAGAGCCGTGGCTCTTTACCACTACTTTTTTAAGCCCCAAAAGGAGCGCGCCGCCGAACTTTTCAAAGTCGAGCTGACCGCGCATATTTTTTATCGCCTTGCGCATGAACAGATAGCCGATTTTGGAAGAGAGCGACGAAGAAAATTCTTTCTTCATTACGCCCAAAACGAGCTTGCCGCAGCCTTCCATAGACTTCAAAGCGACGTTGCCAGAAAAGCCGTCGGCAACGGCTACGTCGCACTCGCCGAGCATGATATCTCTGCCTTCGATATTGCCCGCGAAGTTGACGGCGGGCATTTGCGAAAGGTATTTGTAAGTTTCCTGATGAAGGGGGTCGCCCTTATGCTCTTCCGTGCCGTTGGACAAAAGCCCGACCTTGGGGTTTTTGATGCCGAAGCCCGCTTCCGCATAGGCGGACGCAAGCACTGCGAACTGGCAGAGCATTATGGGCTTGCATTCGGCGTTGGCGCCGCAGTCGCACAAAAGGGTTACGCCGCCGCGGTTATTGGGGATTGCGGGGCAGAGCGCGGGGCGTTTGATTCCCCTTATTCTGCCTAAAATGAGCTGACCGCCGACGATAGTCGCGCCGGTAGAACCGGCTGTTACGAGCGCGCACGCGTCTTCTTCCTTTTTGAGTTTCCAGAAAGCCGCGATAAGCGACGACTGCTTGCGCTTTACCGCTTCGGTGGGAATATCGTTCATATCGATTACGTCGGGGCAGTCCACTATTTCAAGCCGCGACTTATCGTACTTGTACTTGGAAAGCTCGCGCTCGATTTCTTCCTTTCTGCCCGTTAAAACGAGACGTAAATCCTTGTCGTTTTCAAGAGCTATTACGCTACCCTGCACGGGCGCGGCGGGCGCGTTGTCGCCCCCCATTGCGTCCACGAGAATTTTGGTCATATAAAAATCTCCTTTCGCTTATTGCCGTCCGCTGTGGACGGCGGCAAAATATACGCGTATATTTTACCACAAACTTTAAAAAAAGACAATTAATTGACGACGGAAATTTTACGGGTGCGGGCGGGCGGGGATTAAGGGTCTGTATCTTCGGCGGGGTCGGGTTCGGGCGGGACTTCGCCGTCGGGGTCGTCGTATCTGTAGCCCTTTACGGGTTGGTATTTGTCCTTGCGCAAAAGCGTGGTTTTGGTATAGCCGTCCCGCGTGACGGTTAAATAGCTTTGGGAAGTTAGCCCATCCTTGCCCGCGCGGGCTTTATCGGGACTGTCACAGCTCTCTTCGGGGGCGGGCAAGGTTCCCGTAACTTCGGAAGTTACGGAATAATCCGCGCCGCCGTAAAGCCCGTAAATTTCGAATTTTACGAAAGATTTACCCGTTGTCGCGCGGATATATGCAGGGCAACCGGAATTATTTTTTATTTTCAAATCGCAGGAAGAGCCGCTCACCATTGCGTCGCGCGACGGCGGTACGTAGCTTACCGAAAGCGAGTGCGGGTGATATTCTTCTATTGAAAAGCCCGCCAAAAGGGCGCAGTTATACAGCGTGGTGCTTACCTGACATACGCCGCCGCCTATACCTTCCGTAAACTCGCCGTTCAATATTATTTTTGCGGGCAGAAAGCCCCTGCTCTTTACCCTTTCCCCCACAGTATCGTTGAACGAAAGCGTTTTACCGCTCTGCACTATACTGCCGTTGAGCTTTGACGCGGCAAGGCGGATATTGCTGACTCTCGTGAGATTGTTGCCGTCGAAACAGGTGGTAAACGACGCGAGCAATTTGGTTGAGTTTTTTACGCTTTCGAGCGTGGTTTTGCGGTTGACCCCCGTATATGCCAGAGTTACGGGGGTAAAATCGCCCGAAAGGGACGCCTTTAAGTCGGCAATCAGTTTCTTCTCGTCCGCTTCCTTGCCGTCGTTACCGACGTCGTAAGTGAAAGGCTCGCCCGATTTGTTGAAGGTTGCGCACGGTTCGCGCACTTCCGTCCGTTCGTTAAGGCATATTGCGCGGGCAATATCGTTTATCCCGCACAGATAGTAGCTTACGTTGCAGGTGAGATTATCTCCCTTTTTTGCGCATTTGAGAAGGCTGAAAAGGTTGTCGCGGTAATTTATTTCGGGGTAACGGAAGGTATAGGTATCCTTTTCCCCCTTTACTGTGAGCGACCTGGTTTTAAGCTCTTCCGCAATATTATTTCTTACCAGCTCCGCGGCGGTTTTATAGGTTAAGCCGCCCACTTCGACGCCGTTTACCGTTACGCCTTTGGGCAGCGTGAACGCAAACCCGCAAAGACACGAAACCGCGCCCGCCAGAAGAGCGGACGCGAGAATTAATTTATATATTTTTTTAATTTTATCAAACAATTTAATTTCTCCGAAAGTACGCCGTCTTACTGTATTTAGTATGCGTTACGGAAAAAACTTCTATACGGTAACTAAGAAAACTCACACACGGTATTAAAAAACGCGCGTCTATCTTTTGACAGAGCCGTTTTCGATGCGGATTTTGTTGGCTTCCATTCCGTAAAGCACGCGCTCGGTATGCGTGCAGGTGAGCAGGGTCTGCAAGCCCGAAGTGCGGGTTATAAGCTTCTTGCGGCGAGGCAGGTCAAGTTCGCTCATAACGTCGTCTAAAATGAGCACGGGATATTCGCCCGAAAGCGTTTTGAAAATTTCCACTTCGGCAAGCTTTACTGACAGAGCCGCCGTTCTGGTCTGGCCCTGCGAGGCGAAGGTTTTTGCGTCTGCGCCGTTGATTGAAATGTCTATATCGTCGCGGTGGGGTCCGCTTGCCGTGTAGCCCAAACGGATATCGCGGTCGTAGTTGTTGGAAAGCTCGTCGAAGAGCCTTTTTTCTATTTCCGCTTCACTGCCCTTATACTTCTTTTCGGGGGAAATTTCCAAAGCTTCCGCGCCGTCCGTGAGATATGAATGGGAAGATTTTGCAAGCGGGGCGAGCATTTCTATATACTCCGCCCGCTTATACGCGACTATTGCGGCGTATTTGCATAGCTGTGCGTCCCATACGGGCAGAGTGTCGTACACTACCGTTAAATCGCGGTTTTTCAGTAAGTTGTTGCGCTGTTCGAGCACCTTGTTGTAGCGGTTTAACGCTACGAAATAGGGCTTTGAAAGCTGGGAAATGGAAACGTTTAAAAATTTGCGGCGTTCGTCCGGTCCGTCCTGAATGAGCCGAAGCTCCTGCGGGGAGAAAAATACCGAAAACAGATTGCCCAGAATATCCGCGCTCCTGGTTATTTTGGAGCCGTTGAGACGGAACTCCCTGCCGTTTTCGTAAATTTTAGCGTAAATTTCCATATTGCCGTAGCGGCCCTGTGCCGTGGCGGAAAGCTCGGCGTACTCCTCGCCGTGTTTTATTAGCTGTTTATCCCGTTTACAGCGCGGCGAAACGCCCGTGCAGAGATAGAAAACGGCTTCCGCGCAGTTGGTTTTGCCCTGAGCGTTTTTGCCGAAAAGAACGTTGAGATTTTCGCCGAACTCAACGCATTCTTCCGAATAGTTTCTGTAATTTTTCAATTTCAAATTTTTTATTCGCATTTTCGGTTAAAACACTTTATTTTAAGTTGATTTTGGTGTATAATCGGGTTAGTAAATTAATATTTACCGTAGGCGTCGTTTTTACGCCGCCCTATAATATTATACCAGATTTTTTAAGAAATTCAAAGGATTAAGGGCTGAAAATGGCAGAAAAAGGTAACTTTGATTTTATTTATAACCCGATTAAGGAAAAGATGCGCGAAACTATTTCGCACATTTATTTTACGACTTATATCGAGAACCTTACTCCCGTGGATATAGACGGGCGGTTTATAGTGCTGGAAACGCCCACGGAAATTTTCGCAAAATTCATTACCGGTACCCTTGCCGACAAGATGCGCGACGCGATTATCCGCGCCGACGTGGGAATTTCGGACTTCCGCCTTAAAGTTGAAGGCAGCGACGGGTTTGCTTACAACGCGCCCGCGGAAGAATACTTCGACGCGCCGACTAACCTTGACAAGCGGTTTACATTCGACAGCTTCGTCGTAGGAAAAAACAACGAGTTCGTTCACGCCGCCGCGCTTTCGGTTGCAAACGACCCCGCGGGAACTTATAACCCGCTGTTCATTTACGGCGGAACGGGTCTTGGCAAGACCCACCTTATGCAGGCGATTGCAAACAAAATTGTTGCGGACAAGCCGGAGCTTAAGGTTATTTACGTGACGAGCGAGCAGTTCACGAACGATATTATAGACAATATGTTCACAAGCCGCGGCCCCGACGCGCGCGACAAGAGCAACAAGTTAAGGCAATATTACCGCAACGCCGACGTGCTTATTATCGACGACATTCAGTTTATCGAAAAGAAAAAAGCCGTTCAGGAAGAATTTTTCCATACCTTTAACGAGCTTGTGGCAAAGGGTAAGCAAATAGTAATATCTTCCGACCACCCGCCGAAGGAGCTGACTTTACTCGAAGAAAGGCTGCGCACCAGATTTTCGGGCGGGCTGCTGTTCGACATACTCCCCCCCAACTACGAGACGAAAATCGCAATTTTAAAGCGCAAGGCACTTGAAAAGAAATGTATCGTTCCCGACGACGTTTTAACCTTTCTCGCGCAGGATTCGGGCGACGACGTGAGAACGCTGGAAGGCAGACTTACGAAGGTTATTTTCGCTTCCAAGCTGCACGAAGAACCCATATCCATTTCGCTTGCAAGGAGCGCGCTTTCCGAAGCCGTTTCCGAGAGCGGCAAGGAAGAGATTACTCCCCTTTCCGTAATTAACGCGGTTACGGGGTATTACAAGATTTCCCGTCAGGATTTGATTGGCAAGAGCAAGAAAAAGGAAATAGTAATTCCCAGACAGATTTGCTGTTACCTTATGTGCGAGCTGCTCTCGCTCCCCCTTATTTCCATAGGTACGGAGCTGGGCGGGCGCGACCACACCACTATTTTGTACTCGCGCGACAAGGTTGACGAGATGTGCAGGGTGAACGACAAGATTGCCAAAGACGTGGACGATATTAAAAATATTATATTGAAGAAATAAATGCACACTTTTTCAGAAGGCAATTACGACGTAATAGTCGTCGGCGCGGGACACGCGGGCTGTGAAGCGGCGTTGGCGGCGGCGAGACTTGGAATGAATACGGCTATGCTGACGCTCAATCTCGACGGCATAGCCTTTTTGGCGTGCAACCCTTCCATAGGCGGCACGGCGAAGGGACATCTGGTGCGCGAGATTGACGCTTTGGGCGGGGAAATGGCGAAAAATGCCGACAAGACCGCCTTGCAAATCAGAATGCTGAACGAAGGCAAGGGCGAAGCCGTGCAGTCGCTGAGATGCCAGTGCGACAAAAACGCCTACCACGCCGAGATGAAGCGCACGCTTGAAAACACCGAAAACCTGCATATAGTACAGGGGGAATGCGTAAAAATACTTACCGAAAACGGCAGGGCTTGCGGGATAGAGACGGCGTACGGCGGGATATTTTACGCCAAAGCCGTAATACTCGCCACGGGCGTCTATCTCAACGCCGAAACGATTACGGGCGAGTTAAGACAAAAGAGCGGCCCGAACGGGTTTGCGCCCGCAAACAGACTTACCGAAAGCCTTATCGGTCTGGGTTTTAACGTAAGGAGATTCAAGACGGGTACGCCCGCAAGGCTTGACGGACGGACGGTGAATTTAGAAAAATGTTCGAGACAACGGGGCGAAAGCGGGATTACTCCCTTTTCCTTTCTCGACGGCGAGCCGATAGAGAGCGTGCGCGACTGTTTTATTACCTATACCAACGACCGGACGCACGGTATTATTTTAAATAACCTTGACCGTTCCCCCCTTTACAACGGGGACATAACTTCGGCGGGACCGAGATACTGCCCTTCGATTGAAACCAAAGTCGTAAGATTTTCCGACAAGGAGCGACATCAGATTTTTCTCGAACCCGAAGGCGCGGACACGAACGAAATTTACGTGCAGGGTATGTCGTCGTCAATGCCGCACGATATTCAGAAAGAGATGTACCGCTCGGTTACGGGGCTTGAGAACTGCGAGATAATGCGATACGCATACGCGATAGAGTACGACTGCATAGACACTTTGGATATTCTGCCTACGCTTGAATTTAAAAAAGTCGAAGGGATTTACTGCGCGGGGCAGATTAACGGAACTTCGGGTTACGAAGAAGCCGCGGCGCAGGGGCTGATTGCGGGAATTAACGCGGCGTTTAAGATTATGAAAAAGCCGCCCTTTATTCTCGGGCGGGACGAGGCGTATATCGGCGTGCTCATTGACGACCTTGTTACGAAGGGCACGGAAGAGCCATACCGCATGATGACATCGCGGGCGGAGTATTCCATTGCGTTGCGGCAGGATACGGCGGATTTCAGGCTTACGCCAAAAATTTTCGGGACGGGGCTTTGCTCTTCGGAACGAAAAGAAAAGTTTGAAAAGCGGCAAAAATTATACCGTGACGCGCTGGGCGTTCTCGACGGGCGCGCAGATTATGCAGTTGCGGAAAAGTTTGCCGAAGATTACGGTATTTCGGGGGATATGCGCGGGGCTACCTACGCTGACCTTGTGCGGCGGGGCGCGAAGCTTGGCGATATATGCGGGGCGTTCGGGATATTAACCGGTTTTCCCGACGACGTAATAAAGACCGCGGAAGGCACGGTTAAGTATGAAGGTTACCTTTCCAAGACGCGGGCGCAGATTGAGCGGGCGAAAAAGCTGGAAGAAAAGGTTTTGCCGAAGGATATTAACTACTCCGCGATTGAAGGGTTGCGGCTGGAGGCGAGAGAAAAGCTTGAGAGAGTGCGACCCGTTACTTTGGGGCAGGCGGGAAGAATTTCGGGGGTAAACCCCGCGGATATTACCGTTTTAATGGTTTATCTTGCAATGAATAAGTAAAGTTAAACAGCGGCGCGCAATATGCGCACCGCTGTTTTTTTGCGACGATTTATTATAATGCGCGGATTGAGTCCACGGGTTTTTTGCGGGATGCGAAGAACACGGGCAGGAAAGTGGAAATTACGGCGACGGCGAACGCTACGGCGAAGAGAATTGCGACCGACGGCACGCCGACGACGAAGAGCGTTACCTGCAAGCCTATGCTCGATTTAAGCACTCCGTTTATCACGGCACTGATGATAAAAGTACCAACGACGGCAAGCACTGCGCATATACCGACTATTATGCCCGACTCCGAGAAGAAAATTTTGAATACGTCCAGTCCCCTTGCCCCTACCGCGCGGAGTATGCCTATTTCCTTGCGCTTGTTGGAGATGGACACCGATATGAAATTGAAAAGCAACAGCGACGAGAACACGGCGAAAATACAGCCCACCCATAAAAATACTATCGAGAGCATTTCAACGGTGCCGTTTGCCATTTCAACCGTTCCGTAAAGCCCGTTGGAGAGATTGTAGCAAACTCCGTTTTCAAACACGCCGTCTTTGCCGACGAACGAAAATACCTTCGCCGCCTGCTCTTTAGTGCGGTCGAACGATATCATTACGCCCGCGTATATTGCGTCCTTTTCCAAAACGTAGTCCGTTTCGTTGACCACTTCTTCCTTGGCGAAATGCACGTTGTCGTCGATGAATTTTTGGGAAAAATACACGCCTGCGCTATAATGGTTTTTATTTTCAGTCAGATAAAATCCCGCAACCTGCATATTGAAAGTGCGGTCGTCGAGAGATATTTTCACGCTTTGAACGGGAAGCTTCGAATATTCGGCTTTTATTTCGTTGAAAAGCTCTTCAAGCTGAGTTTCGGTAAATTCGACGGGATTTCCGCTCTCGTCCATACAGTAACCTTTTTCGTAGCTTTCGACCTTTTTTGTGAGCGCGTAATACTTATCAAACGCTTTTATATAAGCTTTATTCCTTTCGTTTTGGTCGCCGTAATCTCCCCAATCGTCGTCGTAATAGTGTTTGACGAAAGCGTTAAAATACAGGTTGCTATTTAAAAATTCCGACGGCAACAACACCTGATTATCGGAAAGCGCGTTACCGTTAATGCCGCCTAAAAATACGGCTTTTGCCCCGTCGGCGGTATACGCGCATACGCTATTGCCAAGAAAATAGGACATATCCGGCTTTTCAACCCAATGACTGTCTTCGAAAGCGTATACGTTGCCAAGAATGCTTATGCCTTCAATACAATCGTGAAAGGGGTTCTCCTGCGTTTCCGTATACGGTTTGATATACACGCCGTAAAAATCTTCGGAAACCATTGCCATACACGACAGACCGTCCGCAAGATAATTATTGAATTCGTAATTTAAGAGAACGTCTTTATTATCGGTTTTGAGCGGCTCGTACTTTGACGGCAAGTCGCCGCTTTGGAATACGCCCGTTATTTTGAACGGTTTATTGCTTAAAACCATTAATCTGCCTATCAAGTCGCTCGCGTTATTTACCGTTATAATATCGTTTACGTCGAAAGGTCCAATCTGACCGAATTCGTCTAAGCTTACGTTATACGAGCCGTAGCGTTTAAAGCATTCGAGAGTGTAACTGCTTATGCAAATCTCGTCGTGCCGTTCCGGATAAGTGCCTATTAAACCGTCGCGAAGGGAATTCCCCTGCGGAACTTCGGCGAATTTATCCAGACCGCATGAATAATACGCGCCCGTATCGGAGCCGTCGCGCGGGATACTGTTTATTACGAGACTACCCTTACCTGACGAGTAATACGCGATGGAATTTTCGCCGAAGTCTGATTTAAGGTCGGCAAACTCGTCGGGAGTAAAGCGGGTATTCTCGTAGTGTACCCAGCTGTAATCGGATTCAGTCCGCGTGGAAGTTACGCGGTAGCTTTTGGTAATATTTAAGTATTCGTAGTCGCTCTGTGCAAAAGTATTTATTGCGACTTCCGTTCCGTTATAGAGCATCAGCGTGGAAGTGAGACCGAACATTATGAACGCGATTACAGAAAGCAATATTGTAAACGCCAGCCTGACGGGCTTGATTTTAAGACCCGACGCACCTATTTTCAACGCTTTTGCCGCGGGAAGCTTGGAGCGGATAAACTGCGGCGGCGAGATACTACCGCTATCCTGCGCGGGAAAATCCTGTGTATTTTCGAACTTTTCGGTGTGACCTTCCGCGGACATTCTGTTGACTTTTTTAAACGAGTTTATCTCGGTTTCGCCGTTGGAAATGATTACGCCGCTTTCAGAAGCCGCAATGAAATTCTTTATAGTTCTGAAATTTTCTTCCGTAAGGATTGCGCCCTTTTTTATGGAAAGGGTGTTGCCGCCTATTATACTTACGTTGTCATCCAGCTTTTCGGGCGGGGACGTCGTTTTGCTTACGTCGGAGATGACTTTTCCGTCTTTAAGCTCTATTATTCTGTCGCCGTAAATTTCGGCGAACTCTCTGTCGTGCGAGACGACTATGACGAGACGGGTTTTCGAAAGCTCTTTAAGCGTTTCGAAAACCTGCTTGCCCGTTGCGGAGTCGAGCGCGCCCGTAGGCTCGTCCGCCATTATTATGCGCGGCTCTTTTACGAGTGCGCGGGCGATTGCTATTCTCTGTTTTTGTCCGCCCGAGAGAGTGTTCGGCTTGCGGCGGGCGTAATTTTCAAGCTCTACTTCCTTTAGGATAGACAGAATTTTTTCGGCGTCTTTCTTTTTGCCCTGCAATTCGAGAGCGAGCGCGATATTGTCTTCTACGTTGAACTCGTCTAAAACGTTATACTCCTGAAACACGAAACCGACGAAGGTGTTGCGGTAGCTGTCGAAATCGGAACCCGAAAAATCTTTTGAGCTTTTGCCGTTTACTATAATTTCGCCCGAAGTAGGTTCGTCAAGTCCGCCGCTTACGTTGAGCAGCGTGGACTTACCCGAACCGGACTTACCGAGAAGAAAAACGAAACCCGTTTCCCCGAATGAAAGAGTTACGTTATCCAGCGCGCGCGTTTCCACGCCGCCGCGGGATTTGTAGATTTTGGTTACGCCCTTAATTTCAAGCATGAAAATTTTCTCCTTAATTGATTTATAGCGTTAAATTTATTATATCACGGCTTTGCCCGTTTGTCAAAAACGGCAAATATTACAAAATAAACTATTATAAGACAAATTAAGCCGTTCACTATATTTTATAATGGGCGTATGCCCTTGAAAATCAACGGAAAAACTATATTATTATACGCCTGTTGCGGGGCGGCGATGGTTTTTGCAAACTGCGCCGTGAAAGGCGTGCCGCTTTCGTTCGGTATTTTTTTTGCAATGATGCTGTGCGGCATGAATCTGATTGCCGCGCCCATACTTTTCGCGCTGTCTTCGATAGTCAATTTAAACCTGCTTTCCAGCCTTATTTTTATTTTTGCGGCGGCGTTCTGCACGGCGATTACCTTTTTATACCGCAAAACGGGTAAAAAAATCAAGTTCGAAGGGCTTGTATACGCAGTTATCGCGCTTGCGCCGTACGTGGCTTTCGCGCCGTGGCAGGGCGGGGATTTTTTTATTGAAAACGATTACGCGCTGAGAGCGATTGCCGCGGGCGTGGTACTCGTGTTCGGGTTTTTCTGTTTTAAAACCGTTTACTCCCTTTTGTTCAGATTACAGCGGTGCAGGCTGAGAGAGGACGAGCTGGTCTGTATTGCCGTAGTTTACGCAGTTTGCGGGGCGGGTATGGCTACGCTTACGGGCGTTACATTTTACCTTTGCGTTTCCGCGGGGATAACCGTTTTGAGCGTGCGGCTTACCCGCTCGCCCGCGGCGATAATAGCGGCGTTGGTTACCGCCGTACCCTGCGCGGTTATAGAGCTTACGCCCAACACCGTTACCGCGTTTTTGGTAATTACCACCTGCGCGCTCGTATTTTCGGGCGCGGGGAGATTTTCAAGCGGGATTGTCACGGCGGCGGCTTTTGCCGTTTACGCATACTTTACCGGTCGCTTCGATTGCCCCGTAGCGCTTATAGTCGTGTACTCCTTACTGCTATTTCTGTTCTGCTTTTTGCCGTCGTTGCCTAAAGACGAGAGCTACGCGCGGTTGAAGCGGCGGCTTTGCGTTACCGAAGTACTGACGGACACGGCGGTTGCCCGCTCGCGCAAATGCACGGGGGAAAAGCTTTACCGCATATCCGAAGTGTTCAAGGAGATTGAGAACGCCTTTAACTCCATAGACGATGCGGAGAACGACGAAGGCTCGCGCGACGCGCTTTTATTTCAGTTGAAGGAAAAGTGCTGTAAGGGCTGTGAAAGGCAAAAGCGGTGCGAGCTGACGAGCGTTTACGCGGGGTTCAGGCGGTTGATTGACGCGGGGTGCGTGAAGGGCAAGGTAAACCTTATAGACCTGCCCTCCGAGACGACGGCGAACTGCTTCCGTCCCGCTGACGTTTTGGCTGCGCTGAACGGGCTGCTTGCCGAATACAGGCGGCATATGACGGAGAACGAGAACGCGCGGGCGGGCAGGACTATGCTTGCCGAGCAGGCGCACGGCGTGGCGGACGTTATGAAGAGCTGTGCGGTGGATTTGAGCCGCGTTTACGATTACGGCGGCGTGGCGGACGGAGTTAAAAAGGCGCTTTCCGTACACGGGATTTGCTGTCCCGAAGTTTATATTGACGGGGACAACGGCGACGAGATTTGCGCCGCGACGCTCGGAAAAGTGAACGTGACCGCCTTTGAGAAAATTATTTCCGACGCGATGAAGCGCAGGTACGTTTTAAAGGACAAGATAGTTTACGACGAGCAGAAGAGCTGTCTTATATTCTCCGCGCCGCCCAAGCTCGACGCGGCGTTCGGCGTGGCTTACGCCGTGAAAAAGGGCGAAAAGGTTTCGGGCGATACCCACTCCGTAATACGCGTGAACGAGAAGTCGTTTTTAATGGCGTTGTCCGACGGAATGGGCAGCGGCGACTACGCGAGAAAGGTTTCCGAATCTGCAATTTCGCTTATAGAAGCGTTTTACCGTGCGGAGATGCCCGCCGATACCGTGCTGAACGTGATAAACAAATTACTTTCATTTAACCGCGACGAGAGATTTACCTGCATAGACATTGCGGCGATAAACCTTGATACGGGCAGGGCGGATTTTGTGAAAATAGGCTCGCCTGCGGGAATTATAATGCGCGAAGGCGAAATTAAGATACTTGAAAGCTCGTCGTTGCCGCTCGGGATACTCGATACTTTGCACCCCGCCACCAGCACCGAAACGCTGAAAAACGGGGATATAGTGGTGTTTATGAGCGACGGGATAACTTCCGCGTTTCCTTCCGCCACCGACCTTTACGAATTTTTACAGGACTTTAAGCCGCTTAACCCGCAAAACCTTGCCGATAAAATTCTGGCGGGCGCGATGGAAAAGACGGGTCACGAAGCAGTTGACGATATGACCGTGCTTTGCACGAGAATATTCGAGAATTGATTTATAAAAAACGACCCCGTCGCCAAAGGCGACGGGGGTCGTTTTATTATCTGTTGAAATGCTTGATTATTTTTCTCAGTTCGGCGGTTACCTTTCTGTCGGGCAGGGAGTCAAGGCGGAAACGCCAGTTGCCCTGCGCGGTGGACGGCATATTCATACGGGCGGAATTATCCAGCCCCAGCAAGTCCTGCACGGGAAGTATGGCAAGGTTTGCCTTGCACGCCAATACGCATACGCACAGCGCGAGTGCGGCTTGTTTTCTGGTTACGAACGGGAACTCTACCCCTTCGCCTTTAAGAGCGGCGCGCAAGCGGGATTTGAATACTCTGAACTGGTTCTCGTTCATTTTGTTGAGAAGTCCGAGTGCGGTTGCGTTGTCGTGAGTACCCGTGTACGCCACCGAGTTTTCGTCTATATTTGCGGGAAGGTACGGATTGTTCGGCTTGCCGTCGAAAGCAAACAGCATAATCTTCATACCGGGGTAGCCCGTGCGCTGACGGAGCTTTTCCACGCCGTAGTCCATTACGCCCAAATCTTCTGCGATTAAAGCGATATCGCCCAGCCGCTTTTTGATTTCCACGAAAAGCTTGAGACCGGGACCGTGCTTCCACTCTCCCGTTTCCGCCGTTTCACTGCCCGCGGGAATCGAAAAATACCTGTCGAAGCCGCGGAAATGGTCTATGCGGATTATATCGTAAAGCTCGCTCGCCTTTTTGATGCGGTTTATCCACCAGTCGTAGCCGTCGCTTTCCATAAGCTCCCAATTGTAGACGGGGTTGCCCCAAAGCTGACCCGTGGGCGAGAAATAGTCGGGCGGTACTCCCGCAACTTCCGTGGGGTGAAGCTCTTCGTCAAGCTTGAAAAGCTCGGGATTAGCCCAAACGTCGGACGAATCGTAGGCGACGTACAGGGGTAAATCGCCTATTATGCTTATGCCGAGAGAATTTACGTAATTTTTTAATTTAAACCACTGTTTTCTGAAAACGAACTGTAAAAACAGCCAGAAACAGTAGTCGCTCTTATAAACCGTTGCCTTGAAATCTTTGATGGCAAGGTTTTCCGTATACTTATACGAATCGGGAAAGGTATCGAAAGAGCCTGCGTAGCGGGTTTTTAAGGACATAAACACGGCGTAATCTTCAAACTCGCCGCTGTTTTCGAATGCGACGAATTCTTCGTCCTTTAAGTTGAACCGCGCGTAGGCAAGACGAAGAATATCGAAACGCTTTTTATACAGCTCGCCGTAGTCTACGTCGCCCGCGGGCATACGGCAGCTTGCCAGTTCTTCGTCGTCCAAAAGACCTTCGTCGCGCAGGGATTCAAGGTCGATAAAGTACGGGTTGCCCGAATTGCAACACGCGGACGAATAGGGGCTGTCGCCGTAACCCGTGTGCGCGAGAGGCAGAATCTGCCAGTATTTTACGTGCGCGCTCTTTAACCAATCGGCGAAAGCGTACGCTTCCTTGCCGAGTGAGCCTATACCGTATTCGTTGGGCAACGACGAGATATGGCAAAGCACTCCGCCGCCGCGCTGTGTTAAACGATTCATAATTACACCTTTATTTTTTGAGAAGTGATTTTATGCGCTGTACCGCTTCCTTGGTTACCTGCTCGCTGCCGAATGCGGTAAGGCGGAAATAACCTTCTCCGTTTTTACCGAATCCCGCACCCGGAGTGCCGACGACCTGTGCGTTTTCCAGAAGGTAGTCGAAAAACTCCCAGCTCTTCATACCGTCAGGACATTTCAGCCAGACGTAGGGGGAATTTTTTCCGCCCGTATACCATACTCCCAGTTCGTCAAGACATTCGGAAATGAGCTTTGCGTTACGGGCATAGTATGAGAGATTTTGCCTGATTTCAGTCATACCTTCTTCGGAGAACACCGCCGCCGCGCCCTTCTGCACGATATACGGCACGCCGTTGAATTTGGTAGACTGTCGGCGCAACCACGCTTTACCCGCGTTGAAGCCCTTTCTTTCGAGAGCCGCGGGGATTACGGTATAGCCGCAACGCGTACCCGTAAAGCCCGCAATTTTGGAGAGCGAGCAGAACTCTATCGCGCACGTTTCCGCGCCCTTTATCTGAAATATCGAGCGGGCGAGATTATCGTCGGATACGAAGCACTCGTAAGCCGCGTCGTATAATATTACTGCGTTTTTTGAATTGGCGTAATCCACCCACTCCTTAAGCTGAGCCTTGGTATAAGCCGCGCCCGTGGGGTTATTGGGCGAGCAGATATATATAATATCCGCGTCCACCTTGTAATCGGGCATGGGCAGAAAGCCGTTCTTTTCGGTTGCGTCGGCGTAGATTACCTTGCGCCCCGCCATTACGTTGGTATCCACGTAGACGGGATAGACGGGGTCGGGAACGAGCACTACGTTATCGTCCGAAAAGATATCGAGAATGTTGCCCAAGTCCGATTTAGCGCCGTCCGAAACGAAAATTTCTTTATCGGCGTTTAAAGTAACGCCCATTTTTTTATAGTAGCCCGCTATGCTTTCGCGCAGGAACGCGTAACCTTCGTAAGGACCGTAGCCCTTGAATGTTTCCGCGCGGGACATTTCGTCAACCGCCGAATGGAGCGCGGATATAACCGCGGGAACGAGCGGCAGGGTTACGTCGCCTATGCCGAGCTTCAACACCTTTTTATCGGGGTGGGCTTTCTGATATTTTGCGACCCTGTTCGCAACTTCTGCGAAAAGATAGCTTTCCGCAACGTTATCGTAATTCAGATTGAAATTCATTTTTTCGCCTTATACTTTACGGAATATTTTATAAACTCGCGGAATACGGGGTGAGCCGACTGAGGGCGGGACTTAAATTCGGGATGGAACTGCACGCCGACGAAGAAGTCGTTCGCGGGAATTTCCACGGCTTCTACCAGACTGCCGTCGGGCGAAGTGCCGCCTATTACCATACCCGCGCCTTCTATCTGTGCGCGGAAATCGTTATTGAACTCGTATCTGTGGCGGTGGCGTTCGGAGATTTCGTCCTGACCGTACGCCTGTTTGAGCATTTTGCCGTGTACCTTGCACGGGTATGCGCCAAGACGCATTGTGCCGCCCATTTTTACGCCGTGCTGGTCGGGCATAAGGTCTATCACGCAGTGTTTGGACGCCGCGTCGAACTCGGAAGAGTTTGCGTCCTTAAAGCCGAGTACGTTGCGGGCGTATTCTATGACCGCAGTCTGCATTCCGAGACAGATGCCAAGATAGGGGATATTGTTTTCACGGGCGTATTTTGCGGCGAGAATTTTACCTTCTATGCCGCGGTTGCCGAAGCCGCCGGGGACGAGTATGCCGTCTACGTCGCCGAAGAATTTTCTTACGGTGGACTTATCGATTTCTTCTGTGTCCACCCACTTTATTTCCACCTTTGCTCCGTTTTCGTAGCCCGCGTGCGCCAACGCTTCGGCTACCGATAAATACGCGTCGTGCAACTGCACGTATTTGCCGCAGAGCGCGATTTTTACCGTCTTGTCGCGGGCGGCGATGCGCTGAAGCATCTTATTCCACTCGGTTAAATCGATTACGCGGGGGTCGAGCTTGAGACGCTTGCACACTATTTCAGAGAAACGGCTGTCTTCGAGCATTATGGGGCATTCGTAGAGTACGGGCATAGTCATATTTTCAATACAGCACTCGGGTTCTACGTTGCAGAACATTGCTATTTTCGCCCTTACGTCGGCGGGCATGGGCGCGTCTACGCGGGTTATGATTATGTCGGGGTTGATGCCCATACCCTGCAATTCCTTGACGGAGTGCTGGGTGGGCTTGGACTTGAACTCTTCCGAGCCTGAAATGTACGGCACGAGAGTTACGTGGATAAAGCAGCAGTTATCCCTGCCCACTTCCCTTGCGACCTGACGGATTGCTTCGATGAAGGGCTGGCTCTCTATATCGCCGATGGTGCCGCCTATTTCGGTAATTACCACGTCTGCATTGGAGGTTTTGCCGACGTTGTATATGAAAGTTTTAATTTCGTTGGTAACGTGGGGGATAACCTGAACGGTTTGTCCTAAATATTCGCCGTTGCGTTCCTTGTGGAGAACGTTCCAATAGACCTTACCCGTGGTAAGGTTGGAATACTTGTTTAAATTTTCGTCGATGAACCTTTCGTAATGTCCCAAATCAAGGTCGGTTTCCGCGCCGTCGTCCGTTACGAAAACTTCGCCGTGCTGGAAAGGACTCATCGTGCCGGGGTCGATATTGATGTAAGGGTCGAGCTTTTGCGACGCTACCTTATAGCCCCTGCACTTTAAAAGTCTGCCGAGCGACGCCGCCGTGATGCCTTTACCCAGACCGGAAACTACCCCGCCCGTTACGAAAATGTACTTTGTCATATAAACTCCTGTAAATAAATGCCGCTTCGGGCGTATTATCGTTTGTACCGTTTGTAATTATACCATTAACCCGTTGCAAAAGCAAGGGGCGCGGACGATTTTTAATTAAATATCTATTTCGCCCGTAAACGCGAGCGTTGCGCCGCCCGTCATAAACACCGCGTCGTCGGTGTAAGTGATTTTCAAATCGCCGCCGAGAAGGCGGACGGTTATCTCTTCGCCCTTGTTGCAATAGCCGTTGAGGCAAGCCGCGACGGCTACCGCGCACGCGCCCGTGCCGCAGGCGAGAGTTTCGCCGCTTCCCCGCTCCCATACGCGCATTTTAAGCTCGGTAGGTGAAATTACCTTTACGAACTCCGTATTTATCCGTTCGGGGAAGGACGGGTGGTTTTCGAATTTTTTACCTATCTTTTCAAGGTCGAGCCCGTCGGGGTCTTTAAACACCACGCAGTGCGGGTTGCCCATGGAAACGAGAGTTACTTTATACTCCGTTCCGTCTATAAAAAGCGGCGCGTTTACAACGCTTTCGCCCGAGAAGGACGCGGGGATTTTTTCGGGGGCTAAGATTGCCCTGCCCATATCTACCCTTGCGCTTTTGACCTTGCCGTTTTTATCGAAGCCGAAGTTTAAAACTTTTACGCCCGAAAGCGTTTCGACGCGGCATATATCGCCATTTACGTAACCTAAGTCGCGGGCGAGCTTGCCTACGCACCTTACGCCGTTGCCGCACATTTTACCTTCCGAGCCGTCGGCGTTGAACATACGCATTTTACAGTCGGCGATATCAGATTTGCAGAGAAGTATTACCCCGTCGCCGCCTATCGAAAAGTGTCTGTCCGACAGCGTTACGGCGAGCTTTTCGGGGTGGGGAATTTCTTCCGCCATACAGTCGAAGTAGATATAGTCGTTGCCTATGCCGTGCATTTTGTAAAATTTCATTTCGTCTGTACCCCGTTCCATACTCTGTTTTCTTTAAACCACTCGGTATCCTTTAACACCGTGGTATTGTTGGAGCAATAGAGATACAGCTTGCCGTTTTTGGTATAGAACACTATATTGCCGTTCATCGAAGTATATTGGTTTTCCGGCTCTTTTGCGGAATAGTCGAGTATGAGCGTAGTACAGTAAATATTTGCGGTGTACTGCGAAACTCTGTCTATAAACGCCTGAGCGGGGAAGGTGTTTGCGGGGTTGGAAGTATATTCCGTAGTGCCGCAACAGCAGCATACCGCCACGTTTTTGGGCTTGATTACCTTTAAAAGCTTATCGGTTGACGCGGTGTAGCTGCCGTGGTGACCGCCCTTGAAAAGCTCTACTTCGGGCAGGTCGTTGCTGTCAACGAGACTGCTTTCGCCGTCCTTTTCCAAATCGCCGGTAAACAGGTAGTTGCGGGTCGTTTCTTCCGTTTTCTGCGTGAGAAGTACGCATACCGAGTAATCGTTTTCGTCGTCGGTAGGCTGGTCGTAATACTTCTGATACAGAATATTCAACGAGACCGTTTGCTCTTCTTCGTCCAAATAATAAGTCTTTTGCGCGCCGTTGAGTTCGTACCAGCATTCTTTTGCCGTATATACGTTTGCGCCGCGGCTTTCAGCGTATTCGACCGCGTCGAGATAGTTTTCGTAAATCTGCGAAGTTGCGCCCGTACCCGCGAACTGAATGAGCGTGCCGACTTTATACTGATATAAAATACCCGTGCGGGTATCGCCCGACTTGTTGCCGACGAAGCCCGCTATGTGGTCCTGATGGGCGTGAGTGGCGATTACGTATTCCAGAACGCCGTCCGTACAGTATTTATCCACGTAACTCTTTATAGTTTCCGCGCTGGACTGGCGGGAACCCGCGTCGATGAGTATTTCGGTATCGCCGTACTTTATTAAAGTGCAGTCGCCCGTATACTTGTTGCCGAGTTCAAGAAAGTGGATTGAAAGGTCGGCTTGGGCGACCCCTTCCAAAGTACCCTGCGCGCCGTAGCCGCATACCGTACACTCGCCGTCCTGGTTGAGCGTATGGTTGCCCGTTGCGGGAATTACTTCTTCAAACTTTTCTCCGCACACGGTGCATTCGCGGGATTTTTTGCCGCTATGACCGCAGTCGGCGGCGACTGTGGTTTGCCATTCGCCGTAAAAGTGGTTGCCTAAACCCGTATACTTATGTACGATATCGGGGCGGAGTACGCAAAAAATTACCAGCCCCGTAATTATAAGCACGGCGATTATGGATATAACCGCGACGAGTACGGGATGACGGTTGATAAATTTTGCGCTTGCACCCATTTTATTGCTTTTTTTAGCCATAATTTTTTAAAGGTTTTTAATCTGATTTAAAAGCTTTTCGCGCATATCGATAAACTTGTTTAATTTGGCGCGCTCTTCTTCGACAAGCTTTTTGGGAGCTTTGCCTATAAAGCCCTGATTGTTGAGCTTGCCGTCCGCGCGGCGGATTTCGCACATTACTTTTTCAAGCTCGCCTTCGAGCCGCGCCCGTTCCTTTTCGATATCCACGAGTTCGCCCATGGGAATGAACACCGTGCCGACGGAGAGCACTTTCGTTACCGTCTTATCGCCCGCTTCTTCGGGGGAATTTATAAAGTGGATTTCCTTTGCGCCCGCAAGCTTTAATATGCTGTCCGTATTGGCGGTTATAAGCCGCTTTGCGTCCGTTACGATATACAGGCTTACCTTTCTTGACGGGGGGCAGTCAAGCTCGGTTTTTGCCGCGCGGACCGCCTTTATGATTTCCATTACGCCGCCGAAGTTTTCCGCGTCCTTTTTATAAGCCCTGCGCGAATTGTAGCGGGGAAATTCCTTGGTCATTATAGTTCCCGACGTGCCCGGCAGGTTGCGGTAGATTTCGTCCGTGACGAACGGGGCGAACGGGTGCAATAATTTCAAGGTGTTTTCGAGAGTGAATACGAGTACGGAAACAGCGCTTTCGCGTTTTTCCTTATCTTCCGACTTTAACGCGGGTTTGACCAGTTCTATATACCAGTCGCACAAATCCGACCAGATGAAGTCGTATAAAATCTGGCAGGCGACGCCGAACTCGAATTTGTTGAGCGTTAAAGTTACGTCGCGGATTGCCGATTGCAGGCGGGATATTATCCATTTATCGGCGTGCGAGAGCTTGACTTCTTCCAAAGGTTTTACCCTTACTCCTTCCGCGCTCATAATAACGAAACGGCTGGCGTTCCATATTTTGTTCATAAAGTTGCGGCAGGCTTCGACCTTGGTATCCGAATAGCGCACGTCGTTGCCGGGGGCTACGCCCTGTAAAAGCGAGAAACGCAGACTGTCCGCGCCGTACTTGTCGATAACTTCCAGCGGGTCTACGCCGTTGCCGAGCGATTTGGACATCTTCCTGCCCTTTTCGTCGCGCACGAGTCCGTGAATGAGAACGTCGCGGAAGGGGACTTTGCGCATATGCTCGAGACCCGAGAAAATCATTCTTGCGACCCAGAAAAAGATTATGTCGTAGCCCGTTACGAGTACGTCGCCGGGGTAGAAATATTCAAGGTCGGAAGTGTCGTCGGGGTAGCCCAAGGTCGAGAACGGCCAGAGCGCGGCAGAAAACCAGGTGTCAAGTACGTCTTCGTCCTGAGAAAGGTTTTTACCGCCGCAATCGGGGCATATATGGGGGTCTGACTTGGCGCAGATTTCCTTGCCGCAGTCCGCACAGTACCATACGGGTATGCGGTGACCCCACCAGAGCTGGCGGGAAATACACCAGTCCTTTACGTTCTCCATCCAGTTGTAATATATCTTTGCAAAGCGTTCGGGAACGAAGGAAATTTTCTTGTCCGTGACCGCGTCTATTGCGGGGCGGGCGAGCTTTTCCATTTTTACGAACCACTGTTTGGAAACAATCGGCTCGACTGTTGCGCCGCAACGGTAGCAATGTCCGACGTTATGCGCGTGGGGTTCGATTTTTACGAGCGCGCCGCTATCCTTTAACTCGTTTACCAAACGCTTGCGGCATTCGTAACGGTCGAGACCCGCGTACTTGCCCGCGTTTTCGTTCATGGTGCCGTCGTCGTTCATTACCCTTACCACGGGAAGGTTGTGGCGCAAGCCCACTTCGAAGTCGTTGGGGTCGTGCGCGGGAGTGATTTTAACGCAGCCCGTGCCGAACTCCATATCCGCGTGTTCGTCGCCGACGATGGGAATTAACTTGCCTACGACGGGAAGTATTACCGATTTACCTATTAAATGCTTATATCTCTTATCTTCGGGATTTACCGCGACCGCGGTGTCGCCGAACATAGTTTCGGGGCGGGTGGTGGCTACTTCCAGACTTACGCTTTCGCCGTCTACGGGGTAGTTTATATGCCAGAAGTTGCCGTTTTCTTCGGAGTATTCGACTTCCGCGTCCGAGAGAGCGGTCTTGCAACAGGGACACCAGTTTATTATACGGCTACCGCGGTAAATAAGTTTTTTATCGTACAAATTTACGAAAACTTCCCTTACCGCTTTGGAGCATTTTTCGTCCATGGTAAAGGTAAGGCGGGACCAGTCGCACGAAGAGCCGAGCTTTTTGAGCTGTTGGACTATCCTTGCGTTATACTTGTCCTTCCATTGCCATACGCGTTTCAAAAAGCCTTCGCGTCCCAAACTCGCCTTGCTTTCACCTTCCGCCTTAATCTGCTCCACGACCTTTACTTCGGTTGCGATTGACGCGTGGTCTGTACCGGGCAACCAAAGGGCGCAATAGCCCTGCATACGCTTGAACCTGACTATGGTGTCCTGCAAGGTTTCGTCCATGGCGTGACCCATATGGAGCTGACCCGTGATATTGGGGGGCGGCATCATTACCGTAAAGGGAACTTTGTCGTCGTCGCGCACGGCTTTGAAACAGCCGTTTTCTTCCCATTCCTTATAGAGCCTTTCTTCAAAATCTTTGGGGTTATAGGTTTTTTCCACGTTAACTCTCCTGACCGTTATTTTCCTTATGCGCGTAAAAAACAGTATTCTAAATAATTGTATACTTTTTTTATACGGTTGTCAAACGGTAACGCCGCAAGCATAAAATGTATTATCAAATTTTTAAGGAGATAAATTACTTATTTTGAAAAAGAAATTCATATGCGGTATTCTGGCGGCTTGTTTCGCGTTCGTCATTCCGTTCGCGGCGACCGGCTGTACCAAATCCGACAAACTTATCAGAATTAACGAAGTTACTCACTCCGTATTCTACGCCCCCCTTTACCTTGCGGAAGCGTTGGGATACTTTAAGGACGAAGGCATAGAGATTGAGCTTACCAACGGCGGCGGCGCGGACGCTACGATGACCGCGGTCGTTTCCGGAAACGCGGACGTAGGGTTCTGCGGACCCGAAGCGGCGTTGTACGTCAACCTTGGCGGAAGTAAGGACTCGCCCAAGGTGTTCGGGCAGCTGACTAAGCGCGACGGAAGTTTTTTGGTGGGCAGAACAGCCGAACCCGACTTTGAATGGAGCAATCTTGCGGGCAAGGAAATTCTTGCGGGCAGACGCGGCGGCGTTCCCGCGATGACATTCGAATACGTTATAAAGACGCAGAAGGTTGACTGCACCCTTAACTACGACGTGGAATTTTCGACTATGACCGCGGCGTTCGAAGGCGGCGTGGGCGATTACTGCACGATGTTCGAGCCCGTTGCAAGCGAATACCAGAAAAAGGGTAAGGGCTTTATAGTGGCTTCGGTAGGTCAGGAATCGGGCGAAATACCTTACACCTGCTTTGCGGCAAAGGAGAGCTATATTAAAAACAACCCCGAAAAGATTGACGGGCTGTTGCGCGCCGTTACCAGAGCCGTCAAGTATGTGAACGAGACGGACAGCGACACCGTTGCCGAGCTTTTAGTCCCCTATTTCACGGGCACGGGCAAAGAAAGCCTTAAAGATTCCGTCGACAGCTATAAATCGATTGACGCCTGGGTGACCAATATGGCGATGAAAGAGAGCGCGTTCAATAAATTGCAGGACGTTATAGAGCTTGCGGGCGAGCTTGAAAAGAGAGTTGATTTCTCTTCGCTGGTGGTTACCGAGCAGGCGGACAGAATTTACAAAGAAGTTTACGCAAAATAAAATGCTTGAATTTAAAAACGTTTATTACACCTATCACACCAAGGAAGGCGAGACTACCGCGGTGGAAAACCTTGACTTTACGGTGAAGAACGGGCAGTTCGTTTCGGTTATAGGTCCTTCGGGCTGCGGAAAGACGACCATATTATCCCTTGCGGCGGGGCTTTTGGCTCCTTCCGCGGGGGAAGTAAGGCGCGGGACTTCGGAGTTCGGGTATATGCTGCAACGGGACGCGCTGTTCAACTGGCGCACCGTGGAACAGAATATATTTCTGCCGCTGGAGGTTAAAAAACGGAACACGCCCGAAAAACGGGAACGGGCTTTGGAGCTTGCGAAAAAGTACGGGCTTAAGGATTTTCTGAAAAAGACCCCTTCGCAGCTTTCGGGCGGTATGCGGCAGAGAGTCGCGCTGATTCGTACGCTTGCCGCCGAACCCGAGATATTGCTGTTAGACGAACCGTTTTCGGCGTTGGATTACCAGACGCGGCTGGAAGTGTGCGACGACGTGCAGAGCATTATAAAGAACGAAAAAAAGACCGCGCTTTTGGTTACGCACGATATTTCCGAAGCCATTGCGCTGTCCGATAAAGTGGTCGTACTGTCCGCCCGTCCCGCAACCGTGGTTGGCGAACACGCGATAGACTTTGGCGGAAACTGCCCCAAATCGCGGCGGGAAAGCAAGGAATTTGCGCCGACGTTTGAAATACTGAGAAAGGAGCTGGGCATTTAACCGTAATTTCAGGTTAATAAAGCCCGCCAATCAACCTATGAAAAAGAAGAATAAACCGGTGTACTCGCGCGAGCATCTCGCGTATTTGAGAAAGATAAGAAACAACAAGATTATAGTTCACGCGTCCCGCGCGGCAATACTTCTGATTATTTTAGGCGCGTGGGAGCTGTGTGCGTTTCTGCAGGTTATAGACCCGTATATTACGAGCTCGCCGTCGCGCATGGCTGTTACTGTTTTCAACCTTGCGGCGGACGGGTCGCTGTTTTACAACGTGGGCGTAACCATAATGGAAACGCTGGTCGGGTTCGTCATTTCGGTGGCTTTGGGATACGGCATTGCCATTATTCTGTGGGCGAACGAGACGGTGAGCAAAGTACTCGAGCCTTACATAGTGGTTTTAAACGCGCTGCCTAAAATCGCGCTGGGCCCTATGATTATAATCTGGTTCGGTACGGGCTATCCCGCCATTATATTTATGACCGTTATCGTTGCCGTTATTGTCTGCATAATGAACACGCTTGCGGGATTTATGGCTGCCGATAAGACCAAGCTGCTTTTGATGAAGTCGATGGGCGCGAACAAGGCGACCACGCTTGTAAAGCTTTTGATACCTTCTTCCCTGCCCGCGCTTATTAACACGCTGAAGGTTGCCGTGGGTTTGGCGTGGATTGGCTCGGTTATGGGGGAATATATCTCGTCGCGCGCGGGAATAGGCAACCTTATAAATTACGGCAAGCAGGTTCTGAACTTCGACCTTGTTATGGCGATGATTCTCGTTTTGTGCGTGATTACCGGCGGTATGTACGGAATTATAGCCCTTATCGAAAAGAAAGTAACCAAATAAAATAACTGTACCGTGAAAATATAAGCGCGCCGCTGCAGCGGCGCGCTTTGTATTTACGAAAATTTAATTTTTAAGACGGGGCAATTATAAAAGCGTTACGATTATAGAGATAACCGCGCCGCAGGCGGCGGCTATGTTCACGAATTTTTTTATGAAGTAAATCATACCGCCCTGCCGTACGCCGCGCGTTCGCGCACGTTCAAGCCGCGGGAATTGGAAAGCTCGTAAAAAAGCTTTTCACTTTCGGTTACGGCGTAAGTTTCGCCCTTATGAATTAAAACCGTTTCGCCTTCGTGGCGGCTTCTTATTATGTTTTTTTGTCTTTCTATATAAGCCGTAAAGTTCATTTTATTACTCCTTTGCTCTTTTCACTACCTATTTTACACTTAATACTTGACAAATATTGTCACGAATGATAAAATAGTTGAAAAAATTTATAAACTTATTAACGGTTTATAATATGAGCGCGAAGGAGTTTTAATAACCTTGAAATACAACGTAATGCTGAATATTCTTACTTTGCTTTTAAGACGGCGGAAAATAACCGCCGCGGAGATTGCGAGAAGGTATGAAATTTCGGTGCGGAGCGTGTACCGCTACGTGGAAGAGATGATTATCTGCGGCGTGCCGATAGACGTTGAACGCGGGAGATACGGCGGGCTGACGATTGCGGACACCTACCGCTTACCCACGGGGTATTTTACAAAGGAAGAATACGCCGTTACCCTGAACGCGCTGGACGCGCTTGCTTCGCAGATTAACGACGGGAACGTAATTTCCGCACGTGAAAAGCTGGAAAACGGGAAAAAGAGCGAGCGGCGGGAAATGTCCGTTTGCGGGAATATTATCGTTGACGGCGGGAGCTGGTCGGGAAGTAAGAGCTTTGCCGACAAGATGCGCGTATGCGAACAGGCGGTGAACGACTGCTCCGCGCTGATGATAGAATACGTTTCGCGGGAAGGCGAGAGGTCTAAAAGAGTTATCGAGCCGCACGTGCTTATTTTAAAGCAGGGCGTTTGGTACGTTTGGGCGTTCTGCCACACGAAACAGGACTTCCGTACCTTTAAAATAGGCAGGATACGCTCCGCCACCTTTACGGGCGGGAAGTTCGTAAAGAGAGAGTTTACGCGCGACGACGTGGATTTGGACTTTACTTACGGCGACGAAGAGCTGGTTGAAGTTACGCTCGAGATAGAGAAAACTTCGCTGGCGGACGCCGAAGAGTGGCTGGGAATAGATAACGTTGAGCCGCGCGGGAACAAGTTTTACGCTGCCGTGAGCCTGCCCGACGACGACGCTTTGGTGAACAAAATTTTAAGCTACGGCGGGGCTGTGAAGGTTTTAAGCCCGCAGTCGCTGAAGGAGCGCGTGCGCGCGGTTGCACAAGAGATAGCAAAAAACGCCTGAATAAAATTAATCCGCCCCTGCCGCATTTAATGCGGCAGGGGCGTTTTTTTTACGCGTATTGGGTTTGGCGTGAAATTTACCACGGGAGAATTTCGCCGCCTAAGATATGGATATGCAGGTGGAAAACGGTCTGACCTGCGTCGTCGCCCTGATTGATTACCAGACGGTAGCCGTTGCCGCATCCGTTATCCTTTGCTATCTGCGGAATTTTCAAGAGCATATGCTTTAATATTTCCGCGCGGGTTTCGTCTGCTTCCGAAAGCAGTTTGAAATGGTCTTTTGGAATTGCCAGAAGGTGGACTTCCGCCTTTGGCTCTATATCCTTGAAAACGAGCATTTTATCGTCTTCATAAATCTTTGTTGCGGGAATTTCACCCGCAAGTATCCTGCAAAAAATGCAATTTTTATCAGTCATCGCTATATCTCCCCGATTTTATTTTAAATATAATTACAGCCGTGACGCACCCCGCCGCCGTTGCCGCAAAAAGCGCGCCGAGAGCGATTGCATACGCCGCGCCAACGAATTCCGTGCCGCATTCATATTTTATTTTGCCCGTTTTGGAATCGTAAACGGGACGGTCGTCAACGAGCGCGTAATAGCTTAAATCTATTTCGGTATCCGCACCGTGCGGCGGCAGGGCTACCGTTTGCGGCTTATCTTCTTCCGTGTTTTCGTCCTTGGGCAGAGTTATGCCGTCGTCGTAGTTGGGATAGCCGTAATCCATATATACGACGCCGTTCGATACCGTAAAGGTTCTGCAATAGTAGACGACACCTTCCACCGCCACGCCGATATGGTTCAAAACGGGTTTTTCGCCATTTAACGAGTAGTAATAATAGTAGTCGTAGCCGTCGGAAGTTTCTTTCTGTACGGCGCGGGTAAGCACGCCGTTTTCGTAATGTTCGGAATAGTTTTCTTCGCCGTACTCCCTTTCCCATTCGGTGCGTAGAGTCAAGCCCTTTTGCATATACGAGATAAAGCTTTTATCGTCGGCAAATTCGTTGTACGCCGTTTTATAACCTATATCCAGCGTGCAACCGGTGAGCACGAGCATAGCCGCGAAAACCGCGCCGCACACCGCCGTTAAGTTTGCCGCGTGCGACAGCCTTTTACGGCGCGCCGCTATGCCCGCGGCTTGCGGTCCGGTCGGCTTTGGCGGCATTTCCGTATTGACGGCAGCTACGCTTTTAAAGGATAACTTAATTGCAAAATACTGTGCGGTTACTATTGCCGCGACGACGACCGCTTCGATTAGCCAACCCCAGTTAAGTCCCGTGAGAAACGCCAGCTCTTCCACGAAAAACGGGACGTCCGCAAGGTAGTGCAGGACCATGGAAGAAAGCACGGCGCAATAGAAACGGAAGTTTAAAAAGGGCTTTTTAAAGTAGCCGAAAGCCCAGCATATCAGCGCGGTCCACGGAGCGTGGGAGAACGCGCACGAAAGACCCCTGCCGACCGTCATTAAAGTGAGCCACTCGTAATTGTAGCCGCGGGAATACGAATAGATATAGCCGAAATCTTCAAACAGAGAATAGCCCGTGCCTGCGGCGAAGCCTATTAAAAAACAGGCGTAAGGATTTTTGCTTTTAACGAGCATATACAGCGCGGGCAGAGCCACGGCGGATTTGACGGTTTCTTCCCAGAACGCCGTCCAGATTAACGAAACCCACGGGTTTGACATATTGGGGTCGCGGTAGATATATTCGTAGCCGAACGACGACAGCGAACACGCCGCCGCTCCGCAGACGAGAGAGACGAGAAACACGAGCGGGAGATTTATATTTTTTTCGGGATACAGCTCGTAAAAGAAAGTGAGTGTTGCGGCGTTGAATGCAAGCCCGCCCACTACCACCGCCGCCATTAAGTCGGTTGCGCCGACGCACAGACGGTAAGCAAGTACCGTTAGCGAGAAAAGCACGAATAGAAGCGCGAGAACGCGCAACCACAGCCACGGCACGCACGGACGGGAGCTTACGGGCTTTAACATTCCGTTATCCTTACTCTCCGCGCCGAGACCGCGGCGGAAAATTTCCGCGTACTCCTGCTTAGAGCGCGGGCGGACGCTTTCCCATACGAAATATTTGATTTTGCTTTTAAACGAGTTTTGCAAGCGCACCGTCCCTGAAAATTTCCGTTATTTCAACCGTGTATTTTTTACCGACCGAAACGCGTTCGGGTAGATAGATTTTTATATAATTGCCAGTGTAGCCCGTCATATATATGCCGTCCGCCCGTTCGGCTATGAAGTCGAGCGGTTTACCCGTTAACCCGTATATATACCTTGACGACGCGCTTTCACCCGCCCTTAAAAGACGATGAAGGCGGCTTGATTTTACGTCGGCGGAGATATCCTTGAGCTTGTACGCGACCGTGCCTTCACGCGGGGAAAAGGCGAAAGCGTGGACGCGGGCGAAGCGGGCTTTTTCTATAATTTCAAGACTTTGGGCAAAATCTTCTTCCGTTTCCGCGGGATAGCCCGCGATTATATCCGTAGTTATAGCCGCGTCGGGAAAATACGAATAAATGAGATTGCATTTATCGAGATATGACTGCGCGGTGTAGTGTCTGTTCATTGCCTTTAAAACTGCGTTCGAGCCGCTTTGCAACGACAGATGGAACTGTTGGGCGAAGTCGGGCAGCTTTTTAAGCGCGGACAACAGCTCTTCGGTTATGATATTGCATTCCAAAGAACCCAGCCGCACCCGCTTTTTTACGCCCTTTAACGCAACGATAAGGTCCGTGAGCGTATTGCCGTCGTAGCCGTAAGCCGAAATATTTATGCCGTTTAAGACGATTTCGGGGCTGTCGGTGAGATTTATTTCGTTCAAAATATCTTCTATACTGCGCGAGCGTTCCCTGCCGCGAAGGTAAGGGATTACGCAGTACGAGCAGAAATTGTTGCAGCCGTCCTGAATTTTTATAAACGCGCGGGTCTTGGTCTGCTTGGGAAGAGAGAGACCGCAGTCGGGCAAGCCGTAATATTCAGCTACCGCAGAAATTACTTCTTCCTTTTTGCGTGCGCCCGTGACGAAGGTTACGCCCTTTTGTTCGAACGCGGCTTTATCCTTTTCCGACGCGCAACCGCAGACGAAAATCTGTGCGCGTGGATTGAATTTTCTTGCGCGGGCTATGAGCTGGCGGCTCTTTTTTTCGGCTTCGCGCGTGACCGCGCAGGTGTTTAAAACGAATATATCCGCGGGGCAAAGCGCGTCGGTAACGGAAAAGCCCATACTCTCGAGCGACGCCGCTATGCACGAGCTTTCGACTTCGTTTACCTTACAGCCCAGTGTGAATACGGCGGCTTTCATTTAAGCTCACCCAACGCGAACGCCGCAAGGGCGCAGACGGAAATTGCCGCAGTTTCGGCGCGGAGTATGCGCTTGCCGAGAGTAATACCGCTGAACGCCAAGCTCTGTGCGAGAGCGTATTCTTCGCGCGAAAAGCCGCCTTCACTACCGACGACGAGCGCGGTTGAACCGCTTAAACGGGATATATCCGCGGACGAATCGCTTAAAAACTCGCAGGCGAAGAGTTTGTTTTCATAGTCCTGCGCGGAAGAGAGCGCGCTCTTTAAATCGGAAAAATACTCTATTTGCGGTGCGCGTGACCTTAGGCACTGCTTTGCCGCTTCGCGCGCTACTTTTCTGAGCCGCTCGAGCTTGTTCTCATTAATAAACGCCGAACAGAACTCCGAAGAAAAGACGCCTATCCTGCTTACTCCGAGTTCGGTTGCCTTTTGGACGACGAACTCCGTTTTATCGCCCTTGAGCGCGCCGCAAAGCAGATATATAGCCGTTTTCGGCTCTTTATCGCCCACGGTTGCTCCCGTGATATGCGCCGACAAACTGCGTTTTTCCAGCTTATCGACTATTGCGGAATACTCCTTTCCGCTGTCGTCGAGAAGAACTATTTCCGCGCCCTGCTCTATGCGCAGAACGGTTTTTGCGTGAACGAACTCGTCGCCGTCGATTACTACCGTTTCCCGTTCGGGGTAGTTTATATGGGGGACGAAAAATCTTTTGGGTGTACTCATAATCTGAACGACAGCGCGAACCATTCGCCGTCCCTTACCGTTTTTTCGAGTTTAAGGTTTTGCGCGGAGAAAGCGTCTATTACCGTTTGCAGACGGCTTTCGATAATTCCGCTTAAAATGAGCGTGCCGCCCGCGTTGAGATTTTTGGGAATGGACGGGGCAAGCCCGCATAAAATTTCCGCGGTGATGTTGGCGAGAATTATATCCCCCTTAATATCCGCGTTGTCGAGCAGGTTTGCGTGGGCGACGGTTACTTTATTTTCCACGCCGTTTATCTGCGCGTTGTGCTTCGCACTTTCGACGGCGACGAAGTCCACGTCAGTTAAATACGCGTATTTCGCGCCCAGCTTTACAGCCGATATGCCGAGTATACCGCTTCCGCAACCCACGTCTATACACGTGCTGGACGGGGTGAGATATTCCTGCAAAAGTTTAAGGCACATAGAAGTGGTTTCGTGTTCGCCCGTGCCGAACGCCATATTACTGTCTAACTTTACCACCTGCTCGCAGGGCTTTTTATCGTACGCTATCCACTCGGGGCAGACGACTATTTTTTCGCCTATATGTAAGGGGCGGAAATGAGCTTTCCAGATGCCTATCCAGTCGTCCCCTTCCACTTCGCGCGTAGCCGTTTCGAGCGAGCCGAGCGAGAGAATGCCGCTGCAGTTTTTTGAAAGCTCGTCTAAATCTTCGCGGATTTTTATGAGCGTGGACGGCGTTTCGTCCTTGGGAATAAACGCTTTTACGAGTACGTCCTGACGGGCGGAAAGAAGATTTTCGTCCATATAGTCCCAGTACAGAACCTTATTTTCCTGCAACGCGATTACGTCCTTTACGTCCGAGATTGCTACGCCGTAGTTGGTGTACCGCCACGCGATATCGGCGATAAGCTCGCTACCTTCGGTGGTTGTGTGAATGGTAAGTTCGGTGAATTTCATAACCGTATTTTATCATTTTCAGCAAAACTTTGCAAGAAAAAACGCCGACGATTATCGCAGTTTTCATAGGGAGTATTCGGTAAGCCGCAGGTTGTAGAGATTAAAGCGTGGCGTGAAGCCACGCTTTTTTGATATTTATATTGCGTGGACGAACTTGGCTACTCGTAGCCTAGTGAGATATAGATATGTTTTATATTTCCCGCAAAATTCAATCGGTTGTGTTCTTCCATTTTTCGTGATATAATGACGGTAAGATAAACGGTAATTTATCTTACTTAATTATGTGTAATAAAAAGCTCTCGAACAATTTGTCCGAGAGCTTTTTACAAATATGTTATTTAATTGAAGATAGCCATTCTTCTATTGCTTGCACTAATACAAACTGCTGTTGTAAAACCGCTTTCGCCGTATCAGGTATTTCATTTGATTGCATTTTTGCGTTCATATTTTCTGATAAATAGCTTTTAAGTTGACGAACATTTTTTTCTATTGACGCTACACAAACCGTTTGCTTTTCTTTTGGTAAGCTATGCAAGTTTACTATTACAGCGTTGAAATCCAAAAATATATGAATAGGCTCATTAGAAATTTCAATCATCAATTTTTCAAATTCTTGTTTGCCACTATCGGTCAAAGAATAGACAGCCTTTTCAGGCATATTTCCGTCTTTTACAGTTACACTTTTAATAAGTCCTTTTTCTTCAAGACTTATTACTTTTTTGTAAATAGACGGTGTACTGATTTTTACCCACTTTGAAATATTGCGGTATTCGACTTGCTTTTGAATATCGTAAGCGGACAGTGGTTGTTGCTTTACCATACCTAATACAATTAAATCTATTGTTGCCATATAAAAACCCTTGACAAGTACTATAAATTATAGTATATTGTATAAACTACTATAAATTACAGTACTTTAATTTATTTTACTGTACTTTATAATAACACAAAATAATTATTATGTCAAGAAGAGCTATTTATGGAAAGTCAAGAAAGAAAAATGCAACTTTTAGGAACTACACCCATAGTTAAAGCGTTGCTTGCTATGGGACTGCCTACAATGTTAGGAATGATGATAAATGCACTATACAATATTGTTGACGCATTTTTTGTGGGTGGACTTGGCGAAAGTCAAACGGGGGCTATTTCAGTAGCCTTTCCGCTCGGTCAGTTTGTAGTTGGGCTTGGCTTGCTGTTTGGTAACGGTGCGGCGTCGTATATCTCGCGCCTTTTAGGACGGGGCGACAAAGAAAAAGCCGACAATGTAGCAAGTACCGCTATTTATAGTGGTTTAGTTGTAGGTGCTGTATTTATAATATTTTCGGTAGTATTTATAAAGCCATTGTTAAAAGTGTTGGGCGCAACCGACAGTATTATGCCGTATGCCGTAATGTATGGTAGCATATATATTGGCTCGTCAATTTTTAATGTGTTTAATGTTACTATGAATAATATCGTAACAAGTGAAGGAGCGGCAAAAATATCAATGGCAGCACTATTGACGGGTGCTATACTTAACACAATTTTAGACCCGATATTTATTTCTGTTGCTGATTTAGGCGTAACGGGAGCGGCGATAGCAACGGCAATATCTCAATGCGTTTCTACTATTGTCTATCTGATTTACATTTTTTCTAAAAAAAGCACTTTTTCATTCAGTATCAAAAAATGCAAGTACTCAAAAGATATAGTTACGGAAATATTAAAAATCGGTGTACCTACGTTAGTTTTTCAGTTATTAACAAGTCTTTCTATCACTTTTATCAATAATCAAGCTAAACAGTATGGTGATGCGATTATAGCGGCTATGGGCGTTGTCGTTCGTATAACAGCTTTGGGTACGTCAATGATTTTTGGCTTTATCAAAGGGTTTCAACCTATTGCGGGGTTTAGCTACGGAACAAAAAATTATAAGCGATTAAACGAGGCAACAAAGTATTCAATTATTTTATCTACTGCTTTTTGTGTGGTACTGGGTATAATTATGATTTCGTGTCCGGCGCAACTTATTGCTCTCTTTACAAAAGGTAATGCAGATATGATAAATGCAGGTGCAAAGTCGTTACGTGCAAACGGTATATCTATTATGGTATTTGGCTTTTATACCGTTTACTCGTCATTGTTCCTTGCTCTCGGTAAAGCAAAAGGCGGTTTATTTCTTGGTGTATGCAGACAGGGTATTTGCTTTATTCCGATTATATTCACTTTCCCGTTGTTTTGGGGGTTGAATGGAATACTATACGCTCAACCTATTGCAGATGGAATTGCGGCAATTATAGCGGCAATAATGGCAATATTTTTACATAAACAGTTGCGAAAAGAACGCAATCAATACACTAATATCAATATTGAACTATAAATTTCAATTTATCTTTCTAATAAAGTTTAGCTAAAAGCACTCGAATAAAATGTTCGAGTGCTTTTTTCATAATCTGAAAGCGTATCAATAAAATATTTTGGGGGTTCAATTCCCTATGAGAAATGCGCATTATGCGCGGCGGCGTTTTATATTTTAAACTTTATTTTCCGAGAGATATTCTATCGCGTAATAGACTGCGGCATTGCCTTCCCCCGCCGCCTTGACGTACTGGTACGGTTTGCCCGTACAGTCGCCTGCGGCGAACACGCCCTTTATATTGGTCTGCATTTTTCTGTTTACCGCGATATGTCCTTCCACGACTTCGAGCCCGTGCATTAACGCGGACGGCGCGATTGCGTCGCGGAGAATGAAAATACCGTCTACCGAAAGACTGCCGTCTTTAAACCACAGTTTTTCGGCGCGGGTGCTACCCGTGATTTTTACGGGGGTTTTTACTATGATTTCCGCGTTGTTACAGTTTATGGTACAGTCCCTGTAAAGCGGGATAACCGAAACCTTTGCCGCGAGCGAGCAGAGATATTCTATTTCGTGCCCGAACGATTTATCGGTGGCGACGACGGCTATATTTTTGCCTTTATATAAGTTGCCGTCGCAGGTGGCGCAATAGCTTACTCCCCTGCCGAGAAATTCTTCTTCGCCGTCGTACGGCTTTTTTGCCTGAACGCCGACGCAGAGAATTACCGTTTTCGCTTCGTACTCTTTATTGCCTGCAAGCAGGGCGAATTTGTCGCCCAAATCGTAGACGCCCGTAATTACCGCCTGCGTGAGCTTTATATTCATACTTTCGGTATGGTTTAAAAAAGTCCAGCCAAGCTCCGAACCCGTTACGGAAGGAAGTCCGGGGTAATTTTTTATCAGCTCGGCACGGGCAACCTTATCCGAAGTGGGCTTACCCGAAAGCCATATAAAGTTTTTGTTCAACACCTTTGCGTTGATTGCCGCGGCTACGCCCGCAGGTCCGCTGCCTATAATCGCTATATCGTACACTTTTTACACCGCCGTTTATTTATTACGGATTATATTATTGACCGAAAATTATATTTTAAGCCCTGCGCGGCAGGGCTTAACAATCAGTTCATTTTGTTGAGTTTTTCAGCTAAATCTTCCATTTCCTTGGGGGGAATGGGTTCCCGACTTGATTTTACTATCTGCGCGACGGCGAATTTTGCGCGCTCGGGCGGGATTATGGTTCCCACGCCCGCTACGCAACCGCCCGGACAGCCCATACCTTCTATCATATATCCGTCGAGCTTGCCTGCCGCGGCAAGGGTGAGCACCTTTTTACAGTCGGCAAGACCTTCGGCGTGTTCTATCTTTACTTGGGTATCGGGGAAGTATTCGTTTATGCAACTTTCTATCGCGCTGGCTACGCCGCCCGAGCACGCGTAGCCGCGTCCCGCGCCCGTTGCGGCAAAGGTTACGGGAAGTTCTTCAAGCTCTTCGAGATTGAGTCCCTTTGCGTCGAACATACCGGCAAGCTCTTCGAAGGTGATTACGAAATCGACGTGACTGCGGACCGTTCTTCTCGACGCTTCGAGTTTTTTCGCCGCGCACGGACCTATGAACACCACGCGGGCGTTGGGGCGGTTTACCTTTATAGACCGCGCCGTTGCGACCATGGGCGTAAGCTCCTGCGAGACTTCAGCCGCCAAATCGGGGAACTGTTTCTTTACGAGTACCGCCCATGCGGGGCAACAACTTGTGAAAAGAAATGGAAGTTTGCCCGACGCGACCTTTTCCACGTAGTGATGGGCTTCCGCTATGCAACCCACGTCCGCGCCGACGGCTACTTCGTAAACGTCTTTAAAGCCGAGCGCGAGCAGTGCGGATTTAAGCTTGCCTGCGGTGACCTTCGCGCCGAACTGACCTATGATTGCGGGAGCGACGGCGGCGACCACTTCGTCGCCCTTTTTTATTGCCTGAATTAACTGGAAAATCTGGGATTTATCCGCGATTGCGCCGAACGGGCAGGCGGACATACACTGACCGCACGCGACGCAGATATCGTTGTCGATATGCGCTCTGCCGTAACCGTCGGTGGAAATTGCCTTTACTCCGCAAGCGGCGGCGCAAGGTCTTTTATGGTGGGCTATCGCGTCGTAAGGGCAAGCGGCTTTGCATCTGCCGCACTTTATACATTTCGACTGGTCGATAAACGCCCTGCCATCCACTATTGAAACCGCGCCTTTAGGACAGCTTTTGATGCACGCGTGCGAGACGCAGTTGCGGCACTGGTCTGAAACGACGAACTCGTTGTCGGGACAGGCGTCGCATGCGGACGGGATTACCTGCATTAAGGGCGGTTCGTAATATTTTTCCGCGATGGTACTCTTATTCACGCCCGAAGTGATATGTACGGGTTTGTTTGCGGGGCGAAGCGAAAGCCCCATTGCAAGGCGGACGCGTTCGGACGCTATCTGACGCTCGCGGTAAATACTTTCGCGGTAGCGCGGAACTTCGTCGGGAGTGATTATAAAGGGAATTTCTTCCAAATCGCTTGCGGGGTTTTCGGAGTCGTAAGCGACCTTTGCTACCGCGGTGAAAATTTTTCTTCTTAAATCGGTTACTACGCTTTGGCTTTTCATACTGTGGGTTCCTTATTTTCTGCGTTGGTATCGGGCGGGGTTTGTTCGTTTTCCGAGTTTTCAGGTTTGAGTTCGGGGTGCTTCATATGCTTTGCGAGCACGTAGTATTGCAGGAAGAAATAACCTACGCCCAAAAGCACCATTACTATGCTCCAAATCTGCGAAGGATAGAGCGGAACGCCGGGGATTAATACGCCGCGGTCGTCGCAACGGAAATATTCGAGAACGAAACGCCATATGCCGTAAGCTATGGCGTAAACGCCGAAGTTATAGTTGAATTTGTATCTGAAATATAACAGAGCCATTACGCCCGCGAGAATGAAGAGAAAAGCCATTTCGAAGAGCTGTGTAGGCACTACGTTTACGCCGCGGAGATTTGTCATAACCCCGTCTATTTTGACGCTGGCGTTGGCGCAGGGCAAGCCCCACTCTGCGGGATAACCGAAACAGCAACCGCCGAAAAAGCAACCGAGCCTGCCGAACGCGTGCGCGATTGCTATGCCTATGGGAATGAAGGGCAACGCGTCGGTCAAGGTTGCGTTCATATTGTTCTGTAAAAACTTGATTTTGGTGCGGGGCGCGATTACGTAGATATACAGAAAATAGACGCCCAAAAAGCTGGCTACCCCGCCTATAAGCCCGCCGATGAAGGTCATTCCGCCGAGAGTGAAGGGCTTGGAAGTATCTTCGAGCCAGTTATAAAACGACTGGAATAAAATTGCGGCGAAAATGCCGAAGCCCGTACCGAAAAGTCCTATTAACAGTATTTTATCGGTAGCTTCTTCGTTAAACTTCTTATACCACATAGTGAACATAAGAAAACCGAAGCAGGCGATTATGCCCACAGCCATACATATGCCGTAAGCGTGCACGCCCTGACCGAATATTTCAAAGAGAGAATCGGGATACATTTGGTTACCTTTTAATAAATTAGTTTAATTTATTATATATCTTTTAAACGAGTATGTCAAACGGAATTTTCCGCGGCGGGCGCAGGCTCTTTCGGAAATTTTTTATACCTGTAAAGCCAGAAGGACAGACCTACCGCCGTGCCGACGCCCCAGCCTATTGCCCAAGCCCAGCACACGCCGCTGAAGCCCCAGCCGCACGCGACGAGTATATACACGAGCGCGACCCTTAAAATAAGGTCGGTGAACGTGCTTACGGTAAAGCCGAGATTGCCGCCGCAACCGCGCATAGCTCCGTCGGAAATAAGCTTTACCCCCACCACGGGCATAAAGCACGAAACTATCGTTAAAAACTCGACGGAGTAGTTCATCGCAGCATCCGTGAGATGGTCTTTCTGAATGAACAGTCTGGTTAAAAACTCGGGACAGGTTACGAAAATTACCAAAAAAACGGCGCAGATGGCGAACATGTAGACGCACATTATCCAATAGCCCTTTTTAATGCGACCATACTCTCCCGCCGCGCGGTTTTGCGACGCGAAGTTGGAAAAGCCGTTGGTCATTGCGACCATACTCATAGTACCCATTATTATTACCTTGAACGCCGTGGTGAAGCCCGTTATCGCGTCGCCCGTTTCGTCGAGACCGTTTATGCAACGGTTTACGAAAAAGTTGCCGACGGAGACGAAGCTCTGCTGTAAGATAATCGGAACGGAAGTTATGACGAGTTCTTTGAAAATGCGTTTATCGAAAATTTTTATTTTCGTTTGCCCTTCCGCAACTCCGTCCGCAGATTTGATTGCGCGCAATTTGCCGAACAGCACTATTACGGTAAGCACGCACGAAATTGCCTGAGAGATGAAAGTCGCCCACGCAGCGCCCGCGACGTCCATATGCAAGCCGCAGACGAAAGCAAAATCAAGACCGATATTGAGTACGGAAGAAACGACGAGAAAGATAAACGGGGATTTGCTGTCGCCGAGAGCCGAGCATACGCCGCAACCGAGATTGTAGACGAACACGAAAGGCAGAGAACCCACGAAGATATACAGATAATTAAGGCAGTCGGTATAGTACGCGCCGTGCACGTCGAGCGCGCCGAGAAACACGCTGCCGAGAGAAAAGCCGAGAACCATTATTATCGCGCACAGTGCGGAATAGGATACGAGCGAAGTGTATACCGTTTCGCGCACGCGTTTGAAATCGTTTTCGCCGAAGTGACGCGCAACCACTACCGAACAGCCGCCGTTTGCGCCGAAAGCGAACGCGAGAAACACGTTGATTACTACCGTGGCGTTGCCTATTGCGTCGACTGCGAGCGCGCCGTCCTTTGCGAAGTTGCCCACGACGAGTAAGTCCACCAGCGAATAGAGCTGCTGAACGAACGCGCTGCCGAAAAGCGGCAACGAATATAATAAGAGAACCTTCCAAAGGTTGCCCGAAGTTAAGTTTACCGTAGCTGATTTTTTCATTCCGCATTATATTATAATTTTTTCGGCGGAATTTGCAAGAAAAACGGGGAATTTGCGCGATGAATTTCGTAACTGTTACGATACAACTTTTTATCGACGAAAATAACGCTTTTTTAATAGGTTAAACGAAAAAGCCCCCGCCGCTTTGTAGCGGCGGGGGCGGATATTTAACTGAATTATTCTTCACCGTGGCAAACGCGGGAATTGGAATAGAGCTCGAACTCTTCGTCTATATCAAATTCGGAATCGTCGTCGAACGCGGCGAGCTTGGAAATCGAAACTTCGTAAGCCGTCATAGTAAGAAAGCTTTCGTCGGGCTGTTTTTTCTGGTATTCGCGGCTCTGTATTCTTCCGGACAGCGCGACCCTGTCACCGACGGCGAGATTGCGGACGAAACGGGCGTTTCTGCCCCAGGCGATTGCGGGAATGTAATCGGACTTGTTATACGAACGGTTTACCGCAATCAACAGGTCGGCAATTTCTCTGTTGAACGGCGTGGTGCGGTATACGGGCGGCTTGCAAACGTAGCCCGAAAGCACTATCGAGTTGGGGTTTTTGCCCTGCTGTTCGTCGAGAAGCTCCCTTACGAATACCGTAAGCATAAGGCGGGATTTGCCGTCTTCGAGTTTATTGTACGAGCGGAACTGTCCCAGCGCGCAGACGTGACTGCCTACGCCCATACTTTCCGTCATAATCCGTTCGGACACCGTAACGGGCAAGATATCCGCCTGACCTGAAAGACGCATTACCTTTACGAGAAATTCGTAAAAACCTTCGCCGTACACTTCGTGCGAGAATTTAGCTTCCGATACGATTTCGCCGTATAAGTAGACCTTGTTGTTTTTTTCCGAGTTGTAATTCATAATTGCCTCCAAAGAAGTTTTTCTAACCGTTTTTAAAAAGTTTTAACCCGACTGGGCGGGTTTTTGCCTGCCCGTGCCGTCTATTACGTAATTTTCGCGGAGTATGAGTTCGCCAACGGGGACGAACGAATAGCCCCTATTTTTAAGAGTTTCGAGTATTACGGGAACGGCTTCCGCGGTGTGCAGCCCGTTGTTGTGCATGAGTATTATCGAGCCGTTTTTAACGCCGTTTATGACGCGCATTGCTATATCGGACGCCGAAAGGTCTTTCCAGTCAAGGCTGTCTACGTCCCACTGTATGGTGTAGTAACCGAGTTCGGACGCGGTTTTTATAAGCTCGTCGTCGTAGTCGCCGTAGGGCGGGCGGAAAAGCTCTACTTCCTTGCCCGTTACGTCCTTTATCGCCTGCGAAGAAGTGGAAAGCTCTGACTTTATGCCTTCGGCGTTGAGTTTGGACATATACGAGTGCGTGGACGAGTGCGTGCCTATTTCGCAACCGCTTTCGTCTATCTTTTTTACGAACCCGGGATATTTTTCAGCCCAGAACTCCACCATAAAGAAGGTTGCGCGGACTGACGAATTTTTTAACGCCGACAGTATTGCGTCGGTATACTCCGTACCCCACGCGCAGTCGAAGGTGATTGCGCACACCTTTTCTTCGCGCTCCACGCTGTAGATGGGAACGAGCCTTGGGGTGTTGCCGTAAAACACGGCGTACGCGCCCGTGAAGTAGACGGAAATACTGAGTACCGCGACCATGACCGCGGTGGCGAACGCCAACAACAGAGTTTTGAATTTTACCGTGTGTATCAAAATTTACTCTCCGATAATATCCGATAAAACACCGCTATATTTTGTATTGTTTTGTCGGATAAATTGTTTTTTTACAGAAAATTATTTTTAGTGCGTTATCCCTTTACCGTTTTTTACGGGTGGATTACGGTTTATTTTATTTTCGATAAATTTTTATTAGAACGGTTTGCACGAAAAAAGCCGCCGCGGTTTTCAGCCGCGGCGGCTTTACGTCTTTAATTATTCTATTATTTGAGTTTGCCCTTGTTTTTACGGTTTTCCTTTACCGTTTTTTCGTAACCGTAGTCGGACGGCACGTAATAGATTTTATCCTTTAACTTATCGGGCAGGTATTGCTGTTCCACGAATCCGCCCGCAAAGTCGTGCGGGTATTTATACTTTTTACTCTGCGATTTGGTACCTGCTTCGCCGAAGGAATTGTCCTTTAAATAGGCGGGAACGCCGTCGTCGTCTCGCACGGTGGCAGCGTCCCTTTTAGCGGCGTTCATAGCCGTTACGACGCTGTTGCTTTTAGGGGCTTCGCATACGTAGATTATTGCGTTGGAGAGCGGGATAAGCCCTTCGGGATAGCCCGTCTTTTCAAGCGCGTACATTGCGGAGGTTGCAACTACGAGAGCGTTGGGGTCGGACATGCCCACGTCTTCGGACGAGTGGATTACGAGCCTGCGTGCAACTATCATAGGGTCACATCCCCCTTCGATAAGGCGCATTGCGTAATACAGCGCGGCGTTGGAATCGCTTCCGCGGAGTGATTTGCAAAAGGCTGAGAGATAGTCGTAAAACTCGTCTTTGCCGTAGGACATGGCTTTTTTCTGAATGGACTGTTCCGCGTCTGCAAGGGTGACCGTTATACTGCCGTCCGATTGCGGCGGGGTGGTGAGAACGGCAAGCTCCAAAGCGTTGTACGCCGTGCGCAAATCGCCGCCCGCCGTACGGGCTATATGGTCGAGAGCGTCGTCCGAAACTACGGCGGAATATCCGCCCAGCCCGCGCCTTTTATCCTTTAACGCCTTTACGATTGCCCCCCTTATATCTTCGAAAGAAAGCCTTTTAAACTCGAAAACGCGGCATCTGGAAACGATTGCCGGCGTCATTGACGCGAAGGGGTTTTCCGTAGTCGAGCCGATAAAAATTATCGTTCCCTGTTCGATTGCGGGCAGAAGGGAATCGGACTGCGTTTTGTTGAAGCGGTGGCACTCGTCGAGCATTAAATACGTGCGTTTGCCGTAGAGCTTTAAGTTGTCGCGAGCCTGCTCCACTGCTTTTTTTACGTCCGCCACCCCCGCCTGAACGGCGTTTAATTTTATGAATTCGCCGTGGGTGGTCGACGCGATTATGTTTGCGAGCGTGGTTTTACCCGTTCCCGGCGGACCGAAAAATATACAGCTGCCCAGCCTGTCCAAAGAGATTGCGCGCCTTAAAAGCGAGCCTTCCGAAACGATATGCTTCTGACCGATAAAGTCGTTTAAGTTATTGGCTCTCATTCTTTCGGCAAGCGGTTTGGCGTTGTTTTCGTTGCCGTTCAAATCGAATAAATCGTATGGCATTACTTTAACAGTTCCTTAATTTTATCCGCGTTGGCTTTTCCCGCGGCGTAGCCTTCTTCAAAGGCTTTATCCAAATCTTTTATTACGTACTGGCTCATACCTTCTATTTCGGGTTCGATGAGTAAATCGCACAGACCGTTTTCGAGTTCGCGGGTTTGTGCGGTGATATGCGAGTCCATTATATCGAATATGCGCAGGACCATAGTTATGATGTTATGTACCTTATCCACGGGTTGGGACGCGTTTTTTAAGGCGTCTACCGCAACGACGACGTCCGCGCCCATTTCCTTTACCGTCTTTACGGGTACGCGGCACAGGCAACCGCCGTCGACGAACATTTTACCGTCTATAACTACGGGGCGGAAAACCGTTGGAACGGTGCTTGACGCCTGAATTGCCAACGCCGCGTCGCCCTTTTCGAATACGTGGAGCTTGCCCGAGTGCAGTTCGGTTGCGATGCAACGGAAGGGCACGGGCATTTCTTCCAAATTTTTTACGCGTAAAAATTCAATGAGTAAATCGCGGACTTTTTTGCCGCGGAGTATGGACATTTTAGTGATAACCGCGGGAGTTACGTCGAGAATGTCGCGGGCTTTTACGGAGAGAATCGCGCTTTTAATTTCCTTGGCGGACATACCCGCGGCGTAGCAACCGCCTATTACCGCCCCCATAGAGCAACCCGCGATGAAGTCGGGTTTTATTCCCGCTTCTTCGAGAGCGAGCAGAAAGCCCGCGTGGCACACGCCGCGCGAACCGCCGCTGCCGAGAGCAAGTCCTAAAGTTTTACTCATAAATACACCTTTAAATAAATATCGTTAATTATAATGAAGAAAAAAATAAGCTACGCGCTGTTAAGTATGGCGTTGCTTGCGTTCGCCGCCGCAATTATAATTTATCCCGAACGGTACGTAAACCGTTGCTTTCAGGGGTTTGCAATGTGGGCGGAGTGCGTTTTGCCGTCTTTATTCCCTTTTATGGTAATTACTATGCTGTTCGTAAAGACGGGAATTGCCGAAAAAGCCGTTCTGCCGCTGAGACGGGTTGCGGGAAAGCTGAAATTCCCGCCCGCCGCGGCGGCGTGCTTCGCGCTTGCCGTGTGTTCGGGATATCCCGCGGGGAGTAAAGTCGTGAGCGAGTTTTACGAAAACGGCGCGATTGCAAAGCGCGACTGTGCGAAGGTGGCTTACCTTTGCTCGACTTCGGGCCCGCTGTTTATTATAGGCAGCGTGGGCTTTAAAATGTTCGGGGATAAGCTGCTCGGAATTAAGATGCTTGTCGCGCACGTGTTCGCCGTTACCGTAGTTTCTGTAATAATCGCTCTTTTTTCCAAAGACGGCAACAAAACGGGAACGCGGCGGACCGCGCCCGACGGCAACGCGCTGTACAACGCGTTTTACGGCTCGGTTATAGCGGTTTGCGTTGCGGGCGGGTTTATTGCGTTCTTTTACGTTGTGGCAACCTTTTGCGCCGACTTTAATCTGTTTTACCCGCTTGAAAAGTTTTTTAATCTGTTTCTTGACGGACAAACTTCTTCCGCGATATGTATGGGGCTTGTAGAGACGACTACGGGCTGCCGCGAGCTTGCCGCTATAGGCGGTAAGCTTCCCGCCGCGTTTGCGGGATTTTCTTTCACCTTCGGCGGGCTTTCCATACTTTTGCAACAGCTTGCTTACCTTACGAAGGTCGGTGTAAAGCCGCTGAAATTTATCGGGGTCAAGTTCATTCAGGCGGTAATATGCTTTGGTTTACTGCTATTAATCGCCTGATTTGTACGCGCCTATAAGCTTTAACGAAAGGGAAATTTTCTCTATTCCGTTTAAAACCGCGCGTACGGAATTATCGGCGTAGTCGCCTTCGGCTTCTATGAAAAAGCGGTATTCGCCGCTACTGCCCTTTATGGGACGGGACTGGATTTTGGTCATATTGAGCCCGCCCGCGCGCATGGGTTCGAGAATATCCAGAAGCGCGCCCGATTTATGGCGGCAGGTGACTGAAAAAAAGATTTTATCGGTTTTTGCCCTTTCGTCCGCAGAGCCGCGGCGCACGAGCAGAAACTCGGTGAAATTGTGCGGAAAGTCTGCTATATTGCGGGGGGAAAGCGTTATGCCGTCCCGCTTTACGTGCGCGCCCACGATAGCCGCGTCCGACTCGGATTTTACGGCGTTTAAGCTTGCCGCGGTGGACGGCGCGGCGATTAACTGCGCTTGCGGGAAGTTTTTATAGAGATAGTCCGCGCACTGCGCCAACGGCTGTTCATGCGAATATATGCGCGAAATACCGTCGGTTTTTGCTCCGTTTAAAGTTGCAAGACGGTGGTCGAGCATTACACGCGCGTGTTCGCAGGCAAAGACGCCCTGCGTGCTCTGCAATAAATCTATATTTGCAAGCACCGCGCCGTTAAGACTGTTTTCTATGGGCAGAGCCGCGTAATCGCAGTCGCCCTTTTTCAACAGCTCTACCGCCGCGCGGAAGGACGGGCAGGCGATTAATTTTCCGTCTTTACGGAACTTTGCCGCGGCAAGCTCCGAATAACTGCCTTGCGGTCCCAGATAGGCTACCCGCTCCATTATACTTTCTCCGCAACGTCCAAAAGCAATCTTTCGGTGTCCGCCCAACCGAGACAGGGGTCGGTTATCGACTTGCCGAAAACCTTATCTTCGGACTGGTTGCCTTCTTCCAGAAAGCTTTCTATCATAAAGCCCTTTACGATTTTTTTGAAATCTCCGTCGTATTTGCGGTTTTGCATTACTTCTTCGCAAATTCTTATCTGCTGTCTGAATTTCTTGCCGCTGTTGGAGTGGTTTGCGTCCACTATGACGGCAGGATTTTTTATGCCCGCTCTCGAATAGCCTTCCGCCACCTGCATTACCGTTTCGTAATGGAAGTTGGGAATGTCGTTGCCGTAGCCGTCTACCGCGCCGCGAAGTATGCAGTGCGCCAGCGGGTTGCCCTGCGTTTTGACCTGCCAGCCGTTAAGCTTGAAAACCTGACCGCTCTGAGCCGCGTACACCGAGTTCAACAATACGAGTACCGAGCCGCTCATAGGGTTTTTTACACCGACGGGTACGTCTACGCCGCTGGCGACCAACCTGTGCATCTGGTTCTCGCACGAGCGCGCGCCGACCGCTACGTAAGAGAGTAAATCTTCCACGTAGTGAATGTTTTCGGGGTAGAGCATTTCGTCCGCGGCGGTTAAGCCGCTACACTCTATTGCACGGATATTGAGGTCGCGAATGGCGTAAATACCCTTTAAAATATCTTCAGACTTAGTGGGGTCGGGCTGGGAAAACATACCTTTATAACCGACGCCCCTGGTGCGGGGTTTATTGGTGTAAAGGCGGGGAACTATGACGAGCTTGTCCTTTACCCTTTCGTTGAGCTTGCCGAGCTTTTCCACGTAATTTAAAACGGGCTTGCAATCGTGTGCCGAACACGGTCCGACTATTACTAAAAGCTTATCGCTTTTGCCCGTGATTACGTCCGATATAAGCTTGTCGCGCTCTGCCTTTATAGCTTTAAGGCTTGCGGGCAGGGGCGTTTTTTCTATTATTTCCGCGTGCGGGGGTATTTTTATCTGTTTTTCAAACATTACTTTTTCTCCAGAATTTTCTTCAAATCTTCAAGTATTTCCACGGGTACGTAGTCGGCGAAATCTTTGCCGAACTTTACGCACGTTTTGACGGCGGACGAGCTTACGTGCATGCTTTCCTGCTCGGCGGGAATATAGATTGTAATCATATCCCCGTACAGTTTTTTGCTTGCGAATCTGTCCTGATTTTCGTACTCGAAATCGACGGTATTGCGCACGCCGCGCACGTAGAACGGGGTATTTTCTTCCCTTAATAAATCAGCCGCGACGCCGTGAAAGGTTCTTACCTTTACCTGCGGTCGGGTTTTATAAAGTTTTTTCAAAAGGCTTTGACGCTGTTCTGCGGAGATGAGCGGTCGCTTGTCCGGATTTACCATAACCGCGACGACCACTTCGTCGAAAATTTTAAGGCACTTTTCTATTACTTCCGTATGTCCCTTGGTGGGCGGGTCGAAAGTGCCTGCAAAGACGCATTTTTTCATAATGACACCCTGAAAAAAGTGAGATAAGTTTTGCCGTACCTGCGTTCGTCATACTTTTCAAGCCCGACGATTTCGCCCCGAAAGGGGATATCACGCTCGTAAACTGCTACGCCGCCTTCGTTCAACAGAGAGTTTGCGCCTATAATTTCAAGGGCGCGTACGCCCGCTTCCGACGCGTAAGGCGGGTCTATAAATATTATATCGAAGCCCTTTACCCTTGCAAGGCAAGCAGAATAGTCGAGATTGGTTACGGTGAAATTTTCCGCCTTTAATTTATCGAGATTGCCGCGCAGAACGGCTACGCTCCGTGGCGACAAGTCGTTGAAATGAACGCTATGTGCGCCGCGGGACAGGCTTTCTATGCCCAGATTCCCACTGCCGCAGAACAAGTCGAGTACGCGCGCGCCCGCAAATTTTCCGTACAGAATATTAAAAAGACTTTCCTTTACCCTGTCCGCCGTGGGTCGGATTTCCGAGCCCGAAAATTCGGCGAGCTTCATACCCCTGTATTTTCCGCTGATTATACGCATTTTACCGTTACCTTAACGCAATCTGTCACTGAAATAAGTTATACCCTTTTCACACACGAAGCAATCCAAAGGCTCGTCCCATTCGTCGGGAGTGAAATTTTCAAGCTGGAACGAGTAGCCCAGCCCCACCCTTAGCGTGCGAGCCGTCTTTAGATAGCCGTCGTAATAACCCCTGCCGTAGCCCGTTCTGTAGCCCTGCGGGTTTACCGCCAACAGGGGAATTACCGTAACTTCGGTTTCGCCCGAATACGGCTTACCGACCGGCTCTTCCACGCCGAACGCGCCCTTTTCCGTTTTGCCGTATGGCACGGGAATTATATCGTTGCCGCAAACGCGCGGCAGACAGACCGTTTTACCTGCGGCAAGCAGATTTTTTATAATTTTTGACGTGTCCGCTTCCGAACCGAAGGAGTTGTAAATAAAAAAGCTTTTAAACCCAAAAAAGTTTTCCGAGAATACCCGTGCGATTTTTTCATCGGCGTCACGCCGTTTATTACCCTGAAAGTCTGCACGGACTATTTTCAGTTTTTTCCGAAGTTCAGCTTTCATATACGCACTCCGAGCGTTGTGTTACCGAAGTCAACACTTCGTAAGAAATAGTGCCTGCCCGCGACGCGTACGCGTCCGCGTCGTCCATAACGCACAGTAAGTCGTTGCCGCCGAGCTTTTCGTCGCGCAAAAACGCATCCATACACAGCGTCTTTTCGCCGAGCGGTACGCCGCGAAAAAAACCGTCTGCATAGCCGAGACGGTACACGCCTATTTTGCCGTAATTTTTATCGGCGGAGTTATAGCCCACGCCGCCGCCTATAAAGCGGGTAATCTGGGTTTTGCGGGCGTAAATCTTCATAGCGGGGATATAGCCCTTACGGGAAAAACCCGACGGCGCATAGCCGTAGAGAAGTATTCCGCAACGCACCCCGTCCTTTAGATACGCGCCGCCGCGCAAAAAACCGCCGCTGGCGGAAAGGTGGGCGCATATTCCGTCGTTTCGGGACTTTGCAAGCTTTTCCGCAAGCCCGAAAAGATATAACTGTCTTGCGCAAGCCGCGTCGTTTTCGGGGGCGTACATATGCGAATATATGCCCGTTACGCTTTCAGGCGGCAACGCTTTCAGAATTGCGGGAAGCTCGTCAAGGTTGCAACCCGAGCGGTTCATACCCGTGTTTACTTTTATATGGCACGGCAAGCCGCCGAGAAGCTTTGCGGTTTTTAAGCAATTTACCGTGGCGGTAAGATTATAATGAGCTATTCGCGCAACGTCGTAACCGTCGAGCGGCGGCGTGAATACAAGAATGGGTTTGGAAATGCCCGCAATTCTCAACGCCGCGCCTTCTTCCGCCAGCGCCACGCAAAAGCCGTCTGCTAAATCTTCAATACTGCGGGAGACCGCTTCCGCGCCGTGTCCGTAAGCGTCGGCTTTGACTACGGCGAAGAACTTTTTTCCGTTTAAACCGCGGCGGATTTTTTCCGCGTTAGCGCGTATTGCGCGTAAATTGATTACCGACAGAGTTTTTTGCATACTTGATTATATGCCGTTTTTTTAAAAACCGTGCCGCGGCTTTTTCAATTATTTTTGTTTGATTTTTGCCCTGCCCCTGTCTATGTATGGCAACACCCGCCAGGCAAGTATTGCGGCGAGCGAGCAAAGCACCGCGTCTTTGGGCATAAATATGAGATTGCCCGTTATAAGTATTTTTACCAAATCGGACACGCCGTTCAGGTGAGCCGCGACGATGCAGTACGGTATGCCCACCGCGTAATCGACGAGAAAAGCGGCGAGCGCGCCGACGAGATAGCGCCAGAACGGCAGACCTTTTCTGCCGGAGATAATGCCGGCCGTGAACGCGCTGAATATAAAGCCGATAATATAGCCGAACGACGGTTTTAATACGTAAAACAAGCCGCCGCCCGCAGAAAATACGGGTATACCGATAAGACCCATAAAGCAGTAGATAGCCATGCTTATAACGCCCTTTTTCGCGCCGAGCAACAAGCCCGCGAGAACGGCTATTACCGTTTGAAAGGTGAGCGGGACCAAGGGCGGCGGAACGGGAATGGAAATATACGCTCCCGCCACCATGAGCGCGGCGAAAATCGCGCATTCGGCTATATCTACCGCAAGCATTTTGCCGTTGACTTTTTTCATTTTCTTACTCTTTATCAGTCTGGGGTGCGGGCTCGGTTACAACGTCCGCAATTGACTGTTCCTTTTTGTTTAATATAACTTTGCCCGTGACATATCCCGCGATTAACGAGATTACGACGCCGACGAAGAGACTTATCAGGATACTTATCACAAGGCTTATGCCGCCTTCCCTTACTACGGCGTTTACGCTAAGGAAGGTTACGGCGGAAGATTTGACGTACGCTTCGGACGCAACCGATTTTAAAGTTTCGGTATATGCCTTTATTATATCGCGCTCGGTCTTTATATATCTGGTTTCAAAGGTGGAATCCACGTTTTTGCCCGTGATATATTTGTTGACCGTTTCAATCTGCTGGTTAAGACTTTCAACCAAATCGGACTGCTGTTTGATAACGGTTGCATCAACGTAAATTACGTTGCCCTGCGACGAGCTACCCGTAGAAAGAAGATTGTCGAGAGTTGCCTGAGCCAAATCGCGCTGTTTGGTAAGGTCTTTCAATTTCATTTCGTATTCGGAGATGACGCTCTCGTTCTTTAATATGCCTTCTTCCCTTACCTTTATGGCAAGACTGCCCAATCTGTCTTTATCCTTGTACGCGATAATCTCGTTTAAGTGAGCAGTGATGGATTTCCCGTCTGCCTTGAAGTTTTCGCCGTAAGTTTCGGAAAGTTTTTCAAATTCACTGATTACGTAATCAAGCTGGGATTCCAGAAGTTCGAGTTCGCTTTCGTAGTCGTCCGCTTTTTCGGAAAGGTCGTAATAGACGAAATGGTTGGTTTCGAGCGAAGAAAGATATTTGATGGGACGGCTGGCAAGCTCGGTTAAATACTGTCTTGCAATGTTATAGTCCTTGACGAACTGGGATTTAAGCGTTATGGTATAAGTTACTTCCGGTACGGCGTTCTCCGAATTGCGTACGGTTACGTTGCGGGCTATGCCTATTGCCGACTTATCGATTATTTTGGATACGTCGATGTCCTTGAATTTATCGGGGTCGGACTGCTTTACTTCCGCAAGCGCGTCCGCCGCGACTATATCGGCAAAGTGCATTTTTTTGCCGTCGGGATAGGTATAAATTACGTTGCCGTCGTCTTCGGGCAAAAGCAAGCTGAAATCCATCGAATAATAGGTATCGGTGGGGTTATATGCAAAATTAATTATAAGCGTACCCACGAGAGTTATTACAGCCGTGATTATCAATACCAGCCATTTGACTTTCAATATGGGTTTTAAAATATCGCCTAAGGTCGTTCCGTTGTTTTCTTCCACTTTTTTTTCTCCTGTCGTTTATTTTTCGTATACGCTACGCTTTAAAATTCCTATGTAGGGCAGATGACGGTACTGTTCGTCATAGTCGAGTCCGTAGCCTATTACGAACTCGTTTTCTATATCGAAACAGTTGTAATCGGGAGCTACTTCGTACTCGCGCCGTTCCGCTTTGTTTAAAAGAGTTACTATTTTTACCGACGCCGCGCCCCGTTCGTAAAGCAACGCTTTGAGATTGGCTAACGTAAAACCGCTGTCGATTATGTCTTCTACTATAATTACGTCGCGACCTTTTACGTCTCTGTCCAAATCCTTTTTTATATTGAGCTTGCCTGACGATACTGCGCCCGAGCCGTAGCTGGAAACAGCCATAAAATCAAGCTCGACGGGCATTGACAGAAAACGGATAAAATCTGCGTAAAAGATTATACTGCCCTTTAAAATACCTACTACGAGCGGACGCTTGCCCGCGTACTCTTCGTCTACTGCGAGCGCAATTTCCTTTACTCTTGCGCGCAACTGTTCTTCGGTGAGCATGACGCGTTCGCAATCGGGATGGATAGACATAAATTTTCTCCTTAGTAAAATGATTTCAATAAATAATATGACCGATTTTTTCGGTTTTTTGCGTTACTTTTATTTTATCCGAAATTTCAATTCCGCATACTGCGAGAATTTCATTGCCGCCGGCTATAAGCGGGATTGCCCCGCGTATTGATTTCGGTATCTTTTTATCTGTAAAATAGTCGCCTAAATTTTTAGTTCCGCCGCCGAATTTTTCGAACCTGTCGCCAGCCTTCATATTTCTTACGACAGCGTTTTCGGGAATTGCGTCGACGGAGAATTTCAAAGTTTTATAATTTGAATTAGTTGCTGTTTGACCGGTTGTTTGCGTCGTGATAACGAGCGGTTGACCCGCGAATATATCCCTTTTACCGCATAAAAAGTCACAAAGCGGGATTTCCGCCGTCACCTTTCCGTCGCTTTGCGGACTTACGATTAAACCGCCGTCCGTCTTGCAAGCCGTAAGCCCTAAAAAGTTGAAAATTTTGCCGTTTTCGTTGAACTGTAAACCGTACAGCCTTTCCAAAATTTCGTTGGAATAATCGGTTTTGCCGTACCCCTTTATTATCTTTAACGCCGCGCGTTTGAAGAGCGGACGCTCTTTGCAAATAACTATAAACGGAAAGCCGTAAAGCGAAGTTACTATCTTGCGCCCGATAATCAAAGCGTTGAAAAAATCTTCGTCTTCGGCGACGAGACGGGAAAAGCGGCAAATATTTTCAGCCGCGCCCGAAACTGCTTTTTCAAGCTGCGGCAAGACGGTAAGTCTTATCGCGTTGCGCGTATAGTCGGTGGAAAAATTGGTGTCGTCGTCCACGAACGGCACGCCGTTTGCGCGCACGTATTCGTCTATTTCAACGCGACCGCAAGAGAGCAACGGACGGATAATATTCACGCCGTTTATTACCGCGTCGCGTATGCCTGCCGCGCCCGCAGTTCCGCTTCCGCGGGAGATATTGAAAAGTACCGTTTCGGCAACGTCGTCCGCGTGGTGAGCCGTGGCTATTGCGCAAGCCGATTCGGGCGTACCGTCGGAGCGCATACTCGCATACGCATCGGCATAACAGCTCAAACGCCAGCGACGGGCGGAAAGCTCGTCTTTTGAAGTGCCGTCCGTGCGAACGTAAGAATATAATCTCAAGCCGTTGTCTTCGCACCATTTTTTTACGAAAGCACTGTCTTTTCGGGACTGCTCGCCGCGAATGCCGTGGTCGCAATTGAGAGCGGAAAGAGTTATATTAAATTTCTCGGCATGCGCAAGAAGGTAATGCGCAAGTGCCATAGAGTCTCTGCCGCCTGACAGGGCTACGCATATTCGCATACCCGCATACTTTTCAAGCTCGGGTTTCATAGGAGTTATTATAACATATTGTTTACGCGGTTTGCAAGTTATTAAAATAAATTTTTTAAAACCCCCAAAAACGGTTGACAAAAGCTCTATAATTTAATAGAATAAAAAAGCCTTGAACGAAGGCGTTTATATCGCGGGGTAGAGCAGCCAGGTAGCTCGTCGGGCTCATAACCCGGAGGTCGCGAGGTTCGAATCCCGCCCCCGCAACCAAATTTGCCCGTTTTTACGGGTTTATGGCGACGTAGCTTAGTTGGTCTATAGCGGCCGGTTCATACCCGGCAGGTCGGCGGTTCGAATCCACCCGTCGCTACCAAAGACAATAACGCTTTAAAAGCGATTTAATATTTGAATTTGCGCTCTGCGCGAATTTGTGACCGGCCCGTTGGTCAAGCGGTTAAGACATCACCCTTTCACGGTGGTAACATGGGTTCGATTCCCGTACGGGTCACCAATAGATAACCAGTCGAACTTATTTGTAAATTCAAGTGAGTTGCGGCTGGTTATTTATTTTAAAACTTAATATCATATTAGCCGTGCTATTGAAAAAATAGCACGGCTTTTTTTGTTTTGCAAATAAATATGTTTTTTTGTCTTTCGGGCGTTTATCGTAGCACAGTACGCCGCAGAAGTCAACGGGAAAAAGTTTGCGAAGGAATTTAAAGTTGTAGAAAGTCGGGTAAATTACTCGGCTTTTTTAGTTTACCTAAAATGCAAACTTGTTTCCTTTATCGCTGACTTCCGTTATTGAGTTTTCTATCGTAAAAAATCTAATCGTCGTTCAATGCTACGATTACGACTGTCGAAAGACAGAAAAACAAAAAAACATATAAGGAGTAACTAAAAAATGCAAAAAGTAGTTTACAGCATCAGCAAAGTGAACAGAGATGAAAAGTTGAAAGGCGTTGGTTATCTTTCAGAAGGTAACTTACTTATCCCCTCTCTTTCAAGCAAAGGAAAACCGTACATCAGAGTATTTGAAAGTGTTTCCGAACAATGCAAGCCCGTATTCGGAAAACAAGACGAGTTCAAAGGTTACGTTGACGTCATTTACACTAATGTACCCGTTTTCAAATCAGTTGACCACGACAGCGACGAAAACAAAGAAGGCAGTTACGAAGTACTTGAAACTATCGAAACTACCTACTACGTTTGGTTCAAAAAAGTTTTATAAGGAGTAATTAAAATGACAATTTTAGAATTATATCAGAAAGGCTTTAATACAGCCGTAATTGAATTATCAGAGCAACGCGACGACATAACGACCTATGAAACGCTGAAAGAGTTTATCAAGTCAAAAATCGACGACGATAGCTTATATTTAGCGGCACACTTAACTAATGCGTTAAATACCTGTGCCTATGCGGAATATTACGGCTACGATTACTGTATGGGAACGCTTGAAACGCCTACACCCTTAAAGGACATATCAGACCTTGAAGATTTTTGCGACGGCAAGGCTTACACAGTTGACGCGCATATCAATTCACTTGACGGTGCAATGGACGAAATAACCGTACTTGAACAGCGGCAAAAAGGTAATCAGACCTATTACATAGTTAAATATAAAGATATCTTATGTACTGCTATATTTAACGGCTTTACTTGTAGCTACTACGCAGACGATATATACGGGAGATTATAATTATGAAAGACGAAAATTTCCAGACTTGTTTAGCAATATCAAAAGAGCTTGACGAAGTTGTAGAAGGCAAATTGCATAAATGCCCCTACTGCCACAACACTTTCAATATAGACGACGCCGAAGAAACCACTAATGAAGACGACGATACCGTTTATATATGCCCCCACTGTAAAGAACATATAGACGTATACGAGCTTGAACAGATAAACTTGTATGATTACTTTTCGGACGCCTTTGATATTGATTACATTATCAATTCACGGAAAGAATATCAGTCCGTAAGAATTACAGTTGCAACGGGTGGTCCGGCAATATGGATAGATACAGACAAACGAGCTGTCTGCCTTGCTTGGTGGGGCGAAACGGCGCAAGCGAGCTTACTGCCGCAAACCTGCAATGCAATAGACGCATACGGAGAAGAACTTTATGCGGGATAATAAATACGGCTATAAAGTTTGTTACAAGAAAAAAGGTAAACGCAAAATAAAAACCTACCTTGTAACGAATACATACAACAGCGCAGTAGATAGCGTGCGTTGGTACGAAAACAGTCCGCCAAAAGACAGACAAACCCAAGAATTGGTTATTAACGTAGTTTGGATTATCTTACCTATAAAAAACTTTATCGAATACAAATGGCGTTGGAAAGGCTGTCCGTTCTGAATATGAACGGGCGTTTTTAATTTACAAAAAATTTATAAGGAGTTCTAAAATATGATTGAATTAAACTTATCCACTTCAAACCACGAACAAGAAAAAATAAAAGCGTATTTACAAAATAACGTAAGCGACGTGCTTGCCGAAAAAATCAATAACGGTGTGCAAATCGTTAAAGACGGTAAAAAGCTTTTAAACAAAAAAGACCTTACTACGTTTATGGCGTATGCGGAAGAACAGGTATTAAATTTAATTACCGAAAACGAACGCAAAGGTCGTCAGGTACGTTGCATAGATGACGATACCGTTTACGCTTGGGCTATACACTACTTTGAAGAAAATAGCATTGAAGGCAAGCTCTATAACGCAGACGGTACGGAATATGCGCCGCCGAAACCCGTTAATACTACGAAGCCCACTCCTACTGTTCCATATACACCGCCTGCACCCAAACCGAAACCGCAGTTATCTATATTTGATATGGTAAACGACAGTACAGAATCGACCAAACCTGTATCGCCGTCTGCAAACGTTATTGTAGAACAACCCAAGATAGAACAGAAACAAGGCTCGCCTATGTATCTGCACTATTTATCCGTAAAGGAACAATACAATGACTGCATTGTGTTTTACAGATTAGGTGATTTCTACGAAATGTTTGGCGACGACGCAAAAATATCTGCCGACGTTCTCAACCTGACTTTAACGGGCAGAGATTGCGGACTTAACGAACGCGTGCCTATGACGGGCGTACCTTTCCACGCCGCCGAAAGCTATATAACAAAATTAGTTTCCGCAGGATATAAAGTTGCCGTGTGCGAGCCGTTGGAAGGCACAAACGATAGAACAGTAAACCGCGTTATAACAAAGAACTCAGAAAGCAAACAAATAATTGACGTGGAAACGGGTGAGATTATACCAGAAGAATTAAGCGTTGACGAAATGCAGAAATTCGACGGCGATATCGAAGAACCCGAAGAAATACCTACCATTTCTAAAATTTTAGAAGGCGTTGATATGGGCGACGACCAAGACACCCCCGACGACGATTTTGACCTTGAACAAGAACGTGAGCGTTTAAAAGCGTTTGACAAAAACGCAATAATCATTTTATCCGACCTGCTCGGAAATATTTTTACTTTGGAGTGAAATTATGAATATTGAAAATCTTAAACCTATCCCTGCATACATAGCAAAAAGAATAAGAAACAAAGATATAAAAAGCCGGCAAGACGGTAGCGTAAGGTTTTACGCCTACTTTGCAAAAATAAAAGACGAACTCGTAAAAATTACCGTCGCGTGTAAAAGCTATAAAAATCAATGGTTTTGTAAACAGGTTGCCGTTCACGGCGTTCATTCTGAAATCTGTTATGTGAAAGATTTGGAATATACAATGATGGGCTATTCAGTCGGCTGGTACAGCCACGGACTTACAGACAAACAAAAATACTATGAAAACGGTAAATGGGAAACCGCAAAAGATAAATATTACGACCCCGATGCGGAAGTCGTAAATAAAAAATTCGCTTTGAAATTTGATGCTTATAAATACAGCGTAATTGACAAATACCCCTATTACAACGTTTTCAAATATTTGCGTACTTACGAACAGTATCCGCAAGCCGAATATTTTATAAAGTTAGGCTTACAACATCTTGCCACAAATAAAACTCTGTTAAGGAAAGCGGGCAAAGATAAAAACTTCCGTAAATGGCTTGTAAAGTACGCAAAACAACTCCGTAACGAATGTGGGAACTATCCGTACTTTTCAGCTCAGGTTATGTTGTCGGCATATAAAACTGAAATGACTTTGCTTGAAGCTCAAAAGTTCGATAGAGAGAAAAAAGAATTATTAGAAAATTATAATTATACGCACATTGTAAACAAAGTTATATCAAGCAAAGAAATAGGCACATTCCTGAACTACATTAAAAAACAAAATACAAACGTCAATTCCTATGCGGACTATGTAAAAGCCTGCACCTATCTCGGCTTGGATATGACTTTACCTAAAAACCGTTACCCCCACGACTTTAAACGTTGGCACGATATACGGTCGGACGAATACGCTACGGCAAAAGCTGTTGCGGACGAAAAAGAACGCGCCGAGTTATATAAACAATTTGCTTTGGTTGCACAAAAATATGAAGGCTTGCAGTACAAACGGCAAGCCGATTTTATTATGCTCATACCGCACAGTCCGGCAGAGCTTATCCGTGAAGGCGAGCAGCTTTCACACTGCGTAGGACGTTTGGGCTACGACCAAAAAATGGTACGCGAAGAAACGCTTATATTCTTTGTACGGAATATAGCAGAACCTGATATACCATTTGTAACAGTTGAATTTTCAATTGAGCAACACAAGGTTTTACAGTGCTATGGCTGCGACGATACCCCACCGAACGATAACGTTTTACATTTCGTCAACAAGCAATGGATGCCGTTCGCAAACAGACAAATCAAAAAATTATTAGCTGCATAAGGCAAAGGAGTAAATAATATGAACAACAATTATTTCAGAGTTACCGCTTATCACAAGCAGGCAAATGTTTCAATGATTATCGACAGTAACGGTTACTTTGACGCCCTTTGGAAATTAAGTGCGTTTTTAGTTAAAAAAGGCTTTGACATACTTGAAGTCGGCAAAAGCGATACTTTTTCAAACGGCAATATACCGCCTGCAGAAATCAGTACAGAAAACCTTATAATGCGTGCCTGCAAAATGGGTAAACCCGAATACACCGAAAACAACAAAGTGCTTGACGTTCACGGCAGATATTATTCGCCGAATAAACGCTGATAAGGAGTAAACATATGAGTAACTTAAAAGGACAAATATCAATCTTCAATATTGTGTTAGACCACAATCAAGAGCTTCCTACCATTGAACCGCCGACAGTAAGCGAACCCGTGAAAACGGGAAAACGAATTGTCGGCGGTGTAAATTTATGCCCCTATCCTATACCTACCGTAAAGGACATAATGAAAATGATAGACAGCTCGTCATATCGGGTTAATAAAAGCAAGCTCATATCCGACGTGTTTGAGTGCGGAGCTTTGGCTATCTCTAATTTAGTAGACTTTACCAAATACGACGAACGGGAAAAGCGTTATTTGGAAATAATCAAAACCTATTCCTCTTCTGAACAGAAATTGATTGCAGATATATTCAGTAACATATTTGCACTTTGTTCGTCCGTTACATACGACGACGGTGTATTTGACGATTATCTTGGCGAACTGTTTATGCAATGCAATCAAGGAAACAAAAGCGCAGGTCAATATTTTACACCTTACCACGTTTCAAAACTTATGGCTAAAATGACATTTACGAAAACCGACATCGAACAAAATGAAATAATCACTATTAACGACTGCTGTTCAGGCGGTGGCGGCTTACTGTTAGCGGTGTTAGATGTTCTCAAAAACGACTACGGCGTAAACTATGCCTATAACTGTTACATGGACGCAGGCGACGTTGACGCTCGTTGTGTTCATATGACCTATTTGCAATTATCGCTTGCGGGAGTTCCAGCTGTTGTAAAACACCAAGACGCTTTTACGCGCGAACTTTGGAGTGTCTGGAAAACACCGGCTTTTATATTTCAATACCACCGCTTTCATAAATATCTAAATCTTAATTAAAAGGAGTAATAAAAATGTTAGTAAAATTAAATATAGGCGACAAATTTATTAACGGCAAAGTCGAATATACCGTAATAAACTATTATAAAACTCTATTTAGCAATGTTGCATTACTTAAAAGAAAAACTTACTGTCCGTATGTGGTTGCTGTTGACGTAAAGCAATACCCAGACGGCAAATATGCGTGGGCTTTCGGACAATACTTCAACTATCTTGAAAACGCTCAAAAAACCTATGAAGAATACATAATAAAATTTAATTAAATTTATAGGGAACGTGAAAAACCGTTCCCTATTTTTATGTTAGCTTAAGTTTACTATGTTGATTGAAAATTATTTGTTTAACTTTCTTAATTAAAATATGAAAATCGTCTAAATTCATAAATATTAATCATTAATCTCTATTATTTGTAATCGATTCTCTAAAAGAAGTTTATGTATCAAGTTTTTTCCTTGCTCTTTATTGGTGAAAGACCTACCATATTCGCTAATTAGACTATAGATAGCATCCTGTTGTTCATACCCCTTAGAGTAATAAAATACTAAACTTACATTGGTATTACCATACAAATCATAATAATCAAAAATGCTTTGAAAATAAGAATAATCCGCTTCACTTAAAGAGTGTCCATAGAATTTTATTCTTATTGGTTTATTATCTTTTGGCGGCAATAAAATTATTGGGTCTTCATTGCTAAACATTTTACGATAAGTTTTACTAAATAATCTCAAATCGGAATTGTTAGATTGCGATTGAATTAAGTTATCGTCGATACCGAATATCACGCTTGATGCCTTACAATCTTTTGCACACTGATTAGCACACAATTTGCCGTGAACATTGTTGTATACGCACGGTTTATTGACACCCAAAAAATCAAAAATTGTTGTATAGTTAAAACTAAGTATATATGTATCACTTAAATTTTCAAATACATCAATTAAGCGCTTTTTATCCTGACCAGTTATGGCATCATCTAATTTATCAAATTTATAGTGTGCGAATACTGTAAGACGAGCAAGCAAATTAATAGCATTGATAATATAATTTTCATTCAGTGTAGCTGACTTTGAATTAAATATTTGATTTTTTAGATATTTACAAAATCGTTTTTCTAAGCCTTTCAATTCTAGTAATAACTGATTACTTAATAGATGTAACTTTTCTCTACCTGTACACCCTTTAAATTTTAGACGTTCAAAAAATTTTACAATACGAACAAACACATACCTTAAAATTGGTCTATCATGATATATTCTATCGTCTAGTATATCACGTCCATCACTAATGAAACTCAGTGCTTCTAACCATAAACCATCATGCAAATTAGCACTTTCCGTTTCTTCGCCATAATAAATAAGCCATAATATATCTTTTATTATTTCTTCAACATTACACCAATTATAATCATTTTCAGGATTTATTTTATAATATTCAAGTAAAACCCCTTCCCAAAATCCCTTCACACCAGCTTGTAATTGGTATAAGCCAAATGATTCACCTGCGGTATCAAGAATGACACTACGAAAAAAATCCTTATAGCTTGACTTTAATCCGCAATGAACATCAAAGCCATTTCCCAAAATTAGAAGTTGTGATGACTCCATAAATTACATTTCTCCTTTGAATATTTCCATTATTCCATCTTCGATTTATTGTTATCTTTTTTATATAGATTCATTGATAAATCAGTTTATTTAAGCTCCTCACTAAGTCTTTTTATTTCTTCTAAACTATGTAACCAATTCGCAAACTGCGCCATACTTTTGACTATGCAAAAAAGTTTAAGACAATCGGTTTTATTTATATCTCTTGTAAATATCCCATGCAGTACACGATTTCTACAAATAAATTTTGGTTCTGCTTCCATTTCTGCAGATATAGCATAAATATTATCTTTCAAAAACTTATTAAGATTGCTTTCGAACTCTTCGAAATACTTTTTGTAACCAGATAAATCTTTAACCCTGCTTTCGTCTAATGCCTTTTTAATATGAAAAATGCTTTCCCCATCAAATTTTGAGATGCGGCGTTCAAGATATTCAATTAAAGGAAAAAGCCCACAAACACATGAATAATACTGACCGCTCTTGTAATTGTTGATAGCTTCCAAGAAATATCTTCCACCAAAATCAACTTTACCAAAATACATATCAAAGTTGGTGTCAAACCAATATGTAAATTCCTCATCAGTGTTTTTAAACGGAGCCCCTAATATATAAAAACTGTAGTTTTGCAACCAAATAAACCAACCGTCTTCTTGATATTTTAAGTTTGATTCTGCGATTGCCCCATTCATCATAGTCCCATTAGCTATTAGGCTATGATAAATAAGCAGATTTACCTTAAACACTTTCTTGTTATCGTCTGTCGGATATTTGTCTAAAATTTTCTTGTCTAATTCTATCTTTTGGGCAAGCGCATTTGCCGCCTCAAAATATTGAAGAGAATCAAAAATCAAGGGGTACTTATATGGTTTAATTTTCTTATTTATTTCTTCCATAAGTAAAATCTCCTAATTTTATTGTTAAGCATAAACCGATTACATAACTATAATATATCTTTTAACCGTGCTAACTTTTCAGGATCTGCAACTAGCAACTCAAAGTTGAAGTATTCTTCAATACGGGAATTCGCTATTAACAAAATAGCATCGCATAATTTTTTTATAAAATCGATTCCCAAACCATTTTCAAATATCCGTTCAGTCTCTCTATGTTCAAACCAATAGCGTTGCTTAACAAAATAGTCTTTAACAAACTTTAATGTCTCTATAAACTGTTGTTTTGTAATTGTTTGACCGGCATCAAGCTGAAATTCCAAATTAACTAAGTCAAATAGTTTATTCTGAGTTTTGCCGTTCAAACTTTTGTATAACTTCCTAAGATTATGCTTATCGTCATAATATTTATTTTCCAATAAAAGCAATCCTTTCAAGAACAATTCACAAGCAAAAGATAAATTGACCGCTATAGGAATTACAAACGGAGCCGAAATTTTCGGATAATTTATATACCAATTGTTATTTATTTGCTTAGACGCTCGATAAAACTCATATCCCGCCTTAAGCACTTCCAAAGGATTTATGTGATACTCACCGTATTTATTATCTATGATCTCAAAGAAACGATTGGCATTCTCATCATTAGAGCAATCTATGTAATCCAGCGTTTCCACTCTATCATCAAATTGCAACTTCAAATCTTTGCCATCGAGAATCACACAAGCCTTTTCTATTTGTCTTTCCTCAATTTCACCGACAAATTTGAGAGTCGTAATTTCTAAAATATCACCATCGTATATTTTTTCCGATGCACAACAAATGCATATGTTTTTATATTTTCGTTTTACTTTACACATAATAATCGCAATTTAAAATACCATTTATAATATTTATAATAAAAAACACCAACAATTAAACAAAATAAACAGATAAGATAAAACCTATCTTAAACTTAATCGTTAATCAAATTATGGGTTTAAGTTTGGTTTGACTTATAGTTTGGTTGAGTGCTTGACGACAGTGCGTGTGCTGGTCTTGATACAAGTCGGCGCGCTGGCGCGCGCCGACGACCAGCACACGCACTATAACCGAATGAAAAGTTTAAATGCGAAAATCGTAGCGAACGGAGCGGGCGTTCGCCGCTAAACCGCTTGCGAATCGCCCGCGCTTTCCGTTGCGCAAACACACGATTTTAAAACCTATTTAATATCATTTTCAATTCAGTTACTTTTGCGTAGTTGCTTAATCGTCTTTGCGCCCACCGTACAGACGAGTACACCTTCGTCCCAACATTTGAAGTCGTCATACAGCAGCAGCTTACTTTCTTCCAAGCCTATTTTAGTAACAACGTCTTTCGTCATAATATCAGATATAAAGTACTGCGGCAGTCCTTTTGAATATACTATCTTTTCCCCACTCTTTTCTATATATTTCATAATGTACGCCAACGCTTCACCGAGCTTGCCGTTGCCTTCTATTTCTTCAAAATCACAACGCCCGAATTTATCTACGAAGTACGAGTTCTGAACCGTCTTTTGTCGGCGGTGCGATTTGAAATTATAATCGTTAGTTTCAAACAACATACCGGGCATTGTGCCTTCGGGAATATCAAATACACCGTGAAAGTGAAGCCGCTGTTTTTCAGGCGAACGCTCCCATACCCCTATATACTTCCATTGCTTGCGAGAGCAAAACAAACTTAAACAGTTTGTCAGCTTCTTCTTAAAAGTTGTTTCCGTATGCAGAGCGTCGCTATATGTAAATGTAACAAAATAATTGAACGCTTGCAAATTTGCTTTACGTGTAAGCCGTATCCGACGGGCAATTAAATTCCTACGCTTGCGCCATAGGTTGCTTTGCACATATTCTAATGCTTTGTCATAATCATCAAAATACGGCAGCATTCCGTCTAATATTATTTTCCGCCGTTCACGCAATTTAACATAAAGGTTTTCGTTATACAGTTTTTCAAATAGCTGATTTTTTGTTAATTGCTTTTGCGGTATTTGCACTATATTCGGGGGTGTATCTATATTTTCAACGCTTGTAAGCGCATCGGCTTCTTCTGCCGGTGCGCTGTTTTCTTGCAGTTCGCAATCACTTTCAGATTGCGTAATTTCGCTTTCTTCGGGCTTCTCTTCATCAAGCGTGATAACTTCTTCAACGGGCTTTTTGCGTGGTCTGTAAGGGCGTTCAGTATGCGGAATTGCTATGTAGTGCGAACCGTCAAAATATACTTTTGTTTCGGGATAAAAACCACCCTTTGGCTTAACCTGCTGTTGCCGGTTATACGCCATCAACCATCACCCCCTAAACCGTAAAGTGCGTTAATGAAATAGCTGTTTTGCGCCTGCAATTCGTCAACGCTTGCACACTCCGTTAAGTACTCACGATAATCGTTAAGACCTATGTTAGTACGCAAAGCCATATCGTTAAAGTAATCAGCAAAGCAGTCGGTAGCAAAACGCTTACGGTAAATTTTTGCACTCATAAGATAATACTTTTTCTTGCTTACCTTACCGTCCATCGTTCCGCGTTCTTTTTCAATTTAAAGCACAGAATAGCCGTACCTATTGTATATCCTGATATTGCGCTTCCAAAGCCATGCGGTAACGCTTTTGAGAATATGAACAAGTAAAGTATTGTCGCCCCTGCGGAAACGGAAATCGTAATACAAACCTATGAACCTGTTGAACACCCACTCCGCCAGCATATCGCCTATTGTGTAGAACGGCATAGCGAGCTTGAGTTCGCCGCTTGAAATTATGTTTACAATATCGCATAAATCTCTTGCATCTGCTCCCCAGCTTTCCGGACGCTGTTCGTCCGCAAATACTTTAATAAAAGGGAAATTGTCAACCGTTGCCGAGTGCCTGCACATTTTAAGCCAAGAATTAAATTTGTCGTTCTTCTGGTTCGCTTCTTCGGCGTTCTTTTTCTTTTCCTGCAATTCAAGATTATTACCACGCTCTTTGCCTATTTCCGTAATACCTATTACGCCGAACTCAAAACTACCGGCGTTCGGATTATTCTCAATAACCTTTTTGCCGAGCCTTAAAATATCGAAGTCCAGAATATGCACGTGCCTGCTATCCCGTCTGAAATTAGTCGGGAAGAAATCTGTAAGCCATATCGGGAAATTGCCGCTATCAATTAAAAGGTTGTCCTCTCTTATCGAGTAATTAGAAACTATAAGACTGCTTTCTATTATGTAAATAAAATAGGCTTGCGCATAAGTGGAAAGCACACTGTATATCCCTTCCTCTTTCAAGCCGTCGTCATTGATAAGCCCGTACCGCTCGCCGTCATAGCCGAACAGTTCGCCCCGTTCTTCCAGACTGATAACCCAGCATTTGACCGTAGCAAGGTTATAAACACTGCCGTTCTCTATTACCGCTTGCAACGCTTTTTCAAACATTATCCACGGAAAGAACGGAAACTTCATATCACACTTCTGCAATATATCAAAAGCCTTTTGTCTGAACATAACTTCCTGCGACAACGCCATATCCGTAATTGCCGTAGTCTTTTTCTTTCCCATAGAACCGCAAGTCATAGACACGATAGGCAGCTCGTTTATAAACCCGCAGTTCTTTGCTTCGTAATGCCGTAGTCTTGCCGTTGCTATGCGCTTTCTGAACCTATCGAAAAGCGGATAAATTATAAACAGCAGCGACCAATACGGAAAGTATATGAACGGTGTTTTTAAGTCCGCAAACAGTTTTACGAACTGCGTGTAAATTGTACTGAAATCAAATTCTATGGCGAAGTAAAAGTAATACGCAAGGAACTCAATAACGATAGTTGCAAGGTTGAAATTCAATATCCAGATAAAAACCCAACTAATCCAAATCCAGCTATGCTCTTGAATAAACGCCACATATCCCATAACGAACCGTTTTACTGGCTGATATGTAACCCTTGAAACGCCTTTAAATATGCGTAACAGAACAGTATCTTTACCGTGTTTATTATTAGCACGTTTATATAAAGCCCTTATAATGAGTATCAATACGGCAATGCACGGCAGTATAATGACTAAAATCTTTCCGAAGTCCGCCATTACCAATGATATATGTGCCAACCAAGCGTTAAAATTATCACCGCTGATAAGCAAAGAAAAGTATTGCGCTGTATTGTTTTTGAACCCGTTAAAATCAGTGGGTAAAGTTACCTGCGGTGTCTGTACGTCCGGTATGAAATTTACCGTTGGCGTTATGTTATACCGTATATTAAACATTACGCAAAAATAATAAGCCACTGAAAGCCCGAAGTCCTTGAACGCATAACCGAGCCTTATATACGACGAGCGAAACACAAACACTCCTAACAAAACAAAGCCTATTGTAAGCGCAATCGTAAGTATTATGTTTAAAGCTCTACGCATTGACTTGTCCTCCCGTATAGACGAGATAACTTATTAAAAGCGCAATCACGACTAATGTCGCAATCACTAAAATTCGTTTTATGATTTTCACTTTTAATTCTCCTTAAAAAAGTTGCGCCGACGGAATCTGTAATTTCGTCGGCGCGTGTTCGTCTAATAATTTAGACAGTTATAATTTGCCATCTTGCAAAGCCTGCCACACTTCGTCCCAATCTATATCTTCTGAAAAATCTTCATAGTAATCGTTAAACGAACTATCGCTTGCTTGCTTCTTTTGTTTGTATTTTTCCTTCTCCGCCTTAACTTTAACGGGCTTGTCCGCTTTCGCTCCATTACGCTTTTCTTTTCGTCGTTTATTTACTGCCCCTACCGCCTTAAACGGCACGACAATAACTTTACCTATTGCATAGACGATAAGCGGCAAGAACTTTATTAGCAACCAGACAATGAACAACAGTGCAATAACGCCTAACAGTATCTGCCACCATTGAAGCCCGCCGTCCTTCTTCGTTGATACGGGGTGGTCGCCATCAGCTACAATATCCATAGGCGACATAATAACGGGGATAACTGTTTCTACGCCGTCCTTTGTGAACGTCAGGTCTATAATATCGAAATCGAGCTGCACCCATTGTTGCATAATAAAGGCGTTGGTATCGCTGTTCTCAAAGGAATAAACGTAACCGAGGGCTATGGCAATTCCACCCGTATTCAATACCCAAGTCTGCTTCCACATTCCTTCGTAAACTTCCGCCGAAAAGTATTCGGACTGTTTATAGCGAAACAAATAAACCGTTTCGTTTTTTCGCTTTGCCGTTTTACAAAATGCACTGAACTCGCTGTAGTCGGAATCGTCAACGTAATACTTCTTACAGACCTGAACGCTATCAAGATTTGATATGTCGCTATAATCAACCGCCTGTATAGCTTTAATGTTATTAAAGTCCTCAACTTCTTCAACGTGCGAAGTTCCGAACAGCTTTTCCCACCAAGACTGCTTTATAATTTTGGAAGTCAGTGAATAGGTTTCGTCCGCCTGAATGTTTATATCCGTAAAAGAACTGTCAACGCTTTCAAACAATGCCTTGCTGTATTTATCGTTTACAAGCTCACCGCCATGTACCGCAGTGTACCGGCTCATATAGTCTAAAATATCCTCGCTCGGCACGTCATAGGTGTCGGCGTCCCCGTTCTCCGCTTTAAACAGCCAATGCAGATTAGTTATGTTGTTTACTATGTTGCTTGAAAGTTTTGAAGGGTAATTATAGCCGTAATAGTACCCCGAGAAATGCACGCCGCCTATTGAAGTATTAGATAAATCTTCTTCCGTCCTGAAACTGTACTTGAATTTTAAATCAGAATACGTTTCAGGCACTCCTATTTGTTCGCCTATATGGTCGAGCATTGTTTCGTAATAACCGCTGTTGCCCGTTACTAACGCCGGCGCCGTATAAGCATTTAACCAAGTTGCGTGAACGGCGGTCATTCTGCCGTATTCGTCTATGACAGAGTTGGGAACGGAAAAATAAACGCTATGCAATGTGTCCTGAATATACTTCTTGCCGTTCGTGCCTTTACCGCGAAAGAACGTGCTGTGTACGTCCAGAGATAAATACTTATCAAACCCATCCACTTTACAAGAGATAGTATCGCTTATAGCCAATTCCGAGCCGTAGCCGAGCGCATAACCTTTATAGGTGTAAGTCTGTGCGCATACATATTCGGTTACTACGTTTTTGACAGATAATTCAATACCGCTTACCTTATAGACTCGGCTGTTTTCGTCAACTTCCTTTAATATGCTTGTCCGCTGTTCGTCCGAGAGCTGAACTTTGAACTTCCAGAACCGCCCTTCGTAGCCCGCTTCGGTGGAGTAGTTTATAAATTCAAGAGTGTATTTTGAATAGCTTTGCCTTGAACCGTATGTAAACTGAATTTTATTGCGCTCGGTTGACATATCAAACGCAACGTCCTGCGGATTGTACACATAAACGTAATGCCCGTAATCTGACTGTTTTTCGGCATAGTACGAATAACAGAACTCAACGAAGGATATTATCTGCGGCTTGCCCTTACTGTTATGCGGATAATCCGCTAAATCGAATTGCTTGCCGCCTATTGTCGAGCCTTTAAGGTTGTTTAATACGTTAGTATTTTCATAAACTGACTGAACACTGTTCTCTGTGTCGGCAGATGCGGACAATGTTACTTGTCCGCAAAATACCGTTACAACACACAAAACAGCCGTAAGTATGACGTAAATAAACCGTTTTGTAATCGTTCTCATACGCCGCCTCACATATCTATCGGAATGATATAGAACATAAGCGTGATATATCCGTCTATTTCCATTGTCGCCGTATCGGGCATTGTGAAAGTGTAAGTGCCGTTATTGCCCCGTAAATCTTCGATATACGATTCGCCCGAACCTAAATTAACGTTGATACCGGATATTTTGTATTCGCTTGCAAATTCAGGCTTTACAATTATGCTTGTATCAACGGTGTTGAGGTCAATACTGTATGTAACTTTTCCGTTATACGAAGAAACCACGAGCGTGTAAGGATATGTGTTATTAGTATCGGCGTCTGTCGGCACGACAACGGTTTTACCGCTGTTCACGCTTGCCAATGCTTTCTGTAAATCGAAACCTTCGGGTATGGTTATTGAAAACTGCGCTTGTCCTTTTTCAAAATTAAACGCCGCTGTCATCTCGCCCGTTTTGGAATAGATATACTTATCGCCGTTAACTGTGTAATCGAAATCACGCTCGACGTTGGGGATAATCTTTACGCTGTAATCTTTCGGTTCGGACTTATCACTGTCAAAGGTGTATCTGACGATAAACGTGTGCGTTTCGCCTTCTTCCAATGTCAGCTTACTGTCTGCCGTTAATATCTGTTTACCGTCATACTCAATGTAAAAGGTTTTAAAATCTTCGTTGAATCCGTTGGTAAACTTATAAATAAACCCGAAAGCCACAACCACTATGAGAACCAAAGCGCCGTAGCCTATTATCTTTGCTAACGTTTTGCTCATGCGCACCCCCTTTAATACATTAAACTTGAATTATCAAGAGATACACCGGTAACGACTGCCGTTAAAGAACTTTCCGTAAAATAAACGGGTATAGTATGCTTGTATGAAGAATACTTGCCCGTGCAGGTGACAGACCAATTATAAGCGGCGATATCCGTATGCTGTTTGGCTATCGTTACGGCAACGTTTGCCTGTTCGGCAGTAAAACCGCAGAACGAAACTTCACGCATACCGCCGGGAACAGATAGATAAGCATAGAAGAAATAAGTACCGCCCCAAAGATAATTAAGCGACATTGACGTTTGCTTGGGAGTTAATCCTTCACCGCTGAAACACCCGCTGTATTCCGAATTTATCGTTGCGGAATAGGCGGTTGAAAAATTGTCATCTACCGTATAATCCGAATAGGTAAACGCAACGACCGTATTCGTATAATTAAAACAGTAAGTGGGTTTATCAAAAGTATACGAGCTTGTCTTTTCCGATAAAATTACGTTTGTTGCCTCATAACCCGCATACGAAGAAATGTTAAAGCCCGTTATTTTCTTACTGTAATCACACATACACTCGGCATAATATTTTCTGTTCTCACGGCTTGTAGCCGTAACTATTATCTTCTCGCCGAACGCTTTTTTACAAGTTACCGTTGCGGTAAGCGCACCGTCTGTCGGGAGTGTAACAGTAATGTAGTCCGTTACGCTTTTACCGCTCACCCAAGCTGCAGAAGAATCATTCCAATTAACCGACCAATCTACGCCCTTGTCACCCGCATTTGACGGAGTTATCGTAGCCGTAAGAACATAGCTGTCCCCTGACTGTTCCGCAAGCGGTGTAGCCGCAAGGCGCATTGCGCTCGTGCTTAATGGCGTTAAAAGCAAACCGCTACCGTCTGCTTCCTCTGCCGTAATCTGCACCGGCTCTTTCTGCTTGCTTACAACCGTCTGCGCTATCCAGCCGCAGGCAAGAGTTAATGCAAGTATAACTGCTACAACCATAATTATGGTTTTAATCTTATTTGATTTAACGTTCATAATTGCACCTCCTTAAAACGTGAACGTTGCAGTATCCATATCTACACTACCTATCTTTGTTTTGGGAACGACGCAATTCAGGTAGTACGAAGTTCTTAGCCCGCCGTCAGTATATTTAAGGCTTTGGCTGACGGTTACTTTTACCTGATTTGTCGTTTCTTCAAATGCCCGCGTAACGTAGTACCAATTACTGTAATTCTGCGAGTTATACGGCATATCTATAAGATTTGTCAAAAGCTCACTTTGGGGTGAACCCAGATTTACGCTTGTCTTAGTATTAATCGTTAATTGCGAGGGTTTAAGCTCGTTTAGCTTTGCTTTGAACTCGTCCGTCAACTCATATTTGAACGACGGTGAGGAAGTGCCGTTATCCTCTACGGTGCCTACGGAACTGAAAACGTAACCAGCAAACACGCCAATAGAGAACTTGCTATTCCACTCAGCAGTTCTTATCTCGCCATAGCTCGAAAACGCAACGTTTACAGCGTCGCCTGTCTGCATTGAAAACTGTTCACCGTTGACGGTTACCAATACGCCCGTTATACGCTTAGCATAATTCAAAATAGCCGTTGATTTTTTCGTTGCATCTAAATCGGAAGCACACGTTACGACTATTTGAGTACTGAAACCTTTAAGGCACGAAAACATTGCGGAAGTGCCGTTTACGTTCATCGTTACATAGTCGTTTATATCTGCCGAGTTAGTCGAAGCCCAAGCCATTGAGTACGTTACCTGCTGGATATGTTCAGGCGAATGACCGTATTCGTCTATAACCGTTGCCGTTATTGTAAATGCGCTCTCGGCTTGTGCCGACACGCCGTAGTCGTCATAATCTTCAACGGCTATCCGTGCGCTCATGAGCTTAATTCCGTTATCTTCATTAGCAACAGCCATCTGCATACCTTCATAGGTTTCATCTACGGGCGTATATGTAATAGGCTCTTTTTGCTTACTTACAACCGTCTGCGCTATCCAGCCGCCTGCAAGCGTCAATGCAAGTATAATTGCTACAACCATTACGATTGTTTTAATTTTGTTCTTAGTCATAAATTCTCCTTATAAAAGTTTTGCGGCTTACAGTAAGATTTGCAAGCCGCAGTTCGTTTGTATTTTATCGCTTGATTTGCGATAAGTTTGTTGGCACCGCCGCAATTAAGATACACGGCAGTGGCAACTTACCACTTATCTCAAAAGCATATTGAGAAGGGTTTTATCGGAATCGCGGTAGGGTTTGATTTTACACTCGTAAATCTCGCCCGTTTCCGTATCCGCCGAACGCACGCCGTAAGTATTGCCCTTGATAACTCTGCCCGAAGAATCGTCCTTGATTTCGTAGGGCGTAAGCGTAAGCTCAGCCTGCATTTCCGAACCGAATACGATATCCAGAACGGTGTATCCGCCTTTATCGGGAGGGACGATTGCAACCTTTACCTCTTTGCCGCGTACCTTACCCTTAATGAAATATGAAAAGTAGGTTTTTCCGTCCTTTTCAAACGTTTCTCTTTCGACAATAATGCCGTTATTTTTATTTGCCATTACTTTTTATCTCCTTTTTTAAGTTTCGTTCCCTTTTCCTTCGAGAATCTTTTTGCGTATTCTTTATCGTTAGTGGCGTCCATAGCCTGCTTGTACCTGAACATACCGGCATGGTCTGACTGGCAAAGAAGGTAGCCCGAAAGTATACCCTTATCGTATTCCGTAAGCTCCTCGCCCTTCTTCTTACCGAACTTGTGAACCTTTAATTTGCGTTCCTCGGCATAGCCCTTTGCGCGGTCTGACGGTTTAAGCCATTTACGCTCGTTGTTATTCGGCGCTGCCGAAGTGTTGTTGTTTGGCATAAACTTGCCTCCTGTTAGTTGATGGCTGGGCGGCACGTATGCTTTTAACAAGTCTGCCTGCCCGTATTAAGTTGTTATTTTGCAATCTGCGAAAGGACTTTAATGAAACTATACGTTTCGTGCGACGAGCGGAAGGTGGCCACCTTTATCTTGCAAGTACCGCACAAATCGTAAGGCGTTGCCGCTTTCTGATTACACTTCGATTATAGCTGTTCTATAAGGCAAAAACCAGAAACCTAAATTCAGTTGTTTCTATGTAAAACCCACAGTAAAACCAAGTTAAAACGGCAATATATCGCAACTAAACTAAAAAAACTCCGATTTCTCGGAGCTTTAAATTTATATCAGGATAACACCTTTTGAAAGAACAGTAACAGCTCTTTATTAAGCTGCTGTATGTACCCTGCACTGTAATTTTTTTCATCTGCAAACCCTTCCTGCGTTTTATCGCTTACATGTAGCTCTATGTAGATCTCATATAACCGCAACGGTGCTTTCGTTGACGCTTCGTTATAGCGTTTAACCTTTTCCAAAATTGCATTTCCGCCGGTAACACTTATTGCACTGTCAAACATTTCTTTATGCGAATAATAATATCTTATCTCTTGTAAATCTTCTCGGATTTGTTTTAACGTCATAAATTATCACTCCCTGCTTAATGTCGCTAAGTCTTTGCACGGCCTGCAATATGTACTTAAAATGCCTTCAAGCGTTAGTTTATCTTCACCGACTAAATTTTTATTAAGCCGCTTTAATAACTCTGCTTGCTTGTACGTGAAATAAACTCTACCAAGCTTAAACCATTCTTCGACGTATATACCGCCGCCTTTGCCTTGTATTGCAGAAACGGGATAAGATATGCTTAAAACTTCGATATCACGCTTTATCGTACTGCGTGATACGCCGAACTCAATCGTTAAGTTTTCTATCGTATTGTGCTTATGCTTGCACAGATACTCAAGAATACCCAACCGCCGTTCGGTTGCCGACTGCATATCTTATCACCCCCTTTCCAGACTTATGGCTTAATTTTAACAGGTAAACGGTTCACCTAATGAACCTTTATGAAAATTTATTTTTATTGTTTAACGTTCTATTTTTAAACTCCGCTGAATATATTAGTAAGTTAAGCACTTATTCTTGCTAAATAAACAGAAAAAGCCCCGACAAGAAAACTCATTCTTTGAAATCTTCTTGTCGGGACTTAAACTATCTTTTGTAAGCAACGAATTGTAAAATTAAATTTTAATATAGAAAAGCGGAGAAACTTTATTGCTTCCCCGCTCTTCTATATATGAGGAGAAAAAAAACGAATGTACTATTTTTTAAATCCTTCTATTGATTAAAAGTTACTTAGTATGCTGATTATTCTGCGGGGGTTGCATCGGGAGCGGGTTTGTATTTGGTGTCCCATACGCCGTCTGCATACGTTTTAAATTCCTCTTCCGTAGAATAGGTTATTTTATTGCTACCTTCAACCGCCATATTATCTGTGCCGTATGTAAATATACTATACATAGCGGAACCGACTAACTTGCCGTCCTGAAGAATAATCGACTGAGCGCCGGACAAATCAGAAACACTACCCATCATATTGAAAGCAACGTAAGTCAAAGATATTTCTTCTTCATCAAGCTCCCAATAACCATAATGATATGAAGGGATAGAATTTCCTCCGGCATATATGTAGTTCAACTGCCAGAAATATCCGTCGCTATAAATGACAAGATCGCCTATAAACTGTGCGCCGCCGTAATGGTCCTTGTCGCCGACAAGCTGATAAAGTGCCGTCTTTGTGCTTACATCCTCTGCCGCAAGCTCTGCCGCAGTTTTCTCTTCCCAATAGGAAGTCGCTTGCGTAGGAGCTACGAGTTTTAAACCTTCTTCTGCGGGTTCTTTTTCACCGCAAGCCGCAAGAGAACACATTGCCGCAATTGCCGTTACCGTTGCCGCAAAAGCAACCAAAATTTTGCCAAATTTTTTCATTTTGAAATTCCTCCAAATTAATTATTTATTTCGGTTGATACCGATTTTTCCTGTTTAAAACAAATTGCCAATATAGAAGCTACCAATGCGATTACCATAAACACCGCACTCAATATAAACAAAGGCGAAAGCCCCGTACCCATAATGTCACCGGAGAAATAATAAGCGAGATAGCTTACTCTGCCACTGATAAAAAGAAAGAATGTTGCAGAAACAAACACGAGTTCAACTATCGTTAAGGCACGGAACCAATCTTTATATCCTGCCGCAACGCTTAACAGAACAGCAACTATGCAAAGCGCAATTACAGCGGCAGGCTGCTCTTCCATTATTTCCGATACTTTTACAAGCTGAGAAAAACAGATAACTGCAATAATCATAAAAACAAGCGTAGCCAGATTACAATAAAAGCCAATTGATTTTTGTTTGAAAAATTGTTTTACTTTATTCATTACCGTCAGCCTCCCCGTTTTCAGATTTCTTTAAATTGACGTTACCTGCAATATACAGTGCCGCAGAGCAAACCGCAACGATAGTAAATATTACTTCCAAAGAAATAATCAAAGGTATATAGAACGGAATCGCATCGCTTATTCGCGTATTTACGGAAACGCCGTTTACGCCGTTGCTGTTCACAAATGCGTACATCATTCTGTGACAGGATTCTCTTACGGCTGTAAGCAGTTTGGCGTCTTTTTTGATATTCTCTACATTTAACGAAGTTTGAACGTAAGTGCCTTTTTCGTTGTCATAACCCGTTCCCAACATAATGTCAGTACCCGCCATAACCATCTCTTTACCTACATAAAGTCCTTCTGTTATTGAATACAGGTCGGTTATTGCATATCCGTCAAAACCCCATTCTTCACGCAACACTCCCGTCATAAGGTCGTATTCAGCGGCGGCACTTATTAAGCCTACACGGTTATAGCTTGCCATAACGCCCTTCATTCCGCCGTAAACCGTAATACCTTCAAATGCCCTTAAATACTCTTCACGGAAAGTTTGTTCGGTCATAAACGTGCCTACACCGTAACGGTTGACTTCCTGCTCGTTTGCGGCAAGGTGTTTCGCCACCATAATGCAACCTTTTTTGCACGAAGCCGTGTTCCAGTCGGAAGCAAGCAAAGTTGAATGAATGGGGTCGGCGGAGAAGTATTCCGACGCACGACCACCGTAAGCGGTACGGTGAATATTAACGCCAAGTCCCCAAACAAAAGTCTGACCGCAATATAAAGCATCCTCGGCAAACATATCGCCCTGTCTTGCAGCAAGCTCGTGACTGAACGTCGCTCCGAGAACAGGCTCAGAAGCAAACATTGAAGCCCATAAGTCTTTCACGTTTACCTTATCTCCGGTTATGCTGTCGGTAAGCGTAGCATTGTCTTCGATCGCCGTCTTTTTGCCGGTTATCTTATCAATCGCACCGTACTTATATTGCACCCAAAGTCCGGTAGGATTATCATTGCCGGGCATTTCGGGGAAGGATACGGATTTTGCCGCGGGAATACTGTATCTGCCGTTTGAAACCATAAACGACATATCGTAAATACTCATATTGTCAAGTATTGCATCCCAGCCCGCATCACCGTAAGCTTTACCGTGCATTTTTATAACAGTTTCGGACGAAACGTAATTGGCTTTATCAACGTATTTCAAATTATCTTTGGTCTGTACGCGGGAAGCCGTATCAATGACGTTATTGTCCATTTTCTTCTTCTCGTTCAAAGAACTTATCATCGATTTACTTGCAGTTAATTCAACCTTCGTCGGATATGTTTTCTGCCAATCGCTTCTCGATAAATATGTTACTTTATCCCCTTCGGCAAGGAACGAATTAACGTCCACGTCGTCAAAAGAATTAGTAACGCGCTTATCGGTATAAATCGTTTTATACATTTCGGTATCGGGAGAAGTTTCGGTTGCCTGTGCAGATATTGCGGGGGTAATTTTTACCGCAAGGTTTGCATCACCCGCAAAATCCATACCGTCATCAACAGTCTTGCCCTTTGCCGCAAGAATATTATTTATTGCTTCATGAGAACCGTTGCCTATCGAAAGATAATAGTCACCCGCGTCCATAATATAGCCTCTTGCGCCGATTGAATCGTACGACGCTAACCATTGTTGATGGATTTTAACCGTGACCGTTTGACTGTTGTTACCTTCCTCGGTGCCAATCTCGTCAGTCTTTTCAAATCCCATAAGCATTACGGATGATTTCTCTACCTTATTAGCAATATCGTAAGAAGTATAAGGTGCCTGTGCATATACCTGTACAACTTCCTTTCCGGGAACATTGCCCGTATTAGTTACTTTAACGGATATTGACCATGTATCGTCCTCGGCATTATATACGGGTTCGCCCACTATTTCTTTATCAAAAGTCGTATAGGATAAACCGTAGCCGAAAGGATAGCAAACTTCCTCGCTGTATTTCCAGCCATCCGTGCTTTTATAAGTACCGACAGCAGAGCTTGCGTTACCTTTTCCTAAAACACCGTCCTCATATCTCGTTTCGTAATATTTATAATCAACGTAAACGCCTTCTTGATAAATCAAATAGTTCTTGGTGAATCCCAAACGCAGCTGTGAAGCATTGGCATATGTAAAATCACCGAAATTGATATTTGCCGGGGCAGAACTTAAATCTGCCGCCATCGTTTCAACCAATTTGCCGGAAGGGGAAACTTTTCCAACGATTACGTCAGCAAGTCCTATGGCGCTACGGTATCCCGCATTGCCGAATCTTACTACAGCACCGACTCCGCTATTGTTTATATAGTCTCTGCATTCTACGTTAAAGTCTCCGCTGATTAACAAAACGACTTTTGCCGGACTTGAAATTGCGCCGTTAAGCAAACTCTTTTCCGCTTCCGTCAGCTGCAATTTTTCCTTATCCATATCAATTGCTTCACCGGCGGCTCTGCCTATAATTACGATAGCCGTATCGTTTGCCGTAAGTCCGTCCAAACTTGTCGTTACCGTTTTATTGTTCAATTTTAAACCGTCGGACAATGAAGAGCAAAGCGAATGATCAATTTTGATTGTACCGCCTGCCGTAGTGGTTTCATAAATAAAACCTTTATCCTCACCGAGAACCGCAATTTTGCCTTCTTTGACAGGAAGCGTTTCCCCGGTGTTTTTGACAACTACCGTTCCTTCCTGCCCGATTTCGCGAAGAAGCGCTACCTTGTCCTGATACAGCTCATTAAGCGTAGAGTATGAGGACTTGTAATAATATGTATCCGCAGAAGCTTCTCCACCGCTCGACGTACTCGTTTGAATCCCAAGAGCCTGATTGATAACGGGCGCATAGAGATTACAAATGCCGGACAAGGCGAATACAAAAGATGATAATAGAATAAAAACTATCGTCAGTACTCGCCACAAAATTTTGTGCGGTAAAATTTTACTGAATAATCTTTTTAATTTATCCATTTTTTTCCTCCTTTAATTTTTACCGTTGATACGATTCTTTGTTGCAACTATAAAACAATAATTGAAAATTGTTAATAACTTTTACCTAAACATTGATTTCTTTTACCTAAACCGTAAAAAACAAAAAATCTTCTACGCTTAATTTCGTAGAAGATTTTATAAATCAAATATTGTTTTACTTAACAAACGGAATTGAAATATTTAATTTGAAGATATCGTCTTCGGTATTTACCGCCATAAAACCGCCGTATTTTTCAACCGTCATTTTAATACTTTTTAATCCGTAACCGTGATAGTTTTTATCGGCTTTGGTCGTTACAGGCAAACCGTCGTCAAACTGTAACTTATCGGCAAAATAATTATCAATATGAATAGCCACAAGTCCAAGCGAATTTTTAACCGTTATGGTAATAACCCGCTTCCCTTCATCATCAAGTTTGCTTGTGGCGGTTATGGCGTTATCGATAGCATTTGCAAATAATGCGTATATATCCGAGTCGCTTATAAAGCCCAACTTTTCACCGTCCGCCATGCACGAAAACTTTATATTATACTGTTGACAAATAAGGCTTTTTTCCGCAATTACAACGTCAAGTGCCTGATTCCCCGTTTTTACAGCCATATCGTATATCGATATGGTTCTTTCAAGTTCTGAAATATCGTCGGTATTCAGCTTACCCTTTAACATAGAAAGCTGATGCTTCATATCGTGGCATTTTACGTTAATTATATCTATCGTATTTTGAGAAACGATATATTGCTCTTCTTTAATTCGCATCATACGTTCCAACGTTTCCGCTTCGTTTCGCAAACGGTTATTATTAAATATGCTCAATAACATAAAGAATAACAATAAACAGGCAACGATGATATAAAGAAGACAAATTATATATATAACTGTTGATAATCCCGAAGAATAACTATCAAATCCAATACTCAGTACTATAACGCAAATAACCGCAGCAAGGCTTACCAAAATTATATTTTTGTTTTTTGAACAGATTTCATCGTTCATTTTTGTTTTCCGAATGAAGATGAAATATGCCGCCAAATATAAGCCTATATAAATTAATAAATTTAGAGCTTCACACAAAAGCCAGGTTTTAACGTTTTCACTTGGAATTGCATAAACTGCCAACATACCTACCCTGTATGACAAATGCTGCAAAACGTATCCGCCCGTTCCGCAAAACAATAACGTCCATATCGACGTGCGGAAACAAAATCCTATTCCGAGCAAAACGAAAACAAACAGAGAAAAGTATTTTAAAAAATTAAGTACAAACGGATACTCACGCATGGGACTCCAACAAGTCGATAAACCGAATAACACCAGCAAGGTACCCACTAACCTTAACGCAAACTTTTTTCTTTTCGGCAAACAAAACGCAAATAATCCGCAAGCAATTATGAGCTCTAACATAAATTTGCCCCTATAAACTATTTGCGACATAAAGAAATATATAAAATTTTCAAACGGTGTCATAAATTTCTTCCTTCACCAAGCCACTCTGTGAGTTCCTTCATAAAGATTTTCTTCCTTGCACGCGAAATTATCAATTCTTCACCGTTTTTCATTTTAACCGAAAAACCCTCAACGGTTTCTATATAATACGGATTTACTAAATAACAATTATTACAACGCATAAATGATTTGCCGGCAAGTTGCTTTTCAAGCTCGGACATTTTTCCGTAACCAGTTAAAACGTTGTCTTGCAAATGATAGTACAGATAATGCCCTTTAACTTCTACGTAAAGTAAATCTTTTGAAGAAATGCGCGAAATTTTATATCCTTCCGCAATAACTATATCTGCACCTTCGCGTGCGATTATGGCGGTTTCCGCTCTCTTCATCTTCAAAGAAAAATCATAGTAGCTTAGCGGCTTAACAACGAAGTCCATAGCCTGTACTTCATAGCCTTTTACGGCAAACTGAGCCATATTCGTTACAAAGATTAACGTAACAACAGGGTCGAGTTCTCTCAGCTTTTTTGAAGTCTCCATTCCGTTCATTCCCGGAAGTTCGATATCCATAAAAACAATATCAAAATTCGACTTGTAGCTATAAAGAAAAGTTTCCGCCCTGTCAAAAAGCGTAACATTATATCTTTGTTTATCGTTAGAAAAATATCTTTCGATATACGAAGTTAAAAGCTGCCGTTCTTTTTCTTCATCATCAACTATGGCTATGTTTATCATTTTTCCCTCTTCACTTAGTAAGGCTAAGTCCCTGCTTATCAACTTAATTGTAGCATAAGTCCACCTGATTTGCAATTAAAATAAGATTTTTTGTTTTTCGTAGGTCTATCGTAGCATATTCCACATAAAATGAAAGTTTAAGTTACCTACCATTACTCTTATAGTAATCACTAATTTGTAATTCAAGGGCAGTTATTAAACTGTCCCATTTTTCTTTTGGAATCAGCTTTAAATCGGGAACACCGTTTATAAAAACTTGCAAACCCACTTCGCTTGCTTCTTTGTTTTCCGCCATAGCAAAACTCCTTTTTCTTTTACTATAACGCTTTAATAAATCTATTGTTAGCAAGTTAAATTATAGTATTTTTCAGATTTTTTGAAAGTTAAACCAAACTGAAACGAAAGAGTTTTCCAAGCAATTCAGTTGTCGGGGTAAAGTGGATAGTTTATCACAAAAAGCCCTTTGCGGTAATGCCGAGATTTAGAAAACCGTAAATAAGCAAGGTAAAAAAATATCGGAAGGATTTTCAATGTAATGAAACCAACCGATATTTTTTTATTATCCTTGCCCGCAGTTCTTTTTGTGAGATTTTTTTCGTTGCCGAAAAAAAGGTTGTGGTTAGACCTTTTTTGCCTGCGCTGTTACGTGGGTTGGGAATGAGTTTTGTTTTAGTACTGAAATTACGCAGTTTTTCCGTAATTGCAGTTGCTAACATTCTTATTTCCCAAAGGTTACCATAAAAACACAAAATCGAAGGAGTTATGAACAATGAAAGGCGCAGTTATTTATGCAAGGTATTCCAGCGAAAAGCAAAACGACCAATCTATTGAAGGACAGTTGCGTATATGTAATAAATATGCCGATGACAACGGCTTGACCGTGTTAGACACTTATATAGACCGTGCTACCACAGGCACTAACGACCAACGAGCCGCATTCCAGCAAATGTTAGCTGACAGCGGTAAACCCGTGCCTTGGGATATTGTACTCGTCTATGCTATTGACCGTTTCGGGCGCAATTCCATTGAGATTGCCGTAAACAAACAAAAATTAAAGAAAAACCACAAAACACTTATATCGGCTACACAGCGAACTTCCGAAAACATAGACGGAACTAAAAACCTTGACGGAATTCTACTTGAAAACGTTTATATAGGGTTTGAGCATACAAATGGACACAATAAATTAAAATCAGAATTAAAGCAGTCAATTCAATGTAAAATAACAATGCCGCCATTGAGCAAATCTCTAATGGCGGCATTGTTGTAGCTAAAAATGTTATCGGCTCTCGTCTGCTAATTTCAGTAGGAGTTCCGCTGTTAAGGTCGTAAAGGATTTTTTATTAACGACTATCCCGAAATAATCACAGACAGTATTTAGTTGTAAATTCCGGACTTTATCGCCGATTGCCGCTTTCACGATGGGAAGTAAATCCACAGTTTGTATATCGTCAAAAGCCTCATATTGATTGAGGAATTTCAAATCAAACGCCAAATCGTAACCGCACAAAATACCTTTGACGACATAGCGTTTCAGTTTTTTTACCGCTGATTTTATATTGGACGTTTCGAGTGTCAATTTATCATCACCGATGAACAACAGCGGTGCTTTATAATTTAAGCCTGTTAACATAGTGCACGTATATTCACTAATAGCTTCGTCGTCGGTAACTTTATAAACATTTATATTAACCGCTATTGCACCGTTATCGACTTTATGTTTGTCATCTCGATACAAAAACAGTGCATTGGATATGTCGCCGTCTATAATTTTTCGTGCGCTGATTTCATATATTTGAGCAGTTCCTTCGTTCGAAAAAAGTCCTGTGGTTTCGGTATCGATGACTACAACCGTATTGTTCTTAATAAGTTCTTTAAGTTTTGTCATATAATTATCTCCAGAATTGATTCAGTTGCTTGTCTGATTACAGACTTGCATAAACTCGTCGGGATAATAGCATTTAAGATACGCCGTTTGATAGGTAATATATCCGTAGTAGGAAATATCGTGCGGCTTACAAATAACGGTAGGCGTTTCCCTTGCGATTTTGTTGTATAGGGCAATCAGTTTTGTTTTTGGCATAGCACAAATATCCAAGTTTTGTAAAAATTTTTCCGTCCGCTTATTTGCGCTTGATTGCAACCAAAGCAATTGCCCGCCCGCGACAAGTTCTTCGAGCGTTTGTGGCTTGAAGTTCCGCATAAATTCTTGCGTTTCTTTTCTTTCCAAACCGAACACGCCGTCCGTGGTGCCGCTTGCAATAAAGTCGAAAACTTTTTCGTCGTCATAGCCGCATACGGTATCCGAAAAATTTATCGTAATGCCTTTATTCGCTTTTACAAGCGCTATTGTCTTTTGTATCTGCGTGAGCTTATTCCAACCGAAAATATGAAAAACGGATATCCCGAGTTCTCTGCATTCCTCGATAGAGCAAGTGGTAACGCACGTCCCGTCTTTCGTCATAGTCAACGACGTAAGTTGTTCGATAGGGTTTTCGCTTACGGCAATCGCCGTAGGGTGCGGGCGAAGATTTGTATTATTTTCCGTGCGATATACGATATGCGCAACTCGGTCGCAACCGTATCTTGACACAAGGTAGTCGAATATCTCGCCGCGGCGTTCTTGGCAAAAATCAACGGCTATTTCTTTAGTGTTTCCGTCGAAAAATTGTTCCGCCGTAAGGGCATATTTAATAGGGTTGACTTCGGTAATATCGAGAACATATGCGACAAGACTGCCTACTATACTGCCGCGTCCCGTTCCTACGGCAATGCCGACGCATTTTGCATAATGCACGGCATCGCAAATAGCAATAAAATAATCGACGAGATTATATTCGGATATTTTGCTTAATTCTCTCTCGACGCGCTCCGTTAGGCTCGGCGTAATATCCGCAAATTTCCTTTGCAGCCCGTTATAAACTTCTCGCCGAAAAAATTCGTCGGGGCACATAAACTCGTAACTATCTCCGTCAATCTGAAATAGATTTGGATTTTGCATAGCGGTTTTATCCATATGAACGGTTACGTATTTGTCGGCGTTTACCGTTTGTTTGAGTAGTTCTATATCTTCTTCGGTCGCGTGACCGCTTGTGTGCAAGTCGACAATATCCATAAACATATCCGTTACGCAGTCTAAAAATTCAGCCGTTCTTTTCTCTTGTTTATATCCGCTCCACATAGAGTAAACCAACGTCGAACCTGGGAGATATAGCGACGAATTGTATAGTTTATTCATAAATCCGCACATCGAAGAGCGCACAATCATAACGAATTTTCCGCTATGTGCTATGGCTCGCAAACCGCGCTTATTTTCAAGTTCGAAAAACATATCTTTGCGTTTATCTCGAAGAGGGCGCGGCGTAAAAGCATACACATCGGGAAAAACGTCGGGACGGGGAATGCTTCCGCCCGCAGCCGAAGCAATGAGGGCGGTATAATCGTCCTCGTATAAAATGCGCCCGCTTCTTTTCGCGGCGCGGTATACGCTCACAAGCCTGTCGATATTCGACCCCGATTGCAAAATGAATACGGGCTTATCGGTCTTTCGCATAATCTCCGCAAGTTTATCTTCAAGCTCGCGCTCAGAAAAACACGGCTTTTCGCTTCCGATATTCGTTCCCTCACAAATAAGGACGTTGACAGATTTGGGAAGCGCGGACAGTAGCTTTTCTTTATCTTTTCTGCCGTGAAAACGGAAATCGCCGGTATATAAAATGCTTTTGCCGCCCGCTTCGAACAACAGCATATAACTGTCGAACGCCGAATGGTCGCAAAGAAACGGCGTTATTTTTATGCCGCCAACAATAAACGGTCTTCCATTGCGATAGGTCTTGACGTTATCGCCAATATCTTCGCCGTAATAGACAGTATTCCGATACTTGTATGCACGAAGACATTGCGTATCGGCTGTTTTGGCGTTATAACCGATGTTTTTTCCGACATAGAAAGCATTCCTATACTCCTTCATTGCTTTTATTATGCGGTATGCACCGCAGCCGATATATACGGGGCAGTCCTTCTTGTATTCGATAAGTCCCGCGTGATCGGCGTGATAGTGCGATACCACAACGGCATCATACTTATTTTTGAGTACGGTCTTTTCTAATTCGCTATGTTTGTCGCCGCTATCTAACGCTTTGCCGAGTTCGACCAAAATTTTTGTATCGCCGTAAGTGAGTTCTATTAGATTTTCGCCGATTTTATCTTTTCCGCGCAAAATCTCATATTCGAGCGTGGGCACAGTGGCTTTGTCCTTTATACGCTTTTGAGTAAACGTGCTTACATAATGTTCATCACGGCACAGTTCGTAGTTTTCTATTTCAAATAATTCGATAATCTCTTGCAAGGCATATTCGCCCAAACACTCGTCGGCAAAAATGCGGTGCTTATTTTGGTTGACGTCGTAAAGCACTCTGCCGCGCGGATAATAATAGCAATCGTCCGTTTCGCTTAGGCTTCGCACGTCATCCCACTTGTTATAATGCGAATAGGGGTAGTCGATAAACCCGAGCGCATTCGCCGCGCTTACGGGATATGACTTTTTGACCTCATAAAAATTCCAACCGCCGTCATATTCGTCGGGCACTGCCCAAAAAATTCCGACCTGTACTGTCTTTTCTTTCATATAATCATCTCCTTAATATCGGTATTCCATATTGTAAACCGTTTTTGAAAGGCGGTATTCAGCCGCCTTAAAATTATTCGCCTAAAATATCTTTTTTCGAAAGAATGTGACAACAGCTTTTTAAACGGGTGTTAAAGTGTAGTTCGAAAGAAATTTCCTTTCCGCCTTCCTCTATAAAAGACTCCGCCTTACTACGTTTTTGTTCGGGCAAATCGTAGCAAAGCACGGAAACACAAATTTCCGTATCTTCGCACAGCTTAATGTCAGAGGGAGCGTTGAGTAGAAATCCGTTTGATTTTTTGTATTCAATCAGATTGTTTACCGACGCAATGATATCCCTTTTGCGCTTGCCCAAAAACAGTTTACAGCTTTTGATATGATCGGTTATTCCCGCCTTCCCGGCGATGGCTCCGTCGCCGAGCTTTAACTCGATTAAACATATTTTATATTTAGCGCTATCTTTATAAAGCGCAACCAAATCCACTTTGCACAGCTTACTATTTTTGGAATGCTCTTCGCGCACCCCATACTCATTGTCTATAATCACGACTTCGCCGTCAAAATCACGGTTTTCAAGCTCGAGAACCTGTTGTAACTGTCTTTCGGGGTTTGGAGATACGTTTTCTCGATAATTTTTCATGCAAAGCTTTAATTTGTTAAAATGCTCAACCCATAAATCGACGTCATACTGGTTTTCATTAAGCTTCTTTATGATATCGCCGTATTCGTTGAGTTCGTCGCTTGCTTTTTGCTTTTTGGCGTATTTCAAATCGAAGAAGAATCGGAGTTTGTTATAAGACTTGGTTATTTTTAAAATTCTGCCGCCGAGATAATAGATATGTATTTCGTTCTTGCGCACGGCAAAAATCACCCCATCGGACTTGTCTTGGCACTGCACTTTTATCAATTCGCGCAGTTTCTCATATTGAGGGGCTTTAAAAAATAATCCTTCCAAAGCATCGCTTAAATGCTGTTCGTAATCAAGAAAATCACACATAAAAATCACTCTTTCACAAAATAACTTGCATTTTTAACATCTGTATTTTTTTCTCCTACCCAAACGGAAACTGAGTCCAAATAGCCTAAGTCGGTATGTTGAAACAAATATCCGAAGCACGCACCCAAACAACGCTTGTCGGTTTTCTGCATTGGCTTGCAAAAAAGCTCGTCGCCTATGCTCTGCCTATACTTTACAAAAGTCAGTATCGGCGGAATCTTCAAAATGTCGTTGTTAAAAATAATATGCGAATACAGTTTTTCATCGTCAAGGCTGTCGTAAAACGCCTTAAAATACGGCGTATCGCAAAAATTTGTTGTTCCCTTATAGATGATGATAAAATCTTCAATGACAAACTTTTCTTTCATAGCAATATATAAATACCATATTTAAAATAATTTGTCAAGCGTTTTTGTGTGGAAAATGGGTAATTCATATTGCAGATAATTTTTTTACAAAATAACAAACAAATGTTCTCATATCTATTGACAAGCGTATCTGGAAGTGATATAATACGCAATGTTCCACTGAATGATAAATGTGGGAGTTTACCCTTTTGAAAGGGTATGCCGAGTTATGCTCGGTAGGAGTTCCGCAATGAGCGAAAGCTCATAGAATGCGGAAGGTTTTGGGCAGTAAAGCCGCCTTGCCTTAGCTTACGGATAGAGCGTAGGTTTTTTAATTGTACGCAAAAATCGTGAGCCGTGATAGGCTTTTATTGGTGTACAATTTTGTATGACAATGAGTGCGGCCGGAATTATCTGAGATCTCTTTGAGAGTGCGAAAGTCGGATAGTGTAGATGGTCTATTTTATGTTACAAACTTTTAAGAAAACGAGGTATCTTTTGAGCTAAAAACAATCTTACAATCTCATAGAATGGCTAACCACCATAGAGCAAAATCATATTGCTAAACACGGTTAGAAGTCGGTGATACAAGAAGTTGTCAGCGGCTTTTTTGTCGTCTTTTTTACGGTTATCTTTCCCGCTCTTTCTTGCGTGGACGAAGATATAAATAATCAGCAACCGGAGGTAAAATCAATGACAATCAGACCGCCCTAAAAG
>CAJTLF010000001.1 GCA_910577555.1 uncultured Christensenella sp. | reverse complement strand
CTACGGGAGCTGCCGCGCTTACGCCGAATTCTTCTTCAAGTGCCTTTACAAGTTCGTTAAGTTCCAAAACGGTCATGGTTTTGATTTCTTCGATAAATTTCTTTACGTCTGCCATTTTAAATTTACTCCTATTTTTTAAATGATAATTTTTTTATTTTTGTTTGCGCTTTCAGGCAACGCCCGCCGTTACTTTTACAGTATTGATATTAGTTCTTCTGCTCTGCAATTGCGCCAAGCACTCTGACGATACCTGCAACGAGATTGTTGAGTACTCCGGCAAAGTTGGACATGGGCGCCTGCATAGAGCCGAGCATCTTCGCGATAAGTTCTTCTCTCGAAGGCATGGACGCAAGAGCTTTAACGCCCGCCTTGTCCACGTACGCGTTATCTACGAACGCGCTCTTTATCACGATTTTACCTTCGTAATCCTTAGCGGCGGTCTGCATAACCTTAGCCGCACTCGTTTCGTCCGGACCGAAAGCAACCGCGGTAGGACCGTTAAGGTCGCTGTCGAAATCGCTGTGTCCCAAATCGTTTAACGCCTTTCTTACAAGAGTGTTTTTGTAAACCTTGTATTCGCAGCCCGCTTGCTTGCACTTGTTACGAAGTGCGGAAACTTCGGCAACGGTAAGCTTGTTGTAATCAACGAGTATAACAGACTTAGACGCTTTGATTTTTTCCGTAATTTCCTGAACGACTACTTTTTTAGCTTCGAAATTAGCCGACAATTTATTACCTCCTTAAAAAATTAAGAATTCCCCGCACCCAAAACGGCGCAGGGAAAATTCAATAATCGCATTATCAAATAAAACCTATGCACCTGAGCGAGAAATTAAGCGTAAACGCACTCGCCGTCTTGGGTAGCAAAAATATTTACTCAATCAGTATACCGTTAAAAAACGGTCTTGTCAATTTATTTTCAACCGAAATCGATATAAATCTTAGCCCTTGTTGTAAGTTACCTTAACGCCGGGGCCCATCGTTGCGGAAAGGGTTACGCTCTTGATGTACTGACCCTTAGCCGCCGCAGGCTTAGCCTTAACCACCGCGTCCATAAGCGCGTTGAAGTTTTCGGTAAGCTTTTCAACGCCGAACGACTTCTTGCCGATGGGAACGTGAATGATAGCCGTTTTGTCAAGACGGTATTCTACTTTACCTGCCTTAACTTCCTTAACAGCCTTTGCAACGTCCATGGTAACGGTGCCCGACTTAGGGTTGGGCATCAAGCCCTTAGGTCCTAAGATACGGCCGATTCTACCTACCATACCCATCATATCGGGGGTGGTAATCATAACGTCGAAGTCGAACCAGTTCTGCGACTGTATGCGCTGAATGGTCTCTTCCGCGCCCACGTAATCCGCGCCCGCAGCCGTTGCCGCGTCAGCCTTGTCGCCCTTTGCGATTACGAGAACCTTCTTGGTCTTACCCGTACCGTTGGGAAGAACGAGAACGCCGCGGACCTGCTGGTCTGCCTGACGGGGGTCTACGCCCAGACGAACGTGAAGTTCGATAGTTTCGTCGAATTTGGCTTTCGCCGTATCGAGTACGAGTTTGGTTGCTTCCGCAAGCTCGTAAGATTTGGAACGGTCGTAAAGCTTAACGCTTTCAGCGTACTTTTTAGCAAGTTTCATTTTCCGTACCCCCTTACTCTTCCACCGTAACGCCCATGGAACGAGCGGTACCTTTAACCATGCTCTTCGCCGCATCCAAATCGGTGCAGTTCAAATCGGGCATCTTGGTTTTAGCTATTTCTTCAACCTGCGCCTTGGTGAGCTGGCCCACTTTGTCGCGGTTGGGACGCGCGCTTGCCGTTTCCAGACCCAGAGCCTTTTTGATAAGGACGGGCGTGGGGGGCGTTTTAAGCACGAAAGTAAAACTTCTGTCCTGATAGATGGTTACTACGCAGGGAATGATAAGCCCTGCCTGTGCGGCGGTCTTTGCGTTGAATTCCTTGGTAAAGCCGGGTATGTTAATACCGTGCGGGCCCAGCGTAGAACCTACGGGGGGAGCGGGGGTTGCTTTACCTGCAGGAAGCTGCAATTTAACTACTGCGGTAATTTTCTTTGCCATTTTTTATATCTCCTGAGTGGTTTAAACGAATATAATTAAAAGATTTTTATATTCTCCCACTTGATAACTGTATAATATCGAAAATAATTTACTGCGCAAGCAAAAACCACGCTTTTTGCTTAGCGCACCCAATTTGCGAAAACTTTCGGCTCACTGGAAGGGAATGCCCGCAATTATATATTTCTTTGCCCTTAAAAATTGCGGGCAGGGAAACTTAGTTTCCCAAAATCACGGAATTTCGCAGGCGCAGAATAGCCGAGAAATTCGTGAACTATATTTATTCACTGCGCAAGCAAAGTCACGCCTTTGCGCCAGCGCACCCAATTTGCGAAAACTTTCGGCTCACTGGAAGGGAATGCCCGCAATTATATATTTCTTTGCCCTTAAAATTGCGGGCAGGGAAACTTAGTTTCCCAAAATCACGGAATTTTCGTTTCGCAGAATAGAAACGAAAATTCGTGAACTTAGCCGTCTATCTTTCTTATCTGAATATATTCAACTTCAACGTCGGTATTTCTGCCGAACATCTGAATGTTTACTTTTGCTTTCTGTGCGGCGTCGTTTATTTCGGTAATAACACCGTCGAAGCCTTCCAAGGGACCCGCGTCCACGGCAACCCTGTCGCCCACGGCGAAGTCCGCGTCCACAACTACTTCTTCAAGACGCATCTTGCGGATTTCCGCTTCCTTCATGGGAATGGGTCTGCCCTGCGGACCGACGAAACCGGTTACTCCGCGCGTGTTGGTAACCCAGTACCAAAGCTGGTTGGAGTATATCATCTTAATAAATACGTAGCACGGCAAAAGCTTGCGCTCTACTATTTTGCGCTTGCCGTTCTTCTCTTCAATCGTCTGCTCCATGGGGATTTTGACGTCGAAAATCATATTTTGCAAGTTATTGTTTTCAATGAGCCGGAACAAGCTGTCCTTCACCATCGATTCGTAGCCCGAATAGGTGTGAAGAATATACCAGCAAGGGTTCTCGGTATCAGCCACCATAGTCGCCATAGTTTACGCCCCTATACTGGTAATAAGATTCAAAAGTTCCTGCAAACCGTAGTTAATACCCGTGACCACCACTAAAAATACGACGACCACGACTATAACGACGCACGTGCTTTTAACCACTTTGGGAAAAGTGGGCCACGTTACGCGCTTTAATTCGGAAAAGGTTTCCTTGAGCTTTCTGCCCATTCTCACGAAGATATTGGGCTTTTTCTCTTCTTTATTTACCTGTTTTGCCATAAAATAACTCCAAAATAACTTACGGCGCAATCACCGCGTGCAATACCGTAAACCGTATAAAACGATTATTTGCTTTCTTTATGCTCGGTGTGCTTTTTGCAGAAAGGGCAGTATTTGGACATCGTCAATCTGTCGGGGTCGTTACGCTTGTTTTTGTAACTGTCGTAGTTGCGATGCTTGCACTCGGTACATTCGAGAGTGATTTTGGTTCTCACGTCTGATTTCTTAGCCATTTGGAAAAAACTCCGTACAAAAAAATTACACCCCCATTCGAGTGCTAATTGAGTTTAACACACTGACGGGGGCTTGTCAACCGTTTTTTTAAATTTTAACCGATTTGTTTTAATTTTAAGCCGAAAAACCCGCTTTTAACGAATTTTCCGCGCCGTTACCGCCACGAAAAGAGTTTCTTTCGCACGAAAACCGCAATCAGTTAAGGTCGTTGCTCACCGCAAAGGCGTACTGGTCTCTGTCTTCGGGGAACAAGGGACCGGAAATAACGGGCAGGTTGAGCGGCGCAATGTATGCGTTCGCGGTAAGGTTTGCAACCGCAGTTCTTAAATAAGGATATATAGTCTTGGTCGCCTCGATAACGAATCTTCTCTCGTCGTTCGCGCCCGTAAGCTCGTCCACTTCGAACACGCCCGCAAGCGTAACCTGAATATCGAAAGGCTTGGGTTCTTTTTCCGTGCTTTCGATTTTTACGGAAAGCGCGATAACGTTTATCTTCTCGTTTCCGTTCACCTTGCGCACCTGACGCGAAAACTGGGGCTTAATGTCCAGCTTGTCTTCGGGGTTGAGCTTGATTCTGTTAAGCTTAAAAGAAAGTTCTTCCCCCGTAATTCCCTTAAAGTCTATTTTCATTATAATCTGCTCCTTAATATAAATATGGTAATATTATACTTTATTTATAATTAATTGTCAAATTTTTACAGTTTTTTATTGATAATTTCTTAATTTGACTTTATAATGGATAGGGCTTGCAACGGTTTACTATTAAACGCGCGTTCTCGCGCCTTGAAATTACGGGAGATTATGGGTAAAAAGACGATTTATTTCGACGCGTATTGCGGATATATGCTCGCCGCCGTTACGGAAAACGGCAAAGTAACGGAATTCGAATTTGAAAAGAAGACTGAAGAATGCGCCGTAGGCAACGTATATAAGGGAAAAGTGCAGAGCGTCCACACGGGAATGCAGGCGGCGTTTATAGACTGCGGACTGGGCAGAAACTGCTTTTTGCCGCTTACCGACGAAAACGATTACGAAAAGGACGAAATAGAGCGCGGAACGGTACCCCCGCCCGCACTGAAAGCGGGCGACGAAATACTCGTGCAGATAACCAAACTGCCCGTAGGCAAAAAGGGCGCGAAAGTAACCGTCCACCCTTCTTTCATAGGCAAATGCCTCATATATATGCCCGAATATCCCTTCGTGGGAGTATCGCGCAAGATTACGGACGAAGAACTGCGGAACAACATTGCTTACACCGCAAGGCGGCTCAAGGGCGACGACGAAGGTCTTATAATGCGCACCGCCGCACCTTACGCCAGGCACACCCAGCTCAAGCTCGAATTCGCCTATCTGAAGAACATCAGCGCACAGGTAAAGGAAGCGTTTAAAACCGCGAAGGTGGGACACCTTCTGTATACCGACGTGGCAATGCCCATACGCGTACTGCGCGACACCCTTTCCACCGATATCGAAGCGATATTCGTAGGCACGCCCGAGCTTAAAACGCACGTGGAAAATCTGGTAAGCCTTTACCCCGCCCAATCCCGCCGCCCCGTATATCTGCACGATTCGGGCAGGGATATGCTTGAAGAAACGGGTGTTTCCCGCCAGATTGAATCGATAATATCCCCGCGCGTAGAACTCGATAACGGGTCATATCTCATCATAGAAAAAACCGAAGCCCTTACCGTAATAGACGTAAACACGGGAAAATTCACGGGCGATTACAGCTTAGAACAGACCGTCTACCACACCAACATAGCCGCCGCGCGAGAGATAGCGCGGCAGGTAAAGCTACGCAATATCGGCGGCATAGTAGTGGTCGATTTCATAGATATGCAGAACGCCGCTCACAACAAATCGCTCGTGCAGGAGCTCGAACGCTCGTTAAAGAGCGATAAGGCGAAATGCACGGTCGCGCCAATGTCGCAGTTCGGGCTTGTGGAGTTCACCCGCAAACGCATAGGCGTAAGCCCGCTGTCGCTCATGATAAACCCCTGCGCACACTGCGGAGAGAGCGGCTTTACCCTGTCGGACGAGTATATACTCATGGTTATGCGCGCAAAAATTCTCGCAATGCTTGCCGAAGGAGCGAAAGCGTTAAGGCTGGATATGAACGCAAAAGTCCACGCGCGGCTCGTTCAATGGGAAGAGCTTAAAGCAGATTTAAAAAAGTGCGGCGCGGAAATTTATTCCGTACCCCACCGCACTTACCACGAAGAATATATAACGTATTCCACCGATATAAGCAACCTTCCCGACGACGCAGTAAAAATAGTTTAAAACGCAAAATACCCCCGCCGCTTTTATTGCGGCGGGGGTATTACCGTGCGTGCGATTAAAGAAAAGTCTTTAATTTCTGTTCGAAGCCTTCTTCAAGGTCGATAAGGTTGCACAGAAGCTTTTTAATCTCTTCGTCCATAACCTTTTCGCCGTCGGTGAGCGAAGTTTTAAGGGAAGTAAGTCCCGTTACCGTCCCCCTAATCATCATCTGCGCCACGTTCTGCGCCGAATTGTCGTTAGCCGTACCCATCTTTATCGCAGACCACATCATAGCCTTTTTAACGGGGTTGGGCTCCTTCAATTCCACGTCGAACTTATGCGCAAGCTCCGCCGCCTGCGAGCAGATTTTTTCGTATTCTTCGTGCTGGCGGAGAATTTCTTCCTTTATACCCACGTCGTCCACTTCGGGCAACACGTCGGATATAGAAGTAAGCGCAAGCTGCGCGTTACGGTAAATTTCAGCCAAAACTTCGCTGTCTTTTTTTAATTCTTGCATAAAAATCTCCTTACCCGCAGTTTGCCCCGTTTTTTACAAACTATACCGAATATAAAAATTGCCGTCACAAAAGCAAAAAACGCTTTTCCGTAGCATAAATTGCTTGTCGCACCGCAAGCGTTACCGCACTATTTTTTTATTGTGTAATGCAAAAAACGCTTGACAGTATCACTCTATTATGATAAATTAAATACCGAGCCGCTCGGACAGGGCTTTTAAAAGCGTGCAGTCGCACCGCCCGAATAAGCGTCCGGCGAGACTGGTTAGAGGAGGTATTTTATTACTATGTACGCAATATTCGAGAACGGCGGAAAGCAGTACAAGGCTTGCGTAGGCGACCTTATCAAGGTTGAAAAGTTGCACGGCAACGTAGGGGATTCGGTAGAGTTTCCCGTAGTTATGACGGCGGACGAGAACGGCGTGGCGGCAGGTGCGGAGGTTTCCGCGCTCAAGGTTACGGCTGAAATCACGGGCGGCGGCAAGGACAAGAAGATTATCGTCTTCAAGTACAAGCCCAAAAAGAACGAGAGAAAGAAGCAAGGTCACAGACAGCCCTATTCCATCATTAAGGTAACGGCTATCGGCGGCGCGGCGGAAAAACCCGCGGCTAAAAAGCCCGCGGCTAAAAAGCCCGCGGCAAAGAAAACCGCAACCAAGAAGACTGCGGCGGAAAAACCCGCGCCCGAAGCGGCAACGGCTGACGCACAGTAATTTAAGGAGAAACACGCTCATGTTATTCATTAGTTTATTCGCCCATAAAAAAGGTACGGGTTCATCACACAACGGCAGAGACAGTAATCCCAAAATGCTCGGCGTTAAACGCGCCGACGGTCAGTTCGTGCTTGCGGGCAACATTCTCGTAAGACAGCGCGGCACCAAATTCAAGCCCGGCAATAACGTAGGCATCGGCAAGGACGACACCTTGTTCGCGCTCATCGACGGCACCGTTAAGTTTGAAAGGGTCGGCAGAGACGGCAAACAGGTTTCCATTTACCCCGCAGCCGAATAATTTATCGTAAAAGAATGAGAGCGTTCCCGCTCTCATTTTTATTTAAGGAAAGAAATATGATAACCGTATCCCCCGTTTCCGACAAAACCCAATCTCAATTCGAAAAGCTTTTCACGCAGTATTACGGCGAGCTCGGCTGTGAAGACGACGTTCCCCACCTTTTATCCGAATACGTATTGCCCGACCTTAAAGCGGGGCTTATAAGCGCGGATATTCTTTTCGACGGTGAAAATTTTATCGGCTTTATTATCTATCAGCTCGACGATATCGACAACGAGTGGTGTCACCGCGAAGGCTGGGGCGATATACGGGAAATTTTCGTTTTGCCGCAAAACCGCGGTCAGGGTCTGGGCAAATTCTTAATTCTTACCGCCGAGTTCAGACTTAAAGAACGCGGCGTAAATAAGAGCTACTGCCTGCCCACCGAAGGCACGGAAAAATTCTTCGAAAAATGCGGATATAAAAAAGTCGGGCTCTATAACGAAGAACTCGACTGTTTCGTATATGAAAAAACCCAACTCAACCCGCCGTGCAACTGCGGAAAGAACGGCTTTTAAACGGCAATTCCCAAAATCGCCGTCATCGCGGTGATAATTAAGGGTATGGTCGCAATGCTTAAAATGGTATTTGCGACGAATACCGAAGTAGCCGTCTCCTTGTCCCCGTCAAACCGCTCGGACATAGCCACCACCGCCGCCGCGGGCGACATAGTCATCGCGATTATGGGCGCGAAATATACGTATTCGGGAAAAGCCGCCGCACCGCCGCCCGCAAGTCCCATAAATGGCAACGCCACCAAAAGAGTAATAAACGGCGCGACTATAAGCCGCAGCCCGCCCGCAATATAAGTGCCGATATTGCAAAAAAGCTTGGAAAGCGGCGTTTCTGCAAGCCTTATACCAACGATAATCATCGATACGGGCGCGGTCATATACGAGAGATACTGCGGGAAAATAGCAAACTCCTTCACTTCTTCCATCATAAAAATATTGATTTCGGGAACGAAAAATATAATCACCGCAACCGCGCTCGCAATCAGCGTGGGATTGAGCAGAATTTTTTTCGCGCTAATCTGTTTCAAATCCCCGGAAATCAAAAACACGCCCAAGGTCCAGCACAGAATATTGAAGAAAATGCTGAACACCATCATATACATAACCGCAAGCGGATTGCCGTCTGTAAACATCTGTACGAACGGCACGCCGAAGAAACCGCAGTTGGAAAACACCGCCGCAAACGAATACACGTCGGCGGCTTTTTTATTTTTAGACTTAATAAAAACCAGCTTGCACAGTCCGAAAACAAGTCCCATCGCAAGCAGGGTAATTGCCGCGGTCAAGCCGAAATTGCCCAAAAGGGTAAGCTTATCCACCGCCTGAATCTGCAACCAATCTTCATTTGAAAACACGCAGAACGCAGAAATAGCCAAAGCGGGCTGGCACACGTAAAGCAATACGTTTGAAAGGGTAAGCACCCCGCCTTCGCCAATCATTTTCAGCTTTTTCAGCGCGAACCCCGGCACGGCGAACGCTATGAAAACGCACATTATCAACAACGTCTTAATAAAAATATCCAGCATACGGATTAATTATACCACGCCGCAAAAAAAACGCATACTTCCTTTAGGGCAAATAACGAAATTTTTTTATTAATTACCCGTCAATTCCCGCCGAGCACTATCGTTCCGTTCAGAACTCCGTCGAAAAGCCCCCTGCACCAGCCGTTAAACAGCGAGAGCCAGGGCGGCAAATTATCCAACCGCGCGTAAATTTCGTCGCTCAGTTCTTCGAACTGCTCTATAGTTGCCGAAAACTCCGTACCCACCGCGGAATCCCCGCCAAGCGCAATCCCGCCGCGCGCGACGTCGCCTATAGCAACGAAAGACCCGTAAGCATACCCGCCGAACGAGTACCCGCCCACGGCACAGCCGCCGAAAGCAAAAAAACCTACCGCCAGCCCGCCGAAAGTAATTACGCCTACGGCAACCCCGCCCAGCGCAAAAATACCGAACGCCACCGCCCCTAAGCTCAGAAAACCAAGAGAAAGACTTGCAAGCGCAATTAACCCCACCGCAAGCGCGCCGAAAGAAAATAGCCCGCAAGCCAACAGCCCGATTGCAAACACGCCTAAACTTTTAAACCCGACGGCAAAAAACCCCTTCGCAGTCCTGCCCAAACCGATATTTATATGAACGAGCGGCAAACCGAACACCGTTCTTTCGCTCTTATATTCGTAGTGCCATTTCAAAACGCCGTCGAGAAAATTCCCCGCCCGACCGCTCTCCGCCGACCTTTCGTTTACGCTTTCCGCCGCATCGTACTTCAACAGATAGTCCACACTGCAATCAAAAAGCTTGCTCATTTTCAGCAGTTTTTCCGTTTCGGGGAAAGCGCAATCACTCTCCCACCGCGAAACCGCCTGCCTTGAAACGCCCAGAAGCTCGGCAAGCTCTTCCTGTTTATACCCGTATTTTTTTCTCAAAGCGGAAATTTTTTCACCCGTCGTCATAATTCACTCCTTGTTCCTTTTAATAAATTATAGTCCGTCGCGGGCAAATAATCAATAATTAACGCTTTACGCCGTGTAAACTTGAAGTTGCATTTGCAAAAAATTAATAATTTCCGCTTTGCTAAGTAAATTATTTTCAACTGCATATGGACGGAACGGATTTATTATGTTATAATACGGATATGAACGACGTAATTTTCGCGGGCTACCGCAACGCACTGCAAATCAACTCCAAAATGCTTACGGTAATTTTCTTACCGGACGACCACGAAGTTTTAGTTGTCCCGCCGCCGCACAAAGCGGAACTTCCCGTCGGGGAATTTCTCTGCGTTGAAATAGATAAACCCGCCGTCCCGCTCGACGGCGTAAAAAAAATAAAGAGCCTGAATATAGCGCGGGCTCTATTCGTCGCATACGAAAATTTCGATAAAAGCGGCGCAAGACTTTGCGGAACTGACAGTATATTATCCGCACTGGGCGACCTAATAGCGGCGTATATAAACCGCGCCTGCGTAAAAGAAAAGAAATCTCCCGCCGTAGCGCACGCGTTAAAAGAGATAGAAAGTCAGGCGTTCAACCCCATATTTTCGGTTGAAGAATGCCTTTCGAAATTGCCGCTGAACTACGACTATATGCGCAAGCTCTTTAAAAAGGAAGTGGGCGCAACCCCGCACGAATATCTTTTGGGTTTGAGAATGCGCAGGGCGCAGACGCTTATTTCAAGCGGTGTAAGCAGCGGATACGGCGTTCTTACCGTAGCGCAGATAGCAGAAAGCTGCGGCTTTGCCGAGCCGCTCTATTTTTCGCGGGTATTCAAAAAATACTTCGGCGTCTCCCCGTCCCTTTACGGCAAATAATCCCCACTAAAAACGTATCTGTAACAGAAAATTATTATACGGTCGTCATTACTTGTAGTTATCAAATTTGCATTGTTCGTACACCCGTTTACCTATAATCGTAATCGCTTGTTTCGGGCAGTTTGCAAAACATCGATAACACATAGTACATTTACCCCGATATACAACCTTATCTTCTATTACTATATTCGCCGTCGGGCATAGCGATACGCATAAACCGCATTTTACGCATTTACTCCCGTCCGTTCTGATTTTGGTATAATAACGCTTCGTTTTTCCGCCGAAATACAATCTCTGCCCGAGCAGTCCCGCAATACGATAAAAGAAATTCAATCCTTCCTTCGGATATTTGCCCGTTTTAATTCTATTTACAGCCAAGTCCATTTTTTGCTCGGCTTCCGATATCGTTTTGCGGTTTCCGTCAAGCGTCTTTTTCAGCAATTTAACGTCGCCTATACAATCGGGCATTTTCAGATGCAGCCCGCCTGAAATTTTTGCACCGTATTTTTTGAATAAACGCGCCGAACACCCCGCGCCGTCGCCGCTGAATAAGCCCATAGTCGCAATTACGAATATTTTCTTGCCGCGCCATAGCTCGGCGTTGCTTACGATAAACTCTCTGACTATCTTCGGCAAATTTGAATAATAAACGGGATAAGCAAAGATTATTTCGTCGCCCGATTGTATGGCGGCAGTCACCCCGTCGCTCTCAATCGAGTAAGCAACGCCGCCGCTATCAAGCCTATCCAATACGTATTCGACACAAAATTTCGTGTTGCCCGTGCCGCTGAAATAAACACCAATCATATCATTGATTATAGCAAAACCGTAATTAAAAAGCAAGGACTATTCAATTGCCCTTGCCTTTATCCGTATGTTCCCCGCCGCGGCGGGGGTTTTTAATTTTAAAATCCGAAATACTCTTTTGCGTTGTTGTAGCAAATATCTTCCACTATTTTGCCCAAAGTCGGCAGCTCTTCCGCGGGATATTGCCCGCTTTCAACCAACCGTCCGAGCACACTGCACAGTATGCGCCTGTAATACTCGTGGCGGGGATAGGCAAGGAAAGAGCGGCTGTCCGTCAGCATACCCACCGACTGCGCGATAAGCCCCACCTGCATAAGCGTCTCCATATTCTGCCGCATACCGTCCTGCTGGTCAAGGAACCACCACGCCGTGCCCACCTGCACGCGCCCCTTAACGCCTTCCTTCTGGAAACAGCCCGCAAGCACCGTCAGCGCATAATTGTCGCGGGCGTTAAGATTATAAAGCACGGTTTTGGGCATCTCCCCGTCCTTATCCAGCTCGCCCAAAAGCGCGGAAAGCTTTTTCATATACACTTCGTCGCCGATAGCGTCGAAGCCCGTGTCGGGTCCTATCCTTTCGAGCATGGATTTCGAGTTGTTGCGCAACGCGCCTATATGATACTGCTGTACCCAACCGCGCTTTGCATACTCTCTGCCGAGAAAAATAAGTAAATAGCCCTTATATTCGTCCTGCTCTTCGGGCGAAATAACTTCGCCGCGCAGCCCCTTTAAAAATATTTCGTTTGCTCTTTCGTAAGTTGCGGGGGCGTAATGCACTTCGTCCAGCGCGTGGTCTGAAAGCTTGCACCCCATCTTATCGAAGTAGTCGATTCTCTCGGCAAGCGCACCACACAAATCTTCGAGCGAAGAAATAGGTCTTTTAACCACCGCAGAAAGCCGTTCAATCCAGTCCGCAAACCAACTTAGCTCGGCGTTCAACGCCTTGTCCGGTCTGAACGCGGGCAAAACCTTTACCTTCAGCGTCTTATCCGCTCTCATCTTCGCGTGCCATTCAAGGCTGTCCGCGGGGTCGTCCGTCGTGCAGACGACCTTCACGTTGCACTTATACATCATTTCGCGGGCGGTAAGCGTTTCCAACGCCTTGTTCGCCTTTTTCCAGATAATTTCGGCGTTTTCGGGCTTTATAATTTCTTCGATTCCGAAAAATCTGCGAAGCTCCAAATGCGACCAGTGGTAAATAGGATTGCCCGCGAAATACGGCATACTCTCCACAAACTGCAAATATTTTTTATAATCGTCGTCCGGTCCCGAAATACTATCTTCTTCGTAACCCCTTGCCCGCAGGGCGCGCCACTTGTAATGGTCGCCGCACCTGTCGCCCGAACCGAGCCACACCTCCGCAAGATTTCTGAACCTTTTATTCTCGTAAATCTCTTTGGGCGACAAATGGCAATGGTAGTCTATTACGGGCATTTTCTCCGCGTGTCCGTGGTACAAAGCTCTGGCAGTTTCGGTATCGAGAAGAAAATCCCCGTCCATAAATTTAATCATTCAAGTTTACCCCGTAGCATAGTATCCCGCGCAGTAAAGCGCGGGTCTTTTTTTATCTCTGAACTCTTCCCGAGCCGTCGCCGCCCGCAAGATTTTCAACTTCTTTGCGGCTGACAAGGTTGAAGTCGCCGGGTATAGTGTGCTTGAGCGCGGACGCGGCAACGCCGAACTCGAGCGCGGACTTGAAGTCCTTGCCGTCCAAAAATCCGGTAATTACGCCGCCCGCAAAGCTGTCGCCGCCGCCCACGCGGTCAACGATGGGAGTAATTCTATAAGTTTTGGAGTGGTAAAACTCCTTGGTTTCGCCGTTATAAATGCACGCCGACCAGCCGTTATCGGATGCGGAATGGCTCACGCGCAGTGAAGAAATTGCATACTTGAACCCGAACTTTGCAACCATCTGCTCGAATATGGATTTATATCCCGCAAGCTCGAGCTCGCCGCTCGTCACGTCGGTGTTGCCGGGCTTGAACCCAAGCACCAGCTCGGCGTCCTCTTCGTTGCCTATGCAAACGTCAACGTATTTCATAAGCCCCGTCATAACCTTTTGCGCCTTCTCGCTCGACCACAGCTTTTTACGGAAGTTAAGGTCTACCGAAACGGTAACGCCGTGCTTTTTAGCCGCCTTCAACGCCTGTTCGGTAAGCTTAGCCGCGCTATCGCTCACCGCGGGAGTAATTCCCGTGAAGTGGAACCAGTCCGCGCCTTCGAAAATAGCGTCGAAATCGAAATCCTTTTCGGTAGCGGTGGTAATCGACGAGTGCGCCCTGTCGTAAACGACCTTGGAAGGACGCATGCTCGCGCCCGTTTCAAGGAAATAGATGCCCAGCCTTTCGCCGCATCTTGCTATATGCCCCGTCTCCACGCCGTATTTTCTGAGCGCGGCAACGGCGCAGTCGCCCAGCTCGTTCGCAGGCACGGCGGTTACGAATTCCGCCCTGTGCCCGTAGTTCGCGCAGGACACCGCCACGTTGGCTTCGCCGCCGCCGTAGTTGATATCGAACTCGTCGGCTTGAATAAATTTTTCGTTGTTGGGGGTGGAAAGGCGGAGCATAATCTCGCCCATCGTGATTATTTTTTTCATATCAGTGTACTCCTTGCAATATTATAAGACTTTTTGCAATATTTTCCAATTTTCTTGCATTTTTATTATATCACACGCGTTCATATAGTCCATATACGAAACGGATATAATTATTCAAAATTCGGACACGGAAAATTTTCGCTCTTTTTCACCCCTTCACCACGCCCGCAAGCGGCGTTACGCCGCTCAGATTTTACGCGAATTATGACAGGTAAAATAAACTATCTGCCCGCACTTTGCAAGCTCACGCACCACTTTTTTAACGCCGTCCATATTTTCGGCGTCAAGGCTTAAAAAGGGGTCGTCCATTATAAGAACGGGCTTTTCCTTAATAAAAGTATTGTCCAAAAGTGCAAGCCGCAAACACAGCGCGCATACGCACCTTTGCCCCGCGCTTAGATGCCTTTCGTCGGTGAGCTGACCTCCCCTTTCGAACTTAACGGTGAAGTCGGGGGTCATCACCATCTTTTCGCCCAAAGCGGAATAAATCTTGTCCGCGTAATGCAAAAACCTTTCCCTTACGGGCGAAACGAATTTTTCCTTTAAGTTCCCGTCCGCCCGCCGCAAATGCTCTGCCGTCTTTGCAAGTAACGCTACCGCTTCGGTAAGCTCGGCAATCTCGCTCTCAACCTTTTCGAGCGCGTTCTTCTTTACGGGCAAAATCTCGACGGCGTTCTCGTCGTCGGCAATTTCACCGTCGAGCAGCCCCAGCCGCCTGCGCGCCGCAAACAGCTCGGCTTGCACTCTTTCGCCGCTCTCCGTTCCCGCCGCAGGCTCGCTTTCGCCGTCTATTGCGTTTGCTCTCTTATACTCGTCTATCCGCGATAAAAGCCGCTCGCGCTCGCGCAAAAGCCCGTCCCTTTTACGCGTTTCGCCGCGTATAACTGCTATTGCCCCCGCAATATCCTGCGGTTTACGCAGATTATACTTTGCAAACAGCCCGTCTATCTTCCCGTCAAGCTCTCTTATTTTATCGTCAAAACGCCCCTGCTCTAATCTTCCTTTACGGTTTTTTTCACGGCTTATTATGAAATACGCGCCCGCGCAGATTATGCCAAGGGCAATAACCGCAAGCCCCGCAAGGTGTAAAAAGCATATTCCCGCGCCCGCAACGGCAAGCACGGCGCCCGCTATCAAAAGCCATAAATTGCTCTTACTTGCACTATATTGCGGGGTATTTTCATTCAGAGTCGCGTATTTGTTGCGCTCGTAAAAGCAATCTCTCGCCCCGTCAAGCTCGCTCTCGTCGGGCAATCCCGCGGGATATTGCGCGTCGAAATCTTCAATCGCCCGCTCGGTTTTCAAAAGCTCGCTCTCATACCCGCGCAACGCCGCGTGCCGCTCGCTCATAATTCTGCGCTCCACCGCCGCGGAATTTGCCCTTTCAAGCTCGCCTATTCTCTTTTCAAGCTCCGCGCGCTCGCCGTACTTGGGCGCAAGCCCGCGCGAAATATTTTCGTAATTTTCTATCTCTTCCCGCAGTTGTGCGCGTTCGGCCTTCTTTCTGTCAAGATAACCGCCCGTGCCGCGCGCCGCCTTCAGCTGTTTTCTGCGCCCGTCCAGAGCGTCGAGCGCGCCTTCAAGGTCGCCCCCGTCCTGCGCCGAAATATCGCCGTTCAGCTTTTTAACCACGTCCGCGCCCGCGCCGCTCACAGGCTCGCCGCCGTCGAAAAACACCGTGCGCGAAAAGGACTCCGCATCCAGCCCGAAAAGCGTCTCGCCGATATTTTCACCCAACGCGTCGGTGGGTTTGCCCCCGCAATATACGCGGGTTTCGTCGCGCGCGTCGCTCTTTTTATCGAAAAATCTCTCTATGCGGTAAACCTTCCCGCCCGTCCCGAAAGTGAGATTGCCGCCGAACTTACCCCCGTTAAACGGGTAATATCTCTGCCTGTCGTCAAACCTTTTACTGTTGGACCGTACGGCGGGCAACCCGTAAAACATAGCCCTGATAAACGCCGCAAGCGTGGTCTTGCCTGCGCCGTTGTCGTTCACCACGCAGGTAAGCCCGTCCGAAAATTCAAACTCTCTTTTGTTAATCGCGCCGAAGTTCTCCACGTAACAGCTTATAAGCTTCATAGGTCAATCTCCCTGCCGTCAAGCGCCTTCAAGCCCAAAGAAACGACCTTCGCCTTCTGCTCGTCGCTAAGCTCGCCGTCCGCAAGCACCGAACGCACGAACTCCCCTTTAAGCGACTGCTCCAGCCCGTACTCGGCGGGGTCTATCCTGCAAAGCGTCTCGTCCTTTACTTCGAGATAGAAGTAACCTTCCCGCGCAAGCCGCTTGTTTATTTCCGCGGCAAGGTCGGGCTCGTTAAAGTCGGTCTCTCCCTTTAAAATAACCCGCACCATATCCCGCTTAGGATACTCCAAAGCGTTTAAAACGAGCATATATGCGGCGTAACCGTCGCCCGCCGCCGAAATATCCACCGCAAGCTCGCGCACGACCCGCCTTGAAAACGGCACGAATCTGTGCGTTATTCTATCCGATATATCCAGCTCGATAAACCCTTTTTCGCCCGTCTCGTCGAACCCGCGCCCTTCAAGACAGCCCGGATAAGCCCATACTCCCCGCCCGTCCAGCTTTTGCGAGCGGTAAGCGTGCAGATGCCCCAGCGCAAGGTAATCGATACCCTTGTCGCGCAGCTTCTGTAAATTGACCTTATCCCTGCCCGACGAATCCCCGCAGGCGCCGTGCAGTACGGCGATATTCAGCCCTTCCCCGTCGGCGCGGAAGGTTGAGTAAACGGAAGAGCAGTTGCCCGCCGTCAGCTCGCACCCCCACACAGCCACGTTGCCGTAACGGTAAGCAGTCCATTCCGAAGAAAACAGCTTTAAGTTTTCAAGGCTCTGCTCGTAAGACTGCAACCCGTCGTGGTTTCCGCGCAGGTATAAAAAATCTATCTGCGGATTGTTCTTTACCGCGTTATAGAAAAATTCCTTGTCCTTTTTCAGCGGTCTGTCGCTGTCGAAAAGGTCGCCCGCGATAATAACCGCTCTCGCCCCGCAACGCGCGGCGTAACCGACCATACCGGTAAACGCCGAACGAAGCTCTCTTTTTCTCTCTTCCGCCTTTTCCGCGGGCAGACGGCTGTCCATAGCAGAACCGAGATGCACGTCCGCACAGTGAATAATTTTCATTCTTACCCCGTAATTTTTTTCGCGGCACAGCCGCATATAAGGTATTATATCAAAAATTTTTACGGAGTAAAAGTATTTTCACGCATTTGTCATTAACGGAAATTTGCGCGTCAGACGGTTATCGGCGGCGGAATAATTTCCGCCGCCGAATCAGGAGAAAAAATTTTGCTCTCTTATACGCTCTTTCCCCGCGCATAATAAAGGAGTGCTTTAATTTTCTTTGCGCTTTTTAACGATATCGATAACCGTCGTCGCCGCAAGCCAGCCTACCGAAGCCGCAAGCAACACGCCCGAAACCACGTCAACCGCTATAACCGCAGTTTCCCAAGGGGGCGTAAGTCTTATTACGCGCGAGTTGGAAGAATACTTATTCATTCCGTTTGAAGTTACGGTGTGATACATAATCCGCTTAGCCGATTCGCGCATAGCCCGGGCAAGCTTTCCGTAATTTCCGTTCGCGCCGTTGGGCTTGAAATAATCGTAAGTGTAAGTACTGCCCGTATAATCGGGAACGTCCGCGCCGTAGTTATATTCGTTAAGGTCGGTAGCTCCCGTATACACGTTGACTATTCTCGAAACGTACGCTTCGCCGTGCGCCCCGTCAGTCATATCGCCCGCGCAGTCCGTCTCAACTATACCTGGCAAGCCGCATTCGTTTCTAAGCCACTTCGTGAAAGGCACGCAGTTGGCAACCGCGTCCGTTCCCATACGGCTGAACGAAGTCATAACGCTGAACGAATTGCCTTCGGTAATACAAATTTCGAACGCTCTCAGATAGTTCTCGCGCATCGTCTGCTCGGTCGCCCAGGTATTTACGCCATGACGCGCAGTCTCGCAATCGTTCATAGCCGCGTGCTTGATAAAGCAATGCACGCCTTTCGATTCAATCGCCGCAACCTCGGGCGCGCTGATAAGCCCCGATAAAATCGCGTCCTCGCTCACGTACTCCGCAGTTCTGCCCGCATACGGCGAGCGGATTATATTCAAGCCTATGCCGAGCAAGCCGGACATACCCGCCCAAAGTCCTTCTTCGCCAATCTGTTTGCCGATTTCTTCTGCCAATTCCTTGTTGAAAGTAGCCGCAAGCACGCCGTTGGAAGAGAAGCCCGTCGTAGTGTACCCCTTGCCCAAATCGGGGTCGGGAATATAGTTGCCGTCTGCGTCGAACCCGCCCGCTCTCTCCGCGTAAGGGTTGGTAGGTCCGTTGAACCTGCCGCCGCCCGAAGCTTCGCTATACTGCGCCTTAAACCCGTTAGGTCCGTTCTCGTCCCCCGTTCCAGGCTTGGAAACGGATTCTATGGGCTGGGTCTTATGTCTGCCGTTGGATAAAAGGTCAACGGTCTCGTCCCAGGTAAGCTGGTCCAAAAGGTCGTCCCACAGCGGGTTTTCATAGCTCAGCCCCTTCATATCGAGTAAAACAAGTCCGTTCTGCGCGCCGTAAGTGGGATATTCCACGTCGTCGGGTTTAATAACCTTGCCTGCGTCCATCTGGTCGCGCATATCGTCCGCCATCTTCTGCGTCATAGTAAGCACGGCGTTGTGCTTTATAAGCGTTCCGTCCGCATTTCTTTCGGGCAGCTTAACCGTACCGTTCCAATCCGTTCTGTCGTAATATTTTACGGAATTGTTACCCTTGCCTTCGTAAGTGTTTATATCCGCAAAACCGAACTGGTTGATTATCGGGTAGCCGTCCTTTTCGGTATACGCAAAGGTTTTGTCGTCGAAACGGTAGCCCAGCTTTTCGGTAAGGTCGGCGTCGCCCGCCGCGTCCATTCTTCCCGAAGTATTTTCGGGGGTATAGCCCTTAGCCGCAAGCAGATTGTTCACCGCTTCGTGAGCGTCCTGCGCCGCAATAAGGTAATAATCGCCGTTCATCGTAACGTATGTACCCGCGCCGAAAGTATCGTACGACGCGAAATATTTCTCGTTCACTTCGATAGAAATCGACTGCGTCTGCCCCGCGGGAATTTCGCCCGTCTTGCCGAAGTCTATAAGCTCCACGCTCGGCACCTGTATGCCGTTTTCTATCGCGTAAGAAGTGTTGGGCTTCGCCACGTAAATCTGCACGGGGGTTTTGCCCGCGTACCCGCCTTCGTTTTTAACGTCTACCGTCACGGTATAGCTCTTGCCCGACTTCGAAACTCTCATATTCGAGAACGAGAAGTCGGTGTAGGAAAGCCCGTAACCGAACGGATACGCCACCACGTTGCCGTAATCGTATTCCCCTACTTTTTCCGCCCCGGCCACATAATCTTCATATCGGGTTTCGGTGTATTTATAGCCAAGATACATACCTTCCTGATAAACGGTATAGGTAGTGAAGGTGGACTGATACTGATTGTCGAGCGCGGGATTGCCGAACCCGAAATCGGCGTAATTCGAGTAAGTAAAGAAATAGTTCTGGTCCATAAAGTTGCTGTTTACGGGGTTTTTCAGGTTGTCGTACCACAGCGTAGTCGATACGCCGCCGCTGAAATTGTATTCGCCCGTCAGAAGCTTTGCAACGGCAACCGTTCCCACTTCGCCTACCGAACCCGTAAGCAGGCACGCGTCCACTCCGTAAGTATCTTCTTTAAGGAAATCCAGCTGTATGGTGCTTGCCATATTCAGGATAAGTACTATTTTCTTTATTTTTTTCTGCTCTTTAAGCTCCTTCAGCCCCGCAAGCACGGTCTTTTCGGTGGGGCTCAATTGCAGATAGTCGCCGTAAGTACCGTCGTTGGTAGACGCTACGGCGTAATTCTGGTTGCCGTACTGCGCGTTTTTACCGCTGGTTGCGGGCAGGTCGTAGCCTTCGCCGCCCGTTCTTTTAATCACGTAAATCGCCGCGTCGCCGTACTGCTCCACGTCCGCGTAGCCCGTACCCGTCTTAACGGTTTCCCAGGGCACGTCGCCTATGTTTACCTTGCTCGTACTGCTCGAAGGATAATATTCGGGGTAGTCCGGAGTAGCACTGCTCCCCCAGCCGCCGCCACCCGAAGCGTGCGACCATGCCGTGTAATCGGTCGCAAGCTTTTCGTTTATGTCGAGTAAGGTGTCGCCCTTAACCTTTTCCTTAGGCTCTGACGGGTTGGTGTGCGCGTATCCGCGGAACGCGTCGTACCAGCCTATCGCTTCGGTAGTATCTATACCGCCCGAACCGCTCGCCCCGTAAAAGGGAGCCGCGCCCGTCACGCCGAACACGTTTACCTTCGCGCCCTTTGCAAGCGGCAGCGCATCGTTGTCGTTCTTTAAAAGCACCGTGCCTTCCGCCTGCTCCTTTTCCTGAACCTTAAAGCCGTTCATAACCAGCTCTTTAATGCTCTTGAAATCGGACTTGTAATATTCCAGCTCCTCCGCAGTGTATTTCTTGTCGCCAACCGTAACGGTATCGGAAATAGGCTGACCGAGCGCGGAAGAAATGGTATCTTCGTTTGCCCAGAGAATGGGCGTTGCCGTCATCATCACGCCGAAAAATATCGTGGACGCGGTTATAGCCGCCTTTTGCAGCTTAAGCTTAACGTTCATTATTTTTCCTCCTTAGACTGTTTGAAGAAGATATTCGCAACGCTTGCAACCAGCAATATCGCGAACAAAGTCGTGCAAGCTATGAATTGCGTACTGAAACTCGAAATATCTATGCCCACCATTACGACCACCACGTAGTTGTAAATGTTGGTGATATACAGCATCATCGCGACGAAATTCGCAAGCGCAAGCACCGGCGGCGCGAACTCGCACCGTTTAAACGCGGTAAGCCCCGCGGCAACGAATATGCCGGCAAGCATAACGGCAAACCCCGCCCACGACATATACCGCTCGTTTCTACCGTACGAATCGGCGTATACGATTGAAGTTATCAGCGTCAGAAGTACTACGGCAACCGTAACGTAAAATCCGTAACTTTTGCTTTTAAAAAAGTTTTTGATTTTTTCCATAACCTTCTCCTTTTTAATTCTTGAAAAAATAATACCGCCTTTTAAAAATTTTTGTCGGATAAAGCGCGAAATCCCGCTTTTTCAGTGCGAATTGTCATTTTTTGATAACGATTAACAATTTTTAACCCATTTAACAACTTAAATCATACCCCCCCCCACCCGTCTTCCCCACCCGTAATTGCGCACCCTTTCTCCCCGTCATTGCGCACCCTTTCTCCCCGTCATTGCGAGGAGCGCAGCGACGAAGCAATCCAGCAGAACACAAAACACCACCCCCCCTTCTGTCGTCCTAAGCACTTTTTCCTTGTCGTCCCGCGTGAGCGCGAAGTGCGATACTTTGCGCACCTTATTGTAAAAATTATATACTTTTGCGCAAAACGAAGCGTAGCGCAGTCGAAGAACTCCACGGGTCAACACCCACTGAAAAAAGCCGCGGCGCGTAACAAACGCGCCGCGGCTTTAAAACGTCTTTAAAACCAACCGCATAAATTTAATTCTTGTCGCTTAAAAGATAGACGCTCAACCCGAACACCCCGCCGTCCGTCGTAATCGCAATATCCCCGCGATACTTCTGCGCAACGTTTCTGATTGACTTCATTCCGTACCCGTGAAACCCAATCTCCGACTTTTTTGTAGTCACGGGCAACCCGTTCTCCCTGCGGAACCCGCCCGAGAACCAGTTCACCACGTTCACCAAAACCAAATCCCCCTTTTTCTCAATCGTAATGCTTATGGTTTTCTTTTCGGGGTCGTCCACCTTTTCCACCGCTTCAACGGCGTTAGAAAGCGCGTTGCCGAACAGCGAATAAACGTCCATCGCGTTCATAAACGCAAGGCACGCGCCGTCGCCGAGAAAGGTAAACTTAATCCCCTGCCTTCTGCATTGCACCGCCTTTTCGTTGAGTATAACGTCCAGCCCTTCCAGTCCCGTCTTTACGGTCTCGTCGTAAATTCCGATAAGCTCGGCAAGACTTTCTCTCTCGCCGTCGGCAAGCCTTCCGCTCTCTAACCGCTGTTTAACGTCGTGGCACTTGATATTTAAAAGCTCCATATTCGTCTTGCTTATCTCGTACTGCTTCCTTTCTTCTTCGGCTAAACGCCTTTGCGTCTCCTTTTCCGCCTTCACTTGGGCGAAGTTATAGACGAAATATTGCAGCACAAGAACCAGCACGCAACAGGTAATAGCGTAAAGCGAAGTGCATACGGCGGTAATCGTATCCCCGCGGCTCAACCGTCCGAAACGGCTCAGCCCCACGCAGATAAGAATGGTTATTCCCGAAATCCACACCATTCTCGGGCTGTAATATTCGTAAAAATACTTCTTCGCGGCGTACCTGCCCACGGTTAAAAACGCAATAACGCACAGCGCAAGGCAGATTAAAAGCTCCGTCCACCACCCCGCGGGAAACCAATCGATAAGGCACAGCATCGAATAACAGTGATAAGAGATATGTTGCAGAGCGTAACCGCCAACGCACGCGGCGAACACCGCACCCGTCCCGCAGTTAAAACAGAATGCCGCGCCCGCAAAGGTGTAACCGAACAGCACCGCAAACCTTAAAAGCGAATAATAGGGGTTGTAAATAAGGTCTTTCGGCGAAGGAAAAAAGTACGCAAGCAAAAGACATACGGCAATCGCCGCAGGCACGCGTGCCCAAAATAATTTGCGTTTGGGATAAGAATAAATCAGCACGCCCTGCGCGAGTATCAGCCCCGCTATAAAAGTTAAATTCCCCGTTGAAAACATCATTTGCCCCCAGCCATATATTCGGCGTAAGCCTTTATAAACGCGTTTCTCTGCGTCCTTGCAAGAATCAGTTCTTCGCCGTCAATCTCCACCGTGTCCCGCCTTACCGCCGTGACGAATCTCAGATTAACCGCCTGCCCGCGGTTGCACCGCACGAACGCCCCGCCCGCGCTTATCTTCTTTTCCGCCGCGGAAAGAGTGGTATACTCTCTCACCGCCCCGTCGGGCGAATGGTAAACCACGTAATGCCCGTCCACTTCGACGTATCTCAACGCGCACGGGTTCACGCTTATAAAATCCCCGTCCTGCTTAATAAGTATTTTACTGTTCTCCCTTGGCAGGAGCCTGCCAAGGGCGCGCTTGAACTTAAGCGCGAAAGTCAGCTTTTCCACGGGCTTTACGATAAAGTCCATCGCGTTCACTTCGTACCCGCGCACGGCAAGCTGCGCCATATTGGTAACGAAAATAATAATCACCGTGGCGTCAATCTTTCGCAACGCCTTCGCCGCATCTATCCCGTCGGTCGCGCCTAACTGTATGTCCATAAATACCACGTCGTACACCGGCTCGTACTTTAACAAGAATTCTTCCGCACCCGAAAACTCGCTCACGGCAAACTTTATTTTCTGCTTTCCGATAAACTCCAAACACTCGCGCAGCTTCCGTCTTTCCTTCTGCTCGTCGTCGACGATTGCAACGTTAATAACCATGTTCTCCCCCGTTTTCCCGAATATATCACACGCTTTTTTAATTGTCAATAGCCATTTTTCACCGACCGAAAACATAATACCCCGTTACGGTTTACCGTAACGGGGTATTATAATTTATATATAATTATTTTATAAATTCAAGCACTTCGTCGAAAAGCTTCTTCCCGTCGCACGTTTTGGTAAAGCGCGCGGGCTTGTCCTTCAACTCTTTAAGGCACTTGGGCACGGCCATTGCCGTTGCGGCGTGCAGCCTTTTTACGCCCTTAAAGCTGTCCTTAACGTCGTTGCCCGTAACGGCGTAAAGCACGTCCTGCGGGAACTTATACGGGTTGGCGGTGGAAACGATAACCATATTTGTCTCGTCCTTCTTGTGCTTTTCAAACCAGTCCACGGCAACCTTCATCGCACAGCCCGTGTGCGTGTCCATAACGTACCCGGCGTCTATAAACACGTCGTACATCGCTTCCACACAGCTCTCTTCGTCGGCGTACCCGCCGTCGAAGGTTTCCTGCAATTTCTCCAGTTCCCCCGCGGATATAGCGTATTTACCGCCCGTTTTAAGGTCCTTCATACGGCTTGCCGTCAGCTTATAGTCCCTGCCCGAAAGCTCGAAAATAAGCCTTTCGAGATTTGAAGAAACGAGTATATCCATAGACGGCGAAGTCGTCTTTATAAATTCGCGGTGCAAATCGTAAACGCCCGTCGCGATAAACTCGGTCAACACGTTGTTGGAGTTGGACGCGCAGTGCAACCGCCTTACCGGCAACCCCATCTGTTTCGCGTAATAAGCGGCGAGTATGTTTCCGAAGTTGCCCGTAGGCACGGTAAAGTCTATCTCTTCGCCCATCGGAATCTGCCCTGCGGAAACCAAATCGAGATACGCCGAAAAATAATATGCAATCTGCGGCGCAAGCCTGCCGAAGTTTATCGAGTTAGCCGAAGATAAAATATAGTTCTTTTCCTTCAGCTTAGCCGCGCAATCGGGGTTGGAAAATATCTCTTTCACGGCGTTCTGGCAGTCGTCGAAATTGCCTTTCACGGCAACCACGTTCACGTTTGCGCCGTCCTGCGTGCACATCTGCAGCTTCTGCATCTTCGAAACGCCGTCCGAAGGATAAAATACGGTAATCTTGACCCCGTCCGCGTCCTTAAACCCTTCCAGCGCGGCTTTACCCGTATCGCCCGAAGTCGCGGTAAGTATCAATATCTGCTCTTTAACGCCGCATATATCGCACCCTTTGCGCAAGAGATAGGGCAAAAGAGTAAGAGCCATATCCTTGAACGCCAAAGTAGGACCGTGCCAAAGCTCCAGCATATACACGCCGTCGTCTATGCGCACCAAAGGCGCGGGGTCGCCCCCGTCGAACTTGGCATACGCGCTCCTGCACGCGGACAAAAGCCCGTCCCTGTCGTATTCGTCAAGATATTTACCGAGAATATGCGCCGCTCTCTCCGCATAATCCGCTTCGAGCAACCCTTCCAGCTCTTCCGCGCTCACCTGCGGAAACTTTTCGGGAACGAACAACCCGCCGTTTGCGGACAGACCCCTTACTATAGCCTGCGCTCCCGTAACCTTTTCCCCGCCTCTCGTGCTTACAAATTTCATTATCGCTCCTTAAAACAGCCATACTCCCGCTTGTAAAGCGTTAAAATTCAAAAAACGGCAACGCAAAATAAGCCTATTTAAAAGCCGTTTGCGCCGCCGTCTGCTTTCCGTTTGGTCTTTACGTTTATACGTACTTTTTAACGAACTCGGGCAACTTATCCTCGTCGCAACTGAAAGTAACGGTAATCGTAATTTTGTTCTCGGCGGAAATTTTGTCAAGCATATAGAAAATTCCCGCAAGCTCGGAAACGTCCTTGCCGGACATTCTCGCAACGCCGTCTATGTAGATATATTCGTGGTCGCTGTTGCAAGCCGCAACCCCTTTAACGAACCCGCACAGCGCGTCCTCGCCCGCAACGTTCCAGTCGGTAACGTCAATAAAGCGGATATTGCGCGCCACGTCGTACATACATCTCTTGTTATCGGTTATAAAAACGCTCAGCCCCTTCGCGTCCTGCGCGTTCTTATTCGCTTCGGCGATAAGCTTTTTGGTCTTGCCCGTGCCTTTAGAACCGTAAATAATTTTAATCATCGTAACCCTCCTGATAAGCTTATACTTATGGTTTATTATATTTTATCAGTTTTTTTATGGAATATCAATAGGTTTTCGCACTTTTTTTTAAAAATTTAAACGGACTTTATTCGCACTCCTTCGCAAACCGCGCAATGCGGTCAAGCCCGTCGAGCATATCCGCCGTAGACAGCGCGTACGAAAGCCGCACCGCGTCGTCGTCGCCGAAGCATACTCCGGGGGTAATCGCAACCTGCTCGTGTTCTAAAAGCATATCGGCAACGTCCATACTGCCGTGAATTTTCTTGCCCTTATACCTTTTGCCGTACAGCTTGTCGCACAGCAACATAACGTAAAACGCGCCGTCGGGCTTAACGTAGTCCAGCCCCAACGCCTTCATTCCGTCAAGCTTTTCAAGCATCTTCTGCCTGCGCCTGCCGAACGCCGCCACCATCTCGCGCATAGGACCGTCGTCCCCTTCCAGCGCGGCAAGCGTGGCGTACTGCGTCATAGTGTTCACGTTCGAAGTAGAATGGCTCTGAAAGGACGCAATCGCCTTCGCAACGTTGGGCGGGCAGGCAAGATAGCCAAGCCGCCACCCCGTCATAGCGTAGCTCTTTGAAACGCCGTTAATGACAATCGTCAAATCCTTCATTTCGGGCGAGCATTGCGCAATCGAAAAATGCGTTTCGCCGCCGTAAATGAGCTTTTCGTAAATTTCGTCCGCAAGCACCACTATGTTGTGCGCCACGCAAACTTCCGCAATGGCGCGTATTTCGCTCTCGGTGTACACCGCGCCCGTGGGGTTGCACGGGCTGTTGAAAATGAGCATCTTCGTCTGCGGACGGATAGCCGCCTCCACCTGCGCCGCGGTAATCTTGTAACCGTGTCTGGGCGTCGCGTAAATATATTCGGGAACGCCGCCGCAGCTTTTAACCACTTCGGGATAAGTCAGCCAGTAGGGCTTGGGTATAAGAACTTCGTCGCCGGGGTTGATAACGGCGAATATGGCGTTGAATATCGAGTGCTTCGCGCCGTTGGAAACTATTATCTGCGACGGGTCGTAATCCAGACCGTTTTCCGTCTTTAATTTTTTTGCGATAGCCTTTTTAAGGGCGGGCAACCCCGCCGCGGCAACGTATTTGGTGTAGCCCTTGTCAAGCGCGTCCTTAGCGGCGTCGCAAATGAATTTCGGAGTGTTAAAGTCGGGTTCGCCCACGCCGAAATTAATAACTTTGATTCCCGCCGCCTTCAGCTCGTTGGCTTTCGCGGAAATAGCAAGCGTCATCGACGGCGCAATCGTAGTTATTCTTTTGGATACTTCTATCATTTATTTTCTTCCTTGAAATTAGTTACCGCTATATTATAGCCGACAAAATAACCTTTTGCAATCGTTTAAAGAGCTAATCTTTATCTCCCCGCTCCCCGTCATTCCGCCACCGTCATTGCGCGGAGCGTAGCGACAAAGCAATCCCCCCAAACAATGCGCAAAAGTTTTAAAATTAATATATTTCTTTATCAGTCAAACCCAATAAATAATCCGCACTCAATCCGCATTTCAAACAAATATTATATATACTTTCTGCGTTAGGTTGAATTTTACCCGTAGTCCAATCTGAAACGCTCATTGCGGAAACTCCTATCTTTTCCGCAAATTTACGCTTGCTTAAACCGATACTTTCTATATATTTAGTTAATCTAATCGCAAATAAATTTTTCATAATAAAATGTAAGATAAAGTTTACAATAACTATTGACAACACGCAACTACTGTGGTAAAATGGTTGTAAGATAAAATTTACACCGCAATACCCTGAATAAGGAGCAATCAATGAAAACTTCAGCGCTATACGAACTTTTAGTAAACGAATGGGTATCAAAGGTAATATGCTGCGCAGACGAAGAAGACGAATTCGGTTTCAAAAAAGATTATAAAGAAACACGGCAAAAACTCGAAATCTCACTCGACGAAGACGGAAAGAAACTTTTAAATCGCTGTATATCCCTTTTCCATTTGAAAATCGAACACGAATATTATCTCGCATTAATAAGCGTACTAAATATCGGCGTAAAAGTGGGCATGGATTTACAGAACGCTTTTATCGAAAACGAAGATAAAATACCGTTGTAATTCCGCCCTTTCCGTCATTCCGCTCAACCCTTTCTCTCCCGTCATTGCGCGTGAGCGCACAGCACGACACTTTGCGCACATTTTCTACCCCGTCATTGCGAGGAGCGTAGCGACGAAGCAATCCACACGAACATTGCCAAAAACCAAATCAAAACCCTTACTTCGTTCCGAAAAGCCTGTCGCCCGCGTCACCCAGTCCGGGCAGAATATACCCGTTCTCGTTCAACTGCCTGTCCAGAGTGGACACGTAAACGGGAACGTCGGGGTGCGCCTTAGCCACCTTTTCCACCCCTTCGGGAACGCCGATTATAGCCATAAACTTAATTTTCCTGCACCCGCGCTTTTTTAAAGCGTCCAGAGCGTCGCACGCCGAACCGCCCGTCGCAAGCATGGGGTCAACCAAAAACACCGTCTTGTTCTCTATTCCGTCGGGCAGCTTGCAGTAATATTCCTGCGGCTCCAGCGTCTCTTCGTCGCGGTACATACCTATATGCCCCACCCGCGCCGTGGGAAAAACCTTATGCACGCCGTTCACCATTCCAAGCCCCGCGCGCAGAATAGGCACTATCGCCACGCTCTCTTCGGGGAACTTATACTGCACGCACTTTTCAAGCGGGGTTTCAACCGTGACGGGAACGAGCTCCACGTCCCGCATACTCTCGTAAGTCATAACGGTGGTAATCTCTTCCACCAGCTCGCGGAATTCCTTCATTCCCGTCTTTTTGTCGCGGAGTATGGCAACCTTATGCTTGATTAAAGGGTGGTCGAATACGAATACGTTCTTAAACCTTTCCATCGTCTTTACCTTCTTTCGCATCTTTATTTTCTTCGCGGGTAATTTCCGCCGCATCGTCTATGGTAAGCTGCTTTTCACCGTCGCCGCCCTTCTTGCCCCTGATATTTACGAGTAAATTCGTAAGCACGCCGAGAATGAGCGCGCAGGCAACTTCGGTAACGATAACGGGACCGAAGTCGAGCGTCATTCCGCCCACACCCGCAATGAGTATCACGGACACGACGAACAGATTTTTGTTTTCGTTAAGGTCTACGTTCTGCACCATTTTCAGACCGGATACCGCGATAAATCCGTAAAGCGCGATGCACACGCCGCCCATTACGCACGACGGTATGGTGGAAAGGAAAGTTACGAACGGAGCTATGAACGCCGAAACTATAGCCATTATCGCGGTTACGAGTATGGTAATTACGGACGCGTTGCCCGAAATCGCCACGCACCCCACCGACTCGCCGTAAGTGGTGTTGGGGCAACCGCCGAACACCGCGCCCACCATCGAACCCACGCCGTCGCCCAAAAGCGTTCTCGAAAGTCCGGGGTCGGATAAAAGGTCGGTCTCTATTATCGAAGAAATGTTCTTGTGGTCCGCAATGTGTTCTGCGAAAACCACGAAAGAAACGGGAATATACGCAACGGCAATAGTGCCGATATACGCGCCTATACTGCCCGCGCTGCCCGCGTCAAGCTCGGGCTTAAGTATGGGCTGTAAGAAAGCGAAGTCGGGATACCACTGCATATTAAGGAACTTTTCAAAGTCGATAACGCGCAGGCATTCCGCGCCGGGGAGATAGCTGAACCCCGTGAATATCGCCGCAAGCCCGTAGCCCGCGAGTATGCCCATTACGAACGGAATCATCTTAATGAATTTCTTGCCGTAAACGGAGCATACGATGGTAACCGCAAGCGTCGTAAGCCCGCATAACAGGGCTATATACGGGGAGCAAAGCATCCCGTTAACGGTAATCTGCTCTACGACGGGCTGTCCGTTTTCAAATACCATCGCGCCGTTTTCGTCGATTTTAATCGCCCACTCGGTAAGCTGTTCGAACACGTTGCCCTTCATAAGGTCGCCCACGGCGTTACCCGCAAGCGAAAGTCCTATTATTGCAACGGTAGGGCCGATAACCACGGCGGGCATAATCTTATTTATCCACTTAACGCCCGCAAACTTTACTATTACGGCTATAATCACGTAAACTATTCCCGCGAACACCGCGCCGATTATAATGCCTAAATACCCCAGCGATGCGGAAACACCGCCGCCGAACGCCGCGAGCATAGAGCCGAGAAAGGCGAACGAACTGCCTAAAAACACCGGGCTTTTGAATTTGGTGAACAACAGGTAAACGAGCGTTCCCACACCCGCGCCGAACAACGCCGCCGAAGGCGACATATGCGCGTCGGGGAAATTGCTGTTTATTACCATAGGCACCGCAATGGTCGCCGCGAGTATGGCAAGCAGCTGTTGCAACGCAAACAGAATTAATCTGCCCGCCTTGGGTCTGTCCTTTACGCCGTAAATCATTTGCATTTTTTTATATTCTCCTTTGTAACAGAAAATTAAATTATTCTCAGTCTAAAGCCGCAATACTCTCCACCGTAAGGTTATACAGTCTTTCCAGCTCGGGCATGCGTTCGTCAACGGCAAGACTGCCGCCCCTTAAAATATTCGTAACTACTTCCGCAACGGTAAAAAGCGCGGTAAACCCGAGATTTTGCGCCACGCCCTTAACGGTGTGCGCCGCGCGGAACGCTTCTTGGGCGTTTCCGTCCGCAAGCGAGCTTTTAAGCGCGGCAAAACTGCCGTCCGCGGGGAATTTGCGCACGAACCGCAAAACCCGTTCTTCGGTAACGAACCGCCCCATCACGTCGCCGTAATCTCCGCCCGTAACTTCGTAAAATTCCCGTAAAGTCATATCAATCCCCCGTTTCGATTATTCCTACCGCGCCGTCGAAAACGCAGTTCGCGCCCGCATAGTGCGCAAGTAAACGCACCCTGCATACCTTCTCTACGCCGTCTATTATAAGCTTTAAGTCCTTGCAGATTTCGGGTCTTTCCGCAGTAGCCGCGTCCGGAAGCCCGAACAGCCCGTAAACCCCGTTATATGCCGCGTTTAACGCACCCTTCGCGTCGTCCGCGGTAACCGCAGGCGAAACGCCCAGCCTTGCCGCATCCCCGTCCTTAAAGCTCAGAAACCGCGGCTCGGCGTTAATTTCGAAAACTATATCCTTACAGCTTTCCGCAAGAAATTCAAACTTCGCGCGCTCCCGCCCCATAAGCTCGACCGCCCGCCCCGAAACCGAAGTTTCCCCGCGGGAGACGAGTTCGCGGGTAATGCGAGCCACGTCGCGATATCCCGCGCCCGAAAGCGAGCTCATTCTCAGCTCGTTCTGTATATTGCTTGCCGCCCATTTCAACGCCTTTATAAGCACGGGATTGAACGCCCCGCACTCGCCGTTTACAATCATTTCCACCGCCGCGTCGTGGCTGTAAGCCTTTTTATAGGGTCGGTCGCTCGTCAGCGCGTCGTACGCGTCGGCAAGCCCAACCACCTGCGCGGCAATGGGAATGGCGTCCCCGCGCAATCCGTCGGGGTAGCCCTTGCCGTCGTACCGCTCGTGGTGCCAGCGGCAAATCTCCTTCGCCCTGCCCAAAAGGGGCGCGTTCCTGTTGAACGGTATTTTTTCAAGCATATCCGAGCCGTAAACGGTGTGCTTTTTCACCAGCTCGAACTCGCCCGCCGTCAGCTTACCGGGCTTGTTTAAAATTTTCTCGTCAACCGAAATTTTGCCCACGTCGTGCATGGCGGACGCCGTTGCAATCAGCGAAATTTCCTGCGGCGTCAGCTTGTATTTGTCGGATATTTTCAAAAGGTTCTGCAACAGTATTTCGGTCATCGCGTAGATGTGCGGCACGTGCATGCCGCTCTCTCCGTTGCGGAACTCCACTACCGAGCCCAGCACGTTTATGGTTAAGGACTGCTCCTTCTCCTGCTTGTATACCTGTTCTTCTATAAGTCCCAGAAGCTTTTTCTGCCGTTCGTAAACGGCGATTGCGTTCTTCGCGCGGCACGCAATTACTTTTGGTTCGAAAGGTATCGCAACGAAATCAATCGCGCCCAGCCCGAACGCCCTTTCCGCAATCTCGGAACGGGCGTCGGAAGAAACGACTATAACGGGGATATCCCTTATCCACTTATAGCCGTTCATCATTTCCAGAACTTCCGTTCCGCTTATTTTAGGCATAGCCGCATTCATAAGCACGAGCGATAAATCGGTGCCGTAACTGCGTATATATTTTACAGTTTCCGCCCCGTCGCGGGCGAAAAGTATATCGTATTCTTTACCGACCGCGTCCGCCAAAACCGAACGGTTAAACTCCGTTCCGTCCGCAATCAGAAGCTTTTTCTTAGGTTTACCCATATTATTTTCCGTCTGTGGTAATTAATTATAATTCGTCTATTTACATAATACCATATCCAAAGAGTAAAAATCTACCTAATTTAAAAAATTTTTCAGGTAATTTATAGTCAACGGCGCAAATAAGCGGCGGTCGCAACCGACCGCCGCAATAAATTTACGAATTGAGTTTAATATCTATCGTCACCCGCCCGTGCGAGTTGTTTTCCATAACTACCGAACCTATAACCCTGCCCACTATTTCGCCCGCGTTAGGAGCCTTATCCCCGTAATGGTTTACGGTCTGGTCAACGCAAACGGTCGCGTCCGACACAGCGTTACCCGTAACCGAAACTGGACCGTCGCCCGTGGTTGCCGTCCCCGCAATACCGCCCACGTCGCGGTAACCTTTAAGGCTGATTTTTGAAACGGTGCATCTCTCCGCTTTGCCCGAGCAAAGGTAGCCCACTATCCCGCCTACCTTGTCGCCGTTGTCATAGCCGTCTGCGCCCATATCGGGCACGCAAACGATTTCAAGCCCTTCCACGGTGCAACCGCTTATTTCCGTATAAGCGTATCCCACTATGCCGCCCGCGTAATGGTTGGCGGATATTCTCGCGTTTTTCACCGTTACGTCCGTAACTGCGGTAGACGCCGTGTTCCCAAGCACCACACCCACGCTCGAGCCGCCCGAAATATTTGCGCCGTCTATCGTGAAGTTGCTTATAACCGCCCTAATCTGCCACTGTCTGCCGAACAACCCAAGATTATCCCCGCCGGATATTTTAAGGTTTTTAATCGTATGCCCCTGCCCGTCGAAAGTACCCTTGAACGAGTTTATGGGCGTCCATTCTTCGTTTTTCAAATCCAAATCGGCGTCTAAAACGACCGTTTTGCCGTCGTAGCCGTTCCCCGCGTTCACGCCGTCGCGGAACGCCTTAAATTGCTCAACCGTAGTTATAACGTACTTTTCGCAGGTCCGGCAATACAGCGTATCCCTGTCGTAATCCGCGTGCTTAGCGGGTATAACCGCGTCGGCAAGAATTTCGCCCGTAGCCGCGTCGTAATCTTTTTTACAGGTCTCGCAATGCCTATAAGCAACCCTTCCGTGGGCATGGTCGGTAGCCGCCACCGCGGAATATTCGGTAAAATCGTGCGCGGCGGGAATAATTTCGTCGCCCGCGGCAATTTCATTTCCGTCGCCGTCAAAGTTCTTCAAACACAGCGAGCAGTGGCTATACGCCACGTGTCCGTCATTTTCACAGCCCGCCGCTTCCGCAGTCACCGTATTCAGCCTGTGAGCGTCGGGGTCTATTTCAAGCTCCGCCCGCTCCCGCTTTCCGCAGTCGGGGTCCTTACAAACTCTTACTTTGTAACCCTTTTCGATACAGGTGGAAACCTTCACCGTTTCCCATTCCCCGTAATCGCATTCGTGCGCGCACGCGGCGAAAGCGCAAGCCGTAGCGCATACGACGGACGCGCATAAAAAGGTAATAATTCTCTTTTTAATCATTTTCACATTCTCCGTTCGTTTTCGTATAACGTTAACTATTATATGATATACCTTTTCACGCGGATAGTCAACGCCCGCCCGACAACACGGACAGAAATAAAAAGAGAAAAAAGTCCCGTTTTGTCGTCCGACCGCGAAACCGCACCCTTGTCATTCTGAACGAAGTGAAGAATCCACCGTGTAACAGCATCATTCCGCACAACCACACCCGTCATTGCGAGCCTTTCCTTTCCCGTCATTGCGAGGAGCGTAGCGACGAAGCAATCCGGAAAAACATTGCGCAATCACTCCCTGTCATTCAGCCCACCGTTCAACGGCGTTACTCTCCCGACGAACGGTATTTTCTCGTAAAAAATTCCCGCCCGCGCAATAGCGCGGGCGGGAATTCTCACGAAATATAATTTAAAGTTTAAATATAATTACGGTTTAATCGGCTGCGGAATCGTCGTCGGAAATTTCTTCACGCACTTTCTTCTTTTTGAAGAGCAGTAATCCCCACGTTACCAGCAGCCCGGCAACAACCACGTCCGCGACCACGAGAACGGGTATCCACCAAGCAAACACTTCAACGCTTTCGCCAATCATCGAACCCTTATCAAGTCCCTGCGCCGTCTCGGCAAAATGCACGGTGTCGGCGTAAGTATAAATAATGTTTTTAGCGGATTGGTGTATAGCCTTCTTCGCGGTATTGCTGTCCGCATCGTTAAAGAAATTAATATTTCCGTCCGTCCACAAGAGCATATCGTTGCCCGCGCGGACGCACTCGTCCACGTCGTGTACAGTATCGCCGGCTTGGCTGGGTGCCCATATTCCGGGGGCGGACTGATGAGAATTCTGATAATAGTCGGTAATTACCGTGCCGCGGAAGCCCCACTCGTCGCGGAGAACGGCGGTAAGCAACGCGTAGCTTGACGCAGCTCTGGTTGAGCCTATTCTGTCAACCGAACTCATCATTCCGTTACCCTTGCCCACCTTTACTATAAGCTCGAAAGGCAACAGATAGTTTTCTCTCAAATTCTGTTCGGTAAGCCACTTATACGCGCCGTTACGGCCCGAATCGCTGTCGTTCACGGCAATATGCTTTACGTAAGAAGTAAGTCCCTGCTCTTTCGCGCCGTACACTTCGTAAGCGCAGATTATACCCGAAAGTCTTGCGTCTTCGGAGTAATACTCGAAGTTTCTGCCGCCCATAACGCTGCGGTGCAGGTTCGCGCCGGGACCGTACCAGCCGCTTATGCCTAGTGCCTTACCTTCGATACCTATCGCTCTGCCCACCTGATAACCCATATACCAGTCCCAGGTCGAGCCGATTATCGTCGCGCTGGGATAGCAAACGGCTTTAAGGTTGCCGTCGCCCGTAACGGTATTGTTGAATCCCGCAGGGCCGTCGCTGGCTACCGTTCTGGGCATACCAATCTTGCTTACTTCTATAGTACCGAAGCCGCCTATAACTACGAGATTCGCGCATTCGTTAAGCGTAAGCTTACTCGTAAGCTCGTTCCACTTATCCTCATTCTCGTCGTAATCGAGCCCTATCACGTCTTTAAGAGTAAGGTCGCTCGCCCGCCCGAATGCGGGGGCTTCGTCCGACGCGTCGTTCACGGGATTTACGTTCACGTAAAGGGTATCGGTTTTTACCGCACCCGCAAGTCTGTTTTCGGCTTTCTGATAGGGGAAAGTATTCTCGAAATCCGCTCTCGTCATATAGTTGATTTTAACGGGTTCGTCGTTTCCGTCTATAGAGTGCGCGTGAACGAAATGTAGAACGCGTTGGTCGTAATTATGGGAAAAAGGAAAGAAAACAGCACCACTCCCGCCAACGCAAACGGCAGTCTTATAAAATATTTGGACCGCCCGTTAAGCCGCAGACAGAACAACGCTTCGGCGATAATCAGCTCGGCAACGAACTGAAAAGACTTGTAAAACTCCAGCTGGGTCATTTAAGTCGCCCCCCCCCACCCGACCCGCTGCCGAGATGGTCGTTAAGGGCGCGCATAAAGTCCTTCCTTTTGGGGTAGCTTATCTGCAACTCTTCGTCGCCGACGGTCACCGTCTGCTTTTCGATACCCGTCACAAACCGGAGATTTACAAGGTAACAGTTGTTGCATTTGGCAAAACCCTTCCCCGCAAGCTTTTCTTCGACTTCCTTTAAAGTACCCGTAGTCGTAAGATTACCGTCCGACACGGTGTGGTATATAAGCTTATGCCCGATAACCTCCACGTATTTCAATTGCGACGAAAGAATGAGCTTTATCGAATAGTTTACGGCTATTTTCAACTTCACGTCGCTCGCCCGCCTTATCCGTTTAAGCGCGCGGTCGAGCTTTAAAGCGAAATCGTCGCACGAAACGGGCTTAACGATATAGTCGAACGCGTCCACGGCGTAGCCTTCAACCGCAAACTGGGCCATATTCGTGACGAAAATCAGCGTCACCGACTTATCCATTTCGCGCAGTTTATGCGAAACTTCCATTCCGTTCATATGCGGAAGCTCTATATCCATTAATACTATATCGTAATTCGCCCTGTAATCGGTAAGAAAATTAACGGGATTTTCAAAACAGTGTACGCGGAATTCTTCCCCGCTCTTCGCGGTAAAATCGGCTAAATACGATTTGAGAAGCTCCTGCGTTTTAACGTCGTCTTCGACTATTGCTATATTCGTCATAAATACCCCGCTTCAAATTTCTGTTTAAAGTCTACCATACCCCCGACGATTTGTCAACGCTAACTTTTAACCGCAAATTACCAATCCCACCCACCCGTACCGAACGAAACGGTACCCGCGCAACCGCGCGGGTACCGTTCAACGTTTTATTCAGATTATATCACCGTCTACGCCTTACCCACCGTTCCGTCCATACATTTAACGGTATAGTTTCCGGACTCGTAGTTCCAATTCTCTTCCGTCACGATTTCATTCCATTGCCCAACCGTCCCGAGAAAAATTATTTCGGTCAGCTTGTTCGCGCGGGTAAAAGCAAACCTGCCAATCGTTTTCAGGCTCGACGGCAAAGTTATCCTTGCAAGTCTCGTACATTCGCCAAACGCACCTTCACCGATAGATTGCAACCCGTCGCCGAACGTTATCTCGGTAATAGCATAACAATACGCAAACGCGTCCTTTCCTACCGAAACAATTTCGTCGGGCAAAATTACCGTGCGCAGCTCACTGCAACCCTCAAACAGTCCGTCGCTTATTTCCGTCACTCCGTCGGGAACGGTAATAGTAGTCAACTTAACGCAATCGCCAAGCGCGCCTTCCCCCATATGCGTCACCCCGTCGGGCAAGTTCAGCTCGGTTATTTTTTTACACGAAAGGAAGGCGTAATCGCCTATAACGGTTACCGTGTCGGGCAATACGATGCTCGCAAAATTACCGCGAATAAACGCGGTGCGACCTATTTCAGTTACCGTATAATTTTCGCCTTTAAAGGTCAAAGTGCGAGGAATTACCACGCCACCGTCGCCGTTTGAAATATACTTTACTACTTTGGCCGTTCCGTCTTTAAACCCGTATTTAAAGTTACCGATAACGCCGTAAAAATATCCGTTCTCGTCAGCGTCGTTGTTTACGCAATCCCACACGACGGGAACGGTAAAGTCGACTTGTTCGAGACAATTCCAATTCTCGTCCCACCCGCTCGGCTTCGACGCGGCTTCGCAGTAAACGGTAATTCTCTTGCAATCTGAAAACGCTTCTCTTCCGACGAAAGTTACGGTTTTGGGAATAGTCAGGCTCAACAAATACTCACAGCTTGCGAACGCACTCTCGCCAATCGATTCCAACCCGTCGGGCAAATTTATATCCGTCAACGAACGACAATTGCTGAATACGCCACTGCTTAATCCGGTTACTCCGGCAGGTATATTCGCCGTAACGAGATTTTCGCAACCGGCAAACGCATATCTACCGATTTCCGTTACACTGTCAGGTATATTCACCGTAACTAACTTTTCGCAACCGGCGAACGCGCGTTCTCCTATATCGTTTACCTTGTTAAGGAAGTTGATTTCGGTAAACCCGCAATATTCAAAAGCACTCTCGCCTATCACCCTTACCCCGTCGGGCAAAGTTATATTCGTCAACGAACGACAATTGCTGAATACGCCACTACTTAATTCGGTTACTCCGGCAGGTATATTCGCCGTAACGAGATTTTCGCAACCGGCAAACGCATATCTACCGATTTCCGTTACGCTGTCAGGTATAAAAACGGCCGTAATATCACTGCCGTTGAACGCATTGTCTTTTATTCTCGTAACGGGCAGCTCATTGTAAACCGAAGCTATAACTATACTTTTTTGCGTCGTCGTTCCCAAAGAGTGCACGAAGTAAGACTTCCCGTCGTCGTTTAAAACGTAGATAATCCCTTGCGAACCTTTAACAAACCTGCAAACCGAGCATTCGTTTCCGTAAAAATTATGTGCGGCAATATCCTTTCGCTCCTGACACAAAACGCACTCGTGACAATGCACTGAATCCGTCACAGTCCACTCGTCTTTAAAGTTATGAGTTGTAAGCTTGTCAATAATTTCAGTTTTAGTATCTTTACAGGTAGCACAGGTGTATGTTTTTATTCCGTTTTCTTTGCAAGTCGGCTCTTTGGTAATCTCACCGTCATCCCAACTGTGTACGGTTAGTTTGTCAATAATTTCCGTTTTAGTATCTTTACAGGTAGCACAGGTGTATGTTTTTATTCCGTTCTCTTTACAGGTCGGCTCTTTGGTAATCTCACCGTCATCCCAATTGTGTACGGTTAGTTTGTCAATAATTTCCGTTTTAGTATCTTTACAAGTAACACAGGTGTATGTTTTTATTCCGTTCTCTTTACAAGTCGGCTCTTTGGTAATCTCACCGTCATCCCATCTGTGCGCGGTTAGTTTGTCAATAATTTCGGTCTTAGTGTCATTACAGGTAGCACAGGTGTATGTTTTTATTCCGTTCTCTTTGCAGGTCGGCTCTTTGGTAATCTCACCGTCATCCCATCTGTGCGCGGTTAGTTTGTCAATAATTTCGGTCTTAGTGTCATTACAAGTAACACAGGTGTATGTTTTTATTCCGTTTTCTTTGCAGGTCGGCTCTTTGGTAACTTCAACGTAACCCCAAATATGTTCGGCAAATTCTTTTATTTCCGTTATTCTCGTCTCTTCGCAAAAAACGCAAATAAACGTCATTTCACCCTTTTCTTTACAAGTCGGAATTTTCGTTATAATGCCTTGACTCCAGTTATGGTACTCAGTCTGCTCGAAACCGCACGAACAGAAACGCCCGTGCATAGTTTCCCCCTTCGATACCCAATCGCCGTATTCGTGGGTATGCCCTGCGGGCGGATTTTGCCCGCCGTTCGTATTATCCCCGGTCCCGTCGTCGGGCTTATCCGTTCCGCAAGCAACCGCCAGAACACAAAGAACGGCGCATACAAGCAACAAACTTGCCATTAAAAATTTTTTAACCATTAAATTCCCCTTCAACGGCTTCTATATATTTTGCATTTCATAAGCAAGCCCGCCGCAAGTAATACCGCAATAAACGATTTTAATCTTTACTTAAATTTTACGCCATAATTTTACTATTGTCAATATGGAAATCATAACCCGATAATTTTTTAAACTTAAATCCCCACCGAAAAAACACGACTACAGGCGCACGCTTTTTTCGCATGCGCCTGTAGCTTTTGGTGTACCCGTTGGGGCTCGAACCCAAACTCGACGGCGTCGGAGGCCGTAATGTTATCCGGTTACACTACGGGTACGATATTTTTACCCTGCTATTATACCACAAAACAAATTAATTGCAAATATTAAACGGGCGTGTTATAATTATTTTATTAATTTTCGGAGCAACGCAATGGGTGCGAGAGTCGTAATAGGAATGAGCGGCGGGGTAGATTCTTCTGTAGCCGCTCTCCTTTTAAAACAACAGGGTTACGAAGTAATCGGGCTATATATGATGAACTGGGAAGAAGCTTCCCCCGACGGCGCGTGCAGTGCAGACGCAGACTTTGCCGACGTAAGGCGCGTGTGCGGCGCGTTGGATATCCCCTATTACAGCGTAAACTTCGCAAAACAATATCTGGACAGGGTATTTTCGCACTTCCTTTCGGAGTATAAGGCGGGCAGAACGCCCAACCCCGACGTGCTCTGCAACCGCGAAATAAAATTCGGACCCTTCCGCGAATACGCCCTTGCGCTCGGCGCTGACTTCGTCGCCACGGGACACTATTGCGGAATAGACCGCGCCAACGGCGTAACCCGCCTTAAAAAAGCCGCGGACGCGGGCAAGGACCAGACCTATTTTTTAAATCAGGTCCGCGAAAGCCAGCTTGAAAACGTACTCTTCCCGCTCGCCGACCTGCCCAAGGAAAGGGTGCGCGGGATAGCGATTGAAAACGGTCTTGCCACCGCGAAAAAGAAGGACTCCACGGGCATATGCTTTATAGGCGAACGCAACTTCCGCAAATTTTTAAGCGGCTACCTTCCCGCACAGAGCGGCAAAATAGTCACGCCCGACGGGCAGACGGTAGGCGAACACGCGGGACTTATGTACTACACGATAGGTCAGCGCAGGGGACTTGACCTCGGCGGCAAAAGCGGAGAAGACGGGCGTTGGTTCGTTGTAAAAAAAGACCTTGAAAACAACGTATTAATAGTATCCCACGGCGACGAAAGCCCGCTGTATTCCAAGGCCTGCCGCGTATCGGGCTTGAATTGGATAGGGTATATCCCCCGTCCAACGCAAAATCTCACCGCCAAATTCAGATACAGACAGGGCGAACAGCAAGTTACGGTAACGCTGAAAGGCGACGGGGCTTTGGTCGAATTTGCCGAGCCGCAGCGCGCGGTAACCGAAGGACAGTACGCAGTATTTTACGACCAAACTTACTGTCTCGGCGGCGGCGTTATAGAAGAAGTATTCTATTAAAATTTACGGCGCGCAGTATTTTTTGTCATCCCCCCCCCACCCCCGTCGTTGCGCACTCGCTTTTCCGTCATTGCGCACTCACTTTTCCGTCATTGCACACTCGCTTTTCCGTCATTGCACACTCGCTTTTCCGTCATTGCGAGGAGCGTAGCGACGAAGCAATCCAGCAGAGCGCAACAGTTTATCTTTGTCGTTCTAAGCGCAGCATAGCGCAGTCGAAGAATCCCATCGTTCTAAATAATAAACTACGCGGGGGCGGCTTTCGAAAAACCGCCCCCGCTTTTTTTACGTTCCCGTCTGACTTCTTTCCGCCCACAACTGCGCGTACTCGGCAATCCTGCTCTTTCCCAGCTGCCCCGACTTTCTGTAATCGGCGATAAGCTGCATCTCCGCCGCGCTCAGAGTCTGCGCCGCCCGCACGGGCGTCTCGTAATTTTCCCGCCCCAAAATATAATCGAGACTCACCCCGTAATAATCGGCAAACTTAATTAAATAGTCGTACGGAGCCTGCCTTATCCCGTTTTCGTAATTCGCGATAGTTCCCGCGTTAATCTTAAGGTCTGCCGCAACCTTACTCCGCTTCAACCCGCATTCCAATCTCAATTCTTTCAACCTGAACATACCGCACACTCGTTTTTGAAACTATTATACAATTTGTGTAATTACTAAACTTCAAATAGTACAATTCGGTTGACTTTTACAAATCTTTGTTTTAAAATGGTACAAAACGAGCGATTTTGTCATAAAATTCAATCGTTTCGTATTAATTATTCTAAGGAGAATATTTATGAGAGAAGAAACCGTAAGACAAATTGTAGCAGCGGTCAGCGACAAACTGCCGCAGGAAAAGTTAGTTCTTTTAAAGAACAAGCTTGCAGAAGCACCCGATTCGGTGGCCGACGAAATACTCTGCACTCCGTTACATAATTCCGTAACCGTTATATTGCTTTCCGTCTTCCTTGGCGGACTGGGTGTCGACCGTTTCGTTATCGGCGACGTAGGTCTCGGCGTAGCAAAATTGCTTTTGGGCTGGATTACCTTCGGCATCTGGCCGCTTATAGACATTTTCTTCTGCTACAAGAAAGCTAAGGAAAAGAACTTCAACAAGCTTATGAGCATTCTTTAATATTAACGCACAGAGCGGCGCGGACTTAAAAGTCCGCGCCGCTTTTTTTAAAGCTTTAAAGCTATTTTATATATTTCCGATTTCGCCACGCCGCGGTCCTTCGCAACCTGCTTTACGGCGTCCTTTTTGTCCATTCCCCCCGCAATATATTGCCGCAAATGCTCTTCCGCGCTCAACCCGCACAGCGCGTTGTAAGGCTTCGCCCCTTCCACAATAAGCACGTACTCCCCGCGCTTTTCACCCGCCAGCCCCTTTGAAAGCGTAAACGGCACGCACTCTTCGTGCAGCTTAGTAATCTCCCTTACCGCGCACGCCCGCCGCTCGCCGAATACTTCGTAAACGGCGCATATATCGCGGTCCACGTCCTGCGGGGCTACGTGAAATATAGTAGTCATGTCCAGATTTGCATACCTTTCGAGCAGCTTCCTTTTCTCGCCCGCCTTATCGGGGAGAAACCCGATAAACGCAAACCTGTCCGCAGGCATTGCCGAAAGCACCAACGCCGACAGCGCGGCGTTCGCTCCGGGTATAACGGTAAATTTCTCGCCCGCATCCCGCAAAACCGAGCATACGATATTCCCGGGGTCTGAAATAACGGGCATACCCGCGTCCGAAATGACCGCAACGCTCTTCCCTTCCCTTGCCGCCGCAAGAATCTTCTCCGCCGCCGCCCGCTCGTTGAACTTATGGCACGCCTGCAACGGCTTTTTAATATCGTACGCGTTCAAAAGCTTTACCGAGTGTCGGGTGTCCTCGCAGAAGATAATATCCGCGCCCCGCAAAATCTCCAACGCCCGCAGGGTAATATCCTTTAAATTGCCGATAGGCGTCGCCACGAAATAAATCATATCGAATCCCCGTTTTAAGTATTTTTAAACTGATACTCGTAAAGCTCGCGGTACGCCCCGCCCTTTGCAATCAGCTCTTCGTGCGTTCCGCGCTCTTCGATGCCGTCGGCGGTAACCACGATAATCTCGTCGGCGTTTTTAATCGTGGAAAGCCTGTGCGCCACGACCAGCGCAGTCCGCCCCGCGCTCAGCTCGTGCAACGCGCTCTGAATCTGCATCTCGGTAGCGTTATCGAGTGCCGAAGTCGCTTCGTCGAGAATGAGTATCGGCGGATTTTTAAGAAACGCGCGCGCAATGGAAACGCGCTGCTTCTGCCCGCCCGAGAGCTTTACGCCCCGCTCGCCCACCTGCGTCCCGTAACCGTCGGGCAGGGACGCCACGTAATCGTGTATGTTCGCCTTCTTCGCGGCGGCTTCAATCTCTTCGTCGCTCGCGCCGAAATTTCCGTAAGCGATATTTTCGCGGATAGTTCCGTTGAAAAGGAACACGTCCTGTTGCACCACGCCTATATTTCTGCGCAACGCCGCCCTGTCCAAATCCCGCAAATCGTACCCGTCAATCGTTATTTTTCCGCCGTCAATCTCGTAAAACCGCGGTATAAGGTGGCATATGGTAGTCTTGCCCCCGCCCGACGGTCCCACCAGCGCGACAGTGCGCCCCGCGGGAATTTTCATTGAAAAATTCTTTATTACGCAATTCTCTTCGCCGTCGTTTTTATAGGCGAAAGAAACGTTTTCGAAAACTATTTCGCCTTTAAGAGTATCGGGAACTATCGCGTCGGGCTTTTCCGTTTCCGCGGGAATATCTGTAATTTCGCAAAACCGTTTAAACCCCGTCATACCTTCCTGAATCTGCTCGTAAATGGTAGTGAGCGTGCGGATAGGCGTAATCAAAGTGATTATATACAGCACGAACGCCGCAAACTCGCCCACGTCTATAAAGTCGTAATAGAAGAACAGCCCGCCCGAAAGTATAACCGTAAAGTACAGGAAATCCATAAAGAAGTTCATTGACGAGAAAAATTCGCCCATAACCTTATATTGCCCGCTCTTCGCCTTTACGAACTCGGCGTTTCCCCTTTCGAACTTTTCCCGCTCGTGCTCCTGCGCGCCGTACGCGCGGGAAACTCTTATCCCCGAAACCGCGCTCTCGATATCGGCGTTAATTTCGCCCTGCACCACGCGCACCCGCGCAAAAGTCTTTATCATTCTTCTGCGCATAAACGCGGCGGTCACGACGACGAGCGGCACGCACACGAAGGTTATCAGGGTGAGCCATAAGTTAATGAACGCAAGCATTATAAACGCGCCCGTAATGGTAACCAGCGACAGGAACAAATCCTCGGGGCCGTGGTGCGCAAGCTCGGAAATCTCGAACAGGTCGTTCGTCATACGGCTCATAATAACGCCCGTCTTGTTGTCGTCGAAGTACGAAAAGGGCAGTTTTTGCAGATGGTTGAAAAGCTCCGAGCGCAAATCCGCCTGAATCCTTACTCCGACAAGATGCCCCCAGTACTGTAGCACGTAGTTTAAAAGGGCTTTTATTATATAAAGCCCCAACAGCGCGCCCGCCCCCGCAAGCATATAATACAGCAGCTTGTCGGGTACGAACACGTTGATTATCTCTTTGGTAAGGTAAGGATAGGCAAGATTAAACACCGAAATGACGAACGCACACGCCATATCGATTATAAACAATTTTTTGTGCGGCTTATAATATTTTGCAAACCGCCTTATATATCCCTTCTTACTCTTTTCCATATTCACCGTTTAAAATCAGAATACTTTAATTATATCCCCGTTAAGGCTTTTGCAAAGCTCCACGCTCAAATTCACAACGCTTTGGAAATCGTCCATAGCCGCAATTCCGCTGAAGGTGTGTATATATCTCACGGGTATTCCCGCAACTATTACGGGAGTACCGCCGTTTGCCGAAATTATATACGCCCCGTTGTTTCCGCCGCCCGAGCGAACCGCCATCTGCACCTTAACGCCCGATTTTTCCGCAACGCCCTGCGCGAACGAAGTAAACCGCGGCGTACATATGACGGTGGCGTCCATATGCCGCAGCATAACCCCGCCGCGGAGCGCGTCCTGTATCATATACGCGGGCGCGGAAGTATCGTCCGCGGGACAGCCTTCGATACAGATAGCAGCATCCGCCCTGACGCGGTGCATAGCGGCGCGTATTCCGCGGTCGCCCACTTCCTCCTGCGAAGAAATTACCCCCGTAATATCCACGTTCAACCGCTCTTTTTTCAGTTTTTTAACGGCAATCAACAGCGCGGCTACGCCCAACCTGTCGTCAAACGCCTTGCCCTGCATAATCCCGCGCTTTTGGTCGTATTCGAACGGCGAGAGCGGCACCACGGGCGCGCCCACCTTAACCCCGCACGCCGCGACTTCTTCCGCATCCGACGCGCCTATATCTATAAACAGCGTCTGATAGCTCACGGGCGCGTTTTTCTGCTCGGCAGTCATAAGATGGGGCGGCTGGGCGGCAATTACCCCCGATATATACCCCGTTTCCGTATAAATTTGCACCTTGGAAGACGGCAGACACTTCTCGTTCCAGCCCCCTATGGGAATAAAGCGCAGAGTGCCGTCCGGCTTTACCGCCTGCACCATAAATCCCACTTCGTCCGAGTGCGCGTCAAGCAACACTACGGGTCGGTTTCCCCTGTTGTATTTGGGGTGTATATACAGGTTGCGCATACTGTCCTCTTCGAAGTCGGCAATATCTTTGAGATATTCGCGCGCTATTAAAAGCACTTCGTCTTCAAAGCCCGACGCGCCGCGGCAGTTGCAAAGCTTTTCAATAAGTTGAATATCTTCCATAATTTCATTCTCCTTTGGAATTTATAATAACGGGCAGAACTTCCACCCCTTCCTTTCCGCCCTTAACGGCTTCAACCATGACGAGATAGGGCTTCGCGCCCGCAGTTCCCGCCACGAATGCAAGCCGTTTAGGCTCCATACCCCTTTTTTTCAGCAGATAAATAAGCTCCGCCGCCCTGTCCGCACGCTGTAAAATGCACGCGCGCCCGCCGAATTTCAGTTTCCTGAACGCAACTTCCACAATCTCGGGCAAGGTAATGGTAATCTCCTTGCGGCACACGGCTTTTTCGTATACTTCGTTTTCGAACCCGCTCTTTTCGTACGGCGGATTGCACAGAATAATCGAAAACTTATCGTCGTATTCCCGCCCTATATCCTGTAACTTGACCGTAACCACTTTACATTCGAACCCGTTCAGCTCCGCGGTGCGGCGGGAAATATCGGCAAGCTCTTCCTGCATCTCGAAAAGTGTGAGCGAAGATATAGCGGGGTTAAGGCATAAAAAGTGAAACCCCACCACACCGCTGCCCGAACAGAAATCGGCTACGTTGTCCCCGACCTTCGCGCGGGCAAACCGCGACAAAAGTATGCTGTCCGAAGTAAAACGGTAAAGTTTGGTATTCTGTATAATCAGCTTGTCCTTATAAAAAGGCTCGCACACTTCGTCTTTTTTCAACATAACTTTAACAGCGCAAAAAAAGCGGGTATATAACCCGCCCTTTTGCATTTTTATTACTCGGCTTTAATCGCGCCGGTGGGGCATACGTCTTCGCACGCGCCGCAATCGATGCAGACGTCGGGGTCAACAACGTATTTATCGGGACCTTCCGAAATTGCCTCTACGGGGCAGGTACCCGCGCAAGCGCCGCAGCTTACGCACTCGTCAGTGATAATGTGTGCCATATCAGTCCTCCGTTTTTATTACGATTTTGTTTCGTTTTAATATTATACCACGGTTTTACCCCCGTGTAAAGGGGTTAGGGCATATTTTTTTCACGGTTTTTGCGGTGCGGGCGTCTTTTGCCGTTTCTGCCGCCGTTATTCTCGCGCGGCGGGCGGGTATTTTCCCCGTTCTCTCCGTCCTGCGCCCGTTCCTTGTTCTGCCCGTCGCTCTCAGGCCTGTCACCGCGCGGCGGCTTTCCGTGCCGTTGCGGTCTTTCGTCCCGCCGTTGCCGCCCGTCGGAGCTTTCGCCCTTGCCGAAGGGCTTTTTTCTCTCTTCCTGCGGCTCGCTCTCGGCGGCGTTTTCTTCTTCGTCGTCTTCTTCCGGCCTGCCCGCCCTGCGGAATTTAATCTCGTCCACGGGATAGTCGCGGAAAGCGACGGTATCCTTCTGCCTGTCCTCTATGCGCACGCGCACCGTCATCTTGAGCATATCTATATTCACTACCGTGCCTTTACCGTCGGGCGTTCCCGCCTCCGAGCCGATTTTGGGCATACGCTTGCAAGCTTCCGCGTAATAGTCGTTTTCGTATTCGAGACAGCACATCAGCCTGCCGCACAGCCCCGAAATCTTCTGCGGGTTGAGCGAAAGCCCCTGATTTTTCGCCATCTTTATCGAAACCTTTTTAAGGTTGGGCATACAGCTCGAACAGCAGCACTCCCTGCCGCAGGGCGCAATGCCGCCCATAAGCTTTATTTCGTCGCGTATTCCTATCTGCCGCAGCTCTATGCGCATATGGAAAGTGGAAGAAAGCTCTTTGACCAGCTCGCGGAAATCGACGCGCTGGGGCGACGAGTAGTAAAATATCGCTTTCGAGCCGTCGAACGCGAACTCGCAGTCGATAAGCTTCATATCGAGATTGAATTTTTCAATCTTCTCGCGCACGGTGTCGAACGCACCCGCGCGTTTTTCAAGATTTTTGCGGTGAGTTTCTTCGTCCTTTGGCGTCGCCGCGCGCAGCACGGGCTTTAAGGGCGCGGTAATGCTCTCGTCGGGCATATCCGTGCAGGGCATTACCACCGTGGCGTATTCCACGCCGCGCGCCGTCTCAACTATAACGCCCGTTCCCTTCTCGTACTTTTCGCCGTTGGGGGCGAAGTAATAAAGCTTTCCCCCGTCCTTGAACGTAACTCCTATAATTTCTGCCATTTTTCGTTCTCCCTTACGACTTCGAGCATAAAGTCGTACAACAGCCCCTGAAAAAACGCGTTGAACTTCACGTCCGCAAACGCGGCAACCAGTCTTTCAAGCGCAAAAACGAGCGCGTGCGGGCTAAGGGGCGACCTTCCGCCGCCGGCGAGCGCGTCAAAGTAAATGCGTTGCATCTCGCCCAGCAGTTCGTTTTTATATTTTATATCTCCGTATTTCGCGGCGGTTATTCCTATTTTACCCACTTCGGTAACCCCGCATATCTCTTCCGCGGCGGTTAAAACTTCCTTAAACCAGCCGCCTTCGACCATATTTTCCGCCGCGCCGAGTATGCCGTTCGCGCTCTTCGCCGCCGCCGCGTTCAGCGCCGAACGCCCCCTGCGCTCCAATGCGTCGTAAATATCCCGCTCGGAAAAGGGGGGGATTTCCAGAAGCTTGACTCTCGATTTAACCGTATCGAGTACGGGCGCAAGCGAAGTCGCGCCAAGCAGAAAATGCACGCCCGCGGGCGGTTCTTCCAGCGTTTTAAGAAGCTTGTTCTGTAATAATGCAGACGCGCTCTCGAACGCGCTCACGGCGTACAGCTTGCGCTTCCCTTCAACGGGACGCAACGCGCAGTCGTCCAGAATTTCCGCCACGGCGTCCGCGGTAAGCTTCTTTCCGTCGGCGGGGTAAATCTTGAAGTCGGGATAGCTCCCGTTCATAATTCTTCTGCCCGTCGCGCTCTCCGCATCCGCGCCGAAAATTGCAAGCGCGAACAGTTTAAGCGCGCCGACCGTGTTTCTCGGGTCGGGAAAATGCAGCATATACGCGTGCGAAAGCCTGTCCTTATCCGCGTCGCCCGATAAAATTTTATATGCGGCAGTGCCGCGAATCAAGCCTTCCACTCAGTCAATCACGCGCCTTTCTTTAAGTAAATTTATTATTTTTTCCGCGGTCTGCTCCTTAGTTCCAAGGCAGTCCACCGCGCATATATCGGGGTGTGTCGCCTGTAAAGCCTTGTACCCCGCGTAAACCCTTTTATGAAATTCCAGCCCCTGCTGTTCCATTCTGTCGTTCTCGTCCGCGCCGTGCTTTCTCTCGAACGCGTCCACGGGCGAAATATCGAGAAAAACGGTCATATCCGCGGGGCAATGCTCCAAAGCATAGGCGTTTACGCTCTCCACGAACTCCACGCCAAGCCCCCGCGCGTAGCCCTGATAGGCGAGCGACGAGTATATATACCTGTCGCAGATTACCAGCTTTCCATCTTCAAGCGCGGGCATAACGGTCTGCTTTAAATGCTGAACGCGAGCCGCCGCGTACAACAGCGCCTCGCACTCGTCGCACATATCGGTATTTTTACCGTTCAGAATAATTCCGCGAATCTGTTCGGAAATTTCGCTCCCGCCCGGTTCGCGCGTAAGAATAAAATCCACGCCGTGCCCGATAAGATATTCCGCAAGCAGTTTAAGCTGGGTACTCTTGCCCGAGCCTTCGCACCCTTCGAACGCAATAAATTTTCCCTTCATCTTTCCGTACCCGTATCCTGCGGCTATTTAGCCACCACCCGTATTTTCCCGCCGTAAAGCCCGTATACGCCCTTCGCGCCCGATAAAATCTTTATCGCCTGTGCGGTGATTATCTCGCCCGCAACTATTACGGGAGTGCAGGGGGGCGAAATACCCACGTTGCCCGCGCACATTCTGCCTTCCGCTCCGTCAAGCGGCACCAACTCGTGCTTTTGCTTTAAAGAGTAAAGATAGCTGTAAGTTCTCTCCACGGGCGGCAACAGCGGCTTTGCCGCGTAGTTCTTTTTAAGCTTTTTGGAATGAACAACTGCGTTCAATACAGTGAGCAGCTTGTTCAGTTCGCCCTGCGTCGTCATGGGCGAAAGATAAAAAAGTATATACCTGCCGTCCGAAAGCTCGGGATATATCCCCTTCTTTTCGAGCAACGCCGCAATATCGTCGGAATTTACGCCCAAAGGCTCGCAGTCAACGGCGAGCTTCATCTCGTCGTCGGACGGATAAACGGGGAGCGGGCATTTAGCCCTGAACGCCGCAACCGCCGCGACCGCGTCTTCGTAAGCCTTGGGGTTGTATTTAAGGTATTTCACGCCGTACTCCACCGACGCCATTATAGGAAAACTCGGCGAAGTGGTTCTGAAAAGCGAAAGCCCTTCTTCCGCGGCGGCAATAAGCTTACTTTCGTTTGCACAGAGTATCGCGCCCTGCGTGAGCGCGGGCAAAGTCTTGTGCGCCCCGTCCACCCATAAATCGGCGTAAACTCCCGCATATCCCGCACGCGATTTGCCGAAAGCAAGGTGCGCGCCGTGCGCCCCGTCGACGAGCAAGTAACGCCCGTAAGCGTGCAACAACGCCGCGTACTCCTTAAGCGGGGCAATATTGCCGTAGTAATCGGGCGAAGAAATAACCATGCCCGCAAGGGTAAGGTCGTTTGAAATTATCTTTTCAATCATTTCGGGCGGCGGCGGCAACAACACCCCGTCGCGGTATTCGCCCTGAACTATTACGGGTTCGAGATTGAAAAGCCTGCACGCGTTCCACACGCTCTGGTGACTGCCGCGCGGAACTATCAACTTCGTACCGTACGACGAAATAGCGTAAATCATCGAAAGCACGCCGCAAGACGAGCCGTCCGTCAATATACGGCTCTTTTTCGCGCCGAGTATCTTTGCAATATCTTCCTGCGCCCGCGCAATTACCCCTTTGGGGCAGAATAAATCGTCGGTATACGAAAGCTCGGTCACGTCTAAATTGGCAACGGGGAATTTTGCCTTGAAATCCCCGCGCCCTTTGTGTCCGGGCATATGAAAGGACTTATCCTTTTTTGCGTACGTTTTAAGTTGTGAATATATAAGATAATTTTGCATAATACACTACTTCACGACAGCGGTAAAAATTCGTAGATGCGAGCAAGACAAGGCGCGCGAGCATTTTCAAGGGGAGCTTACTATCCGTAAGTGACCCGAAGAAAAACGCAAAGTTAACACAGTATTGCAACGGAGAGAGCGGATAAAAATTCGTAGATGCGAGAAGAACAAGGCAAGCGAGTACCGTCCGCCGCGAGTTTACTTAGCGTAAATGAGCAAGGCGGCACGGAGCTTAACGAAGTATTGCGCCGCATATACGGATTTTTATTTCTTGGGTTTCATAGTGGGGAACAACAATACGTCCCTTATAGTCGCACTGTCGGTCAAAAGCATTACGAGCCTGTCAAGCCCGAAACCGAGACCGCCCGTAGGGGGCAAGCCGTATTCCAAAGCGGTTACGAACTCTTCGTCCACCTGCGCGTTGCAGTTCTTCTCCTGCGCGCGCTTTGCTTCAACCTGCTTTACGAATCTCTGCCTTTGGTCGATGGGGTCGTTCAGCTCGGAAAACGCGTTGCCGAACTCGTGCGAGCAGATAAAATACTCGAATCTCTGTGTAAACGCGGGGTCGTCCGCCTTTCTCTTTGCAAGCGGCGAATTCTCCACGGGATAATCGTAAATAAAGGTGGGTTGAACGAGCTTTTCTTCCACGAACGCGTCGAACAGCGCGATAAGCACGTGACCCTTGGTCGCCGCATCCCCTTCTTCGACGGTAACGCCCAGCTTTTTGGCGCAAGCCCGCGCGTCCGCGTCCGTAGCCCACTTATCGTAGTCCGCGCCCGCGTACTTTTTAACGGCTTCCTTCATTGTGAGCCGCGCCCACTTCCCGCCAAGGTGCAGCTCCGTTCCCTGATAGGTAATATCGGTGGTGCCGCAAACTTTTTTCGCAACGTGCGCGTACATCTCTTCGACGATATCCATCATATCGAAGTAATCCAGATACGCCGCGTACATCTCAATCGTGGTAAATTCGGGGTTGTGGAAGGCGTCCATACCTTCGTTGCGGAATATGCGCCCCACTTCGTAAACTCTCTCGAACCCGCCCACTATCAGCCTTTTAAGGTAAAGCTCGGTCTCTATACGCAGGTACATATCTATGTCCAGAGCGTTGTGGCGGGTCTTGAAAGGTCTTGCCGACGCGCCTATTTCTATGGTGTTTAACACGGGCGTATCCACTTCCAAAAAGCCTTTCCCGTCCAAAAACGCGCGAAGCTCGGAAAGTATGCGCGAACGCTTGAAAAATACGCTCTTGACTTCGGGGTTTACTATCAAATCGAGCTCGCGCTGTCTGTAACGGATATCGGTATCCTTTAACCCGTGCTGTTTTTCGGGCAGGGGCAAAAGACATTTGGACAGCATCTCAATCCCGGTGCAATGCACGGAAACTTCGCCCGTCTGCGTCTTGAATACGTAGCCCTTAACGCCGACTATATCGCCCAAATCGTAATCCTTTTTAAAGGACGCGTAATCTTCTTCGCCCACGTCGTCGCGGCGCACGTAAATCTGGATAAGTCCGTTATCGTCCTGCAAGTGACAGAACGACGCCTTGCCCATAATGCGGCGGGACATAAGTCTGCCCGCGATACTCACTTCCTTATTCTCGAGCGACGCGAAATTTTCGCGGATATACGCCGAGCGTGCGGTTACTCCGTACTTTACCTTTACGAACGGGTCTTTGTTTTCGTCCGCCAGCTTTTGCAGCTTTTCACGGCGTATACGCGCCTGTTCGGCAAGCTCCTTTTCCTGTTCTTCCGCGGTTAATACCTTTTCTTCCATATCTCTACCTTAACCTATTTTAACTATTTTAAGGGTATAAGCGGTGCCGTCGGGACAACTTACGGTGGCAGTTTCGCCCACTTTTTTGCGGAGAAGAGCCATACCCACGGGCGATTCTACGGAAACCTTGCCCGCCATTACGTCCACTTCGGTAACCGAAGTTATGGTATAAGTCTGCTCTTCTTCCAAATCTTCGTCGTAAACGGTAACTACGCTGCCGAGATGCACGTAGCTCGTATCGGTGTTTTCCTTGCGCACGTCGGCGTTTTTGAGTTTATATTCTATTTCGGCGATTTTGCCTTCGTTTGAACGCTGCTCTTCGCGCGCCGCGTCGTACTCCGCGTTTTCCGAAAGGTCGCCGTGACTGCGCGCTTCGGCTATGCGTTCGATTATTTCGGGGCGTTTGACCTTTACGAGATAGTCGAGTTCTTTTTTCAAATCGTCGTAATTTTTTTGCGTCATAACGATAAGTTCTGCCATTTTAAAGCTCCTTAAAATAAAAAAATAAGTAAAAGTGATTCCGCTTTACGCAGAACCACGCCGTTTATCCACACTATTATATAGTCGTTTAACCGTTTTGTCAATCGTTTTGCCCTTTACCGCGCAAAGCGCGCGGAGTATTGCCTAAGGGTTTAAAAAACTTTCTATGCGCAAGACGGCTTCCGAAAGCTGTTTCATTGACGCGGCGTAGCTCGCCCGCACGAAATATTTGCCCGCCGCGCCGAACGCCCCGCCGGGGACTACCGCGACTTTACGCTCCTTTAAAAGCTTTTCAGCAAAAGCTTCGCCGTCCATACCCGTGCTTTCCACGCTTGCGAATACGTAAAACGCGCCCTTGGGCATAAAGCACTTCAAGCCCATCGCGTTCAACGCCCCCGCAAGAAATCCGCCGCGGCGGCGGTACTCTTCCCGCATTTCCGCTACGGTCGAAAAGTTATCGGCAAACCCTTCTCTGAGCGCGGCGACCGCCGCTCTCTGGCTCATCTGCGGCGCGCAAAGTATGGTGTACTGGTGTATTTTAAGCATTGCCGCGTCTATCTCTTCCGGTGCGCATACGAACCCGACGCGCCAGCCCGTCATTGCAAAAGCCTTTGAAAAGCCCCCTATATATACCGTTCTTTCGCGCATTTCGGGCAGGCTTGCAATGGAAAAGTGAACGCCGTCGTAGGTCAGCTCGGCGTATATCTCGTCGGAAACGACCAGAAGGTCGTGCTTTAAAATCACGGGAACGATTTTTAAAAGCTGTTCGCGCGTCATAACCGCGCCCGTGGGATTGTTGGGGTAGGGAAGTATTAAAATTTTGGTTCTTTCGGTTATCGCGCCTTCCAGAAGCCCGGGAGTGAGTATAAAGTCGTTTTCCGCGGTACATTTCACGGGCACGGGAGTGCCGCCCGCAAGCGTCACTATGGGCGCGTAGGAAACGTAGGAAGGCTCGGGAACGAGCACTTCGTCGCCGCTTTCGCAGGTGGCGCGCAGAGCAAGGTCTATAGCTTCGCTCGCTCCTACGGTTATTATGGTATTATCCGCGGGATATTCCACGGCGAACCGCTCTTTAAGGTAGCGGGAGACGAGTTCGCGAAGCTCGGGCAGACCGCGGTTGCCCGTATATTGCGTATATCCGCGGCGCAACGAGCGTATAGCCGCGTCGCGCACGTTCCAGGGCGTGATAAAATCGGGCTCGCCCACGCCAAGGGAGATAGCCCCTTCCATAGTGGCGACCACGTCGAAAAACTTTCTTATGCCGCTGGGCTGAAGGGGTGCGGCTCTGCCGTTTACGAATTTCCGCGCCATATTACGCCTGCACGCTTATGCGTTTGCCGCCTTCGGGCTCTACCGTTGCCGCGCCTTCCACTTTATATTTTTTGAGTATGAAGTGGGTTGCGGTGGAAATTACGCTGTCGAAGGTGGAAATTTTTTCGGAAACGAAACGGGAAATTTCCTTTAAAGATTTGCCGCGGACTATTACCGCCAAGTCGTACGCGCCGCTCATAAGATATAAGCTCTGCACTTCGCCGTGCGAGCTTACTTCTTCCGCAATGGCGTCGAAGCCGTGTCCGCGCTGGGGAGTTACCTTTACTTCGATAAGGGCTTCGACGAAGTCTTCGTCAAACCCGTCGGCGTTAATAATTGCGGTATACTTGACTATTATTCCCCTTTCTTCGAGCGAACGGACGCGCTCTTCCGCCTGCTTTTCGGTGATATTGAGCGCGGCGGCAAGCCTTTTGCAGGTAATGCGGCTGTCTTCCGTGAGTAAGGCGATTATATCCTTATCGAGCTTTTCCATAAATCCCCCCGTTGAAACGCGCATAAAAACGCGGCAGGTTTTCTTTATATTATACGATTTTAATGGACAAAAGTCAATTTTTCTAATATAATAAAAATATGTTCAGAATGTGGGCAAAGGTCTTAATAGGCGAAAAAATAGTAAAGCAGATTACTTACGAAAGGGACGAAAAATTCGTATATTCGTCCTTTTTCGGCTATCTTTCGGATATATGCGAAGAGCTGGATATTCCCACGCCCGTTATGCTTAAAACGCATATATTCAACTACGCGAAGTTCCGCACGGTTAAATTTCTGCCGCGCGACTTTACGGAAACGCCCGAGTTCGACAAGCTGGTTATAGAAAACATTTCCGTTTGAATTAAGTATTATTTTTTGCTTGCCGCGCATACTTTGCATATGAAAGCAACCTGTTACGCGTGCGTCGCGAATTTAATTATTTTGGGCATATTCGGGGGTATATTCGCCTTTACGGGGTTCGACGTTATAAGATTTTTGTCGTTCGGCTCGGAAACGGCTTACCGCATTTTCTACGCTACCTGCGCAATTTCCGCGCTGTTTACCGTTTACTCGCTGATAGTTTTCAAGCCCTTCAAGGGGCTGAAATAGTCCGTTAAAACCGTTGCACCGCAACGGCTTTTTCTTTATTGACCCCGTACTATGCGCCCGCAACCTTTAAAGTTGCGCCCGTCTTTGCGTCCTGATACATTACCCAGAAGCCCGTAAAGCCGCCGTCGGGTGCGGGAATGTATGACGCAAGCTCTTTCATACTTTCGGGCGGGCGTTCGGAATTGACGGCAGGCACGCCGTAACAGATATACTCGGCTTTACCGCCCGAATATATCACGCCGAACACGTAAAACAGATTGTCTCCGTAAGAAATTTTGACCCAGTCGGAATTTTCTATAAGGTTTGAAAGGCTTTCGGCTTTGGGATAGTTTTTTAAAAGCCGCTCTATTTCGCCCTTGGTCTGCTCGTAAAAATCGCCGCCCGCAAGCCCGTTACCCCCGATATATGCGGGGTTTTCTTTATTTACGCCGCCCGTTTCACTCTGGAAAGAGCCAAAAGCCGCCGCATCTTGTACAGGCTTTTGCCCGCTTTCTTCTTGCGGCGTATCCGCGCGTAAAGCACCGTCGCTTTCATAATTTTCAAATTCATAGTAATTCTCCTTTGCTATGGCTTCGTCTTCATATACCGGCGGAGGCTCGGGCGCGGCGTTCGTTTCCGCAACAGCCGTACCCCCCTTTTTCTGCTCCGCCTTTAAATTTTCCTGCCGCTCTACCTCCGCCTTTATTCCCAGAGCCACGTCGCGGTAGTTGCCGCAAATCGCCGTGGCAACGGGGTATACGCCGCCGTTTATAAAGCAAACGAGCGCGGCAAAGCCGCCGTCGGTATTGAGCTCGCTTTCGCCGTCGAAAAGTCCGTTTTCCACGACGAGCGTGGTTTTACCGTCCGTTATTGCGGTTACGAACCTGCCCTGCGACAGCGGCGCGAAGTTGACGAGCGACGCTTCCACGGTGAGCCTTCTGCCGTAACGCTCCGCCTTTACAAGCCCCGAAAGGTTGCCGCCGTCGGAAGAAAATCCGTCTTTTATGCCGTGGATTACCGCAATATTTTTTGTATAAGACATAAGCTCACCTTATAATTAAGATATTAGAGTATACTAATTATATATTTTAACTGTGATAAAATATTATATAAATTTAAATAATTTTGCGGTAATTTGTCGGATTACATATTTTTTGTGAAAATTGCGTGAAGATTTTCACACAGTTTTCACTGAAAATTGACGCTTTTTCACCGAAAATCAGCACGTTTTCACCGTTTTCGAACGTATTTTCACACATTTTCACAGTAATTAATTTGCTTTTTTTACGAGTTTGTAATATAATAGTATCCGTAAAAGTTTTGAAATTTTAAGGAGAGAACAATGGCACTGACTAAGAACAAGAAAGTTCTGGAATTCGTAAGCGAGAGCGCGGAACTCGGTCAGCCCGACAAAATCGTATGGATTGACGGCAGCCCCGAGCAGATTAAAGCGTTGAAGGAAGAAGCGGTTAAATCCGGCGAGCTTATCAAGCTGAACGAAAATCTTCTGCCCGACTGTTACCTGCACCGCACCAAGGTGAACGACGTTGCGCGCGTGGAGGACAGAACGTTTATCTGCACGAAAAACAAGGCGGACGCAGGTCCCATAAATTACTGGATGGACCCCCGTCAGGCGTACGAGCTTGCAAACGAGATTGCCCGCGGTTCGATGAAGGGCAGAACGATGTACGTTATCCCCTACTCGATGGGCGTGGTGGGAAGTCCCTTTGCCAAAATCGGCATCGAAGTTACGGACTCTATTTACGTTGTTCTCAATATGAATATTATGACCCGCGTGGGCGCGCAGTGCCTTAAAGCGTTGGGCAAGGACGGCGACTTTATTAAAGGTTTCCACGCCAAGTGCAACGTGGACGCAGACAAGAGATATATTTTACACTTCCCCGAGGACAATACCATTATTTCCGTAAACTCGGCTTACGGCGGCAACGTGCTTTTGGGCAAAAAGTGCTTTGCACTGCGCATTGCGTCCTACCTTGGCAAAAACGAAGGCTGGATGGCGGAGCATATGCTTATACTCGGCGTCACTTTCCCCGACGGAGAGAAAAAGTACGTTGCGGCTGCCTTCCCTTCGGCCTGCGGCAAGACCAACCTTGCTATGCTTATTCCCCCCAAGCACTACATTGAAAAGGGTTACAAAATAGAGTGCGTGGGCGACGACATTGCCTGGATTAGGGTTGGCGACGACGGCAGACTGTGGGCGGTAAACCCCGAGAACGGATTCTTCGGCGTTGCCCCCGGCACGAACGAACACTCCAACTTCAACGCGCTGCAATCGACTAAGCGCGGCACGATATTCACCAACGTTGCTTTGAACACCGACGATATGACCGTCTGGTGGGAAGGACTTTCCAAAGAGCTGCCCGAGCACTGCATTGACTGGACGGGTAAGCCCTGGAATCCCGAAAAATTCGACAAAAAGGATAAATCGACCTGCTCGGCGCACCCCAACAGCCGTTTTACCGCTCCCGCGGTGAACTGCCCGTGCGTTTCGCCCGAATTCAATTCCAAGACGGGCGTTCCCCTTTCCGCAATAATTTTCGGCGGAAGAAGGGCTTCCACCACCCCGCTCGTTTATCAGGCTAAGGACTGGAACCACGGCGTGTTCGTAGGCTCTGCCATGTCTTCCGAAACCACTGCGGCGGCGGCGGGCGCGGTAGGCGTTCTCCGTCACGACCCCATGGCTATGAAGCCTTTCACCGGTTATCATATGGGCGATTACTTTGCGCACTGGGTTGAAATGGGCAAAAAGGTTTCCAACCCGCCCAAGATTTTCAACGTAAACTGGTTCAGAACGGATAAGGACGGCAACTTTATGTGGCCCGGATTCGGCGACAATATGCGCGTTCTCGAATGGATTTTGAAACGCTGCTCGGGAACTGCGGACGCGGAAGAGACCGCTATCGGATACGTACCCAAAGCCGAAGATATAGACATTACCGACCTTGACTACGAAATTTGCGAAGGCAAGAAGTTTGGACTTGACGACCTGAAGGAAATTCTTACCGTAGACAAAGCTAAGTGGGCTAAGGAAGCCGAAGAAATAGAAGGCTACTACACCGGCACTATCAAGGACAGGATTCCGCAGGAGCTTTGGGATTGCCTTGCAACCCTGAAGGAAAACTGCAAGGGTGCGGCTAAGGCTAAGCCCGCGGCAGAAAGCACTGCGACGGATACCCCCGCCGCCGCTAAAAAGCCCGCTACCGCTAAGAAAACGTCTACTGCCGCTACGGCTAAGAAAACCACTGCTAAAAAGTCGTAATTATATAATATAGTAAAGGAAACCACCCCGCGGCTGACGCCGCGGGGTGGTTTGTTTTATTCGGTTTTTGTGGTTTGTATTTTTCCGGATTGCTTCGTCGCTACGCTCCTCGCAATGACGGGGGAGAAACGCGCAATGACGGGTGGGGCGGGTTAGACGATGGGGTTCTTCGGCTGCGCTACGCTACGCTCACGCGCAATGACGGGGGATTAATCTTCGGAGTTTTCTTCGGTGGGTTGGGGGTTTTCTTTTACGGCGTTGCTGTTGCCGAGAAAAGTGCCGAAGTAAATTTCCTTTTTACCGCGCTTTGCGCCGCCCGAAGGGCGGGAAGAGCGTCTGTCGTCGCGGTTGCCGCGCTCTCTGCCGTTGCCACGTCTTTCACCGCGGTCGTTGCCGCCGAAACGGCGGGAAGAATTGCCGTCGCGACGCTTTTCGCCGTATCTTACGCCCCTGTCGTAGGGCTTTGCGTCGTTGGGAATGACTGCTACGTATCTTGCGGGTTCTCTGCCTTCGGATACCGTTTTAACTTCGGTACTGTCTGCGAGAGCGGCGTGGATTACCCGTCTTTCGTAGGGGCTCATTGGCTCGAGCAACATTTTTCTGCCCGTTTCCACCGCAGTTTTTTCGAGCTTGTGCGCCAGACCGATGAGCGTCTGCTCGCGCTGTGCGCGGTAGTTTTCGCAATCTACCACGACTTTTCTGTATTTTTCCCTGCCGGTATTGGCTACCGCGCCCGCAAGGCACTGAATGGAGTCGAGCACGTCGCCGCGCTTGCCTATTACCCGTGCGGAATTTGACGTTTTTATATCTATTACGAGAGATTCGCCGTCCGAAACGACTTCGCTTACTGCCTTGATGCCGACGATTGCGAGAAGTCCGTCGATAAACGAGCAGGTCTTTTTACCGTCGTCAAGCTTGGGAGTGATTTTTACCTTTGCCTCGACCGAGCCTAAGCCTAAAAAGCCCTTCTTTCCTTCGTCTACGATTTGGTAGTCGGCTTCGTCGAGAGTGAGACCGAGCGTCTTTAAACCTTCGTCGAGCGCTTCGTCCACGGACTTGCCCGAAAATACGTTTTTTTCTTCCATTTTATTTTAACCTCTTTGCTTTGGCGGACGGTCTGCCCGTATTTTTTACGGACACGCCGCCGTTTTTTGAGAACCGTACGGAAACTATTTTATTGATTATGAGCGTGGAGACAAGTCCGTACAAGGTGTTAACTATCATATATACCGAGAACGCCGCCGAGTAGAAGAACGAGAACACGCCGAACATTATGGGCATTATTATCATCATCCACTTGTTGGTTTTCGCCGCGCTGCCGTCTACCGAGCTGAGCTCGTTAGCCGCCTTTTGCGAGCGCATCATTATGAACTGCTGTAAAAACATCAGTCCTATGGCGAGAATTATGAGCACGAAGTAGCCGTTGAAGGTATTTTTTTCGGTGGTAAGATTGTAGGTTACTTCGTTGTAGTCGTCTTCGAAGGTGGCACTGCCGCCCACGCCTATCGCCCTTGCTACGGACGACTGGAAGGTGGAGAAGTCGGGCACCTTTTTGTTGAGCATGGAATCGGGATACCACATGTTGCCTATCCAGCCGAATTCGGTTGCCGATTTGTTGTCTTCATACCATTCTACGACCGCCTGACGGGCGTTGAGCTGGACGAAGGAGGTAACTACTTCCCACTTTTCGTTTTCGTTTTTGGCGTTAAATTCTTCCGCGTTAAGTTCGGAGCCGCGGAACGCGATAAATTTGTCGAAATCTACCCTGTAGCAGTTGTCCTTGCCTATTAAAAACTTTTCGGTATCGGTGTTCGCTTCGTCTTCGGTTACGTAGACGAGAACGCTCCCGTTATACGCCGCGACCATTTCGTTATAGTTTTTGAGCGTGGCGTAGTTGGAATATGCCGAGAAGGACGAGAACACTATCATGAACACTACCAGCGAGACGAGCATGGGAATGCACGCGCCTATCGGGTTGTAGCCGTTGGCTTTTTGCAGCTCCATTACCTTTTGCTGGTACATATTTTTGTCGTTTGCGTACTGCTTCTGGAGTTTTTCCATCTGCGGGCGCATTTTTTCCATCATTAAAGACTGTTTTTTGGTTTTTACTCTCGAATAAATATCGAGCGGCAAGACGAGAGTTTTAAGGCACAGCGTAAATACGATAACGCCCAGTGCTATCGCTCCGTAATAACCCGTGAACAAATCGAAAATCCAGCTGATGGCTTTACCTATGGGGTCAAGCTCAACGGACGGTACCGGGTCGACGCCAAACGAGTTGACGATATCTGAAATTGAAAGTAAACTAAAAAAATTCATATCTTTTACGGGGTTAAATTACCCATTTTAACGCGAAATATTTTTCGGGCGCGGGGTCGTAACCGCCCTTGGAAAACGGATTGCATCTAAGTAGCCGCCAGAGCGTGAGAATCAAGCCTAAAATTACGCCCTTGTTGTTTAAAACGCGCTTGGCGTATTCCGAACACGTGGGTTCGTAAAGGCAGGTGTGGCGGGAAAGGTTCTTCTGGTAGAACACAATAAGGCGCATGAGCGCGCCGCGGAAATAGGGTTTAAAAACCTTGCGCCTCGCCTTTTTTATTGCTTTTTTGATTTTTCTCCACAAAGTCCGTTCACCTTTTTTATGCAGATATCGAGGCTTTTTACGAAGGAACGAAAGGTGTACTCTTCGCTGACTTTAGGCACGAGAATTACCGACCAACTGCCGTTGAAGAGAGTGCATTCCCTTTCGAAAGCCGCCCGCAGCAGCCGCTTTATTCTGTTGCGCTTGACGGCTTTTCCGTGTTTTTTGGAGACGGCGACCGCCATTCTGAGCTTGTCCGACGGAAAACAGAATAAAGTAATATCAGGGGAAAATACCTTTTTTCCCCTTGAAAACAGCTTTTGAAATTGGGCGTTTTTTTTGATTCTCAGGTATTTCAACCTTTATCCCCGCTTATGCGGACAGCTTTTTTCTGCCCTTGTTTCTTCTTCTTTTAAGTACCTTTCTGCCGGCGGTGGAGGACATTCTCTTTCTGAAACCGTGTACTTTGCTTCTCTGTCTTTTTTTGGGCTGGTAAGTCCTTTTCATATGATTTCTCCTTAAAATTAAGCGTTGTTTTTATTAAATTCTTTCCTATTATATAGATAAAAGGCTTTTAAGTCAAGCCATTTTTATCTTAATTGGAGCTGCCGCCCGTTCTTACGGGTAAAATAAGGTATAATTTGTTTTTGTCCTTTTCGTTCTGGCAGACGAACGGCTGGATGCTGTTGTTGAAGGAAAGGGTGATTTTTTCTTCCGAAAGAGCGTTTACCGCGTCGATTATGAACTTTGAATTCATTGCGATTTTGACGTCCTTGCCGTCTACCGTTGCCTTTACGGGCTCCTGCACCGCGCCTATTTCCGACGCCGAAGAAATTTCGATTTTGTCGTTAGTGATATCGAAGATGATAAGGCTGTTTTTATCGCTCCTTACGAGAATTGCCGCCCTTTCGATACTCGCCTTTAAAAGGTCTTTTTCTACCGTTACCGTGGTTATGAAGGATTTCGGAATGATGTTTTCCTTTTTGATGAAGTCGCCGCCGTAAAGTCTTGAAGTTAATACGGTGTTGCCGCTTTCGACCAAAATCATGCCGCGCTGGACGAAAATTTCCGTTTCGCCGTCGTCGGGAATCATTTTTTCGATTTCCGAGAGCGTTCGCGCGGGGCAGATTAATTCCATATTGCCCGTTGCGGATACCGTTTTACCTTTTACAGTCGCAAGGCGGAAGCCGTCGAGCGAGGTCACGCATATTTCCCCGTCGTTGATAATAAATTGGCAACCCTTGAGTATGGGGCGCGAATCGTCCGACGCGCAACAAAATGACGTAGAGTGAATGAAATCTTTTAAGTCGGAAGTTCTGAGTTTGAAGGAGTTTTCGTTAATCTGCGTGTCGATGCGGGGGAAATCGTCTGCGGAAAGTACCTGCATATTGGTCTGGCTGTCCGCATAGCCTATGTCCATGCGCTTGCCTTCGAGTGAGAGAGTTATCTGCACCCCTTCGAGCTTTTTAATGAAGTCGGCAAAATATTTGCCGGGGACGCAGATTTCGCCTTCTTCGTATATCTCGGCTTTGATGGTTTTGATTATGGAAATTTCCCCGTCGGTTGCGGAAAGGGATAAAGTGTCGTTTTTTGCACTGAGCTTGATGCACTCGAGAACGGGAACGGTGGTTTTAGACGAGCATGCCTTTACTACTTTTAAGACGGCGTCTGATAAGTCGATTCCTTCGCATACACATTTCATATGGGTTTCTCCTTTCGGTTAGTATGATTTTAATTGATTATATTAAAAAATTAATAAGTAGTATTTATTAGTAGTAACTGTGGAATTGTTGGGTAATCGTTGTATCTCATTTATTTTACCAAAAAAAACCCGAAAAAGCAACTTAAATCATAAAAAAAGGGCTGAACGGATTGTTAAATTTTTTGTGGAATAAATGTGGGATTGTTGTGGTATTGTTGACAAAGTAATTGGTGGAAAGGAATGAAATTGTTAATTTATTTATAATTTTTTAATAGTGACAGCCGTAAATAAAAGTTATGCACATAATTTAGGTTGAAAGTTGATAAAAAAGTTGTTGATAAAACGAGCGGCGTCTGTTATAATTTTTTTATGGATTTGAGTTTTAGCCGCGTATTGAATGATAACGCCGTAATTTATGCGGAATTTAAGGACCAATTGTTGAATTTTAACGAAAAATGCAACGTTACTTCTATCCGCAACGACGAAGAAGTCTGGATTAAACATTTTTACGACAGCGTCGCGCCGGAAAAGTACTTTTTTAATGGGGCGCGGGTTGTGGAAATAGGCTCGGGCGGGGGGTTCCCTTCGGTTCCTTTGATGATTGCAAGGCCCGATTTGAGATTTACTTTGATAGAAAGTACGGGGAAAAAGTGTGTTTTTCTGAGCGGGATTGTGGATAAGTTTAAGCTTAATTGCGAAAACGTGTTGAATATACGCGCAGAGAGCGGGGCGAAGGACGGGAATTTAAGGGAAAAATTCGATATTGCAACGGCGAGAGCGGTTGCGGGGCTGAGTACTCTTTGCGAATACTGTCTGCCGTTCGTGAAAAAGGGCGGCAGGTTCATAGCCTATAAGGGCGCAAACGAGAGCGTGGACGATGCGGCGAACGCGATAAAGATTTTAGGCGGGGAGATTGAAGAAATTTATCCGTACGAGTTGCCCCTTTCTATGGGTGAAAGGCGGGCTATTATAATAAAAAAGGTATGCGCCACCCCCGAAAAGTATCCGCGCGGCAACGGAAAGGAGAGAAAAAATCCGCTATGACGAGAGCTTGCGCCCTTACGGGACACAGAAATTTGGGGGAAGATTTTAATTGCGCCGCGCTGGAGAGAGAGATTTTATATCTTATTGAAAGCGGGGTCAAGGTTTTTTATTGCGGTATGGCGCACGGTTTCGACCTTGCCGCCGCGGAATGCGTTCTGAGCCATTCGGAGCAGGGCGCGGAGCTTGTGGCGTGCGTTCCCTGTCCCGAGCAGGGAAGAAAATATTGCGCCGTCGATAAGTTGAGATACGAGCGGATTTTGGAGAATTGTAAGGAAAAGATAATTATTTCACCGCGATACGAGCGCGGATGCATGCTGAAGAGAGACCGCTTTATGGTGGAGTCCTGCGAAGTGGTTTTGGCATATTTAAGAACTAAGCGCGGCGGTACTTATTATACCGTTGAATACGCGCTGGCGCAAGGAAAAAAAGTTATTTATATCTGAAAATATGAGAAAAAAAACGGACGGGTTATCGGAAACCCGTCCGTTTTTTTGTTGCGTTTAGTTGATTTATGGGATTGTTCACTTCGTTCAGAATGACAAGTTGGGCTGTTACGCTCTTCTGGATTGCTTCGTCGCTGCGCTCCTCGCAATGACGGGAAAGGAAATGCGGAATGACGGCGACGGCGCTAAAAAGTGATGCGGAATGACGGCGACGGCGCAGAATGACGGAGCTAAAAAGTATGCGCTAAGTATCGCGCTACGCGCTCACGCAGGACGATAAAATGGGTTATGATTGACAATGAAAAGTGAAGCGCCGTTTGTTCTGTGGGGATTTTACTAAATATTTATTGCGTAGCTTTCCGCAGAAAAGCTGTTTTTGAGATTTTCTATTATGAAGGACGCCACCCCTTCCGCGATAATTTCCGCCATTTTATATACGACGTTTAAACGGGTTGCCGAAAAAAGGCTGTAATTGAACGCCGAATGCTCGGCTACTATTCCCATAATTGACACGTCGCCCACCTTTGCGAGCCGCTTGTTCGCTCCGCTGCCCGGCTTAATTCCCTTTTTTGCGAGCTTGATAAGACCGATGTCGCCCGCAAGCCCTACCGCGGCGTCTATTGCTATTACGGGATTTTCGGGGTGGGTTGAGCGGAGAAACTCGTTCATATATTTTACTTCGTGCGCCGTTATGGGCTTTGAGAGAGTTCCGTAAACGTAGCAGTTCAGCCCCTGCAATTTTTCCCGCAGTTTAGTTCCCGCGACCGGACCTAAGCTGTCGCCCACCGATAAATCACTGCCGATACATAAAATTACGGGCGGTTGGGACTGCAACGGCAGAATTTTTTTTAACGAAAGGCAGATGCCCTGTGTTGCCAGAGCGTTATATAAGTTGAAAGAATAGTCCATAATTTAAACTCCGAAGTAATTATTGCCGCCGATATTAATATTTATAATACGAAGGGTAATTTTTTGTGTTAAACTGCTTAAAATAATAAGCGCATACTAAAAAAGCCGAATTGCGCAATAATTATAAAAAAATTATCCACAATTCAACTTATTATCCACATATCGTTAAGGCGCAAAATTATGAAAAAGGCGCATTTTATCCCCAAAAATAGTGCAAAATAAGGGGTATGGGGGATAATACCCGAAATTTTGAAAAAAACCTTGGGTATTTATCCACTTTATTTTTGCCGTTTAAAGCGATTTAGGCGATTTTTATCCCCAAATTGCAAATTTTATCCACAATTGGCAGAAAATGAGCGGTATAGGTTTCACGTGAAACACTAAAAACAGTAAAAAATTTGGTTGAAAGTTCCACGGGAAACATTTTTTACCATAAATTTAATAAGGCGCAATAAAAAATTTTACCTATTTTTACAAAATACAACCAAAAACACCGCCGTTAAACGGTTGTGAAAACAAGGTAAAAATTGAGTGATAGCTTGAAATTTTCCTTATCAAACGCTTGTATTGTACGGTAAAATATGGTAAAATATTTTTAAAATTACGATTATTCTTAATATTTAAGGAGTTGAATCTTGAGTAAAAAAGGAAAAATCATACTTTGGTCGATTATTCTCGTGATGGTCGCCGCTGTGGCAATTATACTCATTACTATGAGCTTGAACGGTGGCGCACGGGAAATTTCTCGCTCCAAATTCAGAACTTACCTGGATAACGCACAGTACGTTACCAAAGAAGGCAAGCTAAGGGACGGCGTTGACGTTGACAAACTGCCCGAAGGCTACGTGCTGAACGCGCAGGGGTACGTGGTTACCAAGAACGAAAAGACGGGTGAAGATGAGCGTCTTATAGTAATATGGAAAGTAAATACGGACGCTTACCAGTACAGCGGCACCGTTTACGAAGGCTTTGGCGATAGCCAGCGCGAAGTAAGGCGTTATATCTGCTACGGACCGTCGCTTTACGGCAGTGACGCATGGGATTCCGAAGCCATTCGCGGCTGGGAAGATAACGGGATAGAGATATTCCAGTCTAACCCCAACGCGGGCAGCTGGGTTTCCACTGCGTTTACCGTACTGTCGTTAGTGGTCGTGTGCGTGGTGTTCTTCCTTATAATCCGCTCGTCGATGGGCGGCGGCAGCAGAATGACTTCATTCGCCAAGACCAAGGCGAGAGTTACTACCAATATAAAAGTGCGCTTTACCGACGTGGCGGGCGCAGAAGAAGAGAAGGTTGAGCTTGCGGAAGTGGTAGAGTTCTTGCGCCAGCCGAAAAAATTCTCTGATTTGGGGGCGCGTATTCCTAAGGGCGTGCTTTTGGTCGGTCCCCCGGGAACGGGTAAGACGCTGTTTGCGAAAGCCGTTGCGGGCGAGGCGGGCGTGCCGTTCTTCTCCGTTTCGGGTTCCGATTTCGTAGAGATGTACGTGGGTGTGGGCGCGTCGCGCGTACGCGACTTATTTGAAATGGCTAAGAAAAACCAGCCCTGCATTATATTTATAGACGAAATCGACGCGGTAGGCCGTCACCGCGGTGCGGGCTTAGGCGGTGGAAACGACGAGAGAGAGCAGACTTTAAACCAGATACTCGTCCAGATGGACGGTTTCGAGTCTAACGAAGGCGTTATCGTTATTGCGGCGACCAACCGTTCGGATATTCTCGACCCCGCTTTGATGAGACCGGGGCGTTTCGACAGACAGGTTTTCGTAAACCTTCCCGACGTTAAGGGCAGGGAACAGATATTAAAGGTACACGCGCGCAATAAGCCGCTTGCTCCCGACGTGAATTTGAAGAACGTTGCCCGTCTGAGTGCGGGATTCTCGGGTGCGGACTTACAGAACCTTTTAAACGAGGCGGCAATTCTTGCGGCGCGAGCGAATAAGCAGTTTATAGGCAACGGCGAGCTTTACGAAGCGTTCGATAAGGTTGCGATGGGACCTGCGAAGAAGAGCAAGGTTGTTACCGAGACCGAAAAGAGACTTACCGCTTACCACGAGGCCGGGCATGCCATACTTGCAAAGCTGTGCGAGAACTGCGACCCCGTGCATGAAGTTACCATTATCCCGCGCGGCAACGCCGGCGGCTTTACGATGATGCGTCCCGAGAGCGACAGGGCTTACTATTCCAAAAAGTATATTTACGACGAGATTTGCATGAGTCTTGGCGGAAGAGTGGCGGAAGAGCTGGTCATTCACGATATTTCTTCGGGCGCGATGGGCGATATACGTTCGGCAACGAAATTTGCCCGCGCTATGGTCACCGAATTCGGTATGAGCGACAAGCTGGGGCTTATAAGCTACAGCAACGACTCGCAGCCCGTATTCCTTGGTAAGGATATGGCTACGCATAACGCATACTCCGAAGACACTGCGAAGATGATTGACGACGAAGTGCGCGGTATAATTTCCGAACAGCACGAAAGGGCGAGAAAGCTTTTGAGCGACAACCGCAGTATTCTCGATAATATGGCGAGAGTTCTTATCGAACGCGAAACCATTTATACCGAAGAAGTGGAAATGCTTATGGACGGCAAGTCTTACGCGGAAGTGTTCGCGTATATGGACGAACAGGAAAAGGTGGAGGAGAAGAACCGTTTCAAGAGATTTGAGAGCGACTCTTCCGAAAAGGCTAAGACCGAACCTGCCGCTGAGAGCGAAGTTACGCTTGGCGAAGGCGGCGGTGAGAAAAAGTCCGACGCCGACGGCAAGGACGGCGAAGGCGATAAAAAGGAATAAATGAACGTTAATTCCCGCAAGGCACTTTCGTGCCGCCCGCCCTTTTAAAGGGCGGGCGGGAATTGATATTGAACCTGACGAACGGGAAAAAGTTTCCCGTGAAACGAGAGAAAAAGGTTGAGCGATATGGGTAAAATAATATCCTTTACGAATAAGAAGGGCGGCGTGGGAAAGACTACGACCGCGATAAATATGGCGGCATACTGCGCCGACTTCGGCAAGAAGACGCTGCTGGTGGATATAGACTCGCAGGGAAACGCGACTACGGGGTTGGGTTTTTCTAAGAGCGCACTTAAAAAATCAGTTTATAACGTGCTTATAGACGACGACGCGGCGGTGAATAATATTCTGCCAACGCAGGTTAAGCTTTTAGACGTTCTGCCCGCTAACGTGGATTTGACGGGGGCGGAGGTTGACCTTGTGTATAAGCGAAACCGCGAGCAGATACTTAAAAACGCGCTTGACAAGGTGCGCGACGATTACGATTACATATTTATAGATTGCCCGCCGTCTTTGGGACTTCTGACCATTAACGCCTGGGTGGCGTCCGACAGCGTGATAATTCCGTTACAGAGCGAGTATTACGCTATGGAAGGCGTGAGCCAGCTTATGAATACCATTGCTATGGTTAAACAGCACCTGAACCCCCGTTTGCAGGTGGAAGGGGTGGTGATTACAATGTACGACGGCAGGGCTTTGATAGCCAAACAGATTACGGCGGAGATAAAGAAGTTTTTCAAAAATAAGCTTTACGAGATTATCGTGCCGAGAAACGTGCGGTTGGCGGAAGCTCCAAGCCACGGCGTGCCTATAATACTGCACGACCCGAAGTGCGTCGGGGCAAGGGCGTATAAAGCGTTGACCGAAGAATTTTTATCGCGGCAGAAATAACCGTGACGGTTACGGGGCGAGAGAGAGTTAAGGAACGGAGTTCCCGACTAATGAAAAGGAGAAGGTTATGGCAAAAGGATTAGGCAAAGGGCTTGACGCGCTGTTTGAAGATACCGACGCGGCTTACGAGCGGCTTTACGAACACCGCAGTGCGTTCGACTATACCGAAGAAGAGAGAAAGAACGCCGAAGAGATGTCTTTGGATAAGATTTCGGCGAACCCCAACCAGCCGAGAAAGAATTTCGACGAGCAGGCGTTAAGGGAGCTTTCCGATTCCATTAAAAAGCACGGCGTGATTATGCCCATAGTCGTGAACGACAACAAGGACGGCAGTTACATGATAATTGCCGGCGAGCGGCGTTACCGTGCGAGCAAGATGGCGGGGCTGGCTACCATTCCCGTGGTTATAAGGAATTACTCGGCGAGAGAGATAAAGGAAATTTCCCTTATCGAAAATTTGCAGAGAGAGGACCTTAACCCTATAGAAGCGGCGACGGCGATGAAACAGCTTATGGTGGATTACAAGCTGACGCAGGACGAGCTGGCGGAGCGTATCGGTAAGTCGCGGCCCGCTGTTGCGAATACTCTGCGGCTTTTGAATCTCTGTCCCGAAGTTATAGGGCTGGTTGCTGAAGGAAAGCTTTCGGCGGGGCATGCAAGGACGCTGGTGCCGCTGCCCGCGGAAGAGCAACAGGCGTTTGCGCACGACACTATAAGGGGACAGCACTCTGTGCGCGAGCTGGAGAAGAAGGTGCGCGCCTATAACGTGCCGCCCGAAATTTTGGAAGAGCGCAAGAAGAAAAAGCGTGCGCTTGCGTCCGTTGAGCTTAAACAGCTGGTTGAGAGAATGAGATTTACTTTCCGCACGAAGGTAAGCCTTATCGGCAACGATAAGAAGGGGCGCATTTATATCGATTATTATTCCCGCGACGACCTTGACAGGATTGCGGAGATTCTGGATATTATTGATAAGCAATAAATTTGGATAAAGAGTGACCCCGCCGCGGCTGTACCGCGGCGGGGTTTTTGTTTTTGGGGTGTGTGTTGTGTTCTGCTGGATTGCTTCGTCGCTACGCTCCTCGCAATGACGGGAAGGGAAAGGGTCGCAATGACGGGGGAGAGAGTGCGGAATGATGGGGTGGGGATAAGATTGCGCAGTGTTCTGCTGGATTGCTTCGTCGCTACGCTCCTCGCAATGACGGGGGAGAGAGTGGAATGACGGGGTGGGGATAAGATTGCGCCCGAGCCGTTGGGACGGCTCGGGCGCGGTTATGGTTATTTAATTACAATAACGATTTTCGGGTGCGGTTGGGGTTATTTAATTAAAGTAACGCTTTGCCCTGAGCGGTGCCGATTACCGTAAACACCTCGCGTTCTTCGCCCGTTTTTGCGTCGACGTAAATATAATAGTTATCGTCGCCGTAAGCGCCGAAGAACTCGTAGCAGAGAGCTTCTTCACCGTCTACGGGAATTACGCAAAGTCTTGAAGTTTCAACTTCGAAGTTGCCGTTGAGCCGTGCGTTAGCTTCCTTTTTGGAAATGGAAGGGGCGGGGGCGTCTCTCTTGACGTGATTTAAAACGTAGCTCAAGCCTTCCATACCCGTTACGATGCCGCGCTCTTCGCAAACCTTTACCTTGATTATATCCGAGTAGAAGATGACGCCGTCGTCTTCATACGCGAAGTTAAGGTTGCAGGTAGAGCCGTTTTCGCTGGTCCATACCGCTTTCATATCGTCGTAGCCGAGTTCGTCGAGAAAATCTTCGGCTATGTCTATACATCTTTCTACCGAGAAGTTTTTCGCGGAGCAGTCCTTATAGCTGTTAAATTCGATGACTTTGCCGCCCTTTTTGGATATCTGAGCGCTCATTTCGCCGTCGGGAGTGATGAGATTTACGTTGTAAACGGTGAGCTGTTCGGCAACAGTTTCGCCGACGCATTTCGTTTCGCTTACCTTATAATCCTTGAAATATTTCTGTGCAAGCTCTTCCGCGCGGGAAGGGGTTATTTCGGTGAGACCTTCGAGATTTTTAGCCGTTACCTTGTCGATATTTTCGGCGAAGGGACCGTCGTGAATTTCCTTGGGAGTTTCGACCGTGTTGTTCTGAATGGTGTCGAACGAGCCGTAAACGAGCGCGTCCGCCTTGCCGTTCATTGCCGCGAGCATATCCTTTTCGGTGCAGTTGGCGCAAAGCTCGTTGATTACCGATTTCATTTCCTTATTCACGGTATACATATGCTCGATGGTGGCAATCTGGCTGTCGGTGAGCTTTTTACCGTTGGCTACGGCGTAGAGCATGGACTGCGCGCTGTCGCCCATTTTGTTCACGAAGGAAGTCATATTCTGGGTGAGTTGGGTGTCTACGGGCAATCTTTCAAGCACGACTTCAGCCATTTCGCTCTCGATTGCAATGTCGGAGAGCAGGCGCACCTGTTCGTTCTTGGTGTTGGCTACGCGGGCTTTGGAAAGGTTGGTGTCCAGATTGTCCACGATTGAGTTGAGCTCGTAAAGGCTTTCGGTATGCACCGCCGCCATATTCGCTTCCATGCCGTTCATATTGAGCCAGCCGAAGGTGAGCATGGTGCCGAGAGCAAGGGTGGTTACGCCCAACGAGATTACCGCAGCGAGCCAGCCGCCGAAGCCGGGCGCGTGACGCTTTTCGTTTGCCGCCGCGCGCTTTTCCGCGCGTACTTTAAGGCGGTGTTCGCGCTTGGCGCGTCTGTCTGCCATTTCGGCTTCGCGTCTTGCGTTTCTCGCGTCGATTTTAGCCTGACGGGCGTCGCGTATTCTCTTTGCGCGCTCCGCCTTGGTTTCGTGCTTCAATACGTCTCTGCGCTCGCGGCGTTTTTCTCTGCGCTCCGCTCTCGCCTTTTTGAGCTCGGCTATTCTGTCGAGACGCTTTTGCTTCGCTTCGAGCTTCTTTTCAAGTCTCTTCTGTTTCTTTTCGGCGCGGATTTTTGCAAGTTCAAGCTTTCTTTCCTTGCGGCGTTCCATTTTCTGCCGTCTTTTTTCGCTTATTTGCTTTGCGGGCTTAGCCTTTTTTACTTTCTTTACCTTTTTAACGCGTTCGCTCTTCTTTGCCGTGGGCTGTTTTTCTGCCGTTGCCTTGGTATTTTTTACGGTTTCGGACTTATCGGGCGTTGCGCTTGCCTTTTTAGCGGGGGTGGTATTCTTTTTTGCGGGAGTTTTGCGGGCGAGCTTTTCGGCTTTTTCCGTTCCGCTTGAAATTTCTTTTTTACTCATCTTAATCTCCTTAAATTGCAAATACGTGTTTGCCGATAGTGGTTACCGTCTTGCGGCTGAATATCCAGCTGCTGGTTGCGACGGCGGGGTTGTAGTAGTAAAGGCAACCGTAGGAAGGGTCCCAGCCGTTCATTGCGTCCTGCGCGGCGTTCATTGCCGTCTTGTCGGGGGAAAGGTTAATCTGTCCGTCCGATACTGCGGTGAACGCGCCTTTCTGGTAAATTACGCCCGAAATGGTGTTGGGGAATTTGCTGGATGCGACGCGGTTTAAAATTACCGCGCCCACGGCAACCTGTCCGGTGTAGCTTTCGCCGCGGGCTTCCGCGTAAATACATTTAGCCAGCAGATACAAATCCGAGCTGGTGTAGTTGGAGTTGCCGCTGCTTTGCGAGCCGTTCTTCTCGTTGTCGAGAGCTTTTACGCTGTCGTTCATGCCGAGCGCGACGTAGGTTGCTCTGCCTGCGATGCCGTCTACTTTAAGTCCGTTTTTGCGCTGGAAGTACTTTACCGCTTCAACCGTCTGTTTGCCGTAAATTCCGTCCACCGAGCCCTTGTAATAGCCCCATTCTTTGAGGCGTCTCTGTAATTCTTTTACTTCGCCGCCCGTTGCGCCCTGCTTTAATACTGCAGTCTGAACGGTGGGTGCGGCAAAGTCGCCGTCGTAAGTTTGTCCCATTTCGAATAATGCGCCCGTCGTACACACGGCGGCAAGTGCAATCGTTGCTACGCCTATTCTCAGTGCTTTTTTCATTGTTCCTCCTTGCATCTCCGTGCGGAGAGCGTCATAAATACCTGATGCGGTTTCCCGCTCTTGCAAATATTATGAATAATGCTGAAATTTTTATGCGGGGGTTTTACGAAAAAATAACTACGCGGGAGAACGCGTAGTTTGCGGGACCGTTATAATTTTTAAGAGATTTTCCGATGGGACTTGAAATGACGGGGTGGACTGTTTGGACGATGGGATACTTCACTTCGTTCAGAATGACAGGGGGGGGGGCGTTCTTCTGGATTGCTTTGTCGCTACCGCTCCGCGCAATGACGGGAGAGAAGGGTATTGCGCTGTGCGCTTGCGCGCAATGACGGGTGAGAGAAGGGCGCGGCGGGGTTATGGAGCCGACGGTTATCTGTTTTTGAATTTATTTATGATATCGTAGATTATAGAGCGGTATTCGACGTCGGTCGTGGCGGAGGTGAAGCAGAGAGGCGGGTATATTACGCACCACCAGTTGTCGCCCGTGCCTGAGCCGAGCTCTATTATGAGTGCGTCGTAAACGCCTTCGTCCAAGGTCAAATCGCCGTAGACGCGGGTGGGGAACTCTTCGGCGCGGACGCTTGCGCGCGACTTATAATTAAAACCGTTTGCCGAAAGGGTGTTATCCGCCACTTCTTCGAGTTCTTCGAGCATACCGCTTATTACGCGCATGGCGGCGGGTTTGTCCGTGCATTCGCCTATGCGGGGGGTTATGTATTTTACTATTTCGTCCTTGACCTTGTATTTTACGGACTGGTCGATTTGCTCGTTGGAGTTTGCTCGCACGTGAATGCGAAGGTAGTCGTTTTTTGCCTGCGCCGTGGTCTGTGCGCCCATTCCGAGCACGATTGCCGCAAGGAGAAGAGCTACGATGAATGCCGCCGTTAAAAATTTTTTCATTTCTATACCGCCTTGTTAATTTGGTTGACGGGTAGTTTATTGACGGCGGTTATTTAATTTATACTCTCATTTTTAAATTTTTTATGCGGAAATTTTTTAGCGGCAGGGCGGTTTAGCCGCCGCGGGCGGCGTTAATTAAAAAATTTTTCGGCATATACACAATATATTTGACGAGTTGCATACAATATATTGTGTATTGCCGCACGGGCGAAAACTAACTTGTTAATTTTCTTAAAAAATTATGGAAAATTCCATAAAATCGCTTGATTTTTTGACATTTATCTGTTATATTAATTAAGCGTTTGGGAGCTTAGCTCAGTTGGGAGAGCAACTGCCCTACAAGCAGTGGGTCACAGGTTCGAGCCCTGTAGCTCCCACCAAACGAAAATAGTGCGGCAGATATGCGGGAGTGGCTCAGTGGTAGAGCGTCACCTTGCCAAGGTGAATGTCGCGGGTTCGAATCTCGTCTCCCGCTCCATTATTGCCCGCACTATTTTTTTATAGGCTTTCGGAATAAGGCGTCATAGCCAAGTGGTAAGGCAAGGGTCTGCAAAACCCTGACTCCCCAGTTCAAATCTGGGTGGCGCCTCCATTTCCCCTGTATATTGTGTTTATTTTGGTGGATAATCACATTATACGGGGGAATTTTCTTTTAAAATCAACGATTTTGAGTAGGTTTGGGGAATGAATTGGGGAATAATACGATAGGGTTAATGCTTTTTAAACGATGAAGTTTACTTTGTCCATTTGGGCTTTCATAAATTCGTCGCTGAAATGTACGTAAGTTTTTCCGACGAGCCGTTCCGGACTGTCTCCCATCCAGACTTCGAGTATTTGTGGTTTTACTTCTTCCGCACATTTTGACGCGAACGTGTGACGCAAATTATAAGGCGTAAGACCGTTTCCCAACGCCTTTTTTAATCTCTCTAACGTTGCATCGTAAGATAGCGGATAAGTTATCGGCTTATCAAAATCAATTAATCCCTGTGCCTGTTTAGGTATGGGGATTTTTTTATACGCAATTTTTCCGCCTTTTCTTTTGCGGTTGCGGCAAATTAAAAATCCGTTTTCAAATCGTGCTTCCGTGTCTATTTCCGACGGTCTTAAACCAAAGAAGTATAATACAAATCCGACTTGTCTTATAAGTTCAAATTCAGGTTTAAGCAAGTTAGTTATATAATTCCGTACTTCTTCTTCGGTTAAGGCTCTCCGTGTTTGTCTTTCGGCTCTTATAAACGGTACGAGTTCTACAGGATTATGGGTAATTATTCCGCTTGCTCTTGCATATTTGAAAATCTGATTGATTAAGGTTCTTACGGATTCGTACATATGCGGTTTAAATTGTCGCATAAAACGGTCAAGGTCTACAGTTCGGATATCTTTTATCTGTTTTTCCCGCCATTCTTCGGTAAAGTAACGGTTAGCATGGGTTTGGAAATTTTTCCAATATCGTAAAGTAATTTTTCCTTTTTTATATTCCAGCCATTCGTCGATAATAGTACCGAATTTCAGCTTGTTTTTTGCTATCGTTTCGGGAGAATCAAGGTTTTTGGTGGCAGCTATAAATGCTTTTTTTGCTTGGGTAATATCTTTGTTGGATACTGAAATATTGTATCCGTTCCTGCGATAACGGATTTCATAGCATACGCCTTTTTTTCCGCTTGGGCGTTTAATGATACGCGCGACGCAGCCGTTTGCAATAAATTCTTTTTTAAACGTCTTTGACATCATATCAATCTCCTGTTTAGTGAATTTGATTGTTGCCGATGACGCTTTTTTATCTTCCGAAGAAGAAAATCCCGTTTGTTCCAGTTCCATAGCTTTCTGAATAACTGCGTTGAGTTCGCCTGCAAGCTTAATAACTTCCCCGCGGGCGTTAGCAGTTAAAAGCATAGTGGAAATATTGATGAGTTCGTTTGAAATATTTTCTTTCATAAATCCCCTTTATACAAAACAAGTGTTTGGTAATTTCTGCTTTAAATATAAACGGTAAATATGACAGAATAGGCAGGTTAAAAAAATTTTCTATTATTTAGGTAAATTTTCCGTGAATGATTTAATTAAGGCGGATAAGGCAGGTAAGTATTTTTCACCGTATTTTTCTATAATTTCGCTGCGGAGTTCTAACCATTCCCATTCATCGGTAGAAAGATAAGTGGGGTGATTACCTACGCCGTGTTCTATTTCTCTTACTGTAAATCCTTCGCGACCGATAAGATAATCAACGGTAACTCCGAAGTAATCTGCAAGTTGTAAAAGTCGTTTTGCGGGCGGTACTTGTTGTGTGCTTTCCCACATTCCGACACAGCCTAATGATACTCCTATTTCATTCGCTAATTGTGCCTGAGATTTTCCTTTTTGCTCTCTAAGTTCTTTAAGTCTTAAGCTAAAATTCATAATAGCCTCCAGCTTCATATTATCATAAAATTTGAATAAAAAATTTTTTTCGTTATATTTCTAAAAAAATGTGAGTAAAGTATTGCAAATACTCAATTATTATGATAATATGTACTCATAAAATTTGAATTATTAAAAACCCGCCGAGTAGGAACTCGTCGGGAGTAAGGAAAATGGAGTGTAAATTATGGAAAAATTAAGAACGAGTATAGAAGTACAGGAGTATCTAATCAAAGAATTTCTGGAGAAATAGAAGGAGTTAAAGATTTAATAGGATTTTTTTATGACATGTTGCTGAGCGGGGAAATCCGCAAGGCGGCGAACTCACCCCTTTTGGGTTCGGCGGGTTCGGGACAGTTCCCGCCGAGCTTTCAGGGGGTAAGATAAAAAATAAAAACGGTGGTGAGTAAATGAAGAAGATTGACGTGGCTTTGTGGGAGCTTAAGTATTCAGAAGTCAAACAGTTGCCGCGCGGAACTGAAGTTTTGCAAATGGACGTACGGTTCGGCGGGTATAGCGTAAAGCGCGTTGGTGAAGATTTTATATCATCTAACCTATTGCGTTTTAAATGGTTTGCGTTTGACGAGCCGAAGATATAGGGACGGTGAGCTAATGGAAGAAGTATTGGATATAGTACGGCGTGAGTTTGCGTCGGCGGATACTTATTACGATGAAGAGCTTGCGAACTACGTAACGGTAGACGGCGGGATAGTCGAAGAGAAGTTTAACGAGTTTAAGAAGTTGCACGCTTACGTTCTCAATTTTCAGGATAACGTAAAACAGGGATTTATCGGCATAGCGTATTCGCTGTACTTAATGCGCAAGGACGAGATATACAAAGCGGTGCGACAGGACGCGCACGGGCAGGTAGGCTACAATAATTTTTATACGTTTTGTAAAGACGTGTTCGGGTTCAAGAAAGCGACTACAGCGTATTTGCTTAAGATATTTGAAGAGTTCTGCAACAAGGAAAGCGGGCTATTGAATATCGAGTATATGAATTATTCTTATACGCAACTTATAGAGCTTGCGAGTATGGACCGATACCGTGAGCGTATACCGTGTACCATGTCAAGCCGAAATATTAAACGGCTGCGGGAACTGTATAAAGAGTACACACCGTCGCCCGGTACGAAAGTGGACGACGATTTGAAAGAATGGCAACGCCGCCATGACGAAAAGAAGGCGCGGGAGAATGCGGAACGGAATGCGATAAACTTCGTGCCGTCGCAAAAATCGGATATGGCCGTACCAAAAACTGATGTCCAAGCGCTTGGACACGAAGAAATAGCGGAATCGGATAAAGAAGACGCGCGGCTGTTGTCCACGCCTGAAGTAAAGAAAGAATTGAGTTTCGAGCAGATACGGAACGGGCTTTTGCGGCAGTTGGAACTGCTGCAGGGTGTGATTGGTTGGAAAGGTTCTGCAACCGTAGTTATAAATGCGTTGACGGAAAACCGTCCAATGATGATTTGCCGTACAGCAGACGTTGTCAAATTAGTTACCGAAAATGAAGAGCTTAAAAAGAAGATTACGCAGAATTCGGCAGCGAGCGGTGAAAAGCTTAATCTGAAGAATGAAAAATCGCGGCGCGAGTGGTTGGATAATTTTCGTTCCTGGGGAGTATGGCGTGAACTTTCGGAAGTGAATAAAACGTTTTATCGATACGACTTCGTGAACGGGTATTCGATTATCGTTGAAGTGGGGGTTGGATATGACAATCATTACGACGGTAAAGGCTGCATCCACGAATGCGAGCGTATCAAATACGTGTTTTTGGACGGTAAGCATAGCAAATACAGCACAGACGGTGAAAGTTATACTTACGCAATAAAGTGGCTGACAGAGTTCGGAAAAGAAATATAAACCGTATAGCAGGCGCGGAAAGACCTGCCCCAGACGCCTGAAAAGGTGATTAAAAAATTTTGTAAGCCCCGTTTGGCGGACGAGCCGAGCGGGCAAAGGAGATTAAATGGAAAAGAAGGCAATTTTTTTGGGTGTTACTAAAATTCACAGTAACAAGAAGAACGCGGATTACCGCAAGGTAGATTTTTACGTACCGCCCTACAAGACGGCTCAGGGTTACGACCGCGGCGGTGTTGTGAGTACGTTCACGGCAACTGACAGTACTTTGGGAAACGACATAAAGGTTGGAGCAATTGTCGTACCCGTGTACGATTACGACCCGTGTTCGGAACGTGCGGAGCTTGTGAATATCAGGCAGGTAAAGGGTTCGCCGTACAGTGCGGCTGACTTCGAGTAAAGGGGGGTGAAGTAAAAGATATAGAGTTTGGGTAAACTCCAAGGCGGGTTCAGGGACGACCCGCTAAGGAGTACCCCTTGATATTTATACGAATAACTCGTCCCGAAAAATCTTGAAATAAGAAAATCGTTGCGGTATGGAAAATGGAAGAAAAAGAATTGAACTTAAACGAAATAACCCGCGACGACTTTCTTTCGTATTCCCGAAGATGCCGATACAACGGATTTGTAGCAGATAACTATGAAGACATGGCGAAAGAAAATCCCGTTCCGTTGTATTTTGCGGAAACGGAAAAACTGAATCGCGAATTAAAATATGAACCAGACCCGTCGCTTATGGCACGGGCAAAGAAAGTCCGTGAATGTGGTCGGTCGTGGCTGTTCGACGCTTATCCAAATGCTCGTGTTAAGAATCTTATAAAAGTCAATCGTTGTACGGACCGATTTTGTTTCAACTGTCAAGCATTGGCGGCGGACCAGCGGTTCGTACAGTATTCGCCGATATTGGATAAATACACGGCAACAAACGATATATATCACGTGGTTCTTACCGTTCCGAACGTTTCGGCGAGCAGGCTCGCGGATACGATTACGCTTATGTTAGACAGATTTTCGTATATGATACGGTATTTCGACGGACGAAAACGCGTTCGCAATCTGGACTTTGGACGATACGGTTACGTGGCGGCGGTGCGGTCGTTGGAAATAACGGTAAGTAAAAGAAACGGAAGCTATCACCCGCATTTACATTCAATGTTTATTTTAAAAAAGGGTTTGGATTTTCCTAACGTATATTGGAATAGGTTTTCCGTAGATAAAAACGGGCGGAATGCAGACAGATTATTCAGTGAGCTTGATTTGCTTTTTCAACGGCTTTGGTGTCTGCTGATAATGCGCAAGGAAGTAACCAAGCGCAATATCGAGCATATCGAAGAAGTATTGCCGCAATATCCTGACGGGTTCAGTTGCATAGCTGATTTATCCAACGGCGCGTATCACGAAATTTTTAAATATGCGATAAAAGGAACTTACAAGGAAGAAACGCTATTTACCAAAGACGCGTTCAGAACTATGTACGGTGCGTTGTTCGGACGGCGGGTATATGAAAGTTACGGAGAGTTGCGGCGTTATGATTTTAATAATTACGATAAAGACTTCGGGTTATCGAGTCCTGACGAATTGTTTGAACTTTTTATTGCCCGATTACAGAGTGAAGAACTTCCCGTAAGGGTGGAAGAGCAGTTGAGTGAGATATTACAGCTTAAATATACGGACGGGATAAAGCAGTTTAAGTACGTATCCCGAGCTTCCGTAGTCCGACGGTTTCGAGACCTGACGGAAGAAGAAAAGCGTGAGAAGTTGGAAAGTTTGCGTAAAATTTTACAATAAAAGGTGTGGGAAAGAAAGTCGAAGACGGTTGCCACCGTTAAAAATAAATTTAAAGGAAGGTATAAAAAAATGGCAAGAATAATGAGAACCAAATCGGATGTGAAGAGCAAGAGAGCTTTTACTCTCGGAAACAAGCAATCTGGAGGCAAGGAACGCAGCGGAGTAGTAGTAACCTATAAGGATGAAACGAAACAGACTTTTTTGACGCCAGCGGGGAAATCCCGTAAGTTCGTGGAAGAGTTGAAAAGCGGCGAGAAACTTACGAACGACATGCAGGTAAAGACGGATAAAAAAGGCAGACCGCGTCGATTAAGGGATACCGAGCGAGCGTATCGTTCGGGGTATCTTGCGGCGAGAAAAGACGCTGCGAAAGCGTATAAAGCAAAAAACGGCGATAAATAAAATAACCGTCCGGAATAAACCGAACGGTTAAGTAAGCTATCTATCCCGAGCGAAAACGCTCAAAACCTTTCAGGGGGTAAAGCTCACGGTTGCCACTATTGCGCAACTGTCTTGTTCAAGACCTTTGAAAGAGTAAGTACATTATAAGACTGTGGAGATGGAATGTCAAGACCTTTTCGAGAAAAAAATAAGGATTTAGTTAATTTAGAAGTAGTTACGGCGGATAAAGTCTGGACTACGACTAAGACAGGAAAGCGCGTATTGCGTCGGGATTTAGACGTATACGGCAGGGTGGATAAGGGAAGTAGTGCGTTCGTGACTTCAACAAATTTATCGGGTGGTAATCACCGTGTAGTTGAAGATACGTGCAGACTTCCGAAGAAGGTAAAAAACGGTATTGTGAAGATTTTAAAAAATGATAATAGGCATGTAGCCTATTTAGTAAAAAAGAATAAGGAGAATAAGAATTGAAGGTAAAAACTTTTTTGGGATTCGTTGCCATAATATTGGCGGCGGTAATAGTTGTAGTTTGCGGCATTGGGTCGAGCGTGAACGGTGAATGGTTCAAGAACGGCAACGTATATACTTGGTTTAATTCGTGGGGGCAAAATGGACAAAGTAACCCCGACGAGAACCCAGACGACGGCGCCGAGCAACCCGACGATATTCCGCCGATAACAGACGACGGGAGCGCGGAGCTTGAAAATGGCGAGCAAAACGGCGTGCAGTTATTAAGCGCGAAAATACCGCGCGTGGCATATGAATTAAACGGCATAAGCCCGCAAGCGGATACAGCATTTACGCTAACGGCAACGGTCGGACCAGATGACGCGGTAAATAAGGTCGTGGACTGGTCTGTCGCGTGGGAAAATGGTGAAAGCTCCTGGGCGAACGGCAAGGAAGTAACGGACTACGTAACGGTCACGCCGACTACGGACGGAGCATTGACCGCAACGGCAACGTGCATGCAGGCGTTCGGGGAAAAGGTAATTATAACGGCGCAAGTGCGGGACGGTTCGGACGATTTGAAAGCGACATGCGTTGCGAACTACGTGCAAAGATTTCTCGGCGCGAACTTTAAGTTCTTAAACCATTACGACAAAGAAGACCCGAAATACGATTATTCTTGGAGCTTTACGACGGATAACTTAAATCCCGAAATCGATTTACTTCAATATACAAGCCCTTGGATTTGGTTATTGTATAGCAATCCTGACAATTACAGCTATGAAGTGCAGCCGAGATTTTCTACCGTGTACACGAAAGCACTTTCTACGGGCTTACACTTTCCAAGCATGAGCTTTTCAACCGAGTATCTGACAGCGGTTAGGGCGGCAGGATTAACCCCGAAATTAAACGCAGGTGAAAACATGGATATGGAAAATAATTTTGCGGTAGTGGATATCTTTTTCCCTGTTAATCCCCGCGGGACGTTGCCGTCTTCGTCTTCGAATTGGAACGCATATAGAAACTCTTTGAAGAGTAACGCAGGCAAAACAATGTTCAGATTAAAATGCGTGAGTATGTTTTCCGTTGACGATATCAGGGAAACGGTGTACGAAGTAAAGATAAGCTCACGGTCATTGGACCAGTTGGCGACGAGTATTTCGCTTGACAAGGGCGAAATAGACTTTTAAACGGGGTAGGCTATGGGCGTAAAACTAAACAGACTATACTATCCGTTATACTTATTTATTCTCATCTTAATTCTCGGTATAACGGTTTTACAGGCGAGCGGGTGGGTAACACTGCCCGCTTTTGCTAATGCGTTTTATGAGAACTACACGACGGCTCTCGACGATTTAAGCTCTGACGCGAATTTTAACGCAGAAAAATACGTTGACGACGCGGGCGATTATTCGTTGCAGGTAATCCAGATAGCTGAGAGTACGGACGGCGAGCTGTTTGTGTATACTTACCAGCCTTGCCAAAAAACTCGGTATCTGGTAGCGACGAGCGTAAATATGAGTTTATCCGAGAACGCGGACGGAACGAAACTTTATAACCTTTCACTTCTGAACGTAAGCGGGGTATTTTGTAAGTACTTAGTGCAGGGCGTTTCGGCGGAACTGAAAAACCCGCATTACTACAACATAACGAGTATTTACCGTTTATGGGATAAGGAAATAGATAAAGGCACGGGCAACGACAATACGATAAACGAAGTTGTATTTGATGTCGGACAGCGCTGGACGGTAACGGCAGACAGCAGCGGCGTGCATTATGTGTGTGACGGCACGGAGCGCATAACTGTAACGGATAAATATTGCGGTCACTTCCGATATTATGACGGCTACAAGCTATATAAGAGTGCTTGTGACAGCCATTACATAGCATTCAGCACGGATTACTATATCCAAACCCTGTTGGAAGCCGAAGTTGCGTTCGTAACGCAAGATTATACTTGCAATATAACGTCTATACAAAATCCGCCTGACATGGGCGGCGGCTCGACCAGCTTTTACGATTACGATTATGCCGACCCCGTGCCGCGGCAAGTTACGGTAACTGCAGACCAGCAGGGCAGTAACGACGGTGACGGATTGTTCGGTGTTAAATATCTTTGGGACAGGATTGAAAAGGTAAGCGACTTTCTTAACTCTGAAAAGGATAATTTAACGGAAGCCGCAAGAACCCAAATTCAAGGCAAGCAATGGATATTGCGGTTTGTGGATTTGCCGTATACGCTAACCCCGCATTTAGGCGGGAGTGAAGAAAAAGGCACGAAAGTAACCAAAGAAACGATATTGCGGTTAGAGTTCGAGACGAACGGCGAACGCTTTAATTTGGGCGTGGTCGACAACAAGCAGACGGGCGGAAATAAACCGAGTAATAAGCCCAACGTGCCTAACCTTTGGGACTGGCTTGCGGCGGTTACGGGTATTCCCGCTTGGGTTTGGCAAATGCTTGCCGTAATTATTCCGCTATTGATACTTTTGTCTATCCTTGCGATATTCTTTGCCCCTGTTCGAGATATTTTAGGCGGGGTTTGGTTCGTAATAACGTTACCGTTCCGCGGCATCGCCGCATTGATACGAAAGATAAGGGGGGATTGATATGTTAGAGCTTGAATTATTTTATAAGATAGTAGAGAGTGCAATCCGCGGTGAACACGTGGATTATCTGAAAGGTGAAAAGCGTGTCCCGTTACCATTGGACTTGCCTGAAGTAACTACGCTTACAAAGGAAGAATTTAAGGCGTTGGGTTTCTTCGGCAAGATAGTTTATAAATATAAGCATAGAAAGGAGATTCGTGCGAGAAAGCGGGCGGAACGCCGCAGACCAGTAACGGTAGACGATAAACTGCTTAAAGGATATAACGCAGGAATATCAAAGGCTTTAAAAATATTAAGGTCCGAATGGTCCGCGTATGAAAAGCGGTTTAAAACGGAAGATAACGGATTATATAAATGAACTCTACGAGATTGTTAAAGAAAGCGCCGTTGGCGCCTGGGTTTTATTCGATTTGCGGTGTGCAAGGCGCGGGAAAAACTTCGCTTGCCACGGCGTTGTTGCGAACGGATTATAAGTATCACCGTAAATGGCGGTATAAACAAGCGGTAACGTTGGCGCGTCGGTTCTATTCTGAAAGCGGAGTTAAACTCGATATTTCCGAAACGTTATATTTTTCGAGTACGGAAATCGTGTTGGACGCAAAGCGCGGTATAAGAACTCACGAAGTCGACCTGCAGCGATTGGCAATACCCAACGACGACTTCGAAGTCCAGTATCTTCCGCGTGGTTCCGTAGTTTTTATAATGGAAGCTGATATTTTGGCATACGCCCGTGATTGGGCAACGCTGAATACGTATTTACGCGATTTAATAAAGTACTGCAGGCATAACCTTTTAACGATAATATTCGATATGCAGGTCGGCGGTGATTTGGATGCAGCTCTCCGAAAGCTGAACGTAGGCACGTATTACGTTGTAGAAAGCGGAGTTTCGCGGTTTTTATTTTTTTGGAAACGACAGACTTGGCGGTTTATATATATCCGAACTCAACTTAATGCGGTAGCAAAAGAGCTTGCAAAATTGGGTGTTGATATAAAAATCAAGGTTGCCGAGTGGGGTAAATTCAGCGTATGGAGCGACGTGTTCTGTTTTTATAATTCGTTTAGCGGCATACCCTATTTTTTATACGGAATAGAAAAGGTTGGTTACAAGTATAACCAACACGCCGAAGACGACTATTCTGTAGACGGCATAAAGCGATACTGCGAAATGCACCCGTTGGAACGACCTGAAGATATGAGAAAGCGCAGGAAAGCAAGAGAAAAAGTTGAGAAAGATAAAGTTGCGGAGCAAAAGCAGGCAGAAGAGTATACGCCGTTTTAACGGTGTTGCTATTCCCGCCGCCGTAAGGCGGCATAATAGATTGTTGGCACAATAAAGCGCAAAACAACGGAAGAGCTATTGTTAGCTCTTCCGTCGCGCTTGTGAACGACCAAGCGGGATAAGAGTAAAAGAAAATGCGCGGGTGGATAACCCGTAAAAGAACGGACGAAACTGCGTGCTCTCTAACAGCTTAAAAAATAGCAGGAGTTACCGTAGAGTAAATCCGCGTAAGCGCGGGCGCGGCTGTTCTGTCCGAGCGTGAGCGAGACCGCAAAAAATATCCGCAAAATGATTAAATAAAAATAGCGTCGCCCAGGTCCCGCAATGCGGGTGCGCGACGCTATTTTTGAGTTCAAACGGGATTAAAAGCATCATAGGTAACGGGGAATAAATGGGGAACAAAAATTAAGGTGTAAATAAATCGGTTAAAAATCTTTACATATTTGCCATTTTGTGTTAAGATTTTAATTGATTTTTTTTGGGCGAAATATCCATTTTTGGAGTTCAAATCTGGGTGGCGCCTCCAGAAAAAATCGGCAAATCCTGCAAGGACGCGCCGATTTTTTATTGCAAAGGAGAAGAGTATGCTTGTTATTATCGTGGTTTTCGGGGCGGTGAGCGCGCTCGCGCTGTTTATTACGTCGGTTATGCTGTTCGTGGCGGGGCAGTTTTGGTTAGGCTTCGGGTTGTTGCTGTCCATACTTTATATAGTTGCGCTTACCGTAATTTTGATAAGGCTGGACGGAAGCGTTACCGAAAAGCATAACGCTATAGTAAAGCTCGGGCGGGATATGGAAATTATCAAGCGTACGCTGAATATAACGGAACCCGAAGTCGGCGCGGAAAATGCGGTTGAGTACGGCGGCAGGCAGGCGGAAGGCGGAGAGCAGGGCGTAGGCGACCCCGAAATAGTTATGGACGGGGTAAGGTTTTGCAAGGTGTGCGGGTATCAGCTTTTTCCCGAAAATAAAATTTGCCCCATGTGCGGCGTGGATTCCGATTCCGACGACAGCGCGATGGGGTAGGCGGTTGAATACGGGAGCCGCCGCGCTATCAAGCGCGGCGGCGTTAATTTTATTTCTTTTTAAATAAATTCAGGATACGGTCGGTTACTTTCTGGTTGAAAACGATGAATTTGTCCCACACGAACTCGGTTACGAAATTTATAAGCATCATCATAAACGTTACTAAAAGTCCGAGATTTTCAGGAAGCTGAGCGGCGATTGCGTTGCCGCCGAACACCGAGAGCGGAATGAACGCGCAATAGTAGACTAAAACCAGACACATTGCAAGCGGTACGTTGTTTGCCGCCTTGAATGTGAATTTGCGGTTGAACGTGAAGTTCCAGATTACCGAAAGTACGACGCTTATAAGGTATGCCGGCCACCAGGGGAGCCAGCCCGTCCAGTCGCAGAGTATTCCGTCCGAAACGAGCTGGATTACGCCTGCCGAGATTGAAAAACCCGTGAATTTGAGTATTTCGATAAACTGCTGCATGCCGCTCTTTTTCTGCGGTTGCTCTGCGGGTTGTCCGGTTGTGATTTCGGAAGCTTGTTCCGGATTTTCCGTATCGGAAGACAGGGAATTATCTGCGGTTTCTTCGTTGTTTAATTCTTCCATACCGTTAATTTTATCACAAAATATTTTGCCGTGCAAGCGTGGGAAACGGAAAATTTGACTGAATTTTAATTTGCCTGTGCGCTTACTTGACTTTTTTTTTTCGGTTTGGTAATATAATTTCACGCAGTTGAATATACGCTCGTGTGGTGGAATAGGCAGACGCAAGGGACTTAAAATTTTTGGCAGAAAATAATTAACACTTTTTTAACATAAAAACTGAAAACTTAACAAAAACACCTGCTGGTGTGGTGGAATAGGCAGACGCAAGGGACTTAAAAACCGCCAACGCAGCAAAATTTGTTACTCCGCAACAACAATTGAATACAACTAACGCGCCGCTGTGGTGGAATAGGCAGACGCAAGGGACTTAAAATCCTATTCCGCCCACAAAACTGAATATTTATGCAAAAATAACGCCGCTGTGGTGGAATAGGCAGACGCAAAGGACTTAAAATCCTTCGGAGTAACATCCGTGCCGGTTCAAGTCCGGCCAGCGGCACCACTAATTTGAGAGAAATTATTAAGATTTCTCTCATTTTTTTATGTTAAAAAGGTCATTTGGGTAATGTTGGGTAACGATTTTGACCTTTTTTGCATAAAATCGGGGTGTTTTGCATTATTATTCGTTAGTCGTAAAATTCATTAAAATTTTTGGGTAACGTGGCGGACGGTAATAAAAAAGGGACAAATCGTAATGTTCGGTCTGTCCCTTTTTACATATTAAAGCTCATAGTTAATTTTTTCAATTTCTTTGAAATAGTAGCTGTCAGAATAAGTAGTGTAACCACGATCAACGGCGGTTGTTACTACTTCTTTATCGAATTTGTGTCCGTCCCAAAGCATTACGAGTTCCAAGTTGCAACCGCATTCTTTCGCTCTGGTAATGAAAGTATAACGCAGTTCGTGAGTGTGTCTGCCTTGTATAATCTTTTGAAAGCGTCTATTGATATAATCACGCTTTACCGTTTTAGCCGCTTCAAAGTCAATATACTGCATAACCCGTTTAAGCATAGGTGAAATAGGTATTTTTCTTGTTTCTTTTGCTTTACCCTTGCGTATTTTCTCTGTTTCACATTCAATATAATTGTCATAGAGAACGGCAGAAACGAGTTCACCAACACGCATACCCGTATAAAGAAGAATTAAAATTGCGCTGCAAACAGGTTCTTCCTTATGTAAAATGCAGTAATCAACGACGGTCTTTTCTTCTAATAATGAAAGTGAATTGCCCTTCTTTACTTCGTATTTGGTAACTTCTACTTTTGTCATAGGTGATTTGAAGTTGTAATCGGAAACGGCAACGTCGAAGATGGCTTTAAGCTGCACTTTAAGTTTTTCGGCGGTACGGTATTTTTCTTTATCTACTAAAGCAGATAAGTAGTTCTGAATATCAGCACGGGTAATTTCGTCCAAATGCTTATCGCCAAACGCTGGAATTATATGTGCGTTCATTAAATCAATATAGCCTTTTAACGTGCTTTCTTTAACGGTGGTCTTTTTAATGGAAATCCATTCGTTTAAATAGTCTTTTAAAAGCGGTGTAACAGGCTTCCTACGTGGTATAGCTTGTTCAATGGCATTTAAAAATCTTATTCTTAATGCGTTTAAGTCTTTATCGCAAAGCTCTATATTATAACCGTCTCTGCGAAAACGTACTTGGTTTGTGTTCTTAAGCGTGCGGTATTTTACCGCATGACCGCTATAAATAAGTAATATTTTTACGGGTTCCGACATTGCGTCAATCTCCTTTTTTGTGAATTTTAAAACATTTTGCTGTTGAGCTTTCGGCGTCGGCTTTTTGGCAACCGAGTTAAGTCCCATTTTGAGTACAATGGCAGTTAAATCGTCGCCTTCTTCTGACGGATGCTCTTGTATAAAATTGAGTAGCTTTGAAATTTCTTTAGGTGTAAAATTTGCTTTTTGCGTGTTGAGTTCTGACACTTGAATGACTATTGTGTATAAGCGTTTATAAGTGATTGCAAAAGCAGTATAAACTTAAATTCAGCCACATAATAGGACATTTTTTAGGCAGCAGCCACACATTTGTGTGCAGAAACCAAACATTAACACACATTTTCGGGCAATGTTGATAACCCACTACGGGGGAACAGACGAGTAAAACATAAATCCGCCACACTCCTTTTGTTTTTGTCAAAAGACAAAACCTAAAAAACAGGGGCGATTTTATTGTTGTAAAATTTTTGGTAAAGTATTGCCTTGTCAACTCCGTGAATGCTTGCCACCGAAACGGAGTTGATAAGGTAAAATCGGCTCTGTTAAACTCTCGCTAACTTCCCCAAAAATTGCTTAATATTCTATGTGTGCTTCTGTAAGAAAAAAATCATAAAAAATTTTTTATATATGACTATGCATGTCAAGTATTAGGTGCTATACTGCTTGCAAAACGATAAAAGCCTTTGCTTTTGTGTTCACAAAAAAATCACATAGACATTTTAAAAATGTGGTTTGTTTTCCTTGACTTAATCCGTAGGGAAAACTATAATATTCAATACAAACATTTGTTTATATTTTGTGTTTATCTTTGGTTAGATTTACACGAAAAGACACGACAGAAAAATGAAAAAACAGCGGATTTATAAGTTAAGATTTAGGTAATATTTGAGTGGTTTCCCCCGTTTCTACTCATTGTTATTTGATTATGGTGATAAGGAGATGAGTATAAATTGTCGGAAAGTCTTGAAAACGTACAAATGTACTGCCCGAACTGCGGACAGCGGAATTGTGGCTATAAAAATGCCAAAGGGATTGTACTTATGAAATGTCGGAAATGTGGCTGCTGTCTTTCAAGTAAGAAAATGAAAGAGCAAAAGGTTGTAATAACCGTAAGTCAATAAAATTTAATAATCGCATTATGAGCAAGCAACGGTTTCGTAAAACCGAGTAATATCGCCCGTGCCACTACTCATTTTGTAAGTGTTTGTAAGACGCATTATAAATGCGTGAAAGCAAGGAAATGAAAAGCCTTGACGAACAATGACCTGATTATCTTCGGGTTGCGTTCGTCAAGGCTTTTTTTGTTTTGAAATAAAAAAATATTTAATGCCTGATTTGCAATAAGGGCAAAGGATACATAAAAGTTTTCCTATTATATGGAAAACGCCGGTGTACCCTTTTTTAGCTCTGCCCTTATTGCGAGAGTACGGCTAAAATGGGTTGGCTCTGCACCTATATCTACTCCTTTGTCCGAATTAGCGTTCGGCGAAGGAGTTTTTTAAATGCAGGAAAACAAGACCTACTATTTGTATGTCAAGGGGCAAAAGGTTGAAGTGAGCGAGGAAATTTACCGCGCTTACGTTCAACCGGAACGGAAACAGCGCATGCGTGAGTATAGGGCAAAAGACAGCATTAGCGTAACTTCCATTGAAGGGTTGTCGGAAAAGGGTTTCGAGATAGAAGACGAATCGCAAGATTTTGTCGCCGCCTTAATAGAGAGCGAAGAACATTCGGAAGAATTATCAAAACTTCACGCAGCTATTGAGCAGTTGTCGGAACGTGATCGACGGGTTGTTCAGTTGTACTACTTTGAAGGCAAAACGCAGCAAGAAATAGCGGTCATATTAGGTATTGCCAAAAGCACTATGTCTGAACTTTTACCACGCATTTTATTACGGTTGAAAAATTTTTTATAACTTTTTTTCGCAAAAATACGAACTTCGGAAAAATTTTGTACTGAAAGAAGTGTAAGGGTTACGCCTTACAGCGATTGCAAAAATATCAAGGAGAAAGTTGTGTTAAGCGAGCAGGTCAAGAACGAATTGAGAGAAGTCAGGTATTACTTCTCACGCAAGGCAAATATGGATGCGCTCTCTATAAACGCTGGAGTCTCAAGGGCAAAAGCGTTAGCAGAAAAGTATGTGAACGCAATACGGCAAGCACCGGCAAGACTCTACGATTTATTCGGTTGTCTTTACATTCAGAATAAAACGCAAGAAACCGTTGCGGCGGAAATGTGCTATTCGGAAGAACATATCAGACGTTTGATTAGAGAACTAATCACTTATTTTGCAAACAAAATTATTTGAATTAGGAGATAGAGATGATAAGCGAAGATTTTAAATGTTTGTGTGAAATCTGCGGCGTAAAAATTTCCGACGTTGATTTTTTAGAGAACGCAACTAACGTTTACCGCACCGAAGAATTTATCGTAAGCCAGCATATCTGTTTTTCTTCCAACGGTTTGGGGACAACGCGAATTTTAAGTGAAGATACTTACTACAGCCGTACGAAGTTGAGAGATTTACTTTACGAAAAGTTGTTCGGGAACGACGGTAAGCGGTTACATTCGTCTATGTTCGTTCGCACCTATATCGAGTAACGGTTACGCTTCTTGAAATTTTGCAATCAAAAGTCTTTAATAATCTGCAATAGTTTTTTAGTGGGTAGAATAAAGCGGGCCCCTTTCTTCACCCAACTGAGACGTGTAGTTTCATTAAGTTGCGAGGGTTAAAGCAAATCAAAATTTAATATGCAGTTGCTGTCTGAAAAGCAGACGAAAAATACTGTAAAAATCAATTTACATTTAAGGAGATATTTTAATGGGAAGAAACAGTGAAAAAAAGCCCGAAGAAAATGCGGAACAGCCCAGAATCAGAAAGTGGCTGAGACCGAGCAAAAGGGCAAAAGGTTACGCAGAAGAGCGTAAGGAAAATCGTCATAAGCGTGGCGACAAAAAAGGTGAGGAACTTGACCCGTATAATCAGGGTTTGCGTTCCGGTTATCTTCTCTGTCAAAGCGACCACGCCGGTTCTTATATCTACGATAAGGTTTTGAGCGAAACGAAAGATAAGGAGAAAGCGGCGGCGGCTTCGCAGAGCATAGGTAAGTATAGAAAGAATAACGGGGGTAATGCGGCATAATGGCAAACGTGATTAAAGTTGAAAGAGAACTCTTTGAAAAGAACGGCAAAAGTTATTTTGCTTACTACATTAACGGAAAGGTAAGAAATACCGAAGTTAAGGCGCAGGTTATTCCGCCCGATTTAGGCGGCTATAAAGTCCTTGACATAGTATACGACGGCGCAAACGAAGCGGAACTTGTCGTCGTGCCTTTCAAGTTTGCGGCAGACGACGGGCACGTTATCGAAGGCAACACATTTAAGGTTGTTTCTACCGACGAAAACGGTGAAATCTATGAATGTCCCGTTCAGCCGGCACGTAAGTCGGACAAGAGTATGCTTGATATGCTTATTAAAGCAAACGCATAAACGGCGTATTGCCGCTACATTGTATTTTAATTGCTTTGGTGGCGGCGAATTTTACGCAAGTCAAACGATAAGCTGAACACAAACGAACTGCGGCTTGCAAATCTTTCTGTAAGCCGCAGAAATTTTTTAAAATAAATCAAATTTAAAAAGAGGTAAAAAATGAACGAATTAAATAAGCATAAGAAAAGTGACAAAATAAAATGGGCATTAACGGGTATAGCATTTTTGCTTGTTTTCGTAATGCTTATAGGTATGTGTTTACAACTATTCGGTACGGGTAAACAAAAGCCGTCCGAGTGGTTCAAAAAGTCCGAAACGGAACAGACTACGCCCGATAACGGCAACGAAAATGGCACCCTAAAAATGTCGGCGTTATCTTGCGCTGTTCCCCGTTCTATGGCGGTAACGACAGCGGCATCGGCAGAGGCTTCTGTTTCTTATCCTTATTCACCTTATTTTGAGTCCCATTGTGTATATTCTAACTACAACGCAACGGGCGTATTGTCGTATTTTTCTGCTTTTAGATTAAATAAAACTAATTATTTGTATGTAAGGGGTGCTTGTTATAAAGATTTTCGAACTGACGAAATTGCTTTTGACTGTAATAGTTATTTATCTTCAAGTTCGATGGCGCCACCTGAAAAAATGGGATGTCTTGTTATATTAAAGTCTGGTCTTTTCGGTAGTTCAACAAATTATATTGTAAAATCCATTGAATGTGATTTTTTGTCTTTATCTTGGGTTGAATATAAAGATTGTTTTGTGAGTTCAACGTTTAGTCATATGTATTTGTCTAACGCCACAATCACAATTACGGTAAATACGGAACGCGCAAAAGAGCCCGTGCCCTTACCTGCCGACCCCGAAAAAGAGGGACATGCATTTGTCGGCTGGTATTACGATAGCAATTATACGCGAGCTTATGATGGGGAACTCATATATGCCGACACGCAACTTTACGCAAAGTTTGAAATCAACCAGTTCACGGTAACGTTTAATTCGGACGGTGGCTCTGCGGTTGCAAGTCAAACGGTAGATTGGAACACATCGGCAACGCTTTCTACCCCTACCCGAGACGGTTACGCATTCAAGGGGTGGTTCCTGTCGGACGGCATGCAGTACACAAATCAAGTAATTAAGGCGGATACAACTTTAACGGCGAAGTGGGAACGTAATAGATTCACCGTAATATTTAATTCGGACGGCGGATCAGAGGTGGATAATCAAACGGTTATGTTGAATAATGCCGTAACGTTGGTTACGCCAACAAAAATGGGTTACAACTTTGTCGGTTGGTATATGGCTGACGGTACGGAATATGAAAATCAACCCGTTACGGACGATTTGACTTTAACCGCGCATTGGGAAGTAATAATGTGTACGGTTACGTTCTACGTGGATGGCGAAGTATACGAAACAAAAACGGTTGAATACGGAACTTCCCTTGTTCCTATCGCAAGCGAACTTAACTTGTGCGTTATGACCGTCTATTCCGCAAGTCCCGAATTTACGACAGAGAGCTTTGCAAAAAACGGCGTAACGGCAGACTTAAGCGTAACCGCCGAGGAAGCAACGGGCATGGAAAAAGTTGTAAATACGGTTAAAAACAATAAATGGCAGATTATCGGCGGCGTTGTATGCGGGGTTGCGCTGATAGCAATAATTGCGGTGGTTTGCAGCGGTGTTAAGCGAAAGAAATATTAAGCAGGTGCAATATGGAGAAATCAAGTAAGGCAATTTCCGTTTTTGTTCGTGTAGGCTTGCTTGTATTACTGCTTGTATTATTGCTTGGAGCGGTGGGTATGGCTTACTCGTATATCGGTAACGGTCAACGCAACTTTTATGTTCAGTACGGTAACGAAGTGATTACAGGTGAGAAAAAGGACGTTGAGTTTGAAAAAGATAACGTTTATGTTTTTACTTGCGGTACTTTAACGGGGCAAACGGTTTCTTTCGACGTACGAATAACGCTGAATGTTAAAAACGTAGAAAATTTTGATTTTTCGGTTGACGATAACCGTAAAAATTTCAAAAGCGATTTGGCGGAATACGATTGCTCAAAACTGTTTAATCTTGTTAAATCGGAAACTTGCTTTTATCTGTCTGTGCCGTTTGACTTGACGTTGCAAGCGGTTATTCAGTCGAAATACCCCGATAAAACGATAACGGATGTTCCGAATACGGATATGCAAAAAGAAAACAGCTTTATTCTTACGGTTACGGACGGAGTAGAAAAAGCAAAAACGCAAATATATTTCTGTTGAGGTTGAAACGATATGATAAAGAAACGGTTGAAATTTAAAAATATCTGTTATGCGGTTTTGTCGGTTGTATTGTGCGTTATTACGGTAATTTGCGAAAAAGTTAATTTGTCCGCATTTGCCGACACAGCGGACGGTATCCGCGCCGCATACGAAAATACCAACGTTTGGGATAATCTTCAAAACTCTACGCTTGGCGGTAACGCTTTTAATATCGAGGACTATCCGCATAAAGAAAACGGCAAGCCACAGCTTATATCGCTAGTGGAATTTTGCTATTCCTATTATGCGGACAAGCAGAGCGATTATGGACTGTATATCTATGTCTATAATCCGCAGGATTTGGCTTTCGATACGGATACCGAACGTAATAGAATACAGCTCAAATACGGTAAATCGGCGTATGATACATACCCGTTAAAGTTCTTGAATTGTTCGAATGCGGCAGGTTATGAAGGGCGGTTTTATAAATTCAAAATAGCCTTTACGAATAATCAAACGCGAAACATTTTGAATACAGTCGAAGCGAATAACCGCGTGTATGAAATAAGCGGAATAACGCTGTGTATTAAAGGTGTGGCGACGGAATATACCAGTGCGCAGAAATATACTTACACAGGTTATGTTAAGGGCTACGGCTCTGAATTGGCGGAAAGTGATACCTTAATTTGCACGGTTGACGGCTTTGACAAATATATTGAGCTGGATGTAAAGCACACATTTTACCGTCCGCAGGGCGATTATTACAATGGCGAACAATCGCAACTAAATACTTGCTATTTCCGTGTTCCGAATAAGTATTTTACCGATTACGGCGATCTTTCAAAAATCGTTTGCGAGTGGTTCGAGTATTTTACGAAACCTATATTGGTTACGGAAGATAACTATACTTATAACAAAATCAATTCTTTGCACGGTGCGGATACTGAAAATCTTTCGGACGATATGTATTTTCTGTTCAATGTGTTTTGGGAAAATGCAAAATCTTCGTGGTTTTCAAAATCGGGTATATCAGATTGGACTTCCAACTATGGTTACGAAGTCGGTGATACCTTCCATTGGGGCTTTTTATGGTTGAACGGGACGGAAGTCGTACACGAAAACTTTGACAACTTCGCGGCGGTTTTCTTTACAGGCGGCAAGCCTTGTGAAGAATACGATATCGACGGCGAAGTGTTAAAGCAAAAGTTATTATCTAACAGCTCGTATCTCGGTGGTGAAATGCTAAACGACAGATACAGCAAATATCTGTTTGAAGATTATGTTCAGAACGGTTACGAGTACGGATATAACCGCAAAGAAATAAACGCGGACGAAATGCAGGAAGTTTTTTGGAATATCACGACAAAAAATTTATGGCAAACAATATTCAGCGGCGGTTTTGACGTAGAAACCATTTATGACAGTAAAAAGGCTATTGAGAAAGTTACGAGTAACGATTTAACGGGTTCGGACAGCGAAATTGCAGGTAGCTTATACATAAACGAAAACGACGTTTCAAATCTTAAAGCCGAGTGTCAAAAAGCGGAAACGAACGACGAAACGGTTGTACTTCTTCGTTATAGCACTACTCAATATATGTGTGCCCCGTGCACTTCAACTTATAGCAGTAATGATAAGGTTGACGGCGGCAAAACGCTTGTTAAGACGAACTGCGAAAATTGGGGTAACAATGAATTTAACGCTTACGTAGCGCAGGAAACCGTTTACCTTGATTTCGATATAATTTCGCTTTGGTTTACCACCGACGGCGTAGAAACGGAAATACCCGTTGTAAATAATCCTACCGATATTATTTCGGGTGTTACCCCGCCGCTTGAAGAAGATTATCACAACGAAAAATCAAGAAACATATTTCTTATGATTATCGCGTTAATTGCAGTGATTTTGATTTTCGTCTTATTTTACCCTATTCTTTCGCCTATTCTCGGCGCGATAGTTAAAGGATTGTTGTGGCTGATTACTGCCCCGTTTAAGGCAATAGGTAATTCAGTAAAACGGCGAAAGCTAAAACAGCCCAAGTCGCCTGAACTTAACGGCAACGTATCGCCCGAAGAAGTTGATTCCTATTTAGACAGCTTCGATTGGGATAGTGTTGATTGGTCGAAGTTAGACGGTAAGAGCGGTTAACAGAAAAGGGATGCCGAGAGAACATATCTTTCGGCATCTTATTTTTTAATACATTTTTTAAGGAGAATTATAATGAAAATTTTAAAAAGAATTTTAGTGATTGCGGCACTCGTCGTAATTGCGCTTTTAATAAGTTACCTTGCCTATACAGGGGGTAACGTCAATGCGTAGAGTTTTAAACATACTACTTACTATTTTACTGACAATAGGTTTTATCCTATTGGGCGTGTTCGTGTTCCGCTCGTCGTTTATTCGGCTCGGATATGCGTTTAAAGACTTCGGACTTTCGGTTGCATACTATTTCTGCGTAATGTTCGATATTAAACACAACATAACGCCTACGGTCAACACCGTTCCCGACGTTCAGACGCCACAGGTAACTCTGCCAACGGACTTTAACGGATTTAAGGAAAACACGGCGCAGTACTTTAATTTGCTGTTCAATTCGGACAATTTCAACGGTTGGTTAGGGCATATATCGGGGGTAATGGCGGATTTAGCTGAAATTTTGGTCATTATTCTGCCGTGTATAGTGGTTTTAATACTCGTTATTAAGGCACTCTATAACCGTGAAAACAACAAGCACGGCAAGGATACCGTTCCGCTGAAAGTATTTAAAGTAATTTCAAAGGTTACTTATCAGCCTTTAAAGCGGTTCACTGCGGGATATGTTGCGTTTATTAAAGAAAACCGCTGGATATTGGCGTGTTGGATTATGCTCTGGGCGTTCAATTTCAACCTTGCAACGATAGTCGTTGAGTTCTTTGCGTACTATTTCTATTTTGCCGTTGAGTTTGATTTCGGTACAGTTTACACGCAGTTCGTAAAACTGTTCGCCGACCTTAAAACGCCGTTTATATACTTTCCGTATTGGGCATTACTGTTCCTTATTTATCCGCTGTTCGATAAGTTCAGAAAACGTATAGCGACGTCGAGATTGCGCCACTATGAAGCGAAGAATTGCGGGTTTATAAACGAGCTGCCTATCGTTTCGTTGACGTGCGGTTCTATGGGGAAGAAAAAGACAACCGCCATTACCGATATGGCTTTGTCGCAGGAAGTAATGTTCAGACAGAAAGCCTATGAAATATTGCAGAAGAACGATATGAAGTTTCCTATGTTCTCGTGGATATTGTTCGAGAAGGCGTTGCAGGCAGAAATCGAGAGCGGACAAGTCTATAACCTTGCAACGGTAAAATGCTGGGTGATTAGCCTTGAAGAACGTGGTGAGTTATTCGGCTATGACGGTGAACGATACGGTCTGACTTACGACAATGGATTAAGTGAAGAAAACATTTACGACGTGCTTTCTACCTATGCGCAGGCTTATTTTATTTACATAATCGAAAGCAGTTTAATAGTTTCCAACTACTCCATAAGAGAGGACAACCTGTTAATAGACAGCGGCAATTTTCCTATTTGGCTGATAGACTTCTTTCCTACTAATTTTAGGCGAGACAGCAGGCACGCGCATATTCTGGACTTCGATATTTTAAGGCTCGGTAAGAAAGTTCTGGATGCGAACCCGAACGCCGGTAGCTTTGAGTTCGGCGTAATAGGTATTACGGAAATAGGTAAGGAACGAGGCAATAACCTTGAATTGCAGGAAAAGAAAAAGAACGCCGAAGAAGCGAACCAAAAGAACGACAAATTCAATTCTTGGCTTAAAATGTGCAGACACTCGGCAACGGTTGACAATTTCCCTTTTATTAAGGTTTTCGCAGACGAGCAGCGTCCTGAAAGCTGGGGTGCAGACGCAAGAGATTTGTGCGATATTGTAAACATAATTTCAAGCGGGGAAATGAAGCTCGCAATGCCGTTCTACACAATAGGCGATATGTTAGCAGAGTGGGCGTTCAATAGGTTTATAGGTTTGTATTATGATTTCCGTTTCAGACGTGGCGATAATACTTTACTCGTACATATTCTTAAAAGTGTAACCGCATGGCTTTGGAAACGGAATATCAGAATTTATAATCGTTACGGCTATTCAGTGCTTAAAATCGAAAAAGAACGCGGTACTATGGACGGTAAAGTAAGTAAGAAAAAGTATTACCTAATGAGCGCAAAAATCTACCGTAAACGTTTTGCTACGGACTGTTTTGCAGACTACTTCAACGATATGGCTTTGCGCACTAACGTAGGGCTGAACGATTACCGTGAGTACTTAACAGAATGTGCAAGTGTAAGCGAGCTACAAGCACAAAACAGTTATTTTATTAACGCCCTTTATGGTTTAGGTGGTGAAAGCTGATGGAAGAAAACGAGCAGTTTGATGAGTGGTATGCCGAAGCCAAAGTTTACTTTGACGGCAGCCATTACATAGCGATTCCGCATACAACCAATCCCACACGCCGAAGAAAGCATAAGCAAGAAGTTATAACCGTTTCCGAGCAAGACGGAAAGCTGAAATTAGAAAAAACGCCGCCCGTTTTAATGCCGGACGACGATAGCGAATTTGAGCCGCCAGAGCCTGAACAGATTACACTTAAAGAAGTTGTCAAGGAAGTGGTTGAAAGCGAAAATAAGCCTATTCAAGAGCCTGAAAAAGCGGTTAAAGTTAAACGCACTACTACACGCAAGGAAATCTTTGAAGAACTTTATAAAAAGTATTTAAATTATAGCCGCAAGGCGAGGAATAAAGCTATTTATGAAGATATGCTTCCGCTCTTTAAAACGCCCGACGCTTGCAAAAGTTATGTTGAAAGCAACGCCGACAGAAAGCGTAAAAATCTTATCCGCCGTCGGATGCGGTTCGTGCGCAAAGCGTTAAATACAGAGTTCAACTTTTTCGTTACGCTTACCTACGATGATAAAAAGCAAACGGAAGATAGCTTTAAAAAAGCGGTCAAAACACAACTGCAACATTTTGTTTCAAGAAAAGGTTGGCGGTATATGGGCGTTTGGGAACGTGGCAAAAAAACTAACCGTTTGCATTTTCACGGACTATTCTACATTCCGGGAGGAACGCTGTCGGGCGATTTTATTGTAACGAGAGATTATAACTTTAAAAAGCACACCGTCAGAACGGTGCAACAAAGCAGTTTCTTTCTTGATAGGTTCGGGCGCAACGAAATGGAAGAACTTGACGGCGGGTCGCTGTTTGGTCATGCGCTTGCGTATATACTGAAATACTTGGAAAAGACGGGCGAGCGAATAACTTGCTCAAAAGGACTTTTTATGTACTTCTACTCTGATATACAGGGCGACGAAGTAATTTGCAAGTTGAGTAATGACGAACACGACAACAAACTTGTGCTTTCGGACAGATTCACTTGCTGGGACGAAGGTTGCAAGGTTGGAACGGTGTCCGCCCAGACAATAGCGAGCTTACGGAAAGCGAATTGACGAAGCAAACCAAAAGCAAACAAATTGAGCCGGACGGCAGCAGCGGGGGATTGCAAGCGGTTTAGCGGCAAACCCCGCTCCGCCGCTCTTTGTTCTTTTTATTTGTTTGTCAAACGAAGTACGGTCGCTTGTCTCGGCGGCGGCGTCAGCCGCCGCCGCTTGTATCAAGACAAGCGACCGTAAATCTGCCATTTGTGAATTTTTAACATATATGTAAAATGATATTAGATTATGCGGACATTTTATTTGCAGGGATAGACAATCGTGTGCTTTTTTGATACAATGATTATGAATATTAGAATTTCAGCAAAATTAACAGTATATGTTAGTTTTTATTAAAAGACCTATGACAAATAAAGAATTCGCTCGCGTTATTGAAAGATTACAAGCTAAAGATATCGGGGCATTAAAAATTTTATATGAGCAGTTCTTTAAAAGAATCTATTATACGGCGCTCGGCGTGGTTAAAAGTGAACATGACGCTTATGATATAGCAATGAACGTTATAATGAAATTGGTAGATTATCCGTCTGATCCGTATCAGATAACTAATCATATCGGTTTGCTGATTACAATGACTAAAAACGAAACAAAAGATTTTTTTCGTAAATGCGACGGATATGTGAACGTTGAAGATATGGAAGAAATTGCAGTCACTGATTTGAAAGACAAAATGTGGCTATATGATATTTTAAATGAGCTGTCCGATGATGAGCAAGAATTATTTATAGCCCATTGTATATGGGGTATAAAGCTGAAAGATGTAGCCTTGGAAAGCAGAAAGTCTTACATAACTGTGAAAAGAACTTATGCCGGAATAAAACGAAAAATTCAACATTTGTATAGTTAAAAAGGTCGGAAAAAAATTTTTTCGACTTTTTTTAATTTTTATGATACTTTTTGTTTTGCAGAAACGTCATATAAGTGTAAGGAGGATAAAATAATGAAGATTTTAATTAGTATAGCGTTGGCGTTTATGTGCAGTATAGGATCATTTCCTATTATCGTAAATAATACGGACAAGTCTATTTATTACGGTGCCGGATATAACGGCGCAATCATGACGGGTACGGAGACGGAAACTATAACTTATGCGTCGAAAGATGAAACAGAATACGCAATAAAAGGCGGACTTCCAACTTATTATGATATAAGCACTCGCCAGAAGACTTGCGCAAATGTAGCTGGAGCTATTGTTCTTGGATATTACGATAAAACTTATGACGAATTAATTTCCGATTTTACTTCCGCAAGAGTAATAAGAGATAAAGTTATTTATCTTGCTCAAAATGGTGCCGTACAAGCTGTTATAGATAATCTTTATGCCACAATGGAAACAAACAGCACGTCATCTGGCGGAACTTCGGTTGCTGGATTTAAAAACGGTTTAAAAAAGTATGTTAATGTAAAAGGAAAAAATATCACATATTCAGCGACAGGACAGAATAATCAATTGAATAAATTAACCTATATTCAATCTGTTCAGAATAACCGACCGATAGCTTTATTTGTTTCAAAATATAGTTTGATACCTATATTGGATTTTAGTATAAGCGAAACACAAGATAAACTTGAAAAAAAGCATTTCAGTGGTAATCACGTCTTAATTGGTTACGGGTTAAAAGAGATAAATTATTACGATTCCAATGGAACATTGAAAAAGCAATTGACTTTGTTAATGGTTGCAACCGGTTTTTGGCAAGAGCCATTGTATTACATTGAGTTGGATTCAAACAGTGGAATGATAGAAAGTTATTCTATTAATATTTATTGAGGAGTTAAAGATGGGGAGATTTGAAAGGAAAATTAAAAAAAAAATAAAGAATAATACGGAAGATTTTGAAGTTTGGTTTGAGAAGAATCAATCACAATTGAATGGGTTTTCCGAGAAAAACGAATTAAGTCGGTCTCAAAATAGAGGTAATGTGCTTACCAAAACATTTAAGAGCTGGGTGCCGTTCTTTGCTTGTGTTGGTTGCTTGCTTATTATGGTAGTGGTACTATCCGTATTATTTACAAAAGGAGCAGATGATTTTGATATGAAATTCGGAGACGAAAGCGTTTATGCGTCTTTGATATCGGATGAAGAACTGCAAACAGTTGCCGAAACATACCCATTCATAAACAAAATGCAAGTTACTGCGCAGGGCGAACTATTATTAAGGACAGATGATTCGTTGGTTTTTACAATCATAGACGGCGAATTAGAAACGGAAGAAGATTATTATTTTATTAAAGTACAGATTGAACATAATAAGAACTATGAGTTTGGATACAAGATTGCTTATCAAAATCTAAAAAATAATGAAATAATTAATGGCTGGGTTATCGGCTATGAACAAAAATCAATCGATCCAAATGATTTATATGTATTTTACCTTCATTTGCAAAACAATAACGGACAAGTAATTTATATGGAAGTCCATTGCTTTGAAAATGATATAAGCTATATTTTGAATGAATTTATCTGATGAGAAATAATAAAGGTGGTATAGTCCAATGTACTTATAATTATAAGGTATATTCTGCAAAAATAAAGTTAGGAAAGTGTATATGTTTGAATCAAGCAAAAAATTAATGAACGATATTACAAGTGAACAATGGAAATTGAGCATTAAATTAAATAAAATTTCTTTATTAGTAATGATGTGCTTTATGTTGCCGGTATTTGTAATAATTTTTGCATTTCTTGTAGCTACTGATAAATGGTGGGTTGGTACTATACTGCTTGCTTTAGTTATAGTTGGTTGTATATGTGCCGGTTTATTACGTAAATGGTTATTTAAAAAATATTATCAAGCATTAAATCGTGAAAACGATCAAATTGATAAGGAGAAATAAAAATGAATAAAATTGCAACAAAACTGATTGCCGGATTATTAGTATTATCTTTTGGGTTATTGTGTATTCCCGAAAGCATACGTACAGCATTCGCCGATGAAATACAAACAGCAAGAGCAAATACAACGGTTGCGGAAGAGAAACTGGAAGTTCTACCTTTTGAATTTGCGAAAGACTCTTTAAAGAATGAAGAAGTCTATATACTTTCTGAAAATCATGATATGCGCAATAGATATCGTAAAGTTTATAATTTAAGTGATGGTACGGTTTTGGCTGAACAGTATTCTACACCTATTCACTATTTAGATATAGCAACCAGTGAATATGAAGAAATAGATAATACATTAGTTGCGGCAATTGATGAAGCAGGTACATATTATAAAAACGGAGCAAATGCTTTTGACGTAAAAATACATAAAAACGCGGCTCAAGATAGTAGCTTTATGGAAATATCCAAAGCCGGATATAAAATGACTTTTGAACCTGCCGTTTTAAATAAATTATCAGGGGAAGCTATATTAGACGATAATGTCGAAGTTGTATCGAATGTTTTACAAAATATGACTTGTACTTCTTTTGAAAGCGCAAAAATAAGTAAAATAGAAGGAATAAGTTCCGGTTTAAAAACCGAATTTGATTATAGTACAAAAAAGGTAACAGAACCGCAGTTTTCACCCAGTGTTATAAGCGAAGTGATTTATAATAATTTCTGGAATGAGGCGAGCTTACAGTATTCTTTAAATTCTTCCAAAATTGAAAAAGTTATAACTATTAGTAAATCGGCTGAACAATATTCGTATATTATTAAAATGAATACGGACGAGCTGTCTTTAGTAAAACAGGATGACGGCTCTATTTTGGTTTACACTCCCGATAATAAGCAACTATTTAGTTTTGATATACCTTTACTTGTTGACGCGCAGGGGAAAACAAGTTCAGCGGTCAAATACGAAATTATTGATTCGGCTTCTGATTGTTACCTTATATTATCTGCGGATAGTGAATGGATAAACAATAGCAATACTGTCTTACCTGTTAAAATTAGAGCTAACATAAATTGTGATACGGAAGAAGAGAATAAAAATATTATTACGAAAACGGAAGAAGGTGCGGTGTTACAAATGAATGACATTGCCTTGCCGTCGTATTATTTTTTAACGTCTGCTTCTTTGAAATACAGTTATCAAAGTACTTTTGCTAATTCTTCTTTTGAAGTTTGTAAGGTCGCGGATATTGTGCGTAAATCAACAGACCAAGTTGTGCAGATAAAAAAAGATACTTTGGTGCCTATAGAAGAAAATATAGTAAACGAAGCGAATAAAGTTTATACTCAAGTGAAAAAACTTGATATATCAAAGATAACCGATGATAACATTTCTTTCGGGTTTATTCCTGCTTCTGCAAATAATGGTATTACTGTTTATGCGGACGGGGCAAACGCTTCGGTTTTATCATTACAATATGATTTAAACGTGGGATTAAATCCTGAAGCCGTAACAGAACAGTTTGAGAGCAGGGGCATAGTAAATCATGTGAACGTTTATACAAGAAATTTAACTTCGATTATAGATTGTATGAATGTAAACTCAAACATAATGCCTATCCAATTACAAATGGTATATAATCCAACATACGATAGTTATAAGTCTGACTTGTTGGCTAAAAACAGTTTTGCGTTAGATGTGTCGGGATTAGGTAAGAACTTTAAACTTAACCTTGAGCAGTATTGCTTTACATATGAAATAGATAAAAATAGAGAAGGGTATATATATATTGATGGAAGTGGTGCTGTTCACGATTTTGAAAAAGAGGTTAGGTCTGATGGGTTTCATAAGCATTTTGTATGTAAAGATTGTAATTTAACTTGTTGCAAAGTGGATGTTAATAGAGTAACTATTTATAAAAATGAAGTGCCATATATGTATTTTATTAACGGGCGGTTGAAGTGGATTGCTACACCGGAGAAAACAATTCGAGTGAATTACGAATATGTAAACGGCGTAGAACGAATCAAAAAGGTATACAATTGTTTGGAAGGTGGAACGCAACAGTATCCCTCGGATAAAGAAGCGCAATCTGTTACATTTGCATATAACAGTAACAATTTGCTGTCGTCAATGACCTCTAATTATGGTGAAACAGTCAGTTTTTCTTATGATAGCAGTAATCGGCTGACAAAAATTTCTCATGGTTCGTTGACATTGGCTTCGCTTGGCTATGATTCTTCCGGCAGACTTAATAAAGTTGTCGATAGGCAAAAATTAGGATATCAATTTGACTATTCAAGTGGGAATTCTGTAAGTTCGGTTTATGGCGTAAATATCGATAGCACGACTACGGGTTCAATCAGTAATGCGACATTTGTAAGTTCTGGAACGACTAAAAAAGTAAATATTTCTATGAGTAATCAGGAAACAATTACTCACCAATACGGTTTTAACAGTAGTGGAAGGTGTGAATCTTCATACAGCGGATATTTGAATAAGCAGACAGAAGCTGCCCCGCGGAATTCTGTTGCGATATTCTCAAAGACAGAAGATAATAATTATGTAAGGACAAATACCGCCTATAGTTATACGGAAGATTTTTCGCAAATCAGTAACGGGTCCTTTGACTCTATCACCGGAAATTCTCCGACAGGTTGGGCGGTAAATACGACCAATACCGGCAATAATTATTTTACGCGGAGTGGTGGATATGCGTTGAAACTTACCGCTAATTCTTTTGCTTCACGCAGTTACAATTTTCAAAATCACAACAAAACGAAATATGTCTTAAGCTTTTTTGCAGAGGCATGGGGGCATGATTGCACATTGCGAGTAACAATATCCGGTAAAGGCAAATCTGAAACATTCAATGTAAGCTATTACGGGCAATATTATGCTATTGAAGTGTTTGATCCAACCGATGCCTCAAACAGCGGGACGATTAAGTTTGAAAATTTGTGCTCAACGCATCAATTACAAATTGATAACGTAACTTTATCGCCTATTAACGAGTACGCGCAGTCTGAATATAAATGTAAAGAAGCCAGTCAAACCAATACACAAATAACTCAAGATTATCAGTATAAATCGGAAATCGGCAATGATAGTCGCGTGATAAAAGAAACATACATAGACCATTATACAGACGATGGTTCAAATAATGCTACTTGTATAATGAAGGAATACAGTTATAATGATGCCGATACAGGAAATAAGAGTCAATCTATTATCTGTACTACTGAATATATCGATAACGGAGTCAAAAAATCAAATACAGAACAGGTTGATATCGCATATAGTGATACAATCTCCATCGTCGAATCCACATATACGGTGTCTAACGAAAAGGTGTTAAAGACATATGCCGAAACAGAAAAAAATATATACGGTTATCCGATAAAAGAAATCGGCATAAACGGTGAAAGGATTTACTATTTCTATGACGTGGTGCAAAATAATTATCGGCTTGTGAAGAAGATTATTTGTAATAATTCATCTACGGTTGCCGCCGGAGAATCACACGATTCGCATTCTAAAGACTATGTAGAAACGTATACGTATAATTCTTACGGAGAATGTTCGTCTATAAGCGACGGAACAAATACCAACAGCGTAACCGATTATCATAACGGCGGTTCCGCCCTTTATAGCGGTTCGGGGCAATCGTGGAAAACAGACGTCAATGTTTACGGGAATCCTACGGCAATTTATGAAAACGGCAATTCTGTAAAACAAATTCAGTATACTTATGGAAGCAATCAAAATTTGAGCCGTGCGACCTATAATCGTTCAAGCTCAAATCAGTCTTACGTTGATTATACTTACGATAGTTACGGCAATCCGATAAGTGAAAAATGGTACGATAAAAACGGGTCATCGGCTACGGCTGCAAATACCGCAACGTACTCCTACACATACGATTATATGAATTACAAACAGACGGTTATAAGTGACGGTATGTCTTATGCTTATCAGGCTAATTTGAGCGGGAGTCCGCTGAATAATAAGATTACGGTCAGCGGTAATAATTATAATGCAAATTATACTTATACCAGCCGTTCGGACGGATATTTATTGAGTTCCGTATACGCATTTGATAATTTTACTAACGGCTTGACGAGGACATATAGTCCACAGTATAATAATAAAAAGCAAATAGTTTCTGAAAAAGACGGCAGTGATTTCAAGTCGGAATATACCTATGATACAATGGGCAGAATGGCAAGCCATAAAGTTTATAACGGTTCGAATTTAATAATTACTAATGGGTATAGTTATGATACAAACAAAACTTCGGGGTTAAAATATACTGTAAATAGGATTACGCGGCTTTCCGGCAGTGTTGGTTACGGGTATGATTATTTGGGGCGCATAACTATGTTATCATGGAATAGAACTTCGGAAGATACAATAACTTATGATAAGTATAACCGATTGAGTTCTATTAAGAGCAATCAATCTATGGGAGATTGGTTTGCATATTTTTATGACAGTAATAACAATCTGACAGAGATACGCAAACGACTTCCGAATACTCCGCCATTCCCGAGTACTTATATAACGTTCTCATACAATTCAAAAAATCAACTTACATCCTATACGAAAGCAGGGACGACGAAATACTACTCGTATGACAACCTCGGAAATCCCGTAAAGTACGGAGTAAGTTCAACAAGTGCGGCGGACAATATGAAGTGGACGCAAGGTACAAAGTTGGCTTCGGGCACCTATAACGGTAATAATTTCTCATATAAATACGACGCTAACGGTTTACGGTACGAAAAGACGGTCAACGGCATAACAACGCGGCAGTATCTTGAAGGAAACAAAGTTATAGCAGAAGAAGAGCTAAATACAAGCGGAACGGTAGCGCATACAAAATATTATATTTACGATCAAACGGGCATAGCAGGAATGGTATACGACGGAAGTACATACTATTTTGAAAAAAACCTGTTTGGTGACGTAATTACAATATATAATGCTTCTGGAAGTTCGGTGGCAAGTTATAAATATGATTTGTGGGGAAATTTAACATCGGGCGGCAGTAGCGGAGTGGGCAAGGCGAATCCGTTCAGGTACAGAGGCTATTATTATGATGACGAAACAGGCTTCTACTATTTGCAGTCAAGATATTACGATCCTGAAATCTGCCGTTTTATAAGTGCGGATAATTTAGAGCTTGTCCCCGAACTTTCCGGCACGGCAGGCCAGCTCAATCTGTATGCGTACTGCAATAACAATCCTGTAATGTACAGCGACCCTACGGGAGAGATAGCTATTACTACGGCAATCCTTATAGGTATGGGCATAGGCGCGGCGATAGGATTAGGCGTAGGTTTGGGGTTAGGCTTATCAAACGGTGCGCGTGGGTTGGAATTAGCGGGATATATAGTAGGCGGCATAGCAAGCGGAATAATAGCCGGAGGTATAATAGCGGCGTCAATATTTACGGGCGGCACGGCAATAAGCGCAGGTCTCGAACTATTTAATTCAGGACTTGGTGCGTTAGCATTAGCCGGCGGCGGAACGGTAGGCGGTTCAATGGTATTGGTCGGAGCCGGCGCAATGGCGGCAGGCGGCGTAATTGTTGTCGGCGGTACTGCGGTTGGCGTGCAAGTCGGCAATATTGTGTTTTCTAAACATAATCCAGGCATGTCAAATAAACCACCCGTCAGCTGGACTAATATAGATGAGGGGGTGAGTGTTTTTAGCGCAAGTGGAAATAATTCGGAAAAAGCAGCTGAATTTTTATTAAATAATAAATATGGAGCTGGAAATTGGAAGAAAGGTGCAAAAACTGAATTTAATGCGTTAAAGAAATGGTTTGATAGAATAATTAGAATAAGAAAATGATAAATATGAATACATTAATAATATACAGACTTGATAAATATAAGTTTTATGCTCATGATATTGAAGACGGCGAAGATGATGAAGAGAGATTTGTTTTGGGATATTTTAATTCACGAAACAAACTTGAAGAAGCAATTGAAACTTGTATTAGTCATGGCATAAAACGGAATGAGTTAGATATACATGAATTCGGATTAATATGTTCGAAACGTCGTAAATTTATTTATGAATTAAGTTTTGGGTACACGTTGTTAATGCCGGAAGGCAGATTTACAGATTATGCCTATGTGTTTCCGCCGCAATTAAGTAAGCAAGATTGTGTAAAGTTAAAATTAGAATTAAAAAAAGAATCAAAATATCAAGGAGGGGAAAATAAGGTGTTTGATTTTTCTCCTGATGGATTTTGGATTGAAAGATTTAAACTTAATGAATTGTACAACGTGATACCTAAAACTTAATAATCCTCAAATTAGCGCATTTATAAGCGCGGACAATTTAGAACTTATTCCCACTCTTTCGGGCACGGCAGGCCAGCTCAATCTGTATGCTTATTGAATAATATCCCTGTTATGAACAGTGACATCTTTGACGCTTATAGACGTAAAGGTGAGTATATTAAGTGCAAAACAAAAAAAGCCCGAAATCCGTAAGTGACTTCGGGCTTTTGGTTTTATTAAGTTAGAAAATTCAAACAAGACTATCGTATTTACAAAATCTGTGGTATTGGAAAATAAATGCAGGCGTTTTCCAAACACTCCAAAGTTCTCGGCTGAAAACATCTTGATGTTTTACAATGGCAGGAGCGCCGGCAAGGGATAATTGTAGGTAGGTCATATGAACGCAACGTGCATCAATGTCGCCTGCGTCTATAAAACAGTTACGGGCGTAGTTGACGTCATAATCGTTTTTGAGAACGTCAAGAGCCGCTAAAAGCAAACCGCCACCGCCGCAACAACAATCATTCACGGTCAAAATTTCGTCTTGATTTATTTTGTCGTCCGTGATAGTCATTTTCGCCATCAGTTTTGAAACGTGGTAAGGCGTAAAAAACTGTCCTGCGTGTTTATTTCCTTGATTGCATTTCATAAACAGTTCGCCGAGATAATCGTCAAAACGACCGTTGTCGTAAACTACCGAAGAGCATAAGCAAAATATTTTGGTGAATAAGTCAATGATTAGTTTTTGTTCGTCGGGCTTATATTTTTTTATAATCTCTAAATACCGCTGTTCCCGTTTATCGTATTGTGTGAAATCGACTTTATTTGAAATAGCCAATGCGCCGCATTCAAATACGTCAGAAATCAGTTGACTTCGGTTTACCTTATAAGAGGAACGGTCAATCATTTTAATAATTTCGTCAACCGTGGGGATAGGGTAAGGACAATTATTGCCCGTACCTTTTACGGCACGGGCAATATTCTGTTCTTGTTCGGGAACATAGTCCATATTAGGTTTTTTAAGAGTGAAATCGAAAGTGAAAGGCGGCATAGCATTAACTCCTTAAAGAATAAGTTTTGCCGTTGACTTCAACTGTGTTGCCGTTCAACGTCGGCTGTCCTTTATCGCAAGCGCGCAAAATTAAGTAAGCGTTATCGGGCGGTGCTTTGGGAATATTGCCGAAATCGAACCGTCCTTCGGCTCTGGCTTTAACGACTTTAACGCCTTTGTCTATTAGGTAGGAAGAAAAGTCGTACAGTTCGTTAAACTTGCCGTAAGAGTCTATTATAAAGCAGACGTCGGCTTGGGGGTAATAACCTGTAATTCTGAAATAGTTGTTCATATCTTTAAACCTCTCGTATATCTTTTAAATGTAAATTTTGTTTCAAGTCCTTGCAGGGGATAGGTTCTGTTTTCGTCAAAAGGGGCAATGTGGTCGCCTACAATGTATGGCAAGTTGTAATCCAGCACAACGGCTACGCAATAATAACTTTCAACTTCTATTACAATGAAGTCATCTTCGTTGAGCTGTTCGTAAAAGCCTTTCAGATATTCTTTTGCGAACTCAGCTTTTTCGGCAAGGTTAGGGTTGTCATTTTTAAACTGTTTTACTGTTGTAATAGCATCAATGTAATTGCCTAAATAATTTTCCATTTTTAACTCCTTTAAGCGGCTTGCGCTGTTTTATTTATTTTATTGAGTTGTCTGTTTGCGAACGGCAGCCATTTATTATTTACAAATTCAAGTACGTCTTGACTGGGTTTGCTGTTGTGGTCGCCGTAGCATTGAAGCACTTTTTGTGTAGTAAGCGAGTATTCTATGGTAACAAATGGCGTGTTCGGTTCGTCAGCGGTTCTAATAAAGAAAATGAGCGATTCTTCCCGTATCATTTTTTGGTCGTAATTCATAGTTCCTACGCAATGATGGAGAATATCGCTCTCTTTTATAAGATCCGCCGGACTCCGTGCAACGACAACGATATACGTGTCGTGCAAGTTTCTCTGTAACGGTAAATATTTTTCTGCAACAATAGCAAATTGAGCATAAAGCTCTTTACGTTTTTCAGCATCTTCTAAAGCCTTTGCTGTCCGATATTCGTCTATCCTTATATCGTGCCAACGCTTAAAATCGTGTGGATAACGGTTTTTCGGGATAGTCATATCTAAACCGATATAGGTGCAAGCGGTGTAATAGTCGTTATATGTAGTTACACCTGTTTTTTGTTTAGAAACGTAATTTAAAAGTTGGTCTAAATCATTACGGAATGCTCGCTGTAAACGAGGTAAATTTCTCTGTCGTTTTAATATGATTACAGCTTCCGCATAGGCTTGAAGTGAGTCAAGTGATTTTCCCGTTTTATAAGACCGTATAACGACGTCAATATAATACGGATTTTCGGATAATACTTGTCTGTTTGTAATTAGCCATTTGCAGAACTTTTTATCTTTTCCTATAAGCTCTAAAATCATTTTAGATTTAACGAATTTTCCGAGTCCAGCCTTAATTAGATATTCAGCTTGCGGATATTTCATATATTTGCGTAAGTAGGTAATAACGCATACCGGATTAAGAATATCGACTGCCGAATACGGAAAGTATTTAAGTGCAAGGTTGATATTTACGACTTCTGCATATGGATTATAATATTTAAAATTGACGGGATACCAAATACCATCGTTATAAAACGGTCTTAACCCGTAACGATACTTTATACCTTCGTCATACCAGCCGACACGGTAAGCGTAAATTCCGAGATAGCAATATTCTAAATCACGCACGAGGCATTTATCTGAATATATACCGTGAACGGCAACTTGTTTGATAAGCTGTTCTTTTTTGTTTTTATTCCGCATAGCAACGGTTATTTTAACGAGTTCTTTATTTATCGTTGTAAGATAGGCGTAAAACCGTAAGCCTTTTTGTTCAGGGCAACGTATTTTGTCTAACTCACGGATGCGTTTTTCTATATTTTTGGGTATAGGTTTTATATCTTTATCTTTCATTGTTAAATTCCTTATGCTAATGTAATTTCGTTTTCAAATAAGTTGTATAAAATGCAGAGGGCATTTTGTTCAAAAGCCTTTGCACTTTCAGCATTTAGTATTTCGGTGTAACTGTCGTCTTCGTCGTTTGTCTGACCTACAATTTTAGAAACGGTAGGCAGTTCGTCCGAGTCTTCGTCAACGTAACTGTCAAACGCACGCATTTCTTCTTCGGACAGTTCTTCGGGTTCTTCATATTCGTCAATATCTTTAAATTCAAGTACTTCTTCTAATTTTTCTGCAAGAATAACTTTATAACCACGCTCTATTATTTTGTTTATGTAGTCATAAACTGCGTGGAACGGAATACCGACCATTGGCACACGTTCTGTAAGTCCGCAATCTCTACCCGTAAGCGTTAAGTTTAATTCGCTGGCAAGAGTTGTGGCGTGGTCGTTAAAGGCTTCGTAGAAATCGCCTAATCGTAAGAGAATTAAAGAGCCTTCGTACTTTTCTATTAACTTTAAATAAGTCTGATAGAAAGCAGGGGGCTGTTTTTGCGGCTTCTCTGTGGGTTCGGGGTTTTTAGGCTGTTCTGCAACTTCGCTTTCTTCCGCTTCGTCGGTAAGTTCTTCTAATTCTTCTGGTGTGTAATCGTTGTTAAGTTCTTCACCGTCGTCTTCGTCGTTCTCGTCGCTTTCTAAATTTTCACTCGTCGTGTTTAACATATCAAAAAGATTTGCTTGCGTAGGTTGATGGGACTTCGGTTCAACTTTATTGGGCGTTGCGACAGATTTTGCTTTTGTAGCTGTTTTATATTCAGTTCCGTCTTCGTTATAGAGCGTGCCTTCAATGCTGTCTTCTTCAAAGTAATGAATAGCCCAGCTGTAAACAATGTTGTCTTCTATACAAGCCGAGTTTTCACCTTTAGCCGCTGCTTTTTTTGCTTCGCCGGTTGCATAGTTCATAAAACTTTTTAAGTCTTTTTTGTTTATAAGCGTTTTTCCGTCTTTAACGATTTTTACACCGTTGTTGATTTTGTCTGCGAGCGTCTGACTTGCGTTTTCTTGCAAGTAGGCAAGTATAAGTTCTTGCGCTTTGCTTTCTGCTTTTAGTTTTAAAGTTATCATTTAATTACTCCTTATTTTTAATTTGTTTTTTGTCCGTAAAATTAAAAAAGCCGTTCATATCAGAACGGAACGTTGCGCCATAGGCGCTTATATTCGGCATATGATTTTATGGGAATGATAACCCACGTAACGTCAAGTAAAGTTTTGTCTGGGGGAGAGTGCTTTGCGTACCAGCGGATATGAAAGTTGGCAAGGTCGTAAGAATTAGTTATTATATAGATTTTTAATTTCTCTTTGCCTTGCTTTTTATAGCAGAGTTTATAACCGTAATCTTTCATAGGCAATACACCTTTTGAGCAAAGTACGGTAAGCCTGAATAAAAGTTGTTTTTCATAATCGTGTTATGTAATGTTCTGTCATTTGCAAAATAGTTATTGTTTGCAAGCTCATAGCCTTTTCTGGTAAGTCGTTTAAGTTCGTACCTGTCCGAGCCGTCGTGATGGCTACCTTCGATTATGAAATGTCCGTTGCGGTCTATTATTTGGAAATCGTCCAAATGCTGTATAACGCTTAAAAGCTCTGACAGAGTATTTATAAATTTGCCGCCTTCCATATTTCCGTGCCAAGTTCCGCAGTAACCGGTTAAAAGGAAGTAGTCGCTTTTGAATAGTATTTCAAGGTCGAATTTTATTTCTTCCCAACATATATCGTCTTGCAGTTCTATTTCTCTGACAATTCTATAGTCTGGTATGTCTTGCGGTGAGATCCATTTTTCCTCGTCTGCGTATTCGTCAAATAAGTATTGACGGGCGTCGTTTTCTTTTTCTTTGCTGTAATAGCTGTCATATAAAATTGTTTCTTTAGATTTCATTTTTTACTCCTTAATAAAGTTTTAGTACTTTTATGTGTTTGCGCTGTAAGTTGTTATCTTTTCTGAATTTGCTTATTGCTTCTTTCAATGTGTAGCCCATATAGGTGCAGTCTCTATGGTAGCCGTTTTCAGAGTAGCAAAAGATGATAGAGCCTTGACTGTTGTAATAATAGTAAAGATATTTCATTGCGTAATCACTCCGTATTTATCGTCTGCAAAGTAGCTACAGGTAAAAATATTAAAAATAGCCGTACATAACGTGCCTTTATAGTTCACGGTATATACGGTCTGGTTGCCTTGCTTTTCTTCACCGAGGACTGTAATTTCGTCCATAGCTCCGTTTAAGCTGTGAATATGTGCGGAAGTAGTGAAAGGGGTGTCGTAGGTAATCATTTCTTTTTAAACTCCATATATTTTTTGAATTTAGTTTCGCCATCAAGTAGTTTGCTTATTTCGGGCATTATGGTATCTTTGCCTTTGCCTATTGTTTGTAACGCTATCATTCTGAAATTTATGTCAGTACAGCAGGTAAGAGCATATTCGCATAAATTTGTAATATCTTTGTCATTATTGCCCGTTAAATTGATGCAGTAAATTGCTGTTAATATTGCTTGCATTTCTTTCGTGTTTTTCATTTTGTTACTCCTTATATCGTTGAATAAAATTCGTCTAAAATTTTGTATTTACTTTTGTTCTTGACTTTCTTCCAGCGTTGTGCAATGTAGTCGCATAACTTACCGAGAGGGGTGTCGTTGCTGTCTGACAGATATAATTCATAAACAAGAGCAACATATTCTTTTAAAGCCTGCATGCCGTATTTGTGGTCTAAATCGTTGTTTACACCATAGTCGAAAATCATAGCTTCTGTGCCTGACATATAGGTGTAAATTTGGTTGTCGTAGTTGACGTGAAATGTAAAAGTTTTCATTTGCGTACTTCTTTAATTTGATTTTTTTCGTCCTTTTTTAATTACTTCGCAATCAGAGCGTAAAAGTCTTATAAGTAAATGGTTTTCATTGATATATACGTATCTTGAATTTTCACGGACTGCTTCATATACAGTTCCAGCTTTAAGTGTCCTATAACCTATTAAGGCAATATCTTTTTTTAATCTAAATTTTAAGTTTGGCATTTTAAAACTCCTTATAAAATTTCTACTTTTGTTAATGTAATAATTGAGAACCGATTAGAATCGTTTAAATCGGAAACTTCCCAGCAGAGGTTTTGTTCTTTGTTGGTTTTTTCGCTACATTTGAAATGATAGCCTTTGTTGACTTCGCCGTTTTCATCAAACACTTCCGAACCTATCCAGCTTATATCGGCGTCATTCTCATCTTTTATAAGCCGTTTGTATTTGTCTTTGGCGGCTTTATAATCGTGATAAAGGTAGTAGTCGAGTCCGCTATCATCTTCAGTTGACCATTCAAGCATAACTAAATATTTGTATGATTTCTTGGCGTTTATTGCGGTAACTTCTTTAAATACTATATTTCTAAACCACGATAATTCACGAAGCGCTATGGTTATTGTATAGTTATAATGAGATGCGTTAAGTTCATTCTTTTCTAAAAGTTCTTGAAAGTATTCAAGGTAATCGCCGGCAACCGATAATTCAATTGTATAGGTAGCTTCTTCTTGCGTTTTTGGGTAATAGCCTTTACATATAAATTCAAGTGTAATAAGGTCTAATGATTTGTTTTTTTGAGTTGCGTTTTCCATAATTTTTAAACTCCTTTTATGGTTTTATTTATTTGCTCGGATAATTCCGTAAGCATTTCTTTAATTGCGTCTGCGTCATTTATAAGCGTTCTTATTGATTGCGGAACGCCTCTGACGGTGTGCATATTTTCAATCCACATTTCTGCGTGTTCATCGGCGTCAAAATTTTCTGCGTATTCGTTTACCGAATGTGCAAAATTCTTTTTTTCTGCCGTAAAAGAAAAATCCTCTCCCGCAGGAGAGTACTGTGATAATTCAACGTCGTTTTTAAGTATGGTTACGTTCCAGCCTAACCGCTCGCAAATCAGTTTTTGTTGTCTGTTCATCTTATTGCTAAAACTCCTTTTGACGTTTCGTGATAACCGTCGTAGGACAAATCCATTGCAAAGCTACTGTAGTCTATGTAGTTCTCAAGGTAGTCTGGTATTTCATAACATTCGTGCATTAGGTCGTATGCAACGTCATCCATATCCTGATTTCGATATAGAATAATGTCGTCGTCCCAGCGGCTTCCGTGTGCGCTTACAAGGTTTTCCCAATCGTCAAAATTGTTTACTTCCAGATAGGCTTCAAAAAGTTCATATAAATCGTAGTCGTCCAGAATACCTGATTCTAATAGTGTTTCAAATAACTGCTGCGGATTAACGTAATCCCAATTACAACTATTAACGGGTATTCCTTCAATGTCCTGAATAAACAGTTCTTCGTCTATACCGTCTAATACAAAGCCTTCTTTTTTAAGTTCTTCTTCAATTTCTTCCCAATCCGAATACTTGGAGAGGTCAAGCCATTTGCTTCCTAATGCTCGTTCGTTACATTCGTTATAACTGCCCCATGAGCCGATAACAACGCTAATCATATTTCGCCCCCGTATTCATTTATTTTTTCTATATTAAGTTCAAAGAGTGGGTACATAACAAAACCGGAAGGGCAATCAATTCCCATATAGTTAATAAAGCCGTTGTCTGCTAAATACTTAATGAGCGGTCTTTCATTGTTGTTAATATCTATAAATGCTTGATTGCGTTCAAGTTTAATGCGGAGATTTACTGTTAAATCGCTGTAAGGTTCGGGTATTCCGTCTTCTATGCAGGTAATACCTACATAGGTGTTATTGTTGTTTGCGTAAGTATTTGTATTAAACATAAATTCTAAATTAGGGTAATTAGGTATTTTAAAAGTTTTCATTTTTTTACTCCTTTATTTGTTTTTGTAGCCAATTTTTGATTGTTTCTGCATGACAGCGTTTCGGCACACACCAGCAGTAGAGAGCAACTTTTTTGTATGTCTTTAAAGCGTTCAAAATCTTATAAGCGTAATCTTTAAATTCTCTATTTGTTTCTATTTGCTTATCAAAGTAAAGTTGATATTTGTCGCAAACTTCACTACGTTCAGCTTCGCTTTTCATATAGAACGGATTGCCTATCGGACTTGTTCTATCAACCTTAAATTCCCACGGTTGATTAAGCGGTTTATTAAATCTTAAGTTCTTAATTTCAATATTCATTTAAGCTACCTCGCAAAAATCGTCTATATAAATCTTTTCGGGTACAGGTCTGCCGTACTCAAAATAAGTCCAACCGTCTAAATCTTTAAGTTCAAAAGTATCAATGGTGTGATGCCCAGAATTACTGATATTTACGGTGATTTTCTCTGTATCTCTATCAAGTTCGATAATGTTAAATGTAACGTAACCGTCGTTGATAAATACTTTATTTTCATACATATAAAACACACGTTTCTTTGTATGAGTAGGAGTTATTTGTTTAGCTATAAATTTGCCGTATTCTTTACCTGCTCTAAATGCTGAATTTTCTTCTAAATTTTTGTAAGTCATTGTCTTATGCTCCTTAAATAATTTTGAACCAGATGAAGTAGGTAACACAGATTTCACGTGTTTCAATGCCTACCTTGTCTGTCTTTGAAGCGTTCATTACTTCAAACTCGACTGTGTGAAATTCGTAATGCGTTGTTGAGTATTGGCCTTCGGTTATCGGACGTTTGATGCAATCTTCAAAGACTTTAATGTAAGCATTACCTTTGCTGCTTATGCTTGGTATATATAAATTTTTATCATCTATATAACCAACCCCCGATACCTTACTTTGACTTCTTCCAGCCTTTGAAACCGAAAAAACCACTTTGTTCATTTTTTAAACTCCTTTCGTTTTTTTTGTCTTTCGACGGGGCAGCCGTAAACGGGAAGCCATTGTCATTGTGTTCTAAAAATAAAAATGCTCTGTTGCAAGGGCTACGTCAGTAGTGCATTTTACCCTTGCAACAGAGTGGGTTTTCGTTTAGGCTATCAGCCCCCGAAAGCAAAATCTATGCGTAATGTTCATTAGAAAATGAACTTCCCCCAACAGTTTTAAAGGCTGGTGTATCCTTTGTAACTATCGGGGGAAAGGTTATATAGATAAAGTTTCAACTTTATAGCAAGCTAATGAATTGATATTTTTTTGCGGTTATGGTATATTATTTTATGTAGAAACCAACTGAATATCAGGTTTAGAAGCTTTTTTACGCAAAAAATATACAATTTTTGATTGGGTAATTATGGGTAATGATAAAAAAGCCACAATATATAGTGCTTTTATCATTGTAGATATTACTATATATTGTGGTTTTTATGGCGTATTAGGACTTAAAAACCCCTGCGTAACCAAACCGCCATACAAAAAGGCATAAATATGCAAAAATTGCGCTCGTGTGGTGGAATAGGCAGACGCAAAGGACTTAAAATCCTTCGATGGAGACATCGTGCCGGTTCAAGTCCGGCCACGAGCACCAAAAAACGGTGATAGTTTTTAACAACTATCACCGTTTTTTCTTGTTTTTTATGAAATTAATTCTCATTTGCAACTATTTGGAACTAAAAACAGCCGTTTTATACCTGTTTTTGCATAAAAAACGCCGTTTATGCAAGTGCGCACAAACGGCATTAAAAATTTGGAACTAAAATTCGTAATCTACCCTTTCAATCTCGTCGAAGTAAAAGCCATCACTGTATGTAGTATAGCCGCGATTAACTTTCGAGCTTTCCACTTCTTTATCGTCCGAGTGTCCCGACCAAAGCATAACAAGTTCTAAACTGCATCTGCACTCTTTACAACGGCTGATAAAGGTATATCGAAGCTCGTGCAATTTGCGGTTTGGAAGGCAAGTTTTGAAAACGTTGTCGATATAACGGTACGAACAGTCTTTTGCCTTTTCAAAGTCCACATAGGGCAATACCTTTTTGAACATAGGCGAAACGGGGATTTGACGGTGAACGTCGGGTAACCCTTGACGGGTTTTCTCCGTGATACAATCAATATAAAAATATTTGTCGTTTACTACGGTTAAACTGTCAAGCTCACCCGAACGCATACCCGTATAAAGCAAGGTAAGAATAGCGGAAACGGCTTTCAGATGCTTGTTAGCAATACAGAAATCAACGAGCTTGCGCTCATCTTCATAGCTTAACGCTTCGCCTTTATCTACCTGATAACGGGGCAAAACTACTTTAACAAGCGGATTGCGGATATTATAATCGTTGCAGGCGATTTTATAGCTTGCGCTGAGTTGCTGTTTTACTTTTTTTGCCGTGCGATTTTTGCCTTCTTCGGTAAGCAAGAATATGTAGTTCTGAATATCGTTTCTGGTAAGTTCGTTTAAATGCAGATGTCCGAATGCGGGAATAATATGCGTCCGCCACGTGGAAACGTAACTGTTATAGGTGCTTTCCTTCGTTATGGGTTTAATGATTTTAAGCCACTCAATAGAAAAGTCTTTTATAAGCGGCGTTTTATTCTTTTGCTTCTCTTTTTCCTGCTCAATAAGTTTATCGAGAAATTTCTGCGTAACTACTTTAAGGCTTTTGGAAGCGACGTCAATATCGAAGCCGTCCCTATGGTAACGAACCTGATACATTCCTCGCACTTCGTGGTACGGTAAAGCCATACCGTTTACAATAATAATTTTTTTAACTGCTTCGGGCATTTTATCTAACTCCTTTTTCGTAAATTTCAAGTACTTTTTCTCGCCCGTTTCTTCGGTACTGTTGGCAGGTTTGTTTTTAACTGCTTTCAAGGCGGCACTATCGGACGCCATTTTTAGTACAATGGAAGTCAGCTCGTCTGCTTCGGGCGAATTTTGCTTTTGTATGAAGTTTAACAGCGTGTTAAGCTCTTGTTGCTTCATATCGGTTACTCCTATTAGTTGATAACTGCATACTAACTAATAGAAAAGACAGTAAAAAATAGTTTTTGGCTGGGGAAAACCAAAGAACGGGAAAGGAAAAACCACGGATTACCCCGTGTCGATAAAGGAATACATATAACTCACCACCTTACCGAAAACCGTAAATTTACCTTTTTTTGTTTTTCGGCAAAAGGGCAATCGGGGCATAGGCCGGGCTAAGTTTTATATTTTCGTGTCGTACTGTAAAGGTCAAAAGTAGCAACCGAATTATATTGTTTTTGTCTGCCTGCTATGCGGTAAAAAATCAACCGAATAAAAAAAGCCGAGCTGTTAAAAGCTCGGTTATTATTTTTTATATAGTTATAATGATTTTTTGCCGCACACCTTTTGACCTTTACGAAGCCTATGCTACGATAGACCGGCGAAAAACAAAAAATTATAATTTCATACCTTTTTGTATCATACTTTCGAACTTGTTTTCGCCGAAAAATCTTTGCATACCCGCTTGCCACGCAACCGATTTTGCCATATAGCGTATTTTCATTTTTTTAACATTTAATGCTTTTACGATTACTCTTGCAACGTCTTCCGGTTCGTCAGATTTATCTATAACGCTGTTAATGAAATTCAAGCTTGGCGATACCTTTTCGTAATATGCGTCATAAATTTCTTTGCCCATTTTATCCCAAGTTTTCTTCTGATTTTCAATAGGATCTGCCGTCATTGGAGTTTTCATACCGGCAGGTTCAATACTCGTTGCCTGAATTCCGAAAGGTTTCATTTCATATCTCAAAACATTAGTAATACCTTCGACTGCAAACTTGCTGACAAGATACGCTCCTGTAAATACGGCCGGAGTTCTTACGCCTGCCGATACGTTTATTATTCTTGCAGCTCCGTATTTTCTTAATAACGGTAAAAAAGAACGCACCATATTGAGCGTGCCGCTGATATTTACATCAAATGTCAACTGTGCGTCTTCGGGAGAAATACCTTCCAAAAGTCCGCCGCCGGGACCGGCTATGCCTGCTACGTTTATTAAAGCGGTTAAGCCTTTGTTGCCTAAATCTTTGGCAACGTAATTGCGAGCGGCGTCTGTTTGCTTATGGTCGGCAATATTTACCGTAATTGCTTCGATGCCGAGTTTTTTCAGTTCTGTATCAGATTGCCCTTCGATTATAGTACCGTAAACCTTCCAGCCTTGCTCTTTTAGCATTTTTGCCGTTGCAAAACCTAACCCAGTACCGGCTCCGGTAACTATCGCACTTCTTGTTTCAACGTATTTTTTCGCCATAATAATTTCTCCTTTTAATTGATACTTAAATATCGCTTTTATTTTAACATAATTAGTGTTATAATAAATCAACAATTATTCCGCATTTTGTTCGATAATTAAGGAGGTAATTAATGAAGGAAAAGATAGACAAGCGAATTCTTAAAACAAAAAGTAAATTAAAAACTGCGCTTTTGTCGCTTTTGGAAAAGCAATCTTTAAGTACAATATCCGTAACGAAGCTATGCAGTACGGCAAAAGTTGACAGGAATACTTTTTACTGCTATTACGACATTCCCGAAGACTTAATTACCGAAATTCTAATTGAACACGAAAAACAAATTATTGATTATATAAGCCAAACCGCTCCGGTCTTGAATTATCGGGAAATGCTTTATAGAGTGTGCGATTATATGTACAAAACAAAAAAGTTATATACCCTTTTGTTCAAAAATGGGTTTGATAGTTCATACTTACAACGTATAACTGATGCGTCAAACAACCGCATATTGGAAATTTTTAAGAGAAACGGCAATATAAATTTAAGCTTTGAAGAATTACAGTTCGTCAACCGTTACGCTACGGGAGGAACGACTTTAATTATTCAGGATTGGGTGTTGAACGGTATGAAGGAAACTCCTGAACAGATTTCTAATAAATTGAACGGTATCAATACGTTTATATTAAATCATTACTTTAATTATAAGCCGGATAAAAAAAAGAATTTTATCACTTAACAGAAGCGAACTTACTTATAATGTTGATTTTAAAGCTATTTTAATGTATAATAAGGAAAAACTTTTCGTTTTTACGGGGAAAAATGATAAACGTAGCAATTATCGAAGACAATGATTCGGATTACAATTTTCTATCTGACAACATTGATAAATACTCGAAAGAAAAAGCGTGCGAATTTTCAATAAGCCGTTACGTTAGTGCGCTTAAATTTTTAAGCGAGTATAAAGCCGACGCCGATATAATCTTTATGGATATAGAATTACCTGATATTAACGGCGTTGAAGCAAGCGAAAAGTTGCGACTGATAGATGAAAACGTGCCGCTCGTCTTTATAACTAATATCGCACACCTTGCCATTAAAGGCTACGGTGTATCTGCCACAGATTTTATAGTAAAACCGGTCAATTATTATAAATTACAAGTTCTTTTAACCAAACTTATAAAATTAATAAACGCAAAAAGTGACGATATGTTATCCGTACAAGCTGGGCATTATCTGGAACGTATACGCTTATCCGATATAAATTATATTGAAATCGAGGCACATAAAATCACATATCATACGTTTACTAAGGATGTTGTTACTTACGGTTCAATGAATGCGCTGGAAAAGTCATTGCCGCTCGATAAATTTTACAGATGCTACCAAAGTTATATTATTAATTTAAAACACGTAATTTCTTACGACGGCGAAAATATAACTATGAAAAATGACGTGATTTTGCCGGTCAGTCGTTCTAAACGTAAAGAAATTATGACGAGACTTTCCAAACTGTATCTGAACGGAGGGTCTTAATATGCAGTTGTTTTACCGTGAATTTATAATTTACGCTATGTATTTTTTAGAGTGTTTTGCGGTCGCATACCTGTTCTTTAAACGTAGTGAAAAACGAAAAAAATTCAAATTATTTTTATCTTTGACATTGTCCTTTGGTATTGTCATACAGTTGCCTTTGGCTGCACTCATTTTTGTTGAGAATCCCGACTATAATTATATATTTGCGACGTTTAAATTTTTAATGTGCGTAATCCCTTTGTTCGGTTTACTTGGTTGTTTTAAAATAAAGTTGTCGCAGATGCTGTTCGTTTCGTTGTTTGCTGCGGCAATTCAGCATTGGTCTTCAAGTATTGCGGGAATGATTTTTGCGGCTTGTAATTTCACTTTTGATGCTTTCTTTATTGAAAGACTTTTTGTATTATTAAGTTTTCTTATAATGCTCGTTCCTGCTTATTTTTTGTGTATGAAAAGGTTTTTTGCCGTTGATGAAACGGTTATGGACGGGTTCACTGTTTTTCTTTTGACTTTCACTTACAGCGTTTTCAGCCTTGCAATCGTTTTTATGCGCAGGTCGATAGGTGAAAGCGAGTCTACTGTTGCTTTCAGTATAGCGGAGGTAATATTTGGATTTTTAATTTTCATATTTTATGTTATTTTTGCAAAAAAGAGCAGGGAAAAATCGAAGGAAGCCGTTGGTGCGGCGTTGATAGAAAAAGAAAAACAGCAATATGAAGCGTTTATGCGTAACGCTGACGAAATGCGTTCGCAGCTACACGATTTAAAATATTTAGTCAAAGCGTTAAGCTCACAACCCAACTGTGTAAACGACGATAAAATTAAAGATATTGTTGAAGCATTTAACAGTAAGTTTAATACGGGAAACCGTATGCTTGACATTATATTAGAAGACAACGAAAAGATGTTCAGGCAAAAGGGTATAGAGTTTATGTGCCTTACGGGAGATTGTAAGATTGATTTTATCGAGAGTTATGATTTATATTCGTTACTTGGCAATGCGTTCGATAACGCCGCAGAATATCTGTCTAAAATAACCGACACAGCAAAGCGTTGGGTTAGTTTTATGATTAAAAATATAAACAACTTTATTTGTATAGAAATTTCTAATTATTATGAGGGAGATGAAGACGTTTACGTCGGTATGCTTACAACGAAAACGGACGGCGACTTACATGGGTTCGGGATTAAAAATATGAAAAAAATTACGGAAAAGTATAACGGAAGTTTTTCCGTGTCAGCTTCCGACGGCGCTTTTTATATAAACTGCACAATACCTTTGCGATAAAATCAAAATTTGCGTACAGACCTACCGAATGTGTGGTGGGTCTTTTTTTATTGCTTAAAAATTGTTAAAATTCAATCAAAAATTGTGCAAAACAAAAATTCAAGCACAATCAGGAGGAAAATTTTATGAAAAAACTTTTTAAAGCATTAACTTGCTTGACCGTTGCCTGCACGGCAATTGCTTCGGTTGCAGCTTTTACCGCCTGCAATAATGACAAACCCGACAATCCAGATAAAGATAAGCAGGAAACTAAAATCAGCTATCAGTGTACGGGATATACCGATACCGTTAGACATTCGTTTTCTTCATTTGATTTTATGGGCAATCTTTTAAGCGACGGAACGGGCGTTATTTATCGTTATGAAAAAACGGAAGAGCTTGTAGAAACGACTGTAACGTGGAAAGTAGAAACCGATCGAGACGGCTTAACGCAGCTAACTCTTGATGATAAAATAGAGGAACCGTTTGAAGTTTATCTTGACGAAGAAACTAACACCTTTGAGCTTGAATATACGTTTGCTTTTGCCGGTTCTTATCATAGAAACGTAGTTTTAACGGTGTCGTCCGAAATCAAATACAACACGACGGCGGCGTTCATAACGGCGGCAAATGAAAGACGTGCCCAACTCGGCGAAGAAGAGCCTGACCCCACTCCCGAAAAAACCGCAATAGTTACTTTCAATGGCGGCAACGGTAATAGTATAGAATTTTACGAAGATAAGACGGCGAAGTTGTCGGCATTCAACGGTCAGATGAATTTTGACTACACTTGGGTGCTTGACGGGGACGTTATTACTATGACAAGCGTCAACAATCCTTCGGAAAAGATGACTTCGACCAAAGAAGGCGATACTGTAAAATTCGTATATTCAGCGGCGTTCTTGCAGGGGCAGAGCATTACATTTACGTGCAACGATATAAGCGCACTTAAAGGAAAAACGGAACTCGTTACTTTCAACGGTGGCGATGGTAACAGTATCGTGTTTTATTCGGATAAAACCGCAAAACTTTCTGCATACGGCGGAAAAATGAATTTCGACTATACGTGGACTATTTCGGACGACGTTATCACTATGACGAGCGTCAACAACCCTTCAGAAACGATGACTTCCGCCAAGGAAGGCGATACTGTAAAATTCGTATATTCTGCGGCGTTTTTGCAGGGTAACAGCATAACTTTTACTTGCAATGATATAAGCGCACTTAAATAAGAGGTGAAAATATGAAACTTCATTTAAGTAAAAAACAAATAATAGTTACAGCTATTTGGAGCGCAGTCAGCGCAATTCTTATTGCCGTACTTATTTGGGGTAACGTATTTGCCGCTTCTTTCGACCAAATTTTGTCCGACTTCTTCGGCAGAACGGGCGAGGGAATATCGGGCGCAGGCAATCTAACCTATCAATCTGATTATAAAACAAAAGACGACGCACTTAACGCATTTTCGGATTTAAACAAGGAAATTATAAAAGAAGGTACGGTACTTTTACGCAACGAAAACAAGGCTTTGCCGCTTAAAAAAGAGGCTTCGGTAAGCATTTTCGGTATGAGTTCGACTCTTTGGATGACTCTTGATAGGGTTCCGCAAACTAAAAACGCAACACTTGCCAACAGCTTGGAAGATTATGGTTTTAACGTAAACGGTACTTTGAGAAAATTTTATAATACTTCCAAGCATACGAAATGGGGTCAAGGCGATCCCAAAGGCAACGGCGACGGCGAGGGCGACTGGACGATAGACGAAGTGCCGCAATCGGAATATACGGATTCGGTAAAAAATTCTTATTCACAATATTCGGATGCGGCGATTATAGTAATCTCTCGCGGTAGCGGCGAAGGTGCCGATTTGCCGAGAAGTATGGACAGATTCGGTGGTGATGCGGATAAGCATTACTTACAACTTACCAAGGACGAAGAAGATTTATTTGAAGCGGTTGGTAAAGCTGGGTTTAAAAAGACAATTGTTATCTTGCACTCCGCAGGTGCGTTTCAAATGGACTTTGTTAAAAATTATAAAGTTGACGCAGTCTTGTGGGTTGCAGGTACGGGCGTCGGCGGAATAGATTCGATTGCCCCTATTCTTGCAGGCGACATAAATCCATCCGGCAAGCTCGTTGATACTTACAGCTACGATAATTACAGCTCTCCCGCTATGCAGAACTTTGGAGATTCACGATTTGTGGACGCTAACGGCAATCTGACGGGATACAGCTATGTAAACTATGCGGAAGGCGTTTACGTGGGGTATAAATATTACGAAACGAGATATGAGGATGTAGTATTAAACAGGGGTAATGCTGGTGCGTACGACTACGATAGCATAGTTGCCGCTCCGTTCGGATACGGACTTTCGTATACGGAGTTTAAATGGAGCGACTATTCTTGCGAATATAACTCTGAAACTGACAGCTTCGATATTTCGGTAAAAGTAACAAACATCGGTGACAAACCGGGTAAAGACGTCGTACAGATATATTCGCAGTCAGAATACACCGCTTACGACGTTGAAAAAGGAATAGAAAAACCGTCCGTAAATCTTTGCGGTTTTGCAAAGACGGGCGAACTTGCCAAAAACGGCGGAAACGAAATTGTAACAATCAACGTTCCCCGTTATGAACTTGCTGTGTACGACGCCAAGGGCGAGGGTACTTATATTCTCGACGCAGGCAATCACTTTATAACGGCTGCAACCGATGCACATTCGGCGGTCAACAACATTTTAAAGGCAAAGGGTGTCAGCGTTGACGGTACGGCGGAACTCGTTAAAAATTTCAACTATGAAAATATTGACGCACAGTCGTATTCTGTGGGAGTTACGAATAAATTCGATAACGCCATATTGAACGATGCTACGTATCTCTCAAGGAATAATTGGTCGGTAATGGACGGCAAGGGCGTAAGCTGGACGAATATGTCAAACAGTAAACTCACTTATGCCGCAAATGTCAAAGACGGAATTTCGAATACTACGAACGCCGCTAAATCTGTAAATACCGCAACGGTATCCGAGCAAGTATTAAACGCTCTTAAAGCTACGGGCTGGGCAGCATCAAATAATCCCAACGCAATCGATTCTTATGAAGCGATAACGACGAATGCTGCAAACGGTTTAAAACTTGCCGAAATGATAGGACTTGAATACGGCAACGAAAAGTGGGAACAGCTTTTGGATATGCTTGACGTAACGACGTTGCATAACCTGTATAAAACGGGCGCATACAGCACGATTGAAATAAGCTCTATCAGTAAGCCGATTACGCACGAATATGATGGTCCTGAAGGGTTGCACGTCGTTTACGGCACTGCGGAAACTATGATTTCTGCGACTTGGAATAAAGATATTGCAGAAAAATACGGTTCAATTAACGGTTCTATCGGCGTTCTTGATAAAGTCAACGGTTGGTACGCTCCCGGCATCGATATTCACCGCACTCCCTTCTCCGGAAGGAACTACGAGTATTTCTCGGAAGACTCTTTCCTTTCGGGTATTATGGGTACGAAAATAACTGTGGGCGCACAGTCGAAAGGGCTTAACGTTGTTTTAAAACATATGGCTTTAAACGATCAGGAAAGTAACAGGGATGCAAACGGCGCAGTCGCTACTTTCTGCGGAGAGCAGGCAATCCGTGAAATTTATCTTCGCCCTTTTGAAATGTGTGTTAAGGACGGCAACGCTCTCGGCATAATGCAGGGTATGAACAGAATAGGCACTACACGTTGCCGCTCAAACTATAATCTTAATGTCGGTGTAGTTCGCGACGAGTGGAAATTTAATGGGCTTATAATTACGGACTATAACATTATGGATACCGAGGAGTCTATGGCTTGTATAGCAGGCGGTTGCAACTTACAGTTATACGGTCAGGGTAATCCGTTGACGGAAACACAATCTACGGGCGTTCAATATATGCTTCGGGAAGCTGCTCATCACGTATTATATTTCGTGGCGAACAGCAATGCGTTAAACGGTTTTACAGCCGATACGCAATATTCGGCAGGTGTAGCGAATTACGTGCTTATACTTGCGGCGTTGGATATATTCATAGTCGCTATGCTTGGTTTAGGATTATGGCTTAAACTCTACGGTTATAAACTTAAAAACGACGGCTGTCAAGACGAAAAGATTTTAAAGAAAAATAAAATTTTAAATATAATCTATTGGGCGGTTGTTGCGGCGTTCGTAATTGCTGTTGTCGTAGTGTTCTTTGCTTGGGGATTGCCCCTTTTAAAACAAGCGTTTGAAATTTCCTAATGGTTTTTCTCCTCCTTTACGAATAACCTTGCGTGGGTTGCGAAATTGATCTGCGCAAGGAAGTTCGTTAAGGTAAGAGAGCTTTAATTAATAATTACAACTAAATAAAATCAGCCCCGACAGGGTTCTTCAAAAGAAGGTCTTGTCGGGGCTTTTTTCTATTTATACGCAAGCAAAAGTGCTTAACCTACTATTTTATTCTGCGGGGTATCAAAAAAGAACGTAAAAAACGCAATTTAATTTTTATAACGGTTCATTAGGTGAGCTGTTTACCTATTAAAATCAAGCCACAATTCTGGAAAGGGGGTGAAAAGATATGCAGTCGGCAATCGAACGCCGGTTAGGTATTCTTGAATATCTGTGTAAGCAAAGACGCGATACAATAGAAAACCTTGCGTTTGAGTTCGGCGTATCACGCAGTACAATAAAGCGTGATATAGAAATTTTGAGCATATCCTATCCCCTTTCCACTTCGCAAGGCAAAGGCGGCGGCGTTTACGTTGCAGAGTGGTTTAAGTTCGGTATGGTTTATCTTACGGACAAGCAAGCGGAATTATTGAAACGGCTTGATAAATATTTAGTCGGTGAAGATAAACTTACGCTTAAAAGTATTCTGAGTACATATTGCAGACCGCAAAAGGGCTTTGAATATTTTTCAGGGAGCAATGAATTATGACCGTTAAAGAAATCAGGGAAGATTTACAAGAGATAAGATACTACTACACTCACAAAGCCGCATTTGACGGTGCAGTGAAACTTATAGGCGAAAATAACGTTGTGGAAAAGGTTGAACGATACAATAAGATTTTTCAGAAAGCGCCCGCCCGTATGTACGATTTATATTTGGGATTGTATGTAAACGGTTATACGCAGGAAGCCTATGCCGCGGAAGCCGGTTATTGTCCGCAACATATACAGGAACTCAATAAACAGCTCGTGCTGTACTTACATAAGGTTATGAATTAAGAAATTGCCCCGATTGTTCGGGGCTTTTTTGTTGCTCAAAACAAGTAGTTTTCCGTGGTTTAGCCGTGTTTATCCGTGAACGAGCCGTGCTTCGCCCTGTGGTTTGTTCGGTAGGTTATGCCGTATAATCGGGGTGTAATCAGCGAACGGGCAACAAGCTCCGATGACTGCGGTATTTGCAAAGTAACGGCGGCCGCCTACCGCATATCGCACGAAACGGAAGTTTCAATAAAGTCCCCTTCACTCGGTTACAAAACTACAACTTAATATCGGACGAGCAAACTTGTGGCAAACACTAACGTGCAAGCCCACGGCGTGTCGCCGTAGCCAAGCATCTTAAAGTCGCTGGCGAAAACGGACTAATCACAAGTCAAACGGTAAACGCCGAAATTAAATTCAATGTCAAGGAGAATTTATTATGGCAAAGAAAACTGAACAGCCGGCAGAACCTACCAACCCTTACAAAGAGCGCAGATGGATGAAACCGTCAAAACGTGCAAAAGGTTATGCGGAAGAGCGCAAAGCAAAAGTTCATAAGTTCGGCAAGAAAGAAGGCGAAGAACTGTCAGAGTACGACAAGGGCATACGCTCCGGTTATCTTCTCTGTCAGTCAGACCACGCAGGACTTTATAAGTTCAAAAAAGCAATAAGCGAAGGCAAAACAACCGATGAAGCGTTTGCAATTTCCAAGACCAAAGGAAAAGGCAATAACGCCGCTTAAAAAATCAAAATCATAAGGAGATTTTCATTATGGCAAACAAAGACACTAATAAGCTGCTCGTTGAGCGCGAAACCTACGAAAAGGACGGCAACACCTACTTTTCCCACGTCGTAAAAGGTAAAGTCCGCGGTAAGGAAGTTAAAGCTACCGTCATACCCCACGACGTCGGCGGATATGCGGTTCTCGATATCGTATTCGGCGAAGCTCTTGCGGCGGAACTCGTGTTAAAGCCCTACGAAATCAAGGACGAAAAGACGAAGAGAACGGTTAAGGGCAATACCTATGCCGTCCGTTCCGTGGACGAAGCTACGGGCGAAATTTACGAATGCCCCGTAAAGCCTTTCCGCAACTCGGACAAAACTATTCTCGCTATGCTTATCGGCTAATTCCGATAGCTAAATACAAAAGACTTGCGGCTTACAAATCTTTCTGTAAGCCGCTATTTCTTTAAAGGAGATTATTTATGACAAAGAACAAAATCAAAACCATTATTATGGTCGTTGCTATTATACTTGCACTCGCACTTGCGGCAGGCTGGATAGCACAGACGGTTGTAAATAAACAAAAGCAGGAAACGCTTCCCGAATCTCAAACGGCAGGCAATTTTACAGTAGAACCCGAAAGCAATAAATTAATGCGTTTAACAGCTATGCCGCTTTCCGCAAACGACGGTATTGCCACGCAAGCCGAAGAAGCGTTTGTAATTACCGCCACGGCTCTGGACGAGAACGGCGATAAATTGGCAGAACAACAGCTTTTCGATTGGTCTATGGCTTGGGCGAACTCCGCAAACGGCAACGTTACGAATTACGTAACAATGACAACGAGCGGCAACAAGGCTACTTTTACTTGTAAGCAGGCTTTTACCACTCAAATTATAGTAACCTGTGCTTCTAAATTAAACAGTTCGGCTACCGCAACGGCAACGCTGGACTACTATTGCAGAATTTCAGACGTTCGGGCAAAATTAGCAAACGACACGGAAAAAAGCATTTGCAGTGCGCCGGTAATTACGGTTGAATTTCCGTCTAATTACAGCGGCGGAATAACAAACGGTGATTGGATGACGAGAAACCTGAATTGGGGTAGAAACGTTGTCTGGGGTTCGGGTTCGATAGCAAACTCCGTCAATGCGGTAACGTTCGAGTTCGTGCCGAGCGATGAATTAAAGTCTATTTATAAAGGCGGCTACGGTTCTATACAAACCTTTAACGCCGTTACCGCCGCAGACTCTTCTATGCAACAGATTGACTCTTACGCTTATTTCTGCGCTTCGGCTGTATCGGGCGCAACGATAGGCTCGCTTACGGGTCAAAGCACTCTCTACTATTTATTGCAAGCTTATAGCACTACAGACAATCAGTACACGGTCAACGTTACGGTTCATCCGAAGTACGGTGGTGCACAGACTTATTCTTACACGCTGAATATCGAAGTTGCCGCAACGCAGGTCAAGGACGTCAATATAGACAATTCGTCGCACGTGTTTTAAGGGGGTGAAATTATGATTAACGAATTACAACAACATAAAACAAGCGACACGGTGAAATGGGTATTAACTCTTCTCGCATTTATCTTGGTCGGGGTAATGCTTGCAGGCATTATTTGCGGCTGGTTCGATAAAAAAGAGCAACCGCCCGAACAGCCTGTTACCGAAGAAACGGCAGACGGCAGCGGGTTATTGGTGACGCCGGAAAGCACGAACAAAATCAGGTTTACGGCAATGCCGCTCTCGGCAGATGGCGGTGCAGAGGTTTTGTCAGACGGAAGCTATACTCTTACCGCAACGATAATGCCTGCTAATGCGGAAAATCAAGCTGTAGATTGGTCTGTGAATTGGGTAAATTCATCTTCCGATTGGGCTAACGGTAAATCGACCGCAGACTACGTAAACGTTATTCCGGCTTCGGAAGGTGCGCTTACCGCAACGGTTTCCTGCAAAAGAGCGTTCGGCGAGCAGATTAAAGTAACGGTGACGAGCCGAACAGACAACCGTTACTCTGCGGACTGTCTTTGCGATTACAGCAAAAAAGTTACGGGGTTCAGCATTACGGATTATGCCGGTTACAATGCAAACGGTTTTACGGTTTCAAGCTCATTAAACAGCTATACCTTTGATAAGCCGTCCTATATTTTTAACTACACAAGTACGACGGGTGTTATTACGTATTCAGATTATACGGTAGACGACAATTTTAGCAATTCATTCAATACGACTATCACCGATGAATATAGCAAGTATTTAAGCGAAGCAGGACTGACTATACAAAATACGTCTAAATCGTCTAATCATTTTTGGGGCGGTACAAACTTCTTTTATTTCTATGCTTCCGTTCCCGGCGGTATGCGAGAGGTATCTTTCTGCGGACTTACTACCGAACAGGCAAACACTGCCGTTTCGATAGCCAAACAACATACCGATACAGCCGTATATAATTGGACGATAACTTGCAAAGGCACTTATTCAACTTATACGCACACGATTCCTATTTACTTCTCGGAAAGCTCTTTGACGGCTGTCGTTACGGGTATTTCGTTGGATAGCTCCACTCTGATGTATTAAGCAATAAGGAGGTAAAGCTATGAAAACTATTGCTAAAATAATAGCTTACGTACTTATTGCACTCGTCTTGGTTGCGGCAGTCGGGCTTATTTATAAGTTCACCAACGGCTTTAACGAAGATTTTAAAACCTTTTACGTCGAATACGCCGGCAAGCAGATTTTAACGGCGGACAGTAAACTCGATTTAAAGAAAGCTCAAACGCATACCTTTACCGTCAAATACACGTTTGATAGCGAAAAGTCCGAGCCGAAAGATTATAAGGTAAAAATCACGCCTAACATAACGAGAGATTTCGACTACACCGTAAACGGCGAAAAATACCTGTTCTCTAAAACGGGCGAACTCACTTCGGCGTTCGGGCTTGAAAAGGAACAGTCGCAGTTTTCTTTAACTCTTGCCGCAGACTTTGACTTACAAAAAGCGTTACAAAGCATAAACGGCGGAAAAACCGTTGTTATACCTGCGGACGCCGAAACGAATAATCCGTACCCGTACAGACTCTCGGTATCGTCGTATAACGAAAAGGTTGTTTATCATATCGACCTGAAAATCGTCGAAGCGGACGTAACCGATATTACCCTTAATCCAAGCGAAATTATCTTCGGCGGCGGAAGCAATACAAAGCCTTCGGAAAAATACAGTATCGAATACCTTTTAAGCGGCGACGCAACTAACCTATCCGATTTAAGCATAGACGGAGTAACGCAGGCAAAAGCCGGCGAAAAGGTAACGTTTAAAGTAACGATAAGCGACGGAAATTATTCTATAACGGGTATGCGCATAAGCGTTATGAACTCGGCTGACAACGTAACGATTACAGAAAATAACGGCGTTTACTCGTTTACAATGCCGCAAGGCAACGTCTACGTATGGGTGGATTTTGAATACAACGCACCGCCGGACAAGGTTATGTACGGTATCGGCTATGATTCTCTCGGTTGGGCGGGTTTAAGCGTTGTAAACCTTAACTGCCCCGCCAAAGCCGCCGCAGGGGAAAGCGTTACGTTTACTGCAACCGTGAAGCCTGAATATTCGTCCGAGTACAAAATATCGGGTATCAACGTGGAATTCAGTTCGGGTGAAGCGTATATCGAAGATTTGCAAGGCAACAACGGCACTTATAATTTCACAATGCCTGATACTGAACTATTAGAAGCAGACGGCTATATTACGCTTATGTTCTATATCATTCCCATAGATATGTGAGGCGGCGTATGAAAGCAATTACAAAACGGTTTTTATATACAATACTCACGGCTGTTTTGTGTTTGGTAACGGTAATTTGCGGGCAAGTAACGTTGTCCGCATCTGCCGATACGGGCGCAGACAGCGTACAGGCAATCTACGAAAGCACTAACGTCTTGAATAACCTTAAAGACTCTACTATCGGAGGCAAAGAGTTTGATTTAGCGGACTATCCGCATAATTCGGGCGGCAAGCCGCAGATTATATCCTTCGTAGAGTTCTGTTATTCTTATTACGCTGAAAAGCAAACGGATTACGGGCTTTACGTCTATGTCTATAATCCGCAGGATACGGCGTTCGATATGTCAACCGAGCGGAATAAAATTCAGCTTACCTACTGCGATAGGACAAGCTATTCAAAATACACGTTAGAGTTTCTAAACTATTCCACCGAAGCGGGCTATGAAGGTCGGTTCTGGAAGTTCAAGGTAAAGCTCACGGACAGCCAAAAGTCCGATATATTACGGGAGTTGGACGAAAACGAACGAATTTACAAAATCAGCGGTATTGAGTTATCTTACAAAAATCAAGTTACGGAATACGCATGCGGACAGACTTACACCTATAAGGGGTATGCGCTGGGCTACGGTTCGGAGCTTGCTGCAAGCGATACGCTTTCTTGCAAGGTGGACGGGCTGGAAAAGTATTTATCGCTGGACGTACATAGCACTTTCTTTCGTGGTAACGGCACTAACGGAAAGAAATATATACAGGACACATTACACAGCGTTTATTTTTCCGTTCCCAACTCAATTATAGATGAGTACGGCAAGATGACCGCCGTTCACGCAACTTGGCTTAACGCTTACACCGCGCCTGCGCTTGTTACAGGCAACAGCAGCCATTACGAAACTATGCTTGAGCATATAGGCGAAGAAATAGGCGTTCCCGAAACTTACGAAAATTTAAGGTTTAAGTACAGCTTCCGTACGGAAGAAGATTTGAATAACACGTCCATAGGCGGAGTGCATTTTTCGGGGTATTACTACGGCTACAATTACCCGTCTAAACTATCAAGCAATATCGTGAACGATATAACCAACCTGCATTGGCTGTTTAAAGCGGAAAACGGCGATGCCGATACCTACGACGTGCCGAGCGAGGACATTTTAGACTATATGAGCAGATACACCGCACAGCACGGCGGCGAACTCGTAAACAACCGGTACAGCAAGGCGTTGTTTTCAAGCGTAGACAGCTCTTTCACCGATATAAATATCCGTGCGGACGATATGTACTCGCTCACGTCTGAAATCATAAAGCAAAGCTGGTGGGAAAAGCTGTTCGGTACTTCGCACGTTGAAGCGATAGAAGAGTTTAACAATATTAAAGCCATTGAAGCAGTTGACTATAACGACGTAATAAATCTTGCGAACGTACAGCTATGCAAAAAATACTACGTTGACGATTCCGATTATTTCGAGTTCAGCGACTTTTGCAAGACGGCTAAACGCAAAAACGAAACGGTGTATTTATTTCGTTATAAACAGTCCGAATACTTTTCTGCGGAAGTTTACGAGGGAACTTGGAAGCGTACTTGGACGCTTAACACAGGCGGACCGGCCATAGCTCCCGGCTACGTCTATTCTTACGAAAACGACGATACCAACGCTTTTATAATGCAGCAATGGGTGCAGCTTGACTTTGACATTATAGACCTTACATTTACTAAGGACGACGTTGAAACGGTAATACCCGTAATTATGTCGCCTATGGATATAGCGGCAGACGGCGCACCGCCCGTAATTACAACGAAAAACAATCTTCAATGGTGGCAAATACTTTTAGGCATTATTGCGCTTATTGTAATTATCTGGCTTTTATTAAAGTTTGCACCGCTCATTATTTACGGGCTGTTCAAGCTCATAGCTCTACCGTTCAAGGCAATAGGCTCATTGCATAAACGCCGAAAAGAACGAAAACGAGAAAAAGCCTATGAAGATGCTTGGGACGATTATCTTGATGCTGAACATTACGACTTTGACGACTTGGAATTTTACGACGGCGAAGATTGGTGGTAACAAGCTAAAAGCACAATAAGACGAAGTGCGCCGACGGTTCTTTTAAGATCCGCCGGCGCAAATAAAAATTTTAAGGAGTTGTTATGAAAACATTAAAACGTATAATCGCCGTTACGGTGATTATATTGCTTGCGTTTGCCGTTAGTTATCTCATATATACGGGGGTACAGGTAAATGCGTAGAGCAATCAATATCATATTCACACTAATGATAAGCGTCGGGCTAATACTGCTCGGCGTATTTATTTTCAGATCGTCCTATCTTCGGTTTTGGGAAACCTTGCAAGATTTCGGGCGGTCTATCGGGTACTACTTTTGTGAAGTATTTGGAATACCGCACAACATAACACCCACTGTCAACGACTTAACGCAAATAACGGACAAGCCTTCTATACTCCCCGATAACTTTGACGGGTTCAAAAATAACGCACTCATTTATTTTTCGCTTTTAGTGGATAAAGGCAATTTTAACGGTTGGTTAAGCCATATTGCGGGGGTAATGGCGGAAATAATGAAGGCGGCAATTATTGTTATCCCGTGTTTTATCGGGCTTTGGTTCTACATTAAACACCTTTACGGCAAGCACAACACAAAGTACGGCAAAGACACTCTACCCTTGCGTGTATTCAAGTTTATATCACGCTATACCTATCAGCCTATAAAGCGGTTCGTTAGGGGATATGTGGCGTTCATTCAAGAAAATAGCTGGATAAAGGTCTGCTGGATAATAGTTTGCATACTGCACCTGAACGTTGCGTCGATAGTGTTCGCTTTTCTCGCATATTATTTCTGGTTCGCCGTCGAGTTCGATTTCGGCACGATATATACGCAGATAGTCAAGCTGTTTACGGACTTGAAAACACCTTTTATCTATTTTCCTTATTGGACGTTGTTATTTGCGATATATCCGCTGTTTAATCGTTTCAGACAGAGAATTGCGCTCGGCAAGCTCCGCCGCTATGAAGCCCGTAATTGCGGCTTTATAAACGAACTGCCTATCGTGTCAATTACTTGCGGTTCTATGGGTAAAAAGAAAACGACCGCCATTACGGATATGGCATTATCGCAGGAAGTAATGTTCAGACAGAAAGCTATGGAAATATTGCAACGTGGCGATATGAAATTCCCGTACTTTTCGTGGATAGAGTTCGAGAAAGAATTACAGGCTTGTATGGAACACGGCACGGTCTATAACCTTGCAACCGCAAAAGATTGGGTAAGATTGAAGCGGGAAAGGTTTTTTCGTCATAACAATGTAGCTTTACAACTTTACGGTTATGACGTTTGCAGGTACGGCTTTACTTATGACGACGGCTTGAGCGTATGCAATCTGTTCGACGTTTTAGAAACGTATGCACAAGCCTATTTTATCTACGTTATAGAGAGCAGTTTAATAGTCGCAAACTATTCTATACGAACGGACAACCGTTTGATAGACGAAGGCAACTTTCCGATATGGCTTACGGACTTTTTTCCGAAGAATTACCGCCGTTGTAGTCGGCACGCTCACATACTCGATTTCGATATTTTAAGGCTCGGCAAGAAAGTTATAGATAACAACCCGAACGCCGGTAGCTTTGAGTTCGGCGTGGTGGCTATTTCGGAAGTCGGCAAGGAAAGGGGCAACAATTTAGAACTGAAAGAAGTCAAGAAAGGCAAGGACGAAGCTAATCAGAAAAACGACCTTTTCAATAGCTGGCTCAAAATGTGTCGGCATAGCGCAACAGTAGATAACTTCCCCTTTATCAAAGTATTTACGGACGAACAAAGACCGGAAAGCTGGGGAGCTGACGCAAGAGATTTATGCGATATAGTCAATATCATAAATTCGTCCGAAGGCAAGCTCGCACTACCCTTTTACACTATTGAAGATATGATTGCCGAAGTTGCGTTTAACAAGTTTATTAACCTATATTACGATTTCCGTTTCAGACGTGGCGACAATACCCTACTCGTCCATATCCTTAAAAGCGTTATTGCGTGGCTCTGGAAAAGGAATATCAAGATTTATAACACTTACGGTTATAACGTGCTTAAAATTGAAAAAGAGCACGGCACTATGGACGGCAAAGTTGACAAGAAAAAATACTACATAATGAACCGCAAAATTTATGCACGCCGTTTCTCTACGGACTGTTTCTCTGATTACTTTAACGATATGGCAAGACAGTCAAGAGTCGGAATTAACGACTATCGGGAATACGTTACGGAACGGGCAAGCGTGGACGAACTCAAAGCGCAGAATAGCTATTTTATTAATGCGCTCTACGGAATAGGTGGTGAGTCGTGATAGAAATTAATAACGTCTATAACGGTGACTGCCTTGATGGTATCCGTGAAATGATAAAACAAAAGCTATTCGTGGACTGCGTTATAACAGATCCGCCCTATCTTAACGGATACAAAAGCAGCCGGAGAATAAACAAGAGCGATAAGTTTTGTATGGCAATTCAGGGCGACGATAATCCAAAACTTATAATTGACTTGTTGCCGCTCTTGCACTCGGTAATGAAAGACAATACGCCTTTGTATATGTTTTGCGGTTCTGAAAAAATAGATTTCTTCAAAGCGGAAACGGAAAAATATTTTACTGTAAAGAACGTTATCGTCTGGGATAAAGGCAATCACACGGCTGGCGATTTAGAAGCGCAATACGGCAAGCGTTACGAGTTCATAATTTACGCAAATAAAGGTCGGGCAAAATTTAACAGTAATAAACCCCGCTATGACGATATCTGGTATTTTCCGAGAGTTGCGGGCGACAAACAGATACACCAAAACCAGAAGCCGACTGATTTAATTTCAAGAATTATAAATCAACACACAAAACGGGGCGACTTGATTTTAGACGCTTTTATGGGTAGCTTCACTACGGCGGTTGCGGCTTATAAGCTGGGGCGGAATTTTATAGGTTTTGAAATAGACGGCGAGTATTATAAAAGCGGATTAGAACGATTAAATGCGGTAAAAAATCAGACGTCTATTTTTGATTACGGGGGTGCGGCTTAATGTCGCACAGGCAACAACAGCCTAAGCCCGTAGGCGGCTTTTATCCGCAGACGAAAGTATATAACGACGGCAGTCATTATATAGCCATACCGCACACCGAGCGACCGTACCGCCCGAAGAAAAAGCACGTCGAAGAAGTAATCAGCGTGCCGCTGCCGTCGGGTATCTTAACAGCGGAAACGGTTGACGGGCTTAATAGCAAATCAAACGATGAACAGCCGCAGGAAACCGAATGTGAGCCTGTAATTGCACCCGTTGAACAACCCGAAGAAAAAGCCGCAGAATTGCCCTTAAAGGCGACGGAAAGTCCGCTCGAAGAAGTTGACGAGCAAACGGGCGAAAAGCCGTCAAAGCCCAAAGAAAGCCCTAAAATCGAGCGTAAATTAACACGCAAGCAATTATTTAACGAACTGTATGCACAAACGGTAGGCGTGAAGAAAGCCGAACGGCGTAAAAAAATCGTTGCCGCAATGTTGCCCTACTTCAAGGACGAACAAAGCGCAAAGAACTTTGTAAATGCGAACTTTGAGCGTAAACGGCGCAACCTTATTTCACGGCGCATACGGTTTACACGCAAAGTGAATCTGCAAGATTTTAATTACTTCGTTACATTTACTTATAATGACGCTCTGCATACTGAAAACAGTTTTAAGAAAAAACTGAAAACGGCGTTGACGCATTTATACGCCCGTAAAGGCTGGAAATACGTCGGAGTCTGGGAACGCTCACCTAAGAAAAAGCGATTGCACTTTCACGGACTGTTTAACATACCGCAAGGAACTATGCCGGGCTATTTGATAGAAGTAAACGATTACAGTTTAAGTTCGCACCGTCGGCAGATAACTCACCAAAACACCTATTTCAACGACCGTTTCGGGCGCTCGGACTTTGAAGCGATAGACGACAGGGCTTCGCTCGGCAAGGCGATTGCCTATATTATGAAATATCTGGAAAAATCGGGCGAAAAGATTGTCTATTCAAAAGGACTGCCGCAATATTTTATTTCCGATATTATGACGGACGATATTATTTGTCCTATCGGTGTTGAAGATGGGAAGCTACTTTTATTTGATGACTTTACTTGCTGGGACGAAGGCGTACTCATAGGCAAGGTTGACGCCGCAACGATAAAACAGTTACGCACGGCTAATAATTAAATTTTATTTGCATAAGATATATTGACAACATATCGTAATTATGATATAATTGCAATATCAAAAACAAGGAGAATATTTTATGCCTAATATCAGACCTTCGGCGGATATACGCAACAACTATCCCGAAATTTCAAGACAATGCAAGGAAACGGGGCAGCCCGTTTATATCACCGTAAACGGAAAAGGCGATGCGGCATTGATTGATATTGCCGTTTTGGACGAACTGTACGCAAGAATTGACTTGTATGAAAAACTGTCCGTCGGTATCAGGGATATAGAGCAAGGCAGAACTAAAACGCACGAAGAAGTTTTTGCAAAATTCAAGGGGTAATTTATGTACGAACTCATTTACGCGGAAGAAGCGGACAACGATTTAACTGCAATATTTAACTATATAGCAGAAGACAGTGTAGAGCGTGCAAGGAATTATCTCGGTAAAATCGAACAATGTATTTTGCAACTGAAAGACTTTCCGGAAATCGGTGTAGAAAGCAGATATGCAGAGCTTAGGGCTTTGGGGATAAAACTTTTGTCGTTTGAAAATTATATTATTTTCCATACGGTGAATAGTAAAAATCAGACGGTAAATATTATCCGTGTGCTGCACGGCTCGGTGAACTACCGCAAATTATTTTGAACAAAAGACAATACGCACGGCAAATAACTGAATATTGCAAACGATTATAAAAAGGGTTATAAAACGGAAAGCCGTGCGGCGGTTTCCGCGGGCGCGATTCGCAAGCGGTTCAGCGCGAACGCCCCGCCCGCCGCACTCCGTTTTCCGCATTTTATCGGTTCAATCAGTTAGGGGCGTGTGCTTGTCTTCGGCGCGCGCCAGCGCGCCGACTTGTTTCAAGACAAGCACACGCCCCACAACCACGACTACGGGTAAATCACGGATTAGCACGGATTTTCAAGTGTCGGAATTTAAGCGGTAATCAGCATAAAAAAAGGGAGTTTCACAACTCCCTTTTCTGATTATCTGCGCCGTTTATTGAAATCGTCAACGGCTTTATTGAAGTTATCGGTGTAAAATCCGTAATACCAAAAATAGTTACCGTTTTTCTCACGGGTTAAATCGCAAGCCGTAACGTACCGGCAACCGCCGCAACCGTTCTCGCTCACGAGAAAGACTACGTTTTTATCGTCCGTTCCTTTAAAGGCAACGAGCGTAAGCGCCATATCGTTATTCTGGATTGTAGTTCCTAATTTCATTTGTAAGCTCCTTTTATAATAATTTTTTAAAGCGTTCTTCAAAGTCGGCTTGAGCGTTTTTAAGGCTCATAAAGTAATGTCCCCACGCCCACGTATAAGTTCCGTCGGCGTTCTGCGTTACGTCCCGTGCTATAACGTAAGGGCAACAGGTATTACGCTCTAACAGCGCAATATTTTCAAAGCAACGTTTGCGGAATTTTAATACTTTGTATTCGATTTCCCCGTTATAAATGGTATCGCCTTCGTCTAAATAAATCATTTGTAGTACTCCTATTAATTAAGATTTTCGTATTTGTAAAAGCGGGGGTATTGGAATAAAAACGCAGGTGTTTTCCAGACGCTCCAAAGCTCTCTTGATAAAGCGTCCTGATGCTTAACGATAGCGGGAACGCCGGCAAGCGATAAAGCAATATAAGTCATGTGAACGCAACGAATATCTATATCGCCTGCGTCTATAAAACAATTTCGGGCGTAATTTATTCCGTAGTCGTTTTTAAGAACGTCCAACGCCGCTAAAAGCAAACCGCCACCGCCAGAACAGCAATCGCTTATAGGGACAATTTCGTTTTGCTTGAAATCGCTGTCGGTTATCGTTATTTTCGCCATAAGTTTTGATACGTTATAAGGGGTAAAAACTTGCCCTTTTGATTTGTTGCCCTGATTGCATTTCATAAACAGTTCGCCTAAGTAATCGCCGAATACGCCGTCGTCGAACGTAACGGACGAACAGAGCGCAAATATCTGTGCGAATACGTCGGCAATCAGTTTCTGTTCGTCGGGTGCGTATTGCTTTATGATTTGCAAATACCGCTGTTCCCGTTCGTCGTATTTGGTAAAGTCCACTAAATTTGAAATCGCCAAAGCTCCGCACTCGAACACGTCTGATATGAGTTTACTTTTATTGATTTTGTAAGCTGATTTTTCTATGAGCTTTATAATGTCGGCAACGGCAGGTATCTTATACGGACAAAGGTTTTTGCCAGACGGCTGAATTATCTTCGGTTCGGCTTTAATTTTCGGTTCGCTCGGCAATATGTCGGGGTTAATATCGTGTTTTAACACAATATCGAATATTGAAAGCTGGTCTTTCGTGGTTTTCATAAATTCGCTCCTTATGCGGTTTTATCGGGCTTGTACGTAATACCGTTTATTGTAATTTCGCTGTTTACAATTTCGGGCTTTCCCATATTGCAGGCACGGATTGCAAAGGTTTCGTCGGTTGTACCGATGCGTGATATATTGCCGTCTGAAAACTTTTCGCTGTTCCCAACGGCGATTACCTTAAAGCCTTTACTTATTAAAAATGCGCTGAACTCCCATAGCTTGGGAAAGTAACCGTTGCTGTCTGCGATAATGCAAACGTCGGTTTCGGGGTGATGTGCGGTAATTCTGAAATAGTTAGTCATAGTTTTTTACTCCTTTGCCTTATGCGGCATTTTTCAGTTTTTTGATGTTTTTAATCTGGTTATTAGCAAACGGCAACCATTTTTTATTGACGAAGTTTAAAACGTTTTCGTCAGGTCTGGTATCCTTATAACCATAGCACTGTAGAACTTTACGTAGTTTTATTGAATACTCAACTGTAACAAACGGCACTTTCGGTTTATCGATATTCCGCACGAAGAAAATAAGCGTTTCTTCACGCACGAATTTCTGGTCGTAGCCCATACGCCCTACGCAATGCGAAAGTTTTGTGCCTTCTCTGACAAGGTCTTGCGTACTGTGCGGTATGAGCATAATAAAATCGGCTTGCCGTTGATACTGCAAGCCTTCATATTTATGCGCAACCAAAGCAAACTTTTTATTAAGCTCGGTACGTTCCTTTTTGTCCGCAACAGCTTTTGCCGTTGCATATTCGTCTGCCCGTATATCGTGCCAACGCTTAAAATCGTGCGGGTAACGGTTTTTGGGTAAAGTCATATCTAAACCGAGATAGAGGCAGGCTTTTACGTAGTCTGCATAGGAATTTACGTTTGATTTTTGCTTTTTTACGTAATTAAGAAATACGCCTATTTCATCGTCGGGAATAACCTTGTTTACGGTTTGCTTAAAGTTATAATTTTGTAATAATTCTTTTTTCTCTCTATCTAATTCTTGTGTTTCGAGCGGCGGCTTATTAGTTTTATAAGCCGATAGTATAATTTGTCCCGAAAAGTACGGATAGTTGCCGCATTCGTTGCGAAGTTGTCTTGCATACTTAACGAGCCATCTACGGAAGTTTTTGTCCGTTCCCGCTTTCCTTAAAATAGTTTTATTCGTGGCAAGGTGCTGTAAGCCTAATTTTATAAAGTATTCGGCTTGCGGATACTGTTCGTAAATGCGCAAGTATTTGATTGCGTTAAAATAGGGGTATTTGTCTATTACGCTGTATTTATAGGCGTCGAATTTCAAAGCGAGCTTTTTATTAACGACTTCTGCAATCGGGTCGTAATATTTATCTTCTGCGGAATACCATCTATCATCTTCATAAGTTGTGCGGTGGTCTGATAGTCCGTGACTGTACCAGCCGACGCGAAAGCCCATAATTCCGTATTCCATATCTTTAACGTAACACACGTCCGAATGAACGCCGTGGACGGCAACCTGTTTACAGAACCATTGATTTTTATAGGTTTTACACGCAACCGTAATCTTTACGAGTTCACCTTTCATTTTTGCAAAGTAGGCGTAAAATCTGACGTTACCGCCTTGAAAGTTTTTCATATCTTTGTTTCGTATTCTTTTTGCTATGTATGCAGGAATAGGTTTTAAATCTTTAATATTCATAATTTCACTCCAAAGTAAAAATATTTCCGAGCAGGTCGGATAAAATAATTATTGCGTTTTTATCAAACGCTTTCATTTTCTTGCGTTCTTGTTCAATGTCGAAATCGTCGTCGGGTTCGTCTTGGTCGTCGCCCATATCAACGCCTTCTAAAAGTTTGGAAACGGTAGGAAGCTCTTCGGGTTCTTCTATATCGCCGTCGAATCTCTGCATTTCTTCAACGCTTATAATTTCGCCCGTTTCTTCGTCAATAATGTTTTCGGGTTCGGACGGATCGCCTACAATAACACGTTCGACCGTTCTTTCGTTCGTACCGTCCAACTGCTCGCAAATAGCTACCTTTTTGCCGCTTGCAACTAATTTTGAAATATAAGCGTCGGCAGCGTGGAAGGGTACGCCCGTCATAGGTACACGCTCTGCAAGTCCGCAATCTCTGCCCGTCAAAGTCAGATTAAGTATATCGGCAGATATTTTTGCGTCTTCCCCAAACATTTCGTAAAAATCGCCTAAACGGTAGAATATAATACAGTCCTTATATTTTTCTTTTACAGACGAATAATGCTGATACATAGGCGAGCCTTCACGCTGTTTTATTTCGGGAATGATAGGCGTGGACGGGGCTTCGGCGGTTATGCTTTCGCCTAATAAGTCATCTATTGAAATCTGAGGTTTAGGTTGCGGTTTCGGCTTTGAATATGAAACGGGTTGTATGGGTTTTGTAACGGGTTTAGGCGGTTCGTATTCCGTGCCGTCTAAATTGAACAGCTTGCCGTGTATACTGTCTTCTTCAAAGTAGTGAATAGCAATATTCAAAATATCTTCGCCTTCCATACCGACGCACTGTTTACCGTGTCGCCGGTCTTCGGGGATTGACTTTTTAGCCTGTTCAAACAGATATTCCATAAAGCTGTCAAGGTCTTTCCTGCTTATAAGTTCCTTATTGTCTTTCGTAATGCGTACTCCGTTATTTATCTTTTCTGCAAGCACGTCACTTATTAGCGGGGTAAGATGATCTAAAATTATTTTTTGCTGATTGTCTTTTGCTTTTAAGTTTAAAATCATTTTTGAAAACTCCTTTTAATTTTTCTTTGTAAAATAAAAAAGCTCCCGCCATTTAGAACGGAACTTCACGCCAAATACCGGCTTTGACTTCGTCCTTATTGATGGGAATTATTTTCCACGTGGGATTGTTAAGTTTATGGTTATCGTTTCTCGCTCTCGGCGGATAGCGTAAGTAGTAGTCTAATGCCTGTTTTGCTTGCTCGTACGTATATGTTATAAAGTGGCGGATATATTGGGGTGAACCGAACTCACGGTAGCATATTTTAAAGCCGTAATTATTGCGTTTCATATCAATACTCACCAAACAGCTCTTCGCCGTAAGCGTCTATTGCGTTGCAGGTTTGCGGCAGTATGCTCGCTTGCGCTTTTTCGCCCCACCACGCAAGTCTGACTTGGCTTTTATCCGTATCAATCCATATTGCAGGACCGCCCGTTGCAACCGTTATCCGTATCGACTGATATTCCTTACGGCTGTTAATGATATATTCGATATCAAAGGCGTCCGCAAAGTAATCGTAAATACTTATCTTTTCAAGCTCGTATTCATTAATCGGCTCTTTACAATGAGTACAGGGGCATATATAAACGGTATCGCCGTCTTCGTCCGTCGTTTCTTCGGCGTCGCTCAATTTAAAGTAATTACCGCAGTGGGGGCATTTATAAAGGTTGCCTTCTACGACTTCGTCAAGTTCTTTCGATAAGTTTAAGCAAGTCTGAAAATTTTCTTCTTTCATTAGTTCAATCTCCCGTATTTGTCGTCTGCGTAGTATGAAAAGGTGAAGTAATTGAATATAGCCGTGCATTTAACGCCTTTGTAATCAACGATAAAGATAGGCTGATTGCCTTTCATATCTTCGCCTAATACCGTAATTTCGTCCATAGCACCGTCTAAACTGTGGATATGTGCCTGAGTCTGATAAGGTTTTTCGTAAGTAATCATCTGTTTAACTCCTTATAAATAAAATTCTTCTAAAATTTCGTATCTGCTTTTATTCCTGAGCTTTTTCCAGTGCTTTGCTACGTAGTCGCACAAAGCTCCTAACGGCGTATCGTTGCTGTCTTTAAGATATAATTCATAAACTAATTCAACGTATTCGAGTAAAGCTTTCTTACCGTATTTACGGTCTAAATCGTTATTTACGCCGTAATCGAATATCATTGCTTCCGTTCCCGAATTATAGGTGTACACGTTATTTTTATAATTGACGTGGAAAGTTAAGTTGTTCATTTGTTTGCTCCTTAATTGATTTTTACTTTCGTTAAACTGATAAGCGAATATCGTTTGCTGTTGTTTGTATCTTCGACGTTCCAGTAAAGGTCTTGTTGTTCGTCGGTTTCTTCGCTACAATCTAAACTGTAACCTTCGTTGACTTCACCGTTTTCGTCAAATACTTCCGAGCCGATCCAACTTATCTCTGCGTCGTTTTCATCTTCTATAAGCCGTTCGTATTTGTCTTTGGCGGCTTCGTAATCGTGATAAAGGTAGTAATCAATACCGTTATCATCGTCGGTGGACCATATAAGCATAACTAAATAAACGCCGTTATTGCGTTCCGTAATTTTTGTAACGTGTCTGAAAATATAGCCTTTGAACCACGACAGCTCACGCAAAGCTATATTTATAGTTTCGTTTGATTGGCTTGCCGTAAGCATATTGCAAAGCTGTAATTTCTTAAAATGCTCTGCAAAGTCGGGTAAGGCAGGTATTTCCAAAACGTAAGTAGTTTCTTCGTAGGTCGTTTTATCGTAACCGTTACAGGTAAATTCAAGTTCCATTTATTTTAAGCTCCTTTTAATAATTGATGAATTGCAAATTGTAAAACGGGCAGAGAGTAATATCTGTTACTTCCGCCCGTATAGTCTTTTTCATTTTTTGCCGTCCTGATAAGCACACGGTTGTACCAGTCGTTACGGTTATATCGCACGTCGAATATCGATACGTACACGTAATTATTTCCGTCGTCTTTTATGAACGCCGAAAAGCAGTAGTGATTGCGTAACGCTCTGACTAACGTCCAGCCGTTCTCTTTACAGGTTGAACGCAGGTAATTTATGTATTTGTTCTGAAATGTTTTATAGTCGTCGCCTGTATAAACGCCGGTACTGAACTCGTAATCCAAATACCTTTTTAATTCGCTTAATTTTGCCATTTTATAAACTCCTTATTTAACGATTTTGTACCAAATGAAGTATGTAGTTTCAACGTAGTCAAGAGTATCGTAATGGTCTTTTTCCTTGTTGTAAACGTGGATGTTTTCGTATGCAACCGTAACGTATCCTTTGAACTCGTCGTCCTTGTCCGTTGCCTTGCGGCATTTTTTAGCAACGTCTTCAAATACTCTGATATAGGCGTTACCTTTGCTGGAAGTGGAAGGTATCAGTAAATTGCCTTCAACTAAATAACCTACACCTTTTAACTTCTCGTCTTTGTTCACTTTTGAAATTGAGTAAACTACTTTTTGCATTTTTTCAACTCCTAATTTTTATTTTTGCCTTTCGGCAAGGGCAGTCGTAACATAGGCTGGGCGTGGTCTGGTATATTTAGGTTTGGATGCGGTAGTCAACGGTGGCGCAAGGACTAACCGTTTAAGTTTTGAAGCCATACAATAAAAAAATTGACAAAATAAAAAGCCGAGCTGATTTCAACTCGTGATGAATTGATTACAACTCGGCTTATATACAGTAATAATAATTTTTTTATGAACACCCGTTGACTTCTGCGAAGCCTATGGTACGATTTGCCCCCGAAAGACAAAAATTAGAGATGAATTTCATTCGATAAAACGGTTTAACATACACAAAGATAGGTTATAAATATATTGTAATAATTAAACAAAAGGGGAAAATTATGGAATTAACAGAGTATCAAAGATTAAATTTATTAAATCAATATAAAATTCTGCGTGATTTAGCTAAAATTAGAAAAGATGAATACGATATTCAATACTATAATAATTTAGTAAAAATTGTTGCGGAAGGTTATGAAAGAGATTATGAATTATTAACCGAAGAAATTGATGAAGAATTTTCAAAAGAAGATTGTGATTTTGTATGGGACACATTAGAAATGTATAGGGCAATTCACGACTCATATTATAAAATTAAAAAGCCTACATTAAGCAAGTCCGACATTAAATTTGACGGTTTTGACGGGAATAATGAAGGGCGATATTATAGTTTGTGTAGGTTTATTTTATTTGACTTAAAGAGATATGAAGAACAAACAGAAGATGGTAGAACCGATTTTAATTCCCATTGCAGGCGTTGTGAGAAATATCGTACAATGCTTTCAAAATGGAACAGTTTAGGCAAGTCCTATGAGTTAAGTGAAGAAGAAATCAAAAGTCTTGTATTATAGAAAAAGCGTGAATATTATTCGTTTTATGCTTTTTGGAACTTTTTGCAACCATAAATTGAGCGGGTAAAAAAACGCAATATATAGTTGCTATTTGTGGATTAAAACACAATATATAGTGTATTTATGTGCTTGCAACGGACTTAAAATCCCTCGGGATAACACCCGTGCCGGTTCAAGTCCGGCCAGCGGCACCAATAAAAAAGCACTATATTTTGTGATTTATTAAGTTTTAAATACAAGATATAGTGCTTTCCTTTTTTCTTTAAAATTTGATTTGCACCCAAAATTTGGGTTTGTTAATTTGACCGTTTTCAACATTCATTTTTGTTAGATTTTTGATGAAAACCCTTCTTTTGGGTGCAATTTTGGGTGCATATCGCCTTTTTTAATGCCGTTTACACGGCATAGTCGAATTTTTTAATTTCCTGCAACTGAATTTCTCTGTTCTGGTCGAGATGCGTATAGACGGTAGTGGTAATACTGCTGTCCGCCGCGTGTCCTACCCAAAGCGAAACAATTTCACGTCTGATGCCGACTTCCTGCGCCCGCGTTACAAACGTATGCCGTAAATCGTGCGTATGGTGATTTTCAATAAAATCACTCAAATGCCGACTTATAGTGTTCTTGTTCAGCTTCTTTATGGCGTCAACGTCTATTAGCGGCAATAATCGTTTAAGATTAGGTGAAACGGGTATTTTCCGAATTTTCGCCTTTAACCCCTTTCGCTCCTTTTCCGTAACGGCTTCAAACCAATCTCCGTCCTGTTTGACGGAAGAAAGTTCTCCAACCCTTAAACCTGTATAAGTGAGAAAGACAAATGCTTGTGCGTAAATGTTTTTCGTTTTCTTTAACGCACTTACAAGAATTATTTCTTCTTCGTGAGTTATGGGGCAACCCTGCTTAATTTCGTATTTTGGTATTACGACCTTCGCCATAGGATTGCGGTCAAGTAATCCGTCTGCTACGGCATAATCGAAACAAGGGGATAGAAGGTTGTAAACTTTTTTAGCTGTTCTGTAATGTTCGCTTTGCGTAAAGTCGTTTATAAGATTCTGCAAAAAGAAGCTGTCAATTTCGGCAAGAGCAAGTTCCTTGAATACACTTTCAATATTGCATTTGTAAACCTGCATATAGCCGTCGTAGGTGCTGTCTTTGATATAGGGCTTTTTTACGGTATCAAGCCAACGCATAAAGTACTCATTGAAAAGTAATTTGCGTTTGTCTTGCTTTGTCTTTGCGGGACCGTTTTTCAGACTTTCGATAAATTTTGCTTTTGCAACCTCCAAGTCTTTGGAAGAGCCGAAATAGCAAACTCTGTCAATCATACAGCGGACTTCATAAACGTTTCTCGATGTCAATCTGACATGTGCAATTGCTTTGTTATAAGTGAATAATTTTTTGAATTTCTGAGGCATTTTTGATAACTCCATTTTAGTGAATTTCAAAGCCTCGTTTTTCGATTTTTGCTCAGGCGACGTCTTAATGAGAGTGGCAAGGTTCTGCAAGTTAATCGTTTGATTGGCAGCCTTAATCACTTCGCACAAATCGGCGTCGCTACAGTTGTCGTTGCTCCTTAAAGTATGTACAATTTTTAATAATTCTTCTTGGGTCAATTAACCTCCTTCGTATTTGTTCGTAAAATACTACCACAGTTTTCTGCGGTTTGCAAGTGAATTTTAAAAAATAAATCATATTAAATTTTCCTTTCGCGACTCTATGCGCGTAATTCTTAAACGCAAGGTTAATTGCGTATCCGCTCTATGGCGATATTCATATTTACAATGACGTGAATACTACTTCAATCCTTTTCTCATTCTCATATTATTAATAGACGTTGCTTCACGGTCATTTATATTCAATATTCAGTTTTATTTAAAATGCAGAAACAATAACTACTATTGTCTGCACAAGCAAGAGTATAGGGGTTGCCCAAAAAAAGAACTTGCGAACTCTGCCTTGAAGTTTCAGCTCTACTCGTGTGAACTCCAAAAGTTTCTTGCTTTCGTCAAGTTCTTTTCTTACTTCCGTAAACACTTCTTCTGACTGTGTCTGTATGGTCTTGCGCAAATTACTTTGAAGAGAAGTTTCCGTCCGTTTTACTGTTTGACTTAGTTCTGTTGAAATTCTGTCGTTGAATCTCCTCGTTTCGTCTTGTAAGTTTTTCATCGCGATGACTGCGTTCGATACGCTCCTTTTCAGCTCGTTCACGTTGTAATCGTTCGCGCTCTCTAAGTTGTTCACGCTCGTAGTCAAGTCCTCGATGAGCGTATTCTGTCTTTCTATCAAGGCGTTGCATTTCTTGTCCGATTTGGTTAATATCTCTTTCAACAGTTGATTGTCCGTCATACGGTGCAATTCCTCGCTTCGTTTCTCGAACTCCCGTTCTTCCCAATCCTCTAACGGCGTTGCCGTTATTTCCGTTCCTATTTGTTTCAATGACAATATCTATCTCCTTTTTCGTATAATTGTTTCCGAGTTTCAGCCCTCGAATAGCTTTCTTCTTTTGCGGATGCAAGTAGGAATATTCCGTCTTGCTTCGCGTAACCGATACGCCGTACAACGCAAGGTGTGATATAAATTCTTCCTGCGTGGACGAACTGCGTTTCGCTTCTTCTATGACTTCTCGCAAATCTTCTTTCCACGACGTACCGCCTTTCATAATGATATGGCTTTCTTCCGTCGTTCGCTTGTTCTGCGCTTTCTTGCGGAAGTCGGTAGTAGTGTACCCAAACTCACTGCCCAAACGGTTGGCTTCGTCTTTCATTTTCGTGTAATCGCTTTCCGTAATTCTTAACTTCTTTCCCGTGATAGGGTTTACGGCATTCACGATAATATGACTGTGTACCGTCTTTGTGTCGGTGTGGGTTGCTATAACACACTCGTCGTCGGGGAATAGAATAGCCGCAAGTTCTTCTGCGTATAAATGCGCTTGTTCGGGACTTACGTTATCTTTCCGTGCGCACGACAATTTGAAGTGATAATACTTACGCTCGTCAAACTTTTTGCCTTTCCCGAACCGCCGCATAGTGTCCGCAAACTGTTCGGCATAATCTTCGCCCTCGAATAAGTTGCGTACAGAAACAAATGCCGCCTTGTCCTCGCGTGTTATATAGGCTATTGCTTTTTTCGGTGTACTCTTGCTTGATAGTCCTTTGAATAGCGGCATAGTCAATCACACCCTATAGCGGAAGATAACTTGCGGTAAACGCGCTTGCAATCGTCCACAACGGATAACAATTCTCTCTCGGTTATGTCCCCGAAGTAGTTGTTTTTAACGGCTTGATTAAGATTATTTCCTTGCCGTTTAAGTTCCGCTAAAATCTCGTTTCCGCTTGTTATACTGACGATAGGTTTATCCGATAACGCCCGTATAAGGTAGTCCGTTCTGTTCAGTCCGCTTGTTTTAACTTTACCGTCAATGAGTTCCTTTTCTTGCGCCGAAACTCTGAAAGAATAGGCGTATGGTCTTGCTCTGTTTACTTTCTTTTCGATAGTTTTTACCTCCAAAATTTTAATGTTCGCTTGTTCTGCCGACAATGCCGGCAAGGGGTATTAGGGGAAAGAATTTCCCCTAACGAGGCAAGCGCAAGCGCGGCAAGTGGCTTGCCACTTGCGTACCTCGCCATACCGACAGATAAAGTCTGCCCGTAATTTTTGCTTACCGTTTGGTTGCCGATTATGGCGGTCTTATTGTTTGCTTTCGCATAGTGTTTTTACCTCCGAAATGTTAGTTTTTATATCTTCGTCCACGCAAGAAAGAGTGGGAAAGATACCGTAAAAAAGGCGCGAAAAAAGCCGCTGATACATTTACCGTAATCACCGACTTTAACCGCGTTTAGCAACGTCTTATTGCTCTATGATGGTTGGTCATTCTATGAAGTTTAGAGTTGATTTAAGTGCCGTTTTCCAAAAAAATTGTACACTTATAAAAGCCTATCACGGCTCACGATTTTTGCATACAACAAAAACACCTCACGTTCAAAATCGCAAGCTAAGGCCGGAACGGTCTTTTTCCGTTCATAAAACTTTCTGCGCTTAATGGACAATGCCCCGTACTCCACCGCAGACTCTTTACCCTCAAAAGGGTACAGTACCACTCGTTACTCTATCTTGGTACTGTACGTATTCTATCACAATGGAAGTGGCAAGTCAAGAGAAAACAAACATTTGTTTATAAAATTTTTTATCTTTGTTTGTCGAAAGTTTTTAATTAGAACCCAACACAACAGCAGCGACATGAGCTTTTAAATATGCGTGCATATTAGCTTCAAATATGTAATGAAAATACTTATCCGCATAATCCCTATCATAACCGATATGTACTGCATTTTTTATAAATTTTTCTCTTTTCGGCGCAAACCATTTTCCATTTAACGGATGACCCTTTGCACTGTTGCGGCGCATTAAATCCGCTTCTGCGTAAGAGAATCCGCCCATTCGATACAAAAGTTCAATTACTTGTTCCTGCCATATTATGTTCCCATTTGATTCAAACAAAATATCTTCAACGAATTGATATCTTGAAGCAGGCGGATGGTCATAAGTATTTTCAAGCTGTTCTTTCTTTATAAATCTGCGTTCTATGGCTCGACTAAGAATCAGCTCGCTAAAAAGCATATCCTCTTCCTTGAAAGATAAAACGGTGGGATCTGAATATGCAATTTCATAGTACGGCATACCGTTCATAAGAGGATTGATAAACCGTTCAAACTGCGAACCTGTCCAAAACGGGTTTATTGTCGTTGCTCCAACGCAATATAGCAAAAAACTGCAATTTGCCGCGCCTTTAACAAAAAAATTACCTTTATTGCGTGCTTCGTCCACTTGGGCACTAAAAGATAAAATCTGCTTGAAAGTGTTGGTTTGTTTTATGATATCAAGCTCATGTTTAAGTCTGATTTTTTCGTCATTTGTAAAATGAGAAATCTTTTTTGACCTTTCGGTAACGGCACGTTGCCATAACTGTTTAATCAAATCTTGCATGCTGTTTCTCCTTTGTAACCATAATAGCATTTTACTTGTCCCTTTTTAAGTACATTCGCTGTGTTAGTATTGTCTTGTAAAGGAGATTTAATTATGGAAAATTTGAAAGAGCTTATTGACAAAAATACGATAGTTGTCTTTGATATAGAAACAACGGGACTCAGAAACGATATTATAACAAGTGAATTTGATTACATAATAGAGGTTGGGGCCGTTAAAATTGTACGTGGAAAGACAACTGAAAAGTTTTCGTCATTTGTTTCCTGTCCGGAAAAATTAGCGGAATATATTGTAACTCTCACGGGTATTACAAATGAGGATTTAAATGACGCTTCCACCGTTGATAAGGTGTTAAAAGATTTTTATGAATTTTGTAAAGGCTGTATATTGGTTGCGCACAACTTACCGTTTGATTACAGATTCATATGTTACTACGGTGAAAGGCACGGCATTTATTTCAACAATCAAAAATTAGATACAATTGCTTTAGCAAAAGAAATTTTGAACGGAAAGGTTGAAAATTACAAGCTTTCAACTTTGGCAAATTATTTTAAAATTAATTTCACACATCATCGCGCATTATATGATGCGGAAACTACGGCTAAAATATTGTTGGAGCTTGCAAAGTTATGCTATTAAAAATATGTAATAAATGCGGTATGGTACAAGAACCGTCGAATTTTTGTCCTAATTGCGGAAATGATTTGCGAAATATTAATTGTTTGCCAGATGAATCTAACTCTGCAGGAGCATTCGAGCTTTGTGCTGCTGATGTATGTTATTTGGAAAAAGATTATGCCGAAGCCTTAAAATGGTATAATATTTCAGCAAAAAGGGGTAATAAATGCGCAAAAAAAAGGCTTAAATTATTTTTCGATGTTGAAATTAATTAGATTTCAGCCAATCAACCAGTGCGGCAGCTTGGGGATACGTTACGGGTAAATTCTGCTGAATATACGACGTGGTGATTTCAGCCATATGGAGTTTATATGTTTTAACTAAACTCAATGCGGCTTGCTTTATTTCGTCAGAAAGTTGAACGGGCTTACTTTTCGTTTTTGGAAGATTGGCAATTATAAGTTCAACATCTTCCATATTGTCGCAGTAAGCGATAACTTCTTTCAACAGTGTATTGGGGGTAACATTTTCTAAAATTTCTTTAATATTCTTTTTCATAATTGCATTATATAAAAATCTAAGTCCCAAAAAAAGGACAAAAATAAATTTATTTGATATAATAGGCTTGTACCTTTTTTGGTACAAGCCTTATGCTATTATTTAATCAAGGTAAAGACAATGGAAATTATAAAAACGCTTAAATTTTTAAAATCAGCGAAAGTTGCTGTTATAGCAAGCGAAAATGATAATATTTTTAAAGATTTTATAAATTATATTTCGGGGAGCAATGATGTCGAACTATCTGTGCTAAATGTATTGCAATACAACTGTGCTAATAATACGACCGAGCTTAAACTTGCGATAGCAAACAAAATAAGCGGCATAAAAAGAAAGTTCGCTAACTGTGTTTTTCCTATTGAATTTTTGAATCGTGAAAAGCATTATGTTACGGCGCTGTTGCGTTCGCTTTACTTGCGTATCCCTGAAAGCGAAGCGCAAGATGTTCAACTTTTTAATTTATATTATTTTGCTTCGGAATTAAGGTTGGAGTGTGAGTTCGGCGAAAACGCAGGTTGGTATGTTGTTTACGATTACGACGCAATAACCGGAACGTTTACGGAGAAAGAATAATGGAAAGTTACGAGCCTAAAAAATTATTGATTTTAAGAATACTTGAAATACTTACGGAGTATTCCGACTGCGACCACAAGTTAAGACAGGGCGATATTATTTCGCTTTTAAAGGTCTTATACGGAATTGAGTGCGAGCGTAAAGCCGTTGCCCGCAATATAGAGTTTTTGCAACAGGCTGGGTACGATATCGTTTCAGATAATTCGGGTAGCTACCTTGCGGAAAAGAAGTTTGAGGCGGGAGAGCTTCGACTTTTGATTGACTCTGTCTTATCTAACCGTAACGTTTGCAAGGCGCATACCAAGGGGTTAATTGAAAAATTAATTCATGAGGGCGGCAAATATTTTAAGAGCTACGCAAAACACGTCGTTAATTTAGACGATTGGCAAAAGGATGAAAACCGCGATTATTTTTATAACATTGAGCTGCTTTGCGAAGCAATAGAAAAAAAGGTCAAAGTTGAGTTTCTAATTAATTCATACGGTGCGGATAAAAAACTGCACTGTCGCAGAGAAGATAAATTGCTTGCTAATCCATATCAGTTATTTTTAAAGAGCGGACGCTATTATTTAGCATGCAATTACGATAAATACGATAACTTAATTTATTGCAGAATTGACCGTATCTCCAACATATCCCTGACTGAATTGCCTATAAAGCCCATTTTTGATATTAAAGGCTATGAAAATGGAATTAATCTGGGAAGGCTCAATAATACTATGCCTTATCTTTTCGAGGACGAGCCGACGAGGATAGAATTTGTTGCTTTCAACTACGCAAAGGGAATGATTGATAACGTTATTGATTGGTTCGGCAAAGACGTGCAGATAAGCGAGCTTGCGGACGGAAATTATAAGTTTGCATTAACGGTTAGTCTGCGCGCAATGCGGTTCTGGATATTGCAGTTCGGCAAATACGTAAAAGTGCTTTCACCCCAACATTTTGTTGACCAAATCAAAGACGATATAAGAGAAATGCAAAAACTTTATGAGGAGTAAATATGTACGATTTAAAAAATCAAACCTTTGTTGTTCTGGGATTCGCGACAATTGAAGATTTGTATGATGGTAAACACACTGGAAGCATAAGCCTTCAAAGACCTGCTATCGTTGAAGTAGCGGCGGTTAAAATTAGTAATGGAAAAATTGAAGGGCACTACCATTCATTTGTCTCAATAGATGGTTATGATGCGGAGAATATTGAATTTGGAGAAGGTAATTATTCTTCATATAATTTAAATGCAGAGCATCTTATTGGCGCACCGTCATTTAAAGAGGTTATTGATAGAGTACGTAGTTATGTCGGCGACAGTATTTTACTCGTTGAATCATTATATTCTGTAACGCAAAATCCTTTTACAGTTTTCAAGGACTATGCGCAAAGTTGTGGATATGCCTTTAACAACCCCGCAATAACATTAAACAACATACTTACGGCGGCAAGATTACAAAGCGCAATAGAGGAAAGCAAAGTTAAGTTTGAAAATGCAGGCACTTTGCAAATTGCACAGATGCTTGCCTGTAAAAAAATGAATTGGGCTGACCTTTTTGCCGACTACGATATATTTTTTAATCTTTATAGCGAGGATTTCGATAAGGGCAGACACGACCCGTTAAACTGGGCGCTGGCATTTGCAAGGCTTTTTATAACGCTTGTGGAATGGAAAAACGATACTGCCCTTCAACCTATTGACGAAGAAGCTCCGTTTTGATAGAATGGGAAAGAGGTGAAGTATGGATAAAACAGCAAATGAAATACTTTTAGAAGAGCAAGAATACTGGGTTAAGAAGACATTGAAGGAGTATTGGTGCGATACTATTTTAAAAGAAAGCAATGGAAAACTTTGCGCCGATAAAGATAAAATTTTATCCCATCCTTTTTATTTGGGCTTAACCGACGAGTATATTATACGTCTGGACGGTAAAAAGAGAATAATGATTGTCGGGCAGGAGCCTATGGGGTACGGTTCAATTTGTGACGGAACGGCAAGGTATGATTTTATAAAATCGTGTACTGCCCAAGACTGTGAAAAGGATACAAATGAGAGTAAAAATTCGCAACAATGGGCAATAGCTTATTTAATAAAGCAGTTATATGGAGAAGACGCATATTTGCCAGAGTGTTACAATAAAAAAATAAAATACAACAGTTCACCATTTTGGAATATTTTCAGATTGTTAAAAGACGAATATGTGTTGTGCTGGAATAATCTTGATAAAGTCTATTTTGTAGAAACAGGAGAATTAACATATGAAGCAGAGAAAAAATTATCCGAATGCTATGCAAAGGAAGGTGAAGTTGAAAAAAGATCGCTTCTGCAGAGAGAAATAAAACTTGCCGAACCTGATTTAGTGCTATTTGTAACCGGTCCAAAGTATAACGTGTCTATGAATGTAGCTTTTGGATTGAAAGATGAATTAGATAGCGTCAAGCCGTCTTCCAATAAAAAGTTAATTCCAATTACGGATATAGCTAAGCTTACTTCAAATACCAAATCCGAATATATTCCGGCATTTTGGACTTATCATCCTAATTATTTAAGTCACAATAAGGTTTTAAATGAGATTATTAATGAGATAAAAGGCGTAAAATTATAATAAAAAAGCTTTACTCTTTTTGGACCAAGCAATATGATAAAATCCCCTACTAATCAAATTTGTAGGGGATTTTTTATGTCGTAAAATTTAGTTAAGACACAACATCTACATATGTAATAGGTTTTATTCCTAATGAATCAATTATTTTGCTCCTTCTCTAATTTTTTTAACCCACTCAACCTGTTGTGTTATGTTTTTGTCAATATAATCTTTAGCACTAGAAATGTCTTTCTCGTAAATTTTTTGTATAATACTACTAAATTCAGAATTAATATTTAAATAACTAAGCACAATTTTTTGCTCCATATCAATTAGCTCATGTGCTTTTTTAAAATATTCGCCATTCAAATCGCCTAAAATATTTATATCTTTAATGGCATCTTGAAGTAATGGATAAAAAGCATCTAGGATTTTTAAATATTTTGTAAATAAATCAAATAAATTGGCCTTAGCCTCACAATAAAAGTTACATTCAATTAAATATGCGATATTTCTTGTAAGGTTGTTTCGAATTCGTTTATCAAAAATTGATAATTCCCCTATGGCTCTTATTGTATCGTTATTAGCTAATGTTTTAGCTGATATTTCAGATATACTGTATTTTGAAAATTCTTTTTCATATTCTAAAAACTCGCGTCTGTAAGAATTATAAATATCATAATTAATTTTTCGCCAAGATAGATTATTTTGTTCTTGCATAAGCTGACTATTTATTTTTTGTTGTTCACTTAAAAATCTGTCATTTTCTTCTTTATATTTTCTATTTTGAACAACGGCAATAAACCCTAAGGCGATTGTTGCAATGCCACTTACCCACCCACTGACTGCAGTAAAAATATTAGACCCATCAGAACCTCTAAATATAATTGAAAAAACAATATTTGTAACAAAAAATAATATACTAGTAATCAGTAGCCAAAACCAAAGATTTTTATAAAACTTCTTTTTCTTCATTTTAAATTCTTCAACTCCTTTTACTTTATGTGTCTTGCAGTTTAAGCTTTTTTAATAATTGCTAAATTTTTAAAACTTCCATTCTTACTTTAATAATTCCTTTTAAAACAAGTTTTATTTTTTGCGGCAGGTAAGACTCGTCGCACATTGTAAAATATTTTTCTTCTCTTGTAACGATATCTTTAATAATCTTCTCGGCAACATTTTTCTGAATTCTAATATTTTCGGCAAAGACAAGGAAGTCCTTTTTGCGGATATTGCTTTTCTTGCCGTTCAAAGTTAGAGCGAATTGTTCGTTGTCTTCGGGTAAAACGGCGTTTACGGGCAACATATCGTAGGCGTCGGAAAGGACATATTCACAGGCTCCTTCGTACGTTTCAATCAAGGAAAAGTTTTTTAAGTGCATATCTGAATTACCCACGACAAAAGAAAAGACAAGTCTTAAAAACAACTCCGATAAATCGAATCCAGAACGAGAGGAATAGCGAGTAATTAACTTTGCGCACCGTTCATAGGAGCCTTTATATTTATCTTGTGTAAGTCGTTCTTCAAGCTGACAGAAGTCTTCCATTGCAAGCATTTTAACATCGTCTTTTTGCTTAATACGGTCAACTCTTCTGGTAATATAGGCAAACTGTTCGTTCATTTTAATCAAGGCGAAGGGTACGGTTTTTATTCCAGTTGCCTTTGCCATTTGCATAACAAGATATTCTGCTTCGGGAAGGTTTTCGTATTCTTCTGTCTGCGGTTTCAAAATGTATCCAGTGGGGCAGTTGACAAGAGTTAATCTCGGATCTTTGCCCTCCGTTAAGTGGAGGGATAATTTTTTTTGCACGCCTGGAACGGTATAACCTTTATTAGTGCTTTCAATGGCAAGCTGTTTCAAAGTATCGTCGGAAATATCTAACTCAGGTAAAGAGGTAGTACCAAAAAAATTCTTAATACATTTTTTATGCCATTGAACGTTGAGCTCGTATATGGATGCGGTTTTGTTCAGCGGTTTATTGCAGCAAAGGCAATTCATACTTGCTCACTCCTTATGCTTACATTTCCGATACAGTCTTTGCACGCAGTCAATAAAAGTCCGAATCTGTCTTTGGGGTCAATTTTCCAATTGTGCATAACAATTCCCAACAGCCAGCCTTCGGGAATCAGCCCGTCAAAAAATGCAAACAGAGTTTTTGAAGTGTATTCCTCTGTTTGAAGCGGAAGAGTCAAACTAACCGCAGTCGGATTTTCGCTGTTTAAATAATTAGCGTTATATGTAAAAGAATAACCGCCGTCTGTTTCTTTCAATGCGCCGGCGAAACGATTGCATACGTAAATGTATGCTGTACGGTAGCTTTCATTAATCATTCTTTATTCTCCCCGGAACAGCTTCCATGCCGAACATTGCTAGCGCTTGGTTTACTTTGTCCAAACGGACGGTTTCTTTTCCCTGTTCGAGCTCGCGAACAAAACGAAGTCCCAAGCCTGAACGGAGCGCAAACTCTTCTTGAGTAAGACCTAATAGCTTTCTGTTTTGTTTAATAAATTCACTTAAAGTACTCATGTTTATATTCTATACCCTTTCGGGGCTTTTGTCAACAGCTTTAATAATATTATACCCGATTGGTACAAAATTTTGTTGTGTGCTTTATATTAGGACTGATCGGGTATAATAATTCTAATTTGCTAAAAGTTGGTGTAAAATTTAGGTGAACAAGCCGATACGGCTTTTCACCAAAGAAACTCAAATGATGAGTGAGAGAGTGTTGGCTTGTTCACACTCTCTTTTTTGCTATCGTAAATGTGAGAGTGGAAAAGAGAGAGTGTAAGTCAATATTTATAATCGTATCCATAGGGGTAATGTTGTCGTATTGACTACATTACCCCTTATTTGTACGGACATTTTGTCCATACAAATAAAATTCGAGAACACGAAAAGAAGGAGCAACAATGGCAGAAGAAGTAGCAGAACTTAGTCCTTTACAAGAGCCTGGCGAGATTACTGTTCCAGAGGCGGGCAGCAAATATGAAAGTTATAAGTCAGATAGTGTTTATGAATACGCGCTGCGTCCGAACGGGCGGCGTCCGGATAAATCTCGAGCAAAGATAACTTATAAATACGGCGATGTCTATGACGGTAGCCTTAAGCGTGGGAAATTTGACGGCGCAGGCAAATATGTCTGGAAAGGCGGTGATACGTTTGAGGGCAATTTTAAATCCGGCAAAATAACAGGTAAAGGTAAGTTCTCTGCGGTGAACGGCGACGTCTATGAAGGAAACTTCAAAGACAACAAGTACGAAGGTGACGGAAAGTACACCTGGGCGGATGGCAGAGTCTTTGAAGGAACGTTCAAAAACGGACAAGTCTCGAGTGGACGCTATATAGATGCCAACGGAAACGTTTATTCTTGTAAGTTCACCTATCATAAAAACGGTGAACGCAAGAGTAGCACAATCCGTCTGGTAAGATTTGCAGAAAATAAAAAGCCTACAGAAAAAAAGCCAGCTGAGACTAAATCCAAGCCGAAAACCACGAATAAGGACGGGTTGCTCAGTAAAGACGTAAAGCTCATCGCTGCTATTAAGAAATCAAAGCGCGGCGCCGAATTTAAGAATTTTTATTCTGGAGCGGCGGGCAAGAACGAAAAAGCAGAAAAGAGCTTAATTGCAATACTTAATTTCTTTTCTAATTCGGATGCCGAACAGATAGCCAGGATATTTAAGTCATCGGCTATCTACGATAAGACAAAAGGCAACGAACATGTAACGGATATGATTTCCGGCGTCATAAAGCGCAGTAAAGATTTTACCAATACGGCAAGGAACGCAACAAATAATAAGCAGAAAGGTAACAGCGCAAATAAAGGCGCGGCTAAATAGGAAAGCACGAAATGAAAAAAGTAACTAAAAAACTTGCAAAAGAAATAGCAACCAAGTTCTTTGGGAAAGCTGTGAAGTTGGTTGAAGATATTGACCCTACTAAACAACGTGTTTTTTATAATGATGGTTATCTGTTTGAGAATGGCGTCGTTCAATTAAACGTGTTCCCTTGTTTCGGCGGTAAAGGTAAAGGCTTTGAATATCCAAATGAATATCCTTGCGGACAGGTTTTAGTAAATAGGGTTGTCACATGCCACTTAAGATACGTTGACGGAGAATTTGAAACCGAAAATTGCATACACAATGAGTACGAAGAATTGAGAAATGTTTTATTTACTATCCACGGTTTAATTGGAGATGCTATTGACGAAGAAAAAATCGATACCACTTTTGATTGGAATGATAGGTGGATTGTAAAGGATAAATCTAAGCTACTTAAAGCTTTAAAAGCATTAAAAGATACAGAGCATTTATTATAGAGAAAACATTATGCGAGTTGAGACTTTAATCAGACACAGAACGCAAGAAAAGGAAATTCGGCTTTCCGGCAAACTGGTGATGACGCGGGAAGCTTGGGAACAGCGTGGCGCCGTCTATCATGGTTCTATAGGGAATGCAGCCAAAGAAAGTTGGTATACGGTAAGGAACTGCGAAATTATGGGCGTTCCTGTTACCGATGAAGAATTTCAGAATTGTAAAAACTTTGCAATGTTTAAAGACTGTTATGCGGAGAATTTACTTGTCATAGACGGTAAGAATAGAGTTCCTTGTTTGCCTGTCTTTTATCGGGATAAAAAAGATATCTGGGTGCACATCCAGAGAAAGCGCGAGGACGGCACTTGGGGCGAGTCCTTCGAGTGTGGCCCGCTTGCTACTGCCGAATTAATGATGAAGGCAGAGCCGGGCAAATTTAAAATTGCAGGCTATGTAAAATAAAACGTCCGTACATTTTGTACGTACAAATAAACAATAGAGGTGACTTATGCGATTATTCAGCAAAAAGTTATTTCTACAGAAGATAAAAGAAAAATTACCGAGTTTATCAAAAGTAAAGTCTTACGACTGTAATTACAAAGCTTGTCAGTTCAGCGAGTGGCTTGAGTTCGAATACGGAAACTATATTTACGTATTCTACCACGCCAAGCGTTGGTGTGAAGACAAAATTACATACAGAAAGCGTTACTTTGACGCGTTCGAGCATAAACAGTGCGGCCCGATTATAATCGGCGATTTATATTCGGGCTCACTCGAAGCTAAAGCAGTTTAAAAAATGTACGTACATTTTGTACGGACAAAATATGCCGATGAGTGGGGAAACCCGTAAATCGGCTTAACGACCACGGCTCTGCTGTTGCGGGAAACCGGGCGGCAGAGTTTGTGGGAACAGTTCAATTATTTCCCTAAGGAAATTTGAAAATATATTTTTTCAGAGGTCGTTAAAATGAAAAAAATTAAGAAACCCAGTACTATTCCGCCAATTTCAATTGACAGAATCAAAGTAACATTGAAGAAAGCAACAGTTGAAGCGTATTTGACTGCAGCGGAAGAACGAAGTGAATTTATCAATCGCCATCACGGAACGAACGTGCTCAAGTCAAAGCAGTTCAGAAAGACGTTAGATAACCTTTGTCAAAAAGAGGAAGAGAAAGCTCTTGCCCTTTATGCGGAAAGCGAAGAGAATATTGCTCATTTTACTTTTATGCAGTTGGCAAGTGCTTGTTTTGATGTGTTAGGTCCGGTAGTTGAAATAGTAGAAAAATATTGTGAAATACTTCAACTTCTCGGAATTGAGGTGACGGAATGAAAGTAATTTCGCTCGTTAATCAGAAGGGCGGCGTTGCTAAAACCACCACCGCCGCCGCGCTCGCAGATTATTTTGCCCGGAACGACAAAAAAACACTGCTTGTAGATTTTGACCCGCAAGGCAGCCTTACGACGTCGTTCGGTCTTGCTGATGATACTGACAATCCGCAAGCGCTAAAATTCCTTAGCTTAGACAGAGGAACGTCTGAAGCTGAAATACATAAACTTACGGGAATGCTTGATATCATTACGGCAGATATCGGACTTGAGAAAGCAAACAATGTGCTCGCCGCAAAGTTCGGTAAGGAACGGTTTTTGCGCCGCGCTATTGATAAGATAGCACAAAAAGAAAAATATGATTACGTCATTTTGGACAGTAACCCGTCATTTTCACAGCTCACAATCAACGTGCTTTATGCAAGTGATAAAGTGCTTGTGCCCTTCAAGCCCGAATACAACTCGTTTAAGGGTATTATGCAACTTTTCGAGAATATTGAAGAAATGAAAGAAATACAGCCGAATTTGAGCGTGCTCGGCTTTGTTATAACAATGGCTCGGCGCACAAAATCAACCGAAGAAGCAATAACGGCGATTGAACAGTTTTCTAAAGAACAAGGCTGTAGAGTATTCAAGCCTGCAATACGGCTTGCGGTGGATGCTGCGGATGCGCCGTCTTTCGGTAAGAGCTTACACGCCTATAAGCCTAATTCCGATGTTACAAAAGATTATGAGCATCTTGCGGCAACAGTTCTTGAAGCTTTAGGGGGTTAAACAATGGGACTTGGTAATTTTGATATAGCAAGTTTCAAGCCAAAGCGCAGTGAAACTGCTGTAAGCCTTCTTGCTGTTGCACCGCAACAAGATACTAAGAAAACAGAACGTCTGGAGCTTAGAATTCGAAGCGACGTTTTAATGCTTTTTAAAGAGATTTGTAAAACAAGAAATACAGACGCGTCGAAAGCACTCAGAGCTTATATCGATGATACTGTCTCTTCCGGCACAATTAAAAATGGAATAGCCTTTTCAGATTTGTCCGTACAAAATGTACGTACAAATGAAAACGGGCCAATACAAAAACATTCCCAAGCTCTCGCCGCTTGCGGTGAGCTTAACCTTCGGAACAAAGAAGAACGCGAGCAATGGCTTCAAGATTTCCGCAAATGGGGCGTTTGGCTTGATGTGCCTGAAGTTAATAAAACTTTTTACCGCTTCAATTTCAAGAACGGCTGCGCAATTGTTGTTGAAGTCGGCATCGAATACTGGGATTCATACTCGACAGAGCGCGGCAAATCGCACGAAAAAATATCGTATTCGATAATCGATTCCGACCATAAGCAATTCAATTCTCAGGGCGACAGCTTTACGATGGTGATTCAATGGCTGACGAAGTACTCGAAGGAACTGTAATGTACGGACAAAATGTCCGTACAAATAAAGATTATCGCGGCGTTGTGCGTTCTATTGAACGTGACGGCAGATTAAGTATTCCGTCTGAGTTCTGGAATCGAGCGGGCATACAGAAGTTGGATAAAGTTGAAGTGCTTTTAACGGTACAGAACGAAATAATAATATTTGCCGCAGGATATGGGCGCAGAGACTATATCGGAATTGAGCGAATTGTCGGGAATAACAAGCAAATTTCAATTCCGGCGGAATATCGTCGGGTACTCGGCTTAAAAGCTAACGTTGAAGTGGAAATCTTTTTGACAGCACAAAAAGAGATTATTGTAAAGCCTTACAACAAAACGTCCGTACAAAATGTACGTACAAAATAATAATCAGGAGTGAAAAGATGAACCAAGTAAACCTTATAGGCAATTTAACAAGGGACCCCGAAATTACCGAAACATCGGGCGGCGTTAAGGTCTGCCGTTTTGCAATAGCAGTAAACCGCAATTACAAAGGCAGCGACGGAGAACGTAAAACGGATTATTTTAATTGCGTTGCGTGGCGCGGTTTAGCTGAAACCGTAGCAAAGTATACGAAAAAGGGAAACAAGATTAGAATTACCGGCTCTATTGAAACGCGCGTATACGAGGACAGCCAAGGCGTCAAACGGACGGGCGTTGATATTGTTGCTCAAGACGTTGAATTTTTAACGTCCAAGACATCGGCGGAAGACGACGCCGCAAGTAAGCATCTTCAGCCTATAAACGATGACGACACGGATATACCGTTCTGATAAAACCACAAACAAAAAATACTCGAATGTCCGTACATTTTGTACGTACAAAAAATGTGTGTACATAGTGTACGGGCAAAAAGAGAAGGTCTTATGTTTAAAATCGACGACAGCAAATTCTACACGGTGTTTTACTGGATGATTAAATATCTGAAGCTGAAAGGTGGCGAGCTGACAATCTTTGCGATAATCTTTGGGTTCTCACAAGACGAAGCAAGCGAGTTTTTCGGCTCTCTTGGCTATCTGGAAGCGTTTACAAGCTTAAGCCGCCCAACAGTGGTTGCGGCGCTCGATAGCCTTGAGAAGAAAGGTTACATAAAACGTCGTGAGTTTCTGAAAGGCAAAATAAAGCGCGTAGCGTATTCAACCAATACTGATAAAATCAACGAGCTTTTAAAGAATATGCCGGACGATATTCCACCGATAGATGGACAAGATAGTTAAAAAATTTAACCAGTAAAAAAAATTAACCAGTTAAGAAATCTAACCAGTTAAGAAACTTTACCAATAGTGGTTAAAAAATTTAACTACTACCAGTTAAAAAATTTGCCCCTATATGATAAATAATAGGGAATTAATAATATAACCTGAGATAACACAAAGAAAAGTGTAAGTTATTCGCCCGCGCGGGCGAGGTTGTGGCGTGAAACATTTTAAAAATCCAGAGCTTTGCACCGTTGCAAGAATGAATATTTATAAGTTTAACAGTATATTCAGCGCCAGCCTACTTTGATTTTTTCTTGTGATTTCTAAAAACGGATAGGGGAAAAGAGCCGCGAGAAAAACGGTTAAGGGCGCAGCCCTTCGAGTTTGTCTCGCCCCTTCCGGCAAAGTACAGTTAAAGCTCGTCAGAGAGCAAAGGACAGAATTATGATAAATGAACTTGATAAAAAGAGCTTACCGCTTGTTACGTTCGAAGTCCCGAACGGTGAACGCCCGGACACATATTTTGAAGGTTACTTCGGTGCACTCCCGATGTCGGCTGCGGATATGCCTTCCGAAGCTGATGTTGAAGCAACCGTATTTATCGATTTTAAGTAATAGAAGAACAATATGAGCGCGAGAGAATTTTGTATTCCGGTAAAAACCGATAGCCCGGATTTTAAAAAACTGGTTGAAGAAATAGAAAAAATCAATGAACGATATTCGGATGACATAGGTCCTATCTGTGGGCTTTTTGCTGCATTGAAAACTAAGACCGATTTAACCTTTACCCCTAAATTGTTTGGTGTACCTGCAGAATCTAAAAATTTGCGCCAGGGTGAAGAGCTTATATTTGTTTGGGGAGAGCGCAGTTATGTTGATTCGATATATCATAAATTCAAGGGGTTTGAAGTCGGTTCCGGGCTTGATGACTTATTGAATGGTTTTGTTGATGAAGAGCATCAGTTTAAGAACGGTAGTGCTCAAAACGAACATTTTTTTTACTCTGAAATCAGCGACAATAAAATGGTTGTTCCGTTTAGCGTTCAGTCATTACAGCAAGATATCAGTATGGACAAGAATCAAGACAAAATCGTAATTAACGAATTAAAATCATTTGATAAGCAGGTCGATGACGTTCTGCGCGGCGCAGATACGACGAGCTCGCATCTGGAAGTGCTTAAAGTAACACCCCCGCTCCTTCGGATGGTGGGCGTTCCGAACTTGCCGATACTTATGACGGCGAAACACGTTAAAACGATTACGCAGGAGAGCGGAAGCGATTCTGCAAATTATCACGGTTTGGGAATTGATTTAATAAAGAAGCTCCCAGAGCTAATATCCGACCCCGTAATGATAATGGATAGTATTTCGCCGTACGAAAAAGCACGTAAAAGCATAGTTGTTGTAACACAGACGGTAGATAAAGAAAATCGCCCCATAATCGGAGCGATAAAAATAGCCGGGTTTGGGAACGATAGCAACGGTTTTGAAATATCGGCAAATATTTTGACAAGTGCATACGGCAAAGATAGTTTCAAAACTTTCATCGAGCGAAACATTTCTCAAGGCGCCGTACTTTACGCCGACAAAGCAAAAAGTCAAGCGCTATTTAAAACCCCCGGGCTCCAATTGCCCGACAACTTTAATAGCCTTGACTTCGATATTATTATACGCAAAACAAATGCGTTTGTCAATAGAGAAGAAGAAAAAAAATCGGAAACCACAGAAAAAAATGAGAGAAATATGACAGCCGATACAAACAACGCAAACGCTCAATCAGCTCGGGAACGTGTACAACAGATACGAGACAGTATGGTTAAAACGCTTTTAGCGCATATCGAGAAGAACCCGACAGACTGGCAGTCTGGGTGGAATAATATTGCCGCTGGTGCGCCGTATAACGGCAAAACGAGCACTGCTTATCGTGGACTTAACGCACTTTATCTTGCGTTTCTCGGCGCAGAGCGTGGCTATAAGGACACGCGCTGGGTAACGTTTAACCAAGCAAAGGAACTTGGCGCAAGCGTTAAGAAAGGCGAGAAATCGGCGCCCGTAATTTTCTTCGAGTTCTATGACCGTAAAACCAAAAAAGCGTTTGACAACCGCACCGTCAAAGATATGACGGAAGAAGAGAAAACCGCTTATTTAAAAGAGAACGTTTATGCGGTAATGAAATACTCGAGCGTATTTAACGCTGAGCAGTGCCATAACTTCCCGGAACGCAAAGAAATTGCAATGTCTGAAGAGGAGAGGGCAAATCAGAACGCTAAAATCGAAACGATTATAGCGAACAGCGCTGCGCCCGTCCGCTACGATGGCGGAAGCCGCGCATACTATTCGCCGGGAACAGACTCAATTCATTTGCCGGTAATCGCAGCCTTCGATACGATGCAAGATTATTATGCTACTGCATTGCACGAAATTGCTCATTCCACCGGGCACGAGAGCCGCCTTAACCGCGACCTTGCGGGCGGTTTCGGTTCAGAGAGCTACGCAAAAGAAGAATTGAGAGCCGAGCTTGCTTGCGTGTTTATGCAGATGGAGCAAGGCATCCAGTTAAACGGCAAGCATATCACTAACCACGCTTCATATCTGAACAGTTGGCTTCAAGCTGCCAAGAACGATACGTCCGTATTTTTCAAAGCCGCCGCAGATGCTCAAAAAATTGCCGATTACGTTGCAGACAATTATCTGCAAGCCGCCGCTGGCGCCGTAATCGAAGAGAAGAACGTTCCCCAGGAAGAATCTGAGGAAAAGCCCGAGAGAAACCCCATGGCGGAGTATCTGAGAGCAGCGCAGCTTGACAGCGCGGTAAGTGATGCAGAAGAACGTTCGTGGGAGCAAGAAAACATAAGAGACTGGTACACGTCGGCATATCCGAACGATGAAGCCGGACTCGATATACATCCGAATGCAACGTTTAAAGACTTAAGAGACGAAGTGAATCGTCCAAACCCGATATCCGTGTACGGAATGCTTGGAGAAGATTCCGTCGTACGTGAGCGTGCGTTCACACGGCTTGCGGAGTTGTCCGGTTCGTCCTATGCGAGCATTTATTCAGCTTTTCTTGGCGAAACAGCGGCGCAGAAATTGGAAAACGCTCGAGCTTTGGCTAAGCGCCTTGCTATAGAGACTGGTGAGCCGTACGTAACGATAGAATGGTCTGAACATCAGGCTTTAAATTCGTATGATGTTATGTCGCTTTCTGAAGCCGATAAAAAGTTGGCTGCGCTCGATGCGCAGGAAGATAAAAACGAGGGCTACTACAAAACAAAACTACATATTGATTACGTCTTCGAAGGCGAACACGATGCTTATGAATGCTGCCGCTTTGATATAGGCAGTGAGGGCGGCGGTTTGGTTCATCATATCGATGAATTCTTAAAATACGATACGTTCTTGGGTGCTGAGGAACGTCAGCAAGCCGAAAACGCACTCAAGTATTTTAAGGTGCATATGGAACTGTCTGCGATGGTAGATACGGCAATAGCAAGCAATTTGCCGTTGCAAAAGCAATTCGACGTGCAGAGTTATGTTTTGGCGGCGAGAGGTGCAGTCAATTCGGCAGTTCCTTTCTCTACATACAAGTTGCCGGAGACGTCGGCATTTGAGCAAGAAGAAGATACAGTTGCTCATCGGTTCTTAAATGAAACAAAATACGGCTCACCGGTGAGCGGCATCATCGAAACCAAGAGCGGTAATCATATCGCTATTATCAATAATAATGAGCAAAAAGAAGTAGACTTTCCTGACGGGTATCCGTCTGGCTATTTAATTGCTCACGATTATAACCCGGATACCGGCGAGTTTCCAACGGCGACATATGGCTTTGTTTCCCACGAAGAAGCAAGAGAGTATTTATTTGAGCAAAGCGGAGTTGATATAGGGCAAAGCCAAGAAGAAGGAGACCACAGAGAAAAAATAACCCTTGAAGAAGCTCGGAACGCAATGCTTGACGCTCAAGAGCAACGGCAGAGATATTATGCAGTCCGTATAGAAGATGTACCTTATACAGACCCTGAGGACGGCTATGAGAGCGAAGAACCGGCACAAGTGATTTATATCATATCGGAACACGGTAATGTGAGAGAGTGGAAAACGATACCTTTAGATAGCGACGTTTTTTCTTCGGACTTACCAAACGGCAGTCTTGTAAGCTATGAGCCCGTTGAATATGAAGAGCTTGAGGAAATCGCTAAAAAGGTCAAAGAGCCGATACAAACGTATAAAGACGTTTTAAGAGCTGAACTCGAAGTTGACACGGAACGGCGCCGTTCGGAAGCGTATTACGACCAACGTGTAGACGATATCTTAAACGAACATTATCGGACGGAACACGGCTTATTTGAGCGCAATATCGAGAACCCAAAATATTTAAGCGGTATGCTTTACGGTGAAGAAAATTTCAGAGGAGAAAGAGTAGTAAGTCTCACGCAGAACGAGAGCGGAAAGAATATAGCCATAATTGCTCAAGCCAACGGACGATATGCGGTTGCTGAAGATTATCATACTGACGATGGGAGAAATTGGGGCAAATATCATTTATTTGACAACCAAGAGTCCGCTGAAGAATTCAGAACCAAGAATTTTCCGAGTATCGCCGAACGTGCAAATCGATATCAAGCCTTAGCCGCGTCAAAATCGCCGTTGGGGCAGGAATATGCACGAATTAAAGGCGAAAACGCAGACAGTGTTGTGTTTTACCGCGTAGGCGATTTCTATGAAGTTTTAGGCGCCGACGCAGAGCGTGTAGCGGAAAAATTAGAGCTCACGCTTACGGGTAGGACGATAGGCACGGAAGAGCGAGTACCGATGTGCGGTGTGCCGTATCACGCAATCGACCAATATGCCGATACGCTTGCAAAGAAGGGAGAGAACGTCATCATTGCTGACGGTACCGATATTAAAGCTTATAAAGCCAAAGTCGATTTAACCGAAAAGCGTTTGAGAGATTATGCAGACACGTTACGCAGAAACGATTTAGAGGTCGGTAATACGGCGCAGACGGACGAGTATTACTTGAGCCAAGCTCGAGAGCAGATAGCCGCCTATGAACGTTCAGACGAATATCGGCAAGCTTTAAGAGAAGACTTCCCGACTGACTTTATAGACGATACACCCCCGAATATGCCGCAAACAACTCAAAATAAGCCCATAGAAGGGCAAGAGCGTAAACGTGAATGGTTGAGCATCGAATTGCCCAACGGCGCCGTAGGCGGGCAATACGGCGAAAATACGATGATTAAAATGCCGAAAGGCGAATTCTCGTATTACGCATTTTATGTACCTACAAGATTTCTCAAAGAAGCGGACGGTAAAACGCAGCTTCGAGTAGCTTCAGATTATATGTTCCGCCTTAATAACGATGGACGTCAAGTTGAACTCACCGGACAAGAGCTGAAAGACAGCTTTGCCGGCAAGCATCTTGATAAGACGTATAAAAGAGTAGCGCCGAGCCGTAAATTTGCGCAAGGACTTGCGAATATCGAAAAGAACGTTCCCGCCGAACTGAAAGCAATTCCGACCTGGTGTTGTTATCGAACCCAGTGGAACGAAGAGAAGGGTAAGAAGGATAAGTTTATAATTTCCCCCATTGATGGGAAATGGACGAGTACTAAAGAGCCGGGTAAATGGGTAACGTTTGAAGCAGCGATGAAATACGCCCGAGAGAATAACTGTGAAGGCTTATCCATATTGCTTGACAAGAAATACGGAATCACGTGCATCGACCTTGACAAGTGCATTGAAGTTGAGACGGGCAAGCTTAACGAACGTGCATCAAAGCTTGTGGAAACCTTGAGCGGCACGTATATCGAACGCAGCACATCGGGGAACGGCTTACATATTTTCGTTAAAGACGACATCTTAAAGAACGGTACTTACAATATGACATCCGTGGACAAAAACAAGGGCGATTTAGAAGTTTACGACGATAAACGAATAATGTCCTTGACGGGTGATATGTATTCGAACGGCAATAATCTGACGAGAGCCGGGAGCGCCGCAACCGTTTACTTACGTCAAGAACTCGGAGAGCGCCGTAGCGTAGCGAATAACGGCGCGAAGCCCCGTCCGACGGGAAGCCTGAATTTAAGCGATAACGAGCTTATACGCTGGATTCAGAGCAGTAAACAAGGCAGTAAATTTAACGACCTATACAATGGGCGCGGAGTGAGCGGAAACAGGTCTGATGACGACGCTAAACTCGCGCATATGTTGCTGTATTTTAACGGCGGAGATAAAGACCAAGCTTTCCGAATAATGCGGGAATCGGGCGCATATCGCCCGGATAAACCGGATTCATATTATCGGGCAACCATTGATAAAATGGACGCCAAGATTGAAGTATATGCAAAGCGCCCAACCTTCTCTGCCGACGGTCCCGGAAAACCAAAAGGTAAAGGACCGGGTAACGGCAAAAAAGGTAGTCAGGCTTAGCAAATTAAACTCAAACCCTTAAAATTTTTTCTGCGTGGTTTTCAGGCGGGGAAAGGGACGGGGGAAACCGAAAGACGGTTTCCCCAGCGCATTTCGGCGCTTTGGCGCCGCCGCAACGTCTGTACTAAACGTCCGTACAAAATGTACGTACAAACCCGTACAGACAACTGCGGAATAAATTTCGGCGCTTTGGCGCCGTGCGGCTATACAAACAATTTGTCCGTACAAAGTGTACGCACAAACCGCATCGTACATCCGCATCCGTCTTGGTAGTACAGGGCACGTGGCAAGCAAGACCCACCACGAGCCCGGAACTACCTTCAACGGCCTTAATTAATTTGTCCGTACAAAATGTACGTACACTTTACCGCATCCGCACGGGCCGTTCTTTCAGACAGGAACGTGCGGCGGCAGTAAAGGAAGTAGAAATCACCGGCAACGACTGAACATGCACAGAGCCGTTTTTCAAACCGGTCTTTGCAGGTAGCAGTCTTATGCCGGGCAGTCCGCAGCCACAACCGCAGCCCGTTCTGATGAACGTGAGCAGTAGTGGAGGCAGACTGCAGGGGAAATCTCAGCGCCATCAGAACCGAGCAAACCGTTCCTTCAGACCGGAACGCTGCGGAGCTTCAGGCGCTGGAGAGAAAATATCGGCACTGAGTCGTGCCGCTCGGCAATTTCATTACCGAGTTGCGCACGATTAAAAAAATCGTGCTTAGGAAACCAAGCAGGATAAGGAAGGTGGCACACTTGACGGCTTTTTCAGCCTTTATTACAAAGTAATAACAAGTGGCACACTTCGTTTTTACCGATGTGCCATAGTGGCACAGTCGGTAAATCGACAAATCGGAGACCGATTTTCGGTATTTGGAGAGCACATATGGCAGAAATAAAGGAAAAGAAGCACAAGAATTCATTTCACGTTCGAATTTACGACGTAGAGCTTTTGAAAAGCTTAAATGAATTGCTTGATACAGGCAAATACGAGTCGATGAACGAGTTGATGAATTGCGCCCTGGGTGTTGGAGTTGAGAAAATTTATCTTGAGTTCGGGAAACGCAAGCTGTTTACCCAGGCGCGGGAAATTCCCGAAGTTCCCGAAGGGAAAAAGCTCGATAAAATCGATACAAAGCTTGAGAAACAACGAATTATGCAGGAAGATATGTTTATTCTGATGAATTCTATCGAAGCGCTTGTAGCATCGATTTTTAACGTTCAGCGTGCGGAAATAAACGGTGAAACCGTGAACGCCGAGCTTATAGATAGCGGCTATTTAGCGAAATTACCGCCCGCATATCTCGAGATAAAAGATAATCTCGTTGCTCGATTTAATAGAAAACTTGCAAAGGAGCAGAAACCTGAATGAAAGCTATATTCAACATCGGATATACAACAGCGACGCCGCCGGCGAGTTATACCGGAGAACGGCGCGCAGATTATATAGCCGAAAGGAATTTTTATAATCTTACGGCAGATTATAACTATTTTACGTACACATTAAACGGTCAAAAGGTTTCAAAAAACGCTAATGCAGAGAACTATTTTACGCGCGAAGGCACGAATACCGGACTTTTCAATATGGACGGCGCCATCGACGAAGAAAAGAAGAACGAGCTTAAAGCTCGTTTAAAGGACACGGAAAGTACTATCTGGCACGGGTTTATTTCCTTCGATGACGAAACTTCCCGCGGGTTCACTAAACAAGAGAACTGCGTTAAGTTTATGCGTCAGACGTTCGGCTCGTTCCTGGAGCGTGCAGGGTTTAAAAAATCGAATATCGAGCTGTATTGCTCTCTGCACGAAGATACAGCTCATAGGCATATTCACTTTGCTTTTTTTGAGAGAGAGCCTTTGCGCCTGGATAAGAACGGTAATCTTGGTTTTACCCGTAGGGGTAAAATTTCACCGATAGTTATCGATAACTACCTTGTTTCTGCAAATATGCACTTGTCAGAGCACGGCGCAGAGTATTATACGGCGCGCGATAAGGCTCTAACAGAGATGAATCGTCTTCGTGAGACCAGGGCTCGCACCGGGTTCATTGACAGCAGAGCAAGTACTGCATCGCTTATGCTTAACGTTGAGTTAAACAGACTTATAGCGAAGCTTCCCGCAACCGGACGTTTACAGTACAACGCCCAGGGAATGGAGAAGCTGCGCCCGGATATAGATAAAATCGCCGAGTTGCTTATTCGTACCGATGCCCGGGTTTTTGAAGCTCACAGCCAGATGCTGAAAGAGCTTGCCCGCGTTGAAAACGAAGTCAAGCAGCTTTCAGCGGACGGTAGACTCGGTTACGTCAACGGCAAGAGAATGATGGCAGCGGACATTGCCGCGATGATGGATGACGGTCCGATGCGCAACAAATCAATTCCGCTGAGTCTTCTTGATATGCGCAACGTTGACTATTTCGAGCGTTTACGTAACGATTACAAGGCGAGACTCGGCAATGTTGTGCTGAGTATGTGCAAAGACATACGGCACGCTGAAAAACACGAAAACCGCCGTGTAATGCGTGTAAATGACTTGCAGCGGAAGATTAGGGCAAAGCATCAGAGAAGATATCGAAAAGACCTTCTGCGTGAGACACAAAGCGCTCTCGGCGCTATATGCCACCAGGAACGTGCTAATTTCCTTAAATCGGTACAGCAGCACGAGCGCGATATCGAGTTTGAAAAAATGCAAGGAAACACAGCGGTGTAAGGAGATATAAAATTTGGGGTAATCTATGAGAAAGAAAAATGTATTTCAGCGATGGAAAAAACGTAGCTTAAAATTCAAAATATTCACTGGCATAGGAATCGCTGTTGCGCTAATTGTTTTGCCGTTATTGATTTTTGCGTTGCTCATAATGGTTTTTACGCACTCGAGCTTTGCATCAGTATGGAGCAACGGTCTATTATACGGGTTGTGGGCGATAGCACTGGCGGCGATAACCGTATTCGTTCTCTTTGAAATCCGCTCTCTCGGCTCGTGGCGAGTACTCAAGGTTAATAAAAACCTTGAAGATTCGCACTTTTTGAGCGACAGGGAAATCAACAACGATAAAAGCTTTACTGTTATTGATTTTAGCGAACTCTGCAACGTTAAAGACGGGCTTTTAATTAAAGCTGAACGGCAAGGGAATAATATGCACATCGTATTGTTAGACCCCATTCACGCTATGCTGATAGCAACAACGGGAACAGGTAAAACAACGACTTATATTGAGCCTTCTATTGAAATCCTTGCGCATACAAAGACTAAGCCTTGTATGGTTATTACCGACCCCAAAGGCGAATTGTTTGACCGGCACGCGGCAACGCTTAAGATGCAAGGATACAAAGTCCATTCGATAGATTTGACCGATACTTATCATTCAACGCTATGGAATCCGTTTAACGACGTTATCCGAAAAACGGAAAAGATATCGGAGCCGATAACACAAGAGAAAAACAAATACCGTTGGGGCGGACGGCTATATGAAACGTATGCGCAGGCGGAACAAGAAAAAAGAGAGTTTACTGTAAAACTGAACGATGAAATATACGTTGACTTGCAAGACTTGATTTATACGGCGTGCCCGGTTGAAGCGGCACAGGACAAGTCTTGGCAGCAAGGCGCAAGAGATTTACTGTTCGGAATGGCTCTCCGAATGTGGGAAGACGTTCGAGACGGTTATATGCCAAAGGAAAAGTTTAATTTTTATAACCTATGGTGGAATCTAACCGAGTATGCCAAAGGCGAATGCGATGTTTTAAAAGAATACATAAACGAGTGCGCAGACGAAGTTTCCCGCGCTCCGGGAATGGCAAACACCGTTCTTGTCAGTGAAGACAGAACGTTATCGTCATATCTCGGCTCGGTCAATCAATATCTGCACTGGATGGCTGATGGCGGCGTGGCTCAGCTCACAAGCGGAAACGAAGTTGAGTTCGGACTTTTTGATGAAGAACCGAATGCGTTATTCATAAAAATACCGGATATGAAAGAAGGGAGACACGGCTTAGTTGCGCTGATGCTTTTACAGCTTTATAAAGCCTTAGATGAAAAAGGGGAGATTAATAAAGCGCTGGGGGAGACTGAAGACAAGCAGCTAAAACGTCATTGTTATTTCTTGATGGACGAGTTCGGCTCTCTGCCGCAGATACGCAATTTTGATAATATCGTCAAAATCGCCCGTTCGCTCGGTGTGTTTTTGGTGCCGGTGTTGCAGGATTACGCACAGTTAACCAAAGTTTACGGCGAGCATGTCGCAAATACCATTAAAAATAACTGCAACGTTAAAATTTTTATGGGTACCAACGACGATAAAACCCGCGGGGAAATATCTGAAGCTTGCGGTAAGCATAGGGTAAAAAACGTTAGTTACAATGAAAATAAAGATACGGGAGTAAATACGTCGGCTCAAAGCGTACCGCTTGTTTATCCGAGCGAATTATCAAAACTTAACGAACCTAAAAACGGTATATTCGGAAATGCGATAATTCTCGCGGCGGGAATACATCCTATAACAAGTCATACGACGCCGTTCTTTCTTGCGAAAGATTTATACGGCTTAGATGAAAATACTAAGCTGCCTAAAAAAGACTTTATGATTTTTGATGAACAGGCTAATCGTTACGATATTACAAAGCTTATATTTCTGCATCATAATCTTGAAGACGAAGCCGGCGGCTCGGAGGAAATGTCTGATATTGAAAATCCGATAGAAATTCAGCCGAACGATACGGAGAAGAACACGAAAAGAAAAACGGCGTCAGAATTGGTGGAAGAGCAGATTTCCGAGGAACTCGGGAAACTGAAAGGCAAAATCAGCGATGACGATTTCGTTCGTCTCTCGGCGGCGGACATTTCAAGCAAGATTAAGGTGCTTGACGAGCTTGCAGAAGCTGCGACGCTCGGCGGTAATATCTTCCTGACTATGCAGATAGAGAAAATTATCAGCTTTATTAAACACAGTACGAGTTTTTCAGTAAAGGAGACTTAATTTATGAGAAAGATTAAAAAAAGAATTACAGGCTTAATGTTGGTGCTTATATCACTGTTTGCTGTGATTGTGGCGGGTTTGCTACTTATGTTGAGCCCTTCACAAACGGCACAAGCGGCGAGCAATAGTGATTTGGTTTTTACAGATGTCGGAAATGGTTATTCGGTTAAAGGAATCGGTCAGTATCCTCAGATGTCTGGGGCATTGAATATTCCTTCAACCTATAATGGAAAACCTGTTGTTAAAATTGAAGATTATGCATTTTGGTATACCGACATTACAAGTGTAACTATTCCAGATAGTGTAACTTATGTTGGTAGTTATGCTTTTAGAGGCTGTGAAAGTCTTGTTTCCGCAACAGTTGGGAGTGGGGTTACCGAAATGGGTATTTTAATTTTTCAATCGTGTACAAGTCTTGAACGAGTAACCCTTTCAAATAAAATAATAGGTGAGTCTATGTTTTATAGGTGTACTGCACTAACAAGCATAACAATTCCGAACGGCGTAACAATTATTGAGAAACAAGCATTTTATGGTTGCAGTGGAATGCCAAGCATAACAATTCCCAAAAGTGTTACTTCAATTAAATCATTTGCATTTTCAGGGTGTGGTAAGTTAAGTACAATGATTTACGAGGGAACAAAGGAAGAGTGGGGGCAAGTTTCAAAAGGTGGTTCAGCAATCCCGAGCGCAACGAAAATTATTTACGTTGATTTAATAGTTAGCGTAGATAATTACGAAATAACAAATAAAGACGTTAATGTTAAAATTACTGGTAGTCGTGTTAATGGCTTTTATTCAATGAGCAAAAATGAATATCCGAAAGAAACATCATATGTTTATATGACATATTTTGATTCTGATACAACATTCATTGAAGAGGGATTTTACCGCGTGATAACGCACTGTAGTTATACGAAAGAAATTGTCTCATATTTTACGATTGATAAGTCTGCGCCTAAAATAGACGAATACAAAGAATATACCAATTCTGAGTTCACTATGACGGCACAAGATAAATACAGTAGTGTAAAAGCTTGGGAATATCGCTTCAATGACGGTGAGATTATGCTGTATGAAGGCGAATCGCTAACCCTTGGCGGTGATTTTGTAAACGGGGTGTGGTCAGTTCGAGTCGTTGATGTGTGCGGAAACTTCTCTAATTGGATAAATATTAAATATGTTTATAGAGAAAGTTTTGGAAACTCAGAAAGTATCCGCAATTCTTATTTTGTACCTTCATATTTCGTCGTAACATTATCTCAAAAATATTATACAAGCTGTTACGGCTCATATACGTTTGCTGAATACTCTTCGGCGCTGAGTTTTGCTACGGCCAAAGAATGGGAGTGCAGAGTAATAATTTTGGATGGCGGAAGTTCCTGGAACTATGTAACAGTAAACAATGAGAACACAAGACAAATATATACGGATATAAATGAACTCAACTCCGTTATTGATAAATACGCGCGTAAAAATATCGGTGACAGAAAGGTAATGGGTAAGAACGGCGCGGTTTTGAATAACCCTACAGATGCCGAAGGTGTTACGCGTCCGGACGCTCTCACAGAGCAAATCGTCGAACTTCCGCAACTATTATCGGATTATTCAAGTTTGCGATTTATGTTGGCGCCGTTCAGTTATAACTTGTCTGTTCCGAGAAGTTATATAGATGGCAATAATTCTTCTGCTTCGATAAAATTTATTTCTGATGGAATCTCTTTGCGTGAGGAAAGTGCAAGACCGCTTGAATATGGTTTGCAACTTAAGGATATCGTTACCGAGCAAGGCTGGTATTTGATTACTGAGAGCGACGTTTGCGGGAATATTGAGCAATATCTTATTTATCTCGATTTGCAACAGCCGGATTTTTATGCGGACGTCGCTTATGGGAACGGAGTCCGCGAAACCATCGAATTCAATCAGAATTTTATTGACAGTAATGCCGGCGCAATGCGTTACGTCGAATTTGCGGTGAATTCTCTTTCAGATAATATAGACTCTTTCGTTATGGTTTCAATTGAAGGTCGAAGTATTAGTGAAGCGTTTGTTTGGGGCGATGAGCTGCCCGTACTGAGTTATGAAAACGGTTATTACGGTGCATACACAATAACCGTTTACGATAGGTCAAACAATTCTTTGTCTTTCGTGGTTTACATTGCCGGCGAAGCACCTTCGTTAAAGAATACATCTTTAACGAGCGAAACCGCCTGTACGTTCACGGTGCAAATTAATGATAATTATAATGAAATAACTGACGTTAAATTTTTCAAGATACTTTTTGACGGAACAGAGGAAAGAATCTGGGCAGACTCGTTTGATACCGAAGTATGCGCGCAAAATCTTATTTATAAAATGAACGTCGGCGGGAAATATGTTTTTGAGTTTACAGATTTATACGGACGGACTGTACGTACAAAACCGTTATTTTATATGAAAGGTTTGCCATCGGCAACATTACGCGGCGTAAAGGACGGCGGGCTAACTAAAAACGACGTAAGCATCCTATATGATACTGATGCAACGTTAGAGCTTTTTATATACCGTGACGGGCAATGGGTAAACGCCGAGCTTTACGAATTCTCTCAGGGAATCGCCGGTAATACCGTGAGCATTACGGCTGGAGTAGAAACTACGGCAATGTATAAAGCAATGCTCTATGTAACCGCAGACAGAAATCTTTTCACTGAATATACATTTGAGATTGATGGAATTTTACCTATTGTGGAAGTGAAGCTCGAGAATGGCGACGTTGCCGTTCCTGGAACGGTGACGACTCAAGGGTTCTGCATGACTTGGAGTGAAAGCGGTTATACGGCTTATTACAGAAAGCAAGGCGCTATCTCTGATATGAAATATGCCAAAGATACTTACATAACCGCACCGGGAACGTACGTCTTTACTTTTTACGATGTCGCACGAAATGAACTGACATTATCGATGACGCTCGATAACTTTGTCAGTTATACCCTTGATGGAAACTATATCCTACTTGATGATGGTAGCTATATAACGCGTAATAGCTTTACATTTACGATGTCGGAGCCGTGGTCGGTATTTGACGTTGAGACGTCTAACGGTTTAACCGTCGTAAACGGACAAAAGCTTGATACGGACGGCATTTACCGTCTTCGTGTGGAGGATATGTACGGTAACGCTTTGACGCTTACACTCATCATCGATAAAATGCCGCCCGTTCCGGTAATAAAGACTGATGACGGGGAAACGCTTTCCGCTGGGGCAAAGACGACAAAAAATTTTTACGTATCTTGCGAGGAAAAAGACGTCAACATTTCGTTCGTTGCCGGTTACGGTACATATACTGCATACGACGGTTCAATAATTACTGATGCTGGTACGTATTCGTTCAGACTTAAGGATATGGTCGGCAACGAGGCAATAATTACGTTAACCATTGACCGGGAAATTAAATATGAAGTAGACGGTACTTTCATTTTGCGTGAAGGAGTGTATCATTCAAGATTATGGCTTCAGGTTATCGCACTTGAGGAAATGTCGACATTCGAAATAGTTTCTGAAGATGGAACGTTAATGGATACCACAAAAAGAATAACTGTTGAAGGCTTGTATTACGTGGTAATTTCCGATATCGCAGGAAACAGAGCAGAAATTACGCTTTTAATAGATAAAACTGCGCCTACGGCAAGGTTTGAAACGGAAAGCGGACAAGCATTAAATGATGGGGCAACAACTAATGAGCCATTCAGAATTATTTGTGAAGAGCAAGATTCAAAAATAACTTACAGCTTTAACGGTGGAGTAGCAATTAAATATACTGACGAATTGCTTTCAGAGGGCGGCACTTATGTGTTTACTGTTACAGATTTTCTCGGAACGTCGGCAGAATTACGTATTAACGTTGATACGGGCGTAAAACTAACCGTTAACGGCACTTACGTAATGGACGATGCAGGAAAATATGTTTCTAAAAATTGGCTTTCGGTTACGCGTGGTGAAGATATGCAAGCGTTTTATATACAAGCTCAAGACGGCTCAATGCTCGAAGCTGACAGCCGTATCACAGCTGAGGGCGAGTATATCGTTTACGCAAAAGACGAAAGCGGTAACGAGTGTGAGCTGGTTTTGGTTATTGATAAAACTGCGCCGAGCATTATTCTTGAAGGAGTGGAAGAAGGCGGTGCAACAAACGGGCTTGTTTCAGTGTGGTTTGAAGATTACAATCAGATTTATTATCGTTTCAATAGCGGCGATAAAATTGCAACCTGTGACGGCGTGCAGTTTGACGTCGAAGGCTCTTACAATATCATAGCGCTTGACCTTATCGGTAATACTGTCAACGTTTCCTTTGTTATAGATAAACACGTCGATGTAACATCAAGTATAGCGTTTGTAGACGGCCAGTTTATTACGGGTGCCGTATCGTTCGCCTTTGGTGAGTCTGTGACGGCAATGCTTAACCATGATGGAAACGAAAACCTATATCTTCGCGGTGATATTGTGGCACTTGGAGAATATGCTTTAACTGTTACGGATACGGTTGGTAATGTAACAACCTATAATTGGAGTATCTTGCCCTGCAAGGCGCGCGACTACTCAATCAATGTGCCTGATGGTTTTACGGTCGCCGTAGAGCTTAACGGACAAGTCGTTGATGCCGTTATCGATGCAAATAAGCTTTTGCTCACCGAGAACGGTAATTACAATTTATCGTTTGTGAATGCTAATTCAAATTGGCAGCTTGAGCTCTGCGTTGATAATATGGCACCGTCTGTGCAATTCGAGAACACAAGAAAAAGTGTAATAATTTCTCAGCCGAACAAAGACGATATTACTTACACTCTCTATTTTAACGGTACTCAAACCGCTTTTAATTTAAAAAATTCCGTTGAGCTTACAAAGGTGGGCAGTTATCGTCTTGTATGTGTGGACGAGGTCGGAAACGTTACGGAATATATATTCGAGCTTAATTATCTTAGCGATATTTCGATAGCACTTATATGCGTGGTTTCCGCTCTGGTGGTTATCGGTATAGTTGCGATTGTAGTATTCCGATTTAAACGTAAGATTTACTAAAAAAACGGTGCTGGCCCATTTTCATTTGTCCGTACATTTTGTACGGACAATGAGCCACGCCCGATTAAATATTAAAAAATTTTTTTAAGGAGTTATTTTATGAACCAAATTCTTTCTACCCTTCTTGCCGGCAATTTTGATAACGTCGGAAAAATCCTTGAGTCTTTTCTTAATCAGTGGTGGGGACCGTTGCTCGGAGTACTTGCTGCTGCAGCGGCAATATTAGGTGTAGCTGCAGGGCTTAAGTACATACTTGCATCACAGTCCGGAGATGAGCAAAAACTTAAACAAGCAAAGAATTTTGCCGTCGGTATTTTTGTGGGCATAATAATAGTATTTTTAGTCGCCGCTCTGGTACCCGTAATTGTGGCAAGCTTTCAATCCTGGTTTGATAATGATGCGCAGGAGTTTATGTCGCTAATTGTAAATAGCGCTATTTAATCGTATGGGAATTTTAATCGGGAAATTGTTTGCCCAGCTTTTGTTTTGGCTTTACGATTTCATAGACACGCTCGGTGCAATCTTTAATATTTTAACAGGTACTCAGAAGGCGGACGAATCTAGAACGCTTTTAGAGATATTTTTAGATAGTGCGATTTCGACAAAAGTTTTGCTCGGTTTATGTATGGTAAGCGTTGTAATTGCCGGGGCGAGTGTGGGCGTTAAAACTGTTAAAAATATAATTAAATTTAAAGCTGGCGGAGAGCCGACGTCGCACGCAACAACTTTGAAACAGGGTGTTCTCGGGGTTGGTGCTTCTGTTGTGTGCATCTTCTTCGTATTTATGTTTATCGCGTTCTCGAGTATGCTTTTGAATATGGTAAACGACGTTATTGCGCCCGCAGAGAACTTGACGTTATCTCAGAATTTATTTAATCTTTCCGTAGAGCAATCTTATGTAATTGACGAAAGTAGATGGGAAGAGCGTGAAGTGGGCGATTATCTTGATGAAAGCGGGCATCGTGTTCAGGAAAAGGACCCAACGAGTGATGACGGGTTGGCTTGGGAAAAAGACGCGAGCGGGAATTACATGTTCGATGACAACGGCAATAAGATACCAATATGGGTCAAACGTGTCGAGCGTTATCATCCTTACGTCACAGTAGACGGAGAATTACTTGTCGTTACGGGTTGGGTTGGAAATTATACAGCATCGGATATAAACTGGTCTATGTCTCCGGACCAAGTATTCGGCGTATATAACAAGGACTGGATAGGGTTGTTTGAGCAAGCCGACCAGGGTTACAGCCAGCAACCTATGGTGAGACTGGATGCGTTTAATTTGTTTACCGCTTATCTTGTAGCCGTAATTATGCTTATATCGATGTTTATGCTATCTGTGGGACTTGTTAAACGTATCTACGATATAATTGTCCTTGTCATTTGTATGCCGCTTGTATGCGGAACCATACCGCTTGACGACGGCGCAAGGTTCCGAGCCTGGAGAGAAACGTTTATGTCCAAAGTATTAATCGCTTTCGGCGCCGTCATCGCGCTTAACGTATTCTTTATGATAGCAGGCTTTATAATGGGACCGGCTTTCGATTTAACATACCTTATAAACGAAGGCGTTTTAAGTGCTTTCGCGGTATCTGTATTTAAAATGCTATTGCTTCTCGGCGGCGCGTTGTGTATGAATAGCAGTCAAACGCTTATAGCGCGTATTCTCGGAACGTCGGCAGACGAGGGGCGCGAAGCGATGCAATCGTTTGCACTAATTACCAGCGGCGTAAGAATGGCAGCTGTAGGTGCTCTTGGCGTCGGACGTGTGGCAGCCGGAATGGGGCGCGGATTATTCGGCGGGACAAATCGTTATGGGCGCGAGCGTACCGGTATATTTAATTATGCTGCGCGCGGCGCGAACGCCATCGGCGAAAGAGCCGGCGGGGAAAAATATTCGGGAAGCCGTGGAGCTGCGTTTGTCAGAGCGCTCGGGCGTATGGGCGGAAGAATGTCGCCGCTCGGCAATAATGGAGCTCGTAATACGCCAAGCAGTAACAGCAGCAAGCAAGCCGGGTTAAACGCTCCTAACGTTATAAAAGGAGTCAGAGGAGCTGCGGAAAAGCTTTCAAGCGTGCGTCCTAATAGTGGTTTGAGAACGGGCAGTGGCAGTGAAAATAAGTCGGGTGCCTTTAAAGATAATTCTGCCCGGAGGAAGTAAAAAATATGGAAAGAATTATACCTAAAAACAGTAAGCTTAAGGCAGCATTATTTAAGCATTTATCTTTGCTCGATATGCTCTTAATAAGCTTAATGCTTTTAATCGCTATTTTATTGTTTTTTTCAAATTTTTCTCAGCGGTGGATTATGCTCGCTGTATACCTTGTGATATGCGTGGTAATGTTCATCGGCGATGATGAGGACAGAACTTATCTGCAGTTTGCTTACTTGATAAAATTTTATGTTTCCCGACGCACGTTTGTTAAAGGCGTAAAAAAAGGGAATACAGACGAGCTTATACCTTTTAAAAATATCAGGGCGGACGGTCTTATTGAATATGAAGGCTATCTCGGTGCCATAATTGAAGTTGGTAGTCTTGATTTTGGTTTGCTGGACGAAGAAGAGCAGGACAGACGAATTTCAGCCTTTGCCCGTGTTTTAAACGGCTTAAGCCAGTCGTCTGTCATACAGCTTGTTAAGATAGACCGACCCATCAAATATGACGAGGTTGCCGCGGGGATTTTTGAAAAACTTAATATCGCGAAAGAGCAAGGAGACAAAGCAAAAGAAATAATTTTGCAAAGCCGTCTGGAGCAAATAGATAACGTCAACAACGTTATACCACTTTACAGACCGTACTATTACATAGCGTTGTATGAAAACGACGTCGACGTTTTATATAACCAGATAGACGCATGTCAGGATGGGCTTGATGCAGCAGGATTGAGTTCAACGCTTTTAGATGCACGTGAAGTTGCAGTGTTTTTTAAATATTGCTATACTCGCAATTTTGATGAGAGAGATATTGACGAGCAAGACATTTCAGGACTGTCGGATTATGTAAAACCGAATAAGGTTAAATTTGGTCTTGCCGGCTATAGCGTAGATGACGTTTATGCGTTCACGTTGGCGATAAAGGACTATCCGCTTTATGTCGGGAATGCCTGGGGCTCGAATTTATTTAACATAGATAACACGAAAGTAGTATTGACGTTAAAGCCCGTAGATAAAGGCAAGGCGATTAAGCGTATAGACAGAGCCGTTGTTGAGAGCGCGACGAGAACGGCAGGAAAGCTTTCGGAGATACGTAGCCAGGACACGCATATTCAGACAATGAACGAGCTTCAGGCTCGCATACAGAACGAGAATGAAATGCTTTTTGATTGTACGTTGACAATAACGGGTTTTAACAATACCGATAAGCCGAATGCAACGTTCCGCAAAGATATCCGCCGTGAGATTACTACAAACGGTTACAGGGTGAGTTATCTGCTTGGTAGGCAGTTCGATGGGTTCGCCAAGTCCACCGTTGCAAGGCGCCCTAAATTACGGGGATTTGAGCGCGGAATCAACTCGGACTCGCTCGCCGCTGTTTTTCCTTTTGTGTTTTCTTCGATAATCGATGTTGATGGGTATAATCTCGGATGGGATTATTACCCGGTCATACTCGATATCTGGAAGCGCGGAAGGGATTTCATTAATAGTAACGGTATCGTTTACGGCAAGTCCGGGAGCGGCAAGAGTTTTTTTGCAAAGCTTTTAATCACTATGATATATTCCGAAAATTCCAGAATATTTATTTTGGACCCTGAAAATGAGTACCAGGTGCTTGCAAAAAATCTTGACGGGCTTTTTATCGATATCGGAAGCGCGACGCAAGGGCGCATAAACCCGTTACACGTTTATCCGGTGTTGACGGATGAGGGCGACGTTGCGCCGCCTGAAGTGGTTTTTAATGCGCATTTGCAGTTTCTTGAAGATTTCTTTAAAATTACTCTGAAAGGTATTGCGCAGGACGCTTTCGAAGAGCTGAACAATCTTATTAAGCTTACTTACGAAAGCGTTGGGATAAAACACGATACGGATTGCACGGACTTTAAGCCCGAGCAATATCCGACATTTGATACGCTGAAAGCTATCGTCGAAAAGGAAATGCAGCGAGCGGACTTGACGCCTATGCGCAAGGCTAATCTGGAACGTGTAAACACTTACGTTCAGAAATTTGCGACGGGCGGTATGTATTCGTCGCTCTGGAACGGTCCGTCTACACTTGAGGTTGACTCGCGGTTTGTAGTATTTAATTTTCAATCGCTTTTCGGAGCGAAGAACCAAACTGTTGCGAACGCTCAGATTCTCGTTGTTATGCGTTATCTCGATATGCAAATAATTAATATTCGTGAACTGAACCGCAATGGGAACGATGACGTCGTGCATCCGTTCATCGTACTTGATGAAGGCTATAATTTCATCGATGCTGATTACCCGGTTGCACTGCAGTTCGCTTACCTTTGGTATAAGCGTATACGTAAGTATGAGGGAAGTATTTTCTTCTTGACTCAGAACCTGAGCGATATTTTCGGGAACGAAAAGGTTATACAAAAGACATCGGCTATTGTAAACAACTCGCAATATTCGTTTGTGTTCGGCTTAGCGCCTGCAGACTTGGAAATCTTAACAGATTTATACAAGAACGTCGGCGGGCTGAATCCAACCGAGAGGGCGTTTATTTCCGATGCCGGGAACGGCGACTGTTTCGCTATCTGTTCGGCACGGCAGCGAACTCGTTTCCACGTTGAAGCTCACGATACCGTGCGGGCAATGTTTGAGCATGTCGGGAAACCGTGGGAAGAGTAAAAAATAGAAATCACGAAAGGAAAATGTCCGTACATTTTGTACGGACAAATTGGGTAATTTTGGAAAGTTTGGATTGACATTATTTTGTGTGTACTGTATAATAAAAGTGCAGTTAAGGAGATGTTATATGAGAAAATTGAAACTAATAAATATTATTGCTTGTATTTTTGCTTGTTTGAGTTTAATGTTTGTCTTGTCTGCGTGCTCGTCAGAAAAATTGAAATATGAAGAGCGTGGGGATTTCGGTTATTTTGTTGGTGCGGTCAATACTGATATTTCAGGTGAAATCATCGTACCAGCCGAGTATAATGGAAAACCGGTATACGGTTTAATCGAACATGCTTTCGAGAATTGCAAAAACATTACAAAGGTAGTGCTTCCGGAAGGTTTAAAAACGATAGGTTCTTATGCTTTTAAAGGTGTGGGGAGTAATGTTGTTGTTATTCCTGTCAGTGTAACCAGTATATCAGAAACTTCGTTTGAAAATAACGGAATGAATCGCATAGAATATAACGGAACAAAAGAACAATGGACACAAATTAACGGGTATACCTTTGTGCCATCGAAAATACATGTTATTTGTGTTGATGGTGAATTCGAACTTTAAAAAATTATATTATAATTAATATGCCCTATTATTTTTCATAATGGGGCTTTTAAATTGCTATTTTTCTTGTTGTGGTTTAGTATTTGTACGTACAAAATGTACGTGCATTTTTGTCCGCACATTTGGTGTCCGTACATTTTTGTACGGACATTTTTTTACAGGAGTTATTTAATGGAAAACACGAAAGAAATTATACAGTCATTAATTGATTGTGCTGTTAACGATATAATATCTTTAATAGTAAAAGACCTAAAAGAACTGAACTTTTCTGACATTGTACGTACAACGCAAAAAACGGTTAATAATTTAGGGGTGAACCTTATCGGGCAAATTGTGAAAATTATTGACGATAGTTACAACAAAAAGAGAGATAAACACGCAGTGATTTTAAGGCATACCAAAACCCGTAAAATGGTTTCGGCTATGGGTGAACTTAATCTTACTCGGCGGCTTTATTTTAATAAAACATCAGGCAAATATTTTTTTGCGGTTGACGAGCTGCTGAATATGGAAAAATACAGCCGTATTGAAAGCGAGCTTAAAACAAAGCTCATCAACGATGCTACGCTTACAAGCTATGGAAAAGCAAGTAAATTATCGAATGGATGCGTGTCTCGGCAGACGGTTCATAATCTTGTAAAAAGTGTTGAACCAAAAAGCCTTGAAGTTCAGGCAAAGGGATTAAAGGCAGTTAAACAAATTTATATTGAAGCCGATGAAGACCATATTCACCTTAATAATGGGAAAAGTGCCGAGGTTAAGCTCGTATACGTGCACGAAGGACGGCAACGTGTAAATCGTGGAAGAACAGCGCTGATGGGTGCACGGTATTTTGTTTCTGTAAGTAATGGAAGTGAAATATGGGATTGTGTTACAGATTATTTATACGCACAGTATGACATCCGAAATTCTGAAATTCACCTTTCAGGTGATGGTGCAAATTGGATTAAACAAGGACTTAGTGTAATTCCTAGAGCGAAATATCACTTGGATAAATTTCACGTTTATAAAAGCGTTACGGACGCTACAGCCGATGATAGAAGACTACGTAATCAAATAATAAATAGTATAAAGCTTGGCGATAGTAAAAGCGTTCAATCTTTATATATGCAACGTTGGGGTGGTATAGGAACGGCTCATGCACGGAATCGCTTGTATGATAGTTTACAGTACATTGAAAATAATTTTGACAGCATAGACCTTACTGCAGAGAGTAACTGCTCTGCTGAAGGTCATGTCTCGCACGTTCTTTCTGCGCGCTTATCTTCCCGTCCCATGGCTTGGAGTCTTGCTGGTGCTGAGAAAATGGCGCAGCTCAGAGCATTTTATTTCAATGGCGGCGATTTCTCAGAACTCTATCAGGGCAGGATTAAAAGCGAACAAGTGATTCTGAATGCGTATAACGTCCACGCTGTCCGAAAAGATTATGAAGTCGACCACTCAATACCGAGCGGACGTATAGTGGGGCTTGACGCCGTTTATGACGATGTGGGCAGATTTCTGCGGTATATTGTGAAAAAATAAGAAAATGAAGTTTTTAAAAAAATGTGCGGAAAAAACTTGACACCGTCTTGCTAAAAGTGAATATTGCGTTTTGTTTTGTGGTGTGATATAATGTTTTTACGATGACATTAAAAAAGGGGTACAAACAATATGAATGATAAGGAGCAGAATAAAGTTATTAAAAGTGCGGTTGAATTATGGGAAGAGTTTAGTAAATCGGCGGCTTTTCACGATACAGATTATGACAGCGCGTTGTTTGAAGATATAAAGTCATATTTAGGGATAGATAAAAAAGCAGACTTTTTGAAAGAACTTAAAAGTATTTCCGTAGAGGAGTTGCTTAATGCACTTTTTACAAATATTAAACCGTTTTCTGAGATGCTAAACGATTTGCTTGAAGTGTTCAGTAAAGCAGGCGCTAAGTATACCGACAAAAATCTGAAAATTGCGGTTGATTTCGGAGAGCTGAAAGTAGACCTTGAAAATTTCAGAACAGACGTTGAAACCATATCGGAAGTAATACGTAAATCCGTTAAGACTTATTTTATAACTGACCCTTGGGGGTTGCGTAAGTTATTTGAATTTGAAGCAAACAGTTGCAGGGCAATGAATGCTGCCAAAGTCAGCAACAATGAAATTAGAGATTGGGCTGTTACATATATAAATGACAAGCTTCCTACTTATTTTCCCGATCAACCGAAATTCAATGAGGAAATTGACAGCCGTATAGGTGTAATCTGGAACGATTTGCACGAAAAATATAGAACGATAAAGTCAGTCTACAAAAAAGAAGCCGGCATTCAAGAGTCGATAGAGAAACAGCTGAAATGTTTGTGGCAACTGGCGGACGAAGCGCCTTGTGGTGAAAATAAACAAACATTGTTAGCAAAAGGAAAAATGTTTGTGAATGAACATGATCGTTATACTTGTACAATGATGGTCACTATTACAATGTTCGTGGAACATCTTTACGCTTCTGACGAGGATGAACGCGATTTGTTAATCGAAAAATTCAAAGCAAATTTTGACAGTGTTTTTAAAGGTTTTAAAAGTGTAACACACGAAGAGGTTGTTGAAAAAATCAAGCAAATAAATTCGTTTCTTAATTTGCCATACTGGCAGCACAGATATGAAATTTATTCGGCGTGGGTTTTTACCTTGATTGTCAAAGCGTTCGAATATTCAAATCTTAAATACGAGTTAATCAATGGTGATACGCTGTCTTTTTCGTTCGGCGGTTCACATCTTGCCACTTATAATCAAGACAAACCCTTGGAAATATGGGCCGAGTGCAGAAGCGCGACAATAGCTGGGGTTAAAGGTAAGGGGCGCATTAGCGGAATTCAGCCAGACTATACAATCGCTTATAACGAAGCGAAAACTCCTTGTAATGCGGTGGCGGTAGTGGAGTGCAAACAATACAAAAAAAGCAATACGGGCAATTTTTCCAAAGCGATTATCGATTATGCTAACAACAGACCGAATGCAAAAATATTTTTGGTTAACTACGGTGCTGTCGGAGATGCGGTAAATAAAAAGGTAATGGACGAGGGAATAGATGAAAGCAGATTTGCAACGTTCGGAGGCGTCCGTCCTCAGAATTCCGATGGCTTTGTCAAGGCTTTAAAATCTTATTTGTATGAACCGTTGACTATTACTTTATGTTGGGGAGAATGTCCTGTCGATCTTGATTTGATACTCGACATTACCAGTCAGAATGTAGCGGCTAGCCATGAAATAAGTTATAAAAACATGGGGTCGGGAACATCGTTTCCTTATGCCGTATTGAATCATGATTGTACCAACGGATGCGGACCTGAAATTATTACGGTTTTACGTGTTGAGAGCGGTAAAAAGTACTCTGTAAAAGTTGATAATTTTTCAGGCGAAGATGAAGTCAGCGGTGAAATTACTCTTAAAGTTGAATGTAATGCTTTTAAAAAAGAGTACAGTAGAAATGAAATATTCAAATTATGGAATGTTTGTACGGTCGAGAACGGTAAATTCGTATCAATAGATACAATAGAAAAGCTTCCATAATCTTTTTAAGTTTTTTAATTAAAGTTATTGTACTCAAACACAATTAATTTACTCTCATTTTCGCATATCGGAAACAGTTAAAGAGATTAAGACATTTTATGGAAAGCTAAGTTGGTCCCTTGCAGATTAAAGCTTTGTTTAAGCTTTTAAATTTTTGGGTGCAATTTGGGTGCAAATCAAAAAATAGCCCTAAAACGGGCTATTTTAGGCAAAAATGGGCAAAAAATCGGTAAAAATAAGGCTTTTTTGAAATGCTGCAAGGGACTTAAAATCCCTCGAACGAGAGTTCGTGCCGGTTCAAGTCCGGCCACCAGCACCACTAATAACGTAAGTTGAACCAAGTTCGGCTTGCGTTATTTTTTACATTGCTATATTATATTTCACGATTTTTATAAAGACTTACCCAGATTATAAGCCTGTTCCTGATAGTCAGTTTCCCGCAAGGCATCCACATTTTCGCAATTCAATCCAACAACGGTGCCTGCAATTTCCCACCCCAGATAATTCGTTATTCCCCTGAAGGTCTGCAACGCGCCCAAAGCGGACTCTTCGGTATCGTCCGCCATAGTGAGCAACATCACCGCCCGTACTTTTCTATGCGTCATATGCAGCCCCGCGTCGTTTGCATAAAATCTGCTTATAACTGCCGCTATCTGCGGAGTTAACATATAATAATAAATGGGTGAAACAAACACAATCACGTCCGCCGTAACAAGATGCCTGTTAAGCTCTTCTTCCATTCCGTCATTAAAGACGCACCCCTTGCCTGTGTTGTGGCAGGTTTCGCACGCTATGCAGGGGTGTATTTGTTTTTGCCCCGCGTCAAAGCGCACAACAGAATGCCCCGCTTCCGTTGCGCCATAAATAAACTTTTCGGCAAGACAAGCCGAAGTCCCGTTTTTATGAGGACTACCCGTTATAACCAAAACTTTCATAAATTTTTCCTTTTACTTAATCATATTATTTTCGCCTGATTATTTTATAATATAAAAATTATAGCATAGACCGATGTCTTTTTTCAAGTGTATAGCATAGTCAAAAATACAATTTGGCACTATGGCGGGTGCTTGAATAAACGAGCGCACGGCTGCGCCGTGCGGTTCTTGCCGCCGTCCGTCAGCTCAAACAGAAAGTCCTGAATATCCTTTCTTGTGATTTCGTTGACGTGGTAATGTCCGAACTTCGGCAAAATGTTTTTCGTAAGCAAGTTGACGTAGCTTTTGTAAGTGGTTTCTTTAACTGTCTGCTTCTTGACTTTCAGCCAATCGTGTATAAAGTCGGAGAGTAGGGGATAGCCAGCGTTTTGCTTCGCCCTTTCAGCGGCAAGCAGCTTGTCCAAGAATTTTTGTCTCATTATATCGAAGCTTTTGGACGCAACTTCGATATTGTAACCGTTCCTGCGGAACCGTGCCTGATACAAGCCGTCCACGTATCGGTAGGTTACGATTTTGTCGTTGATGGTAAATAATTTCTTTAAGTAGTCGGGCATAGAATTTATCTCCTGTTTTTTAAATTTGATAAATCCGTTTGTGCCGTTCCCCTTAAAATCAGCTTTCGTTTCCCTTTTGGTAAGTTGTTTCAATCTGTCCAGAGTTATGCTTTCCGAAGCCGCTTTCAAAATAATCTGCGTAACTTCGTCGCGTTCGTTCTCGGACGGTATGTACTTAATTGCATTTAAAACTTTTTGTAATTCGTTGTCTGTCAAGTATCCTTATTCGGACAGGCGGTTTTTTATTTTACCGCGCCCTTATAGCTTTGAATACTATGTTCTCTTTTCAGAACTTTTTTCCTCCTTGTTTGAAAAATTTGAATATATTATTAAGTCGTTCGTATAAAATGTTAATACGATTATAACGACCCTTTTGATTTTGTCAAGGTCTTTCAATAAATTTTTTTAATCATCATCCGGTAAATATAGTTGGTCATATTCGTCTCCTTCATAACGCTTATATCGCCGTTTCTGTGCATTGCAAGTGTACCAAGTGGGGGATATGCTTTCTCCGCGCTTGACATGGTAATTTTCCGCAACTTGCTGGTAAAAGTCTTCCTGTAAAGAAGAGTATGCCGTTTGCCCGCCCCGCTCAATCCAGAATTGATAGTGGGATAAATGCGGTTGAGAAGAATGGGCGTATTCATATATGAAGTTACCGTCAAGATCTTTTGCCTGTAAGTAACCACCGCTTGGACTGCGTTCATGGCTGTAAACTTTCCGTCTGCGCGTTTTGGTCACGGGTAAGTAATAAACTTCTAAAATGTGCCTGTTTTCTCTATCCAATACATAAGCGAACATAATGTTTTTATCTGTTCCGTTATAACCTATATAGTTTATAGCAAATTCATAACACCAATTGAAGTATCGTAATCTGTTTTCATTGCTCATACCTTCCCAAAACTCACTGTTTCCTCCGAAAGCAATACACTCATAGTAAATACTTCGCTTTGTCTTATGGAACTGTAAATTCATTTGGTTAAATACCTGTTGCCAGCTATCTTCAAAGTTTAATGCTTTTGGCTTTAAGAATGTAACAGCATATTCTGCATAATAGAGTTCCAAATACTCGTCCATTTTAACGAAGTCTTGTCTATGCGTAATAATAGAAACAGTTGCATGTGGTGGACGGGGATAAAGCTGTATTCGCTTACCGTCTATGTACATATAGTTCTTTGGCTCTTCTATAAGATACCCGTCGGAATCTCTCCTAATTTTATATCTCTTAATAAAATACTTCCATTATAATTTTTTATAGCCGCTTGACATTCTAAATTTTTTGTAGTATTATGATAATGAACACAATATCTTATAAATAATACTCTCAAACGAGAGTATTATTGTGATAATGAACATTTAAAACTATAAAAGAAAGCCGATGTTACTTGGGTACATTCGCATTATATCACGATAATGAACGCTTGCCAAGAGGTTTAATTACATTTTTTTATGAAAAAAGAAAATAATAATGAAATTTTAGCAAATTTGAAGTTAGGTCAGGAAACGTTTTCTCGGAATATAGGGTTAAGTAAGCAAGTGTATTTCGGCTTAACTTATGAAGATATTACAAGGTACACCGGAATTCCGCAACCTACTATGCTGTCCTATGATAAGTATGGAGTATCTCCTTATATCTCTGTTGCAAAACAAATAGCGCAATTATACTGTTTAGATTTGGATACTCTTTGCAACAAAGACATAGGCTTCTATAAAGTAGAGCAATTAGAGATGCTTAAAAGATTTGTTGGAAGAGTAGGCGGTAATTACGGCAACATTAGAGAAAGAATAAGCGCTTGGATAGAAGAACAGTTAAGTATAAATGAATTTGGCATTTATGAAGAACTATGTGGCCAATTAAAAGCAGAGATTGCAAGACTTAACAAAGAAGAGCATGCAGTTGAGATAAATAGGGAAGAGAAAGTTGCAGAAAACTTTACAAGGAACTTTAACAACTTACATAAGAATTTAGGTATTAGTTATAGAAAGTTAAGTTCAGCTTTGGATATTTCAATAGGCAACTTAACCCGACTAAAAAAAGGCGGTGAGCCTATGCTTGAAACGGTAATTAAACTGTCTGCATTTTTCGGTGTAAGCATTGAGCAAATGATTTCAGATAATCCTGAATTCAATTATGAATACGTGCTACAAGAAGTAGGAAAGTTTAACAATCGTTTCGGTGAAATACCTCCCGAAGACATACATGTCTATAATCACAAGAAAGCAAATTTATTAACAAAAGAACAAGCGAAAGAACTTGTAGACGAATTACTTAATTAAATAAACAATAAGAATGGTATATATCAAATCACGTCTCATAAAAAACATTTTAAATATTTTTTAAAAAACTGTAAAGTTTAAAAATTTTGTCCGCTATATATTGTTATCAAAATAAAAAAGGAGTTTCGATATGAAATATTTTGAAGTGGTTGCAAAATGCGGACACGTTGGCAGGGACTATTACTATGAAGGGCATTTCTTTGTACAAGCCCCGAATGCAAAAATAGCAGCAGGCAAAGTTAAAAGCCAGCCTCGGGTGAAGCGAGATCACGAAGACGCCATTCTTTGGGTAAACGAGGTGAACGAGCCTGCATACCAAAAAGGACTTGAAGCTATGCGGAACAATCCATATTTTCACTGCAAGACCAAGCGTGAGCAAAATTGCGTTCTGGAATATATTCAGGACGGAATAAAGCCCGAAACGGAAAAGCAACTTAAATACAGAGAAACAAGGGATGGTTATTACAAAGACAAAAGAGTTAAGGAAAAGCCATCACGAAAAAATGGCATAAGGAATCCTTATAAATATGCGAAATTAAATATGCCGTACGCTAAAAATGATTTATATATTGCGTGAACGGCAATAGGAGCAAAAATGAAAATTGTATTCAGTAATCTTCCTATGAAAAAGGAATTACACGCGTTCAATTACAAAGCGGACGGCAATATTTCAATCGAATACGACGGGAAAGTAATCTTCCCCGTGAACGCCGTGCTTGCAAAAACTATGAAGAAAGGAGAGAAAGTAAAGGTGGTTCTCCTTTCCAAAGTAGATATAGAAGGCAACAGTGCAATAAATGCTGGGATTTTCCAAAAAGAACTTAACGGTATAAACCGCAGTATCGGAGCAGACATCGAATATATCACGCTTGCAACGCCGTTTGAAGAAACGCGCGACGTCCATGAAACATTACTTCGTGATATGGTTGGCAAACTTGAAAACGGTGCGGAAATTATAGGCGACGTGACCTACGGCCCCAAACCGCTGCCCATTATTATGTTCGCCGTTATGAACTTTGCCGAAAAGTTTTTCTCAGCAAAAATCAAAAATATCATTTACGGGAAAGTTGATTTCATTGACGACGGAAGCGGAACGGGTAAGACAAAACCTGTCAATCCCGTTCTGTATGACTTGACACCGTTGTATTATCTCAATTCCGTAACTAACGCAATGGAGTATAAAACCTCGGAAGAGGCGGTAAAAGCACTTGACGTATTGCTTGATTTATAAGGAGCAATACGATGAACACACGAGAAGAGTTTGAAAATTTAATAAATAATTCTCCGCTCTTTGGCGTCGATAAGGTCAGTAATTCCGAGCTCTACAAAAAGGAAAAGTATGCGTTATTCACGTTGCTTACCGACTATTATCGATTGTATATTTATCCAAATAAGTCACTTGAAGATTATAGCTTTACACTTATAGAAACGGCTACGGAATGCCTGAAATATTATGATAATTCCAAGGGTGAATTTCTGCATCTTTTCAATAAGGCAATGAAGCGAGACTTGGGAGTTGCAAAGGCAAAAGAGTTTATCGATACACAGAGGAAAGGAATAAAGCTATCGACTTATGACGAGCAGATAATTCGTAAAATCATATCACTTGCAAATAGTAAAAACCTTGATGTTCACGATAAAGCAGTTCAACAAAAAATAGCTATTGCTTTGAATATAAGTGCAAGTAGAGTTGCAGAACTGATTTGCATAAACGACAACGCAGTTGCGGTTTCTTCTACAGTGACAAACGACGAGAGTGACGAAATCGAACTGTTTGATTTGAAGGCGGATAAAGCGGCTTCGCCGGAAGAAGTTATGATTGCAAAAGATGGATTAAAGCAACTTATCGGCAATATAGATAAAGCGTTTCAAACCGTGCAGGAAAGGCAGAAAAGATTGCTTTCTTTGTTGCTTACGGCAGAGATTATAAAGGCGCTTGATTACGATATAATGGGAGCTGCAAATTTGTTGCAGGTATATGCCTTTTTCAATAAAGAAATTATTGCTTGGCACGATAAGAACGGGGATATTCCCACGGCAAAACAGATAGGGGATATATGCGGGGTATCCGAGCAGAGCCTAAGCAGAACCTATAAAAATTTCAAAGAAAAGTTAAAGAAAAACTGTTAAGTTCCATTGGAAAATTTCCTATATAATATTGTTAAAATTACCAACAAGGAAAATGAAAATGTTTAAGGAATTAGAGTTGCTTATTAAGGCGAAAGCTAACGTAATAGAGGTTGTTTCTTACGAGGACAAGCGCGTACAGGGGTTTGTTAATCAGGCGTCCAAAGATTTAAAAATGACCTGGTATAACTGGAACGAGGTAAGCGGGCTTTTCAGGTTTGATACTAAAACTAAAAGTTTTGAAAAGGAAGAGGATATATCGGACTATTTAGATATTCTTAACTTTTTTACCAACAGTCTTGAAGAGAATGCGATACTTGTTTTACAGGATTTTCATCATATTCTCAAAAGAGAAGATCCGCGTATTTTGAGAAAAATTCGTGAGATTTTGCAGGACAAAGCAATCAACAATAAAGTTATGATTTTGTCTATGCCAATAAAATGCGTTCCCGACGATTTGTCGAAAGAATTGTCGGTTATCGAGGTCGGACTTCCCGATATAAAGGTTCTCAAAACCATAGCTAAGAATTGTTTAACGGAATATGACGTCGATCAATACGAGATTGAAGATAGCGTTTTGGAGGCTGGACTCGGACTGACGATTATGGAAGCCGAGCTTGCATTTTCAAAAGCTATAATCGAGTTCGGTAAACTGGATAAAGAAGGTATACCGTTCATAATAAGAGAGAAAGAAAGCATTATCAAAAAGACGGGGCTTTTGGAATATTATCATTCCAACACAAAACTCAATGAGGTTGGTGGACTTGAAAATTTAAAGGAATGGATTGGTAAGCGCGAGCGAAGTTTTACCGCGGAAGCGAAAGAATTCGGAGTCGATACCCCCAAGGGTATAATGCTTCTCGGCGTTCCCGGATGCGGAAAATCGCTTACAGCAAAGGCTGTTGCAAAGGCGTGGAATTACCCCTTATTAAGGTTTGATATAGGTAAGGTTTTTGGTGGAATAGTCGGCGAGTCCGAGCATAACGTAAGGCGCGCGCTTGATATTGCAAAAGCAATTGCCCCCTGCGTATTGTGGATTGACGAGATTGAAAAGGGGCTTTCTGGCGTCCAAAGTTCGGGGCAGACGGATGGTGGAACAACCTCGCGAGTATTCGGAACATTGCTTACCTGGATGCAGGAAAAGACTGAGCCGGTGTTCGTAATAGCAACGGCAAATAACATTAAAGAGCTTCCACCCGAACTTATGCGAAAGGGCAGGTTTGACGAGGTGTTCTTCGTGGACTTGCCAAGCATAGAAGAGAGGAAAAAGATTTTACAAATTCATATCGAAACAAGAAAAAGAGATGCGGCGAATTATGATTTGGACATGCTTGCAAAAGAGACGAAAGGCTTTTCGGGTTCCGAAATCGAAGAGTGTGTAAAAGAGGGACTTCATTCGGCTTTCAGCGACGGGAAAGATTTGACGGACGAATATATTTTAAAGGCAATAAAATCAACCGTACCTCTTTCGATAACTATGGGTGAAAGTTTAAGAAAGCTTCGCGAGTGGGCAAAATTCCGTGCAAGACTTGCAAGTAACGGCACGGTGGAAGACGTGGATATCGAAAAGAGTAAAGCAATACCAAAACTCAAATCGGAAGTTAATAATCCGTTCATAGATTAAGGAGCTAAAATGGCAGAGAATCGTGAAACCGCAGATAGGTTAAAAGATTTCTATTATAAAAACATATTTGGCGAAAGAGATTTTACCCGTCTGAAAATAGGCGTCAGGGAAAATTTGCATCCGTTCCAAAATTTATTGGAAAATTTATTAAAAAACAACGATAGAATTATGCGGGTTTCTGCTAACGTCAAACCCGTAAATGATATCGTTTCTTTTGAACCTGAATTTTCAATTATAAAAATAAAGGAAGAGTGTACAGCAGTATACAATTTGCCGGATTCTAACTACTTTACTTTGGAATGGCCGCACGACGAGGTGGATATCGATGAATTAATAGAGATAACGGACAGAAAAAGATCGTTCGTATTGACGCTTAATGATAAAGTCGATTACTATCAGGGCTTTGCTATATTTAAAAGTGAAAAAGTTTTTCAGGGTGCTTTAAATTTATGGTACGGTAAAGACGAAGAGAACGCCCAAAGCATTGTCTGCGATTTAAGAAAATTGAACTATGCGGGTGATTTTGGTAAATATCGTATAAAAGCAAAATCTTCTGTGGAGAGCGTTGAGGTAAAGGAAAATAAACTGATTTTAAACGGCGTTGCCGACGAACGCGTAACACTGTTTAACTGTGAAGAGCTTAAAAAAGTTATTACGGACACAAGCTCCGCAGAGGAAATATTGCTTGCCGATAATGTGCCCGTTACAAAAATAAAAGAGGGCTACTATCTTGTTAACAGCACTAAATTTAAAAAGGTAACCCGTAGTGGCGAAGAGATACCTTTTGACAGAGTGGCAAAGAAAGATTATTCTAAATTATTAAATGATGAAGCACTCGTTTTTAAAGGCAACAAATTCTATTTAGAAAACGGACAGTGTGCAAATCAAAATTATATTTCAGCATTTGGAGCAAGATTTACCGCCGTAAGCGAAAGATTCAAAACATCGCCAAAATACAAGGAGGGGACATTCGTTCTTTTAGAGGATAACGGAAGCTGGAATAGCGAAGTCTTTACAAGCGTTTCATTCTTTTTCAGAGAAGACATTGAGGAATTGACTGATATTGAACGTACACGCGAAAACCACAACGACGGACGCAAATTTATTATCGGCAAGCGGTTGGAAGATGAGAGTATTATTGAAATAGTAGAAAAAGTAGGGAACAGAATACAAAGAGTTAAGGATATTCCATCTGTATTGTATGTCGTTTCTAACCCCTTTCAGTTAAGAATGCAAAAGACTGCCGTTAACGTCCTCATCAATGAACCGTCGGCACATCACAAACCATTACTTCAGTTAATGGATCATCGTTTCCGCTGGGGCGACGTAGATAAATCTTTATGCAAAATACATAAATGGTACGTACTTAACGATAGTTCTTACGATGGCGTGGACAAGCAGAGAGATATGGTAAAGCTTGCGCTGTGTACAAGAGATTTTGCATTTTTGGAGGGCCCGCCCGGAAGCGGCAAAACTACTACTATTCTTGAAGTTATTGCGCAAATGATTATGCGTGGCGAGCGGGTAATGCTTGCCGCATCAACGAATGCCGCCATTGATAATATTTTAGAGCGACTGAATAAACTGCCTGAGAATGTCCTTGATAAGGTTCTGGCAGTGCGCATAGGTAATGATGGTTCCGTTTGCGAAAAGGTTGAAGAGTACAGGGCCAATAAATTAGAGGATAGAAATCTTAAAGAAGTCGTGTACAGATACGCTAATCTCGTTTGTGGAACGACATTCGGCATTTTGAAGCACCCCGAGTTTAATTTAAACACGAAAAAGAAAAATGAAATAATACCTCCGCTGTTTGGTTGTCTGATAGTGGACGAAGCAAGTAAAACTACGTTCCAGGATTTCCTCGTTCCCGCTCTTTATGCAAAAAAATGGATTTTATCTGGCGACATAAAGCAGTTGACTCCGTATATCGAAAAAGAAGATATAGCATCTTCCATAAGGTATATGGGTGGATTTGATGAAAAGTGCCAGGAAATTCAGGGCATAATCCAGCAGTTGACTGCGGATAATAAACTCGGAGATTTAAGATTTTGTATACCTATTGCCCAGAATTACATCGGTTGTGTGTCAAGACTTATGCCGCAGGATCAGCCTTTCCTTTTAATCGCTGATTATAAAGCAGAAAACTGTATTACTCCGACGCAGATTTTGAACGGAGAAAGCAGCTGCGCAAAGATGTATGGCGCAAAGGTAATATTTGTAGAAAGAACGTGTTTAAAATCTATCGAGCAATATTTGCCACCCGATTTCATTATGTTGCTTGAAAAAGACGGCGGATTTGTACATTTACGATTTGAAAACGATTATTATTTCAAAAACAAAAAAATCCGCGGAGTGCGAATAGATCGATCTGATTATTCCGAAGTTAATGAAATAAGAAAAAAACTCAATTCGGAAATCGGAAGGCGCAACTGGGTAGGTGAAATCGCATGGCGAGTAGCGAGACAACAAGAGCTTTTCATGCTCAAAGATATTGCGCAGGACGGGAAAGATAAGGTCGGTGAACTTGAAACCCAGATACAGGCACGCATACCCGAACCTTATCAAAACAATATCAATAAATTTTTAAGTTCTATAAGAGAGCTGTCATTGCCTTCCATTCTCCAACTTTTAAAACAAGGTATAAGCGACAGCTTGGCAAACAAAAAATTTAAAACTACACTGAATAGCGGATTTGAGCAGGAAGATTATTCAACGAGAAGCGTACTTTTGGAATATCAAGGAAGAATGCATCCCGCAATTTCGGAATTTTCACGCAAGTATCTCTATAATAACGAGGCTTTGCGGGACAGCAGTAAGCTAAACCGTGTTTGGGATTATAGAGAATATGCGGATAGGGCAGTCTGGAAAAACGTTTGCGGAAAAAAGAATTGCGAGCGTGATAACGACGAAGAGGTAAGAGTAATAACAGATGAAATTTCGAAATTTATCGGTTACGCTACACAAAATCCCAAGAAACAGGATGCGGAAGATAACGGGGTATGGAGCATTGCCGTGCTTACTTATTATAAAAAGCAGGAAGCAAAGCTGAAGCAAGCGATTGCTTTAATGGTAAATAATTCAAATACAAACAGAAGTTTTTATGAATTAAAAGATAAAAATGTACAAATTATGATTTATTCTGTTGATAAATTCCAGGGCAAAGAAGCCGATGTCGTTTTCTTGTCTATGGTAAAATCCGGCGAAGTTGGGCTTGGCTTTATGGACAGCCCCAATAGACTAAACGTAGCACTTACCAGGGCAAAATTTCAAAGAGTAATAGTTGGTGACAGAGATTATTTTTTACGTTCAAAAAACTATTTATTTAAAGAGTTGGCAGGAGAGGGAAAATGATTTTAACTACACGAAAAAAAGCTAAAATTCAACGCTACATAGTGCAGGGTGAAATGGAAAAATATTCCGAAGACAAAGCCCTTGCAAACGTTATGAGAGAGATTGAAAACTCGGGTGTTGTCGTATTTAATTCCTTGGGCGTGTTTGCAAAAGGCTTAAAATCAAGATTTGAAGAGGAGCAGCTAATAGCCGATGGTAAGATAACTCCCAAAGGGCAAGAAATTGCCCGCACCGGTTACGCATGGAAAGGCGTATGCGGAAGATTTGTTTTGAGTATTCTCGAATGCGAAAATAAGAATTATCTTATCGGCGCAGAAGAATATGACAACAGAGATATAGGGTCGTATATTGAATTGAAAAACGATATACAACTTACGGATACGTACGTTTTGATTAACAAAAATTGCGCCTATAAGAATTGTTCGTTCAATTCTACGGTTTACAAAAGTGCAAACGCCGAAGAAGTTGACTTGGATATAATTTATGATTATGAAAAGGGGAAAGCGCAGTACGCATGTGTTGACAGCGAAGGGGATAAAACCAAATTTATTGAAAACAAAGAATTTGTACTTGTTTCTTGCGAGGACGCTTTGGTTGCGTTAAAGGATACACTGGAAAACTACGGGTTGAATACACTTCGCAAGACTGTGCTTATTAACGAATTGACAAATAATCCCCTTTTGGAAAACGCCGTTGCCGAGGTGTTTGCAAAGGGCTCGTTCAACGTTACCGCAAACGACGGCACGTATTCGATAAATGGCATAAAGCTGAACATATCAAAAGAATCCGTTGCAAGGGAGCTTCTTCTAAAGTACCTTATCACCAAGGCGCAGAACAGGTATTGCGGATATAGCGAGGTTGCGTCGCTTATCGCTGAGTTTTACGGGCTGTTTGAAAAGTGCCCCAACATCAATTCAAATACGCAAACTATTTATTCGGATTTAATAGATAAAGCATTTAAAATAAACATGACGGCGTATCTACGATTGTGTGCTTATATGGATATGATGCCGGAAAACATTCAACAGAAATATCAGATCAGATTGCCAAAAGACTTTTCGAACAGCGCAATATCTGTTTACGGGCTTGTAAAAGAAATCGTAGGCAATGATACCGTAAAATCAGTCGCTTTGCTTACAAAGTTCGCGTACAAAAATGCAAGAATTTCAAGAGCAATAAATTTATTTGCAGACGCTTTGAAAAGACAGTACAATGTTCCGCTTCGTTTGTACACTGCAAAAAATTCTGAATTCGAACAAGCCGATGTGGCGAAAGAGTTCTACGAAAAGCTGAAAAACAATCCAAACATCGAATTTGTGGAAAAGTCAATCAAAGACATCGAAAAAATCCACGACAGATATTACAAAATCGAAAGAGAGTCGGGCGATATTGAGTGGGTAAAAATGACAGGTGAACTGGATGCATTCCGCTATGAAAACGACTTTATCGACGGACAAACGCCAAACAGCGGAATAGACGAGAATACGGTGGCTTCCGTAAAAGAAATGACGATAGTCAGCGTAAAGAGCGAGGGAATAATTCCACTCGTTAAGGACGCAATGGAGGGGGTAAAATGAAGACGTTGAAGTTAAAAAAATCATTTAAAGATGTATTGATGCGCAATGTGTTCGTTGCGGAAAGTAACGGCAAACTAACTAATACCGAGTCGGCTTTGAGGGAAGCATTTACATGCGCAAAGGAAAAGGTTTGTATCGTGCTTGAAAATGGCATGACAAACGTTATAGCTCAAATGCTTTGTGAAGTAAAAGCGCGAAAGTACGTTATAGTTCCGAAAATTGAAGAAGCGAGCTACCAGAAATTAAAAAATGAAATTATAGCAAGAGAAGTTGACGGAATTAAGGGCAATTACGCCATAGTGGACGGTAAAAAGCTATTCTTCTTTGACGAAAAATTCAATGGCTATATCGTTAAGGACGATAAGACGGTAGAAATAATACAGCAGATATTCTTAAAAGAATTCTGGGAAAACGGGCAAGAGGAATTTATCGACAGAAAAAGACCGTGCGCGGAAGTTACTTTTGATGTGCCACCGATTTATGGCAACGATAGTGTATTGCTCGACGAAGCGTTCGGCGACGCGACCGACGTGGAAAAACTAATAAGCAGAGCCAAAGTCATTGCATATACGAAGAAAGCCAACATTGACGTAGGTAAGGTTATAATTAAAAATGCACAGGTAAATGCGGATTCTTTAAAACGAACGGCAAACGAAAATATTTTGCTTGCAAAAGATTTACCTTGTTCGTTGGCTTTCGACGGAATGGATACATATATTCTTAATTTCGATATTGAAAAATACCGCACTTTACCGGAAAGCGGTCGCGGCAGACTATTTGCCGTCAAGTGCGGAGAATTAGCGGTTGGCAAAGCCTATAAATTTTTCAAGCATAAAACAATTGCCGAGCTAGCAAACGCAGACGTATTATCCTGCGACGGAAACGCTTTGACCGTTTTAGAAGATGCGGAGGAGCAGAGAAAAATTACTACCGATTTGCGAATGGCCGCTGAATACGAGAAAATGGATGCGGAAACGCTTGAAACAAGACTTGAAGATAAATATCTCGATATTTTTAAAACAGAAAAAAATGCGGTGTGCATTACGTACGATATTGAAATTGAAATTGCAAAACGTTCTATGGTGGGGCCTGCTGAAATTTATTCCGAATTTGACAAGGTGCGTGCAGTGCTCAATAAAAAGTGGAATGAAGTACTGTCTTCGGCAAAGCAATTAAAGCTTGAAAAGAAGATTGAAAAGTACGCAATTAACGCAGACGGAATTTTTACGAGAGAGGCTTATATCAATGCGGTAACTGCCGTTAACGAAGCGGTAAAGCTTATAAACAACCACGGTGATGAGGATGTGGACGAGGCGTTAAGCGAGGTTACTGCCAAGAAGAAAAAAGTAAGCGTTCAGCCGATTACTGCCTTAACTTTAAAAATGGATATTCCCGTTAATGGAAAGCTGTATCAGAATAAAGATAAGTACGAATACGTTTTAACATCCGCGGAAAAACTTTCGTCTGCAATGCAGGAAATGAAGGCGGCGGGGATTGAAAATACAAACGTATTGTATATTACGGAGTGATTATGAAAGAACTCACGATAGAAATTTCAATAGACGAAGCGGGTGGGCTTGAAGCGGAAACCTTCGGCTTTAAAGGCAAGGTCTGCGAGAGCGAACTGCGCAATTTGTTGAAGGAAGAATTCGTTATAGAAAACGTTGACAAAAAGAACGATTATTACAAATCCGAAGAGGAAGAGGTTATTGCGGTTGATAAATTGCGAGGTACAAAAAAATGAGTTCACATATATCGGTTTTGACCAAAAAATTCTGTACCAAGTCGATAGATAATTTATGCACTGCAATCGAACTTTCGGGTTACGAATACAAGAGAATGCAGTCCGAAATAATAGTGAACGGGTTAAGTATAATACTCGGCGACGAGCTTGCATATATGCGTATATCCGAGAGGAATTCAGTGGCGTTATCGCTGTTTGAAAAAGTGAACGGCAAGCTTTCGGAAATCGAAGCACAGTTGAGAGTTCAGGAGATTGAAAGAAACAGGCTTGAACAGGAGAGGGCAAAAGAGGAAGCGGAAGCGTACCGCGTACGGCAGTTAAAGCGCGAAGAGGAACGGCTTGATTACGAAAGAAAGAAGCTTGAACTTGAACGGCAGAATTTTGTAGAAGCTAAAAAACAGGCAATTATCACGAAGGCGAAAACAATGGGTTATTCCGTTGAAGAGAGAACTGAAAACGGCACCGTTAAATTAAAACTTATAAAAAGACTTTATTGATGCTTACTGTCTATGCAATAGAAAAAAGTAAAATATACGGACACGGACAACGTGCGGTTATATGGTTTTCGGGGTGTACTCTACATTGTAAAGGTTGCATAAACGAGTATATGTGGAATAAGTCCGTCGGTAAATATTACACCGTAGAGCAGTTAATTGAAGCAATAAGTGCATTTGGCAAATTGACGGGTGTAACTTTAATAGGCGGGGAACCGTTACAACAGGGCGAAGAGTTGTTGGCGTTTACAGAGGAAGTTTTAAAGTATAAGCTTGATATAGTTCTTTTTACCGGATATGAATTGAACGAACTAAACGAATGGCAAAAGCAGATCGTGAATAAGTCAGCCGTCGTTATTTGTGGAAGATATAAAGAAGAGCTTCGAGACACGAATTTACTTTTGCGCGGTAGCAGTAATCAGACAATTATTATCAATGACGAAAAGTTGAAAGATTTCTATTCGCAAGAATGTAGGCAGGTTGAAATAGAAATAACCGCCGATGCCGATAAATTCCTCGGCTTTCCCGAAGACTTTTTATAATAAAAAATTAAAGTTTAATGCCGTCTGCTTTTTGCGGACGGTATTTCTCATAAAAAATGTTTAATAAGAGTTATGACAAAATGGGACGTAATAAATATATCCTAAGCAGGATAAGGAAAATGCCACAAAGTGGTATTTTCGACCCGTTCGCTTCGCTCGCTCGAAATAAGCGGGAAACCCGCTTTTGTATCACTATGGTGATATAAATTTATGGCTTAATATTGACGGATAGTCTGCAATGTGATATAATGTTTTTTATGGAACCAAAGCCTTATTCTGAAACACAACTTAATAGGTTTATGGATAAAATGGGCGACGCTTTTGACTATGCTATAAACGATTGTAAAATCGACGGTACTGAGTTTGTTAAAATGTTTGTTGCTAGCACAGCTTGTAAGAAAATTGAGAATGGCGAGGCAAGCTATATCTCCGGAAAGAGCGGTATAGAAATTGCCATAGGATGTGTATATGAAATTACAGGTAAAGAATTATCAGTCGAGCCGAGTGAGAAGTCTAGTCGTAGTGTGCAGTATTGGTGTGGTTGGGCGGTGTGCTATTATCAATGGTGGTCGTCAAGGAGATATGCCGATATTTTTAAAGCTGTTTCGTACAAGAATATGTTGGAGTTTTACCCGACTTTGCACGAGGCGAGTGTAGAAAAATTTGCTTCCGTGCTTGATGAAAAGGTAAGGGCATTTTATCCCGAAACTAACTTGAAGCGCATAAGAACAGCTTACGGTTGTTCCCAGAGAGAGCTTGCAGAAATGTCTGGAGTTAGCTTGCGGTGTATTCAGATGTATGAGCAGAGGAATAAGGATATAAATAAAGCGCAGTCTGATTCACTTTACCGTTTAGCAAAATCTCTTGGCTGTTCTATGGAAGATTTGATTGAGGAATAATATTGTCGAATAATGTCACAAACAAGCTAAAATTATTGTCTAATATATGTAGTGATTTATGATAGAGGTGGACTTTTATGAATGAACCAAAAGTTATAATTGAAGAAGATTTTTCATTGGCTTGGGCAAAGGCACTTTGCGCATTAAAAAGCAATTCATGGGATATGTGGGATTTGGTTGTTACTATCAAAAAACCTAATTTTGAAAATAAAAAAGCTATCAAAAAATTAACTGATTTTGCGAAATTAAAAAGTTTAATTCTTCCTAAACAGGTTTTACATACTATTTTTCCTCAAAGAATTTACAAAAAAGTAAATAAAGGGGATAGAAATAAGTTTTATAAATGGTATAATATATTTTATAATAATACTAGAAAAATGCCACATAGCAATTGGGGTACATATTTTGAACGAATGATCAATTATAGGACAAGTGATGGACGCAATTACGATCAATTGGGAAATATAATTGACCATATAAATGGACGAAACCATAATCATAGGGCGTCAAATATAATATTTGTTCCTCAAATAGGTACGGATTCAAATAGGACGATGGGCGCTCCGTGCCTCAATTATATAACAGTTCAAATTGAATCAAATGAAGGGAATAGAATTGTAAGCTTACTAGCGGTATATAGGAATCATGATTTTCGGCAAAGAGCCTTTGGAAATTACTGGGGATTGTGCGAACTCTTAAAATACATTTGCAATGAAACAGACTCATTGTTGGGTTCTATAACTTGCATGTCTTCACATGCATATGTAGACAAAGATAAAAGCAAATTGTACGACATTGCTACAAAGATTTTAAATAACGATTATGAATAAATACACTTTAGAAGAATTGAAAATAGAAGTTACATACAATTGTCCTTTATCTTGTGTTCATTGTTCAAGTAACGCAGGAGCAAGCAATGAGTTGAATATTTCGGAAGATAAGTGTTTAGATATAATTCATCAAGCTATCGAAATGGGCGTTAAGGAAATAGCTTTTTCTGGCGGCGAACCTTTAATTTGGTCTGGCCTTTCTAACTGTATAAGTCTTTGCAACAAATATGGAATAAAAAGTGCAATTTATACATCCGGCAATTGTGATAACATAGAAAGTATTATATCGGGTTTATCATGTGCAGGATTAAATAAGGCTATATTTAGCGTATACTCTCCTATTGAACAAGAGCACATTCGAGTTACAAGACAACGAGACAGTTTTAAAAAGACGATGGAAGCCATAAGTATCTGTAGACGAAATAAAATTACTCCAGAAATTCATTTTGTCGCGTTGGCTTCAAACTATAGAAAACTTATTGATATTGTAGAACTGGCTAAATCTATTGGTGTTGAGACTGTAAGCGTTTTGCGGTTTGTGCCACAAGGGAGAGGTAACTTAATAAAGGATAAAGACACTCTTACGCATAAACAGAATAAAGAATTAATTAAAATAATTAAACAAATAAGGCTAAATGGTTTTAATATCCGTACAGGCTCACCATTTAATGTCTTGCTACTCAACGATAATCCTAAATGTTTAGCCGCAATTAATCGAATGATAATTGCACCGGATTTAACTATATATCCTTGTGACGCTTTTAAACAAATTAAAGCTAGTCAAATTACAGAAGAAGTAAAAGATAATACATTGACGAATTCAACTTTAAAGGATTGCTGGAATAATTCTTCTTACTTAAATAAGGTAAGAAAGCATTTGGAAAATAGAGAAAAAAGCGAATGTTATAACTGCAATTTATATCATAAATGTTTATCTGGCTGTTTAGCACAAAAATTTCTGAGCTCGGGTTCATTGGATTCAGGAAAGGATCCTGCTTGCTTTAAGTTAGGAGAACAATATGAATAAATTAGATTATTTCAATAGTTTGTTATCTTCTGTCGCAAGATGTAATATATGTCAAAGAATGTGCAATCGGAAAAAGGTATTATCCGTTTTAAATGGTAATATTAGTTCAAAGGTTGTGTTTATTGCTGAAGCACCCGGACGCTTAGGTGCGGAATGTACAGGTATACCTTTATATGGTGATGTTACAGGCAATAATTTTGAAACGCTTTTAGCAAACATTGGCTGGAGTAGAGATGATATTTTTATTACTAATGCAATCCTGTGTAATCCTCAAGATGATAACGGCAATAATTCTACCCCCACGCATGAGGAAATAAGCAATTGCAGCTACTATTTGGAAATGATTCTAGAATTAATTAAGCCTGAAGTAATAGTAACATTAGGTGGGAGAGCATTAGAAGCGTTAAACAATATTGAAAGTCACAATTATGAGTTAAGAAATGATGTTGCAACTTTGGTACCATGGCATGGAGTAAAATTATTTCCTATGTATCATATGAGCCCAAGAGCCGCAATTCATCGTTCTTTAACTCAACAACGTGCAGATTTTATTTCTCTGTCACATGAAGTGTCTCCCAAGACTGGCATTAAAAAGCAAGAAAATAATAGACGTCAACAATTGAAAGATGTATCAAAATTGCAGGCAAAAATTGCGTTGATGGTTGAATACATAGTTTTTAAGGCTAAACGAATATCTTTCTTTAAATTGACAAAATTATTATATTTAATAGACTATAATTATTTAAATAGGTATCAACAAACAATGTCTAATTGTATTTATCTTCGAATGCAAGAAGGCCCGTGGATTCCGTATTTAAAAAACATAGTTCACGAAAATGACAAAATACATACGGCCATGATTGGTAGACAACCAATTTTAATGTCAACTTCGTTTGGTGAAACTTTAAACTTGAGTAAAGCTGAGCGCGATTTTATCGATCAATTTGTTGAACAATATAAAGATGCGACAGAGGGTTCTATTAAAACCGCCGTATATATGACTGCTCCAATGAAATACATCCTTCGACAGGAAAATGCTGGAAGAAGTATGTTAAAAAATCCAGTCATTTACAAAAATTTAACAATAGAAGAATTGGACAATTAAATTTTTATAGATTAGTAAAAGAAGAGTAAACATATCAAAAATTAATTATTTTTATAAAAGGCTTGACAAAGGATAATTTGTATGTTAATATGCAATTGTCCTAGAAAAACACAATATGTAGTATAAGTAATCTTGTAGACAACCTTTTGGGTGAATAAATTACTACAACTTGCTTTAGATGAGATTAGCGCTTTGAATCTTCAAAGATAAACAATAATCCGTCCTTCAGTGTTTTGAAGGACGGATTTTTTTAAGGAGAAAATAGATGGAACAAGATGCTATATTTGAAAAAATGTTTGCTCATATTGCTTTCGGGCTTAAAGAGAAACTTTCAAGTGATGATCCCGAGCAGTATCGAACGGGATTATTGCTTCGTCAAGGGATAAACATGTTTTGTGCTTTAGCTTTACAATATGTTGCGAAAGAAGGTGAGGATTTAAAGAATTATTTAACTACTTTAAATGAAACAGAAATGATTTGCAATATGTTTACTTCACCTGTAAAAACATGGTTCAAAGAATGGAATAATATTGCTTTGGAAAAATTACGAAAAGAACCGTTTTGGGAAATGGGGCAATTAATTTATTTAAAGAAAGATGAAAGAAGTTATGAACTTTCCGATGAGTGCTTGGATTATCTTGAAGCGACGGAAAATGATTTGTCAGCGATTGATGAACACACAGTATATAATTTAATGAGAGATTTGTCGCAAGACAAATATGTGGATGTTCGTCAATTCTTAATTGAGAATCCTTTGCTGACGATTAGAAAACGGAATAGTTTTTTAATTAAATATAATACAGATTCAGCTATTCAGAATATTCTCAATGAGGCGTATGAATATATGCCAGAAGAACTGTATAAGTGCCCCAATTGTGGATGGACTTTATCGTTTAAGGGCATTCAACCCAAATGCTGTCATTTTGATTGTGTAGATGGATTGAAATTAAATAGAACGGATTTAGATGTTGTAGGTGAAGAATTCGCCTTGAGACTCAAGCACGGTGTCGCAAGATACGTAAGCTATCCCGGTAAGTTGGAACTTGAGATACGCGATTTTTGCAAGCAATTTAATTTAAATAACGAATTGTGGCCTGAACTTGACCGCTATGACATAAAGATTGTGTTTCCTAATAGTGTATGTTGGGGTATCGATGCTAAAACTTTTGTAAACCCTTATACGCTGAGTGGGGAGATAAAAAATGACAACAAATTTTATAACGCAAATATAGATAAAGGGTTTTACGTTATTTCAGATAATATCATAAGGAAAAACACTGCATATCTTAAAATTTGTAATAGTGTAATCAAGAATAGCAATTTTAGTTGTATTTCTATGAGTATGCTAAAGAAGATGATAAAGGCGGAGTTAAAAAATGGCTAATATGGAACTACTCAAAAAAGCCCTAAAAGGCTATTTCGACGATTTTAGCGAATTAAGTCTTTCTGCTTTTTTAAAAATTGAAAACGTTTTGTGTGTCTTGTTAAAAGTATCACCGAAGTTAAACCCATCAAAAGCATATGTTCTTTTAAGAGGGTATCAACTAATAAGCCATAGCTTAAAGAATGAACAGCTTTTTTGGTTACAGCAAGCAAGAATAAAATTTCTTGTATATGCATCAAAAATGCAGTGGGAGAAAGATTTTTGCTTATATATGGACAAGCGGTATGAGAATATTCGGCTTTATAATGTTGAGAACAATATTTTAGTAAAAACAGATAAAAATATCACTGTTTCAGATAGGGAACATTATTATTGGGATTATATTAATGCAAAAGAAAAAACACAAAGAAATATGCCGATGGCAAATGTCGGTAGATATAAATTTTATCGAGAAGATAAACAGGCTGTTACTATTGATATTCCCGATAACTTTAATTGTAGAATAGATGGCGTTGTCGAAGAAAAGAGCCGTGTAAAGCAGAGAAAGAAAATTGAAATAAAATATGAGGATTTATTAAAAACTGCTTTAAAAATGAAAAATATAAAGGCAGATGATTATTGCTATAATGTTTTAACTAAAAACAAATTAGTAAACGTAAAAAATAAAAGTGATGTTTTGAGCATAGAAGACCTAGTTAACGTTGTAGGAATGGTAGGTTCAGGCAAAAGTACGTTATTAAAGGTCATAAGCTTTTATCTTGCTGAAAGCGGATATAGGGCAGTAATTGTTTTAAATTCAATCAATGAAGTTATTGAATACTACAAATATTTTAAGGAATTATCAATATCTGTTTCTCCATTAATAGGCAAATCAAATCAAGAGAAATACTCATATTCATTATTAAAAAAAGGCGAAAAATATCTTGAAGAAGATATTGCAAAATATTTATCGGCACCCTGCATTTTAAACGGCTTAAATAACGAAAATAAAACAGCTTGGGAATTTAGCGAAAGACCCTGTTATAATCTGCATTCATGCGATACTGAACAAAAACATTTCGGAAAATACAGGTGTCCCTATTTTGAAATGTGTCCGGGAGCTGCAATGCTTCGGGAGGCTGAAAAATCTTCAATAGTAATTACTACTGTGGCTGGGTTAGCGGCTTCATTTATAGGTAAAAACCATCATCTTTTTTTAGAAGATGTAATAGATAATTTTGACGTGGTAATGTTTGATGAATGTGACAGAGTGCAAAATACGTTAGATGATTTTTTTGCGCCGAATACAGCATTTAATGATTTCATAAATTCACAAGCAGATGCCAGTGCAGTTGATATGAAAAAGAATCATTCGGCAGTAGACAGAGATAGAAACGAAAGAAGATTTTTTAATCTTACTCGTGATGCGATATCTGTATATGATGCAATATCTTATGATATAGATGAGCTAATAAAGACAGAAAAAGGTGCTTGGAAAAATTTAGTTACTTCAACATTTTCTGCGCTTACGTTAATTGAAAAAATGCATTCTGATAAAATTGACCAGAAATTAGAAGATGCGTTGAGACAATGCGTTAATGTGCAAAATGAAGATATATTGTATAATAATGATTTGACAAACCAATTATCTGAGATTATTGATGGTTCTTGTAGAGAAGACAGTCATGTAGCCGCAAGGCTTGATAGATTATTTTCGAATCATAAAATCCATATAGACAAAAAAGATTACCGTCATATACAATTACTTCTAAAGGTTATTTTCTTTGATAGATTTGTTTACAGAATAGATGATGCCGCGAAATCGGTTGATAGAGAAGTGCTTCGTAATAACAACATATCAGATTTTTTGCAAGCAAGATTTATAACTCAACAAAAATTCTTGCCGTCGGCACCAATGGGTAATATTTTCGGTATGATGTATTCCAAATCTGATGAGAAACTTAAAATATACAGGCAATATGCCTGCGGTAGATATCTGATGCTTTCTTTGCCGTGGTTAAAAGTTAATGAGGAGGGTACCCCTTTGGGCCCACATACTATTTTGCTTTCAGGCTCAAGTTATGCTCCCGGTTCGTTACAATACCATATAAATGCTCCGGTGAATTATATACTTGAATCTTCAGAAGAAACAACTGATTATTTAAGCAAGTCAATAATTCGCACATGTGGTGCAACTACAGTTATTTCTGGCGGAAATCAAGAAGGGAGAGCGGAGCGGATTTCAAAATTACTTTATGAAATACGTCCAGATATAGAAGCAGAGTTAAATAAACCCGGGAAGATATTGTTTATTGTCAACAGTTACGACGAAGCGCATGAAACATGGATTCATACCAAAAGGCTACTTAATGATATAAAGAGTGCTCATAAATGCGCCGTATTAATCCGTGATGACGAAACCCGTTCGGAAAATTGTATGTTAAGGAAAAATGACCTTATTTATTTTGACAATGCGGAAGAGAAGATTCTTGTTGCTCCGGCAGCTGTTATATGTAGGGGATATAACATATTAGATAAGAACGCAAATTCAGCAATAAGAAGTATTTTCTTTTTAGTAAGACCTATGTCTGTGCCTGATGACATATCATTGAAAGTCAGCAAATTAAACGGCTATATTTCAATGCGCTTTTGCAATGCAATCGTTGATGATTGGGGCGTGTTTTCTGATAAAGTAAAAACGGAAGCAGGAAAATTTTGGGATATGATGCAGAAAGATAGTGCGGCAGGGCTTAGATTTTTATCGGATGAAAGCAAGAGAGATGTAGTTGCAACGGTATTTATTATGTTAGACCAAATTTATGGTAGGTCTGCCAGAGTTAGCGATATATCGAAAATTGGTGAACCGCCAAGAATTTATTTTGCTGACGGCGCATTTAACGGCGGAAGAGGAGACGGGTCTTTTGAAATATTAAAAGAAATATGTGATTACATAGATTATTTGATAAAAACGGATGGATATGTAGCGAAAGCATTATATGAATCATTTTATAACGCATTAAAGGAGAATGTAAATTATGAGTCAACAGAAACAACTTCAGATGATGGCTTTTATCCCGAAAGCTTTAACGATTAAAACTTATACTGTTGGATTCCCTCCTTTATGGAAGGAATGCTTGGCTGAACTGGCAATTACGGCAAACTCCAAATATGACTATGATAAGTATAATTTACCTTTATGTAGCGCACTTAGCCAAATTTGTGCCAATTGGGTGCATGGGTTAATTGAAATTAACAGTATGCGTAAGGGAAGTGATGATTCAAAGTGGATTGTTTGCTTAAAGAAAATAGACGCTAATGTATGCCAAGATATTTGCATCAATTTGCAAGCAGCTGCGCAATCATTTTATGTTAAGTATTTAAAGAACGATGGGGTGCAGGAGGCATTAACTAAATTTATCAACTTGATAAATCCGCAAGAGTTGTTAAAGTATATTAATACCGAATATGTGGAGATTATTGACGAAAACGGAATCATAGCAAGCCAATATGCTTACAACGGCTTTTGCCTTAAACTGATGGAGAGTATGATTGGTAAATCTATTGTTTACGATAATACAGAATTGGTGTTGAATTATTCCGGGCGCAATGAGTTAATGTCGCAAGTCATTAAAGGATATAAAGGTGATTTGTATGCCTACGTTTTTTCTTTTGGATTACAAACAATTCCCGGGCGTAATACGACTTCTTCAATGCTTCTTTTAAACTGTAGCAGAAGAATATTTAAAAACACCTCAGCGCGCTCAAAAAAGTATTTAAGAAATAACATGAGCGTTTACGTTAAACATAATAGCAAGCCTATTTATTATAAGATTACTATGTTATCTAACTATAATCAGGTAACATGGAAAGATGCTGATGAAAGCTGTTACAACTTTGCATACCCGAATAGTTTACCGAAAGCAGATGATGTTCTGAACAGAATAGAGTTTTACAATGATGAAACAAAAAGTAATCCACAGATTTATTGCACATGTTCAACTGAAAATAGCTTTTCCGGCGAATCTAAAATCGGAACGGGAATAAGCGCTCTTGATAAAGTTACGTTTTATACTGCAATTTATGACTTGATTAAAAAATTCGTATCAAAGAGCGATACGTTAAATAAAGTAAAAGCAAGAGCCGCAAGATTAAATCCCGCGCCATTAAAAGAAGATAAAGATACGTGGGCTCCAAATGGGATTGATATTTGCAAATGTTTATCAAATACAGGTTTTAGTGGGGCAAGGATAGAAATTTATTCGTTAAGCAATGATAATGAACTGGCGAAAAAAATAGAAGATGGGTTAAAGGTTGTAATTAATACAGATACTGAAGATTTTAGAATTGATATACAAAAACTTCCGTTAAAGAATTTTGCCGACCCTATTTTAATTCAAGATTACAATAATGTATCAAAAAGAACGGAAAGAATTAGACAAGTTAGCGAAAGTGTAGGGCAGGCTCCAAGAAATTTAATAGTCGGTAGTATTATAATTCTGCCAAGAAATAAAGACGATAAAAACGTTAAGGATGCAAAAAATCTGCTGCGTTGTGGATTTGCATTGACTAATCGCGTTACTCAGTTTATTAATCCGATAGATGAAAACGACACTAAAGAAGTTAATGGGTTGCCGCATAAAATATCGGTTGCAATATATGATTTGCTTCGCCAATTCGGATATACAAAACGTGCTACTAAACTCGATAAATTTTTAAGATATCCCATTTTAGCTATTGGCGCACATTCAAATATTAAAACTATGTCAGGCGCAAATATACGTGCTGTACCGATGCTGTTAAAGTATGATATAAGCGATAGACTAATTACTGTTGAAAGCCCTGTGGTGAATAATGGATTGCCTACGAGTTATTATCAAGCTTGTATAGAATTTTGTAAACTATCAATGAACAGGGATTGCGATAAGCTGTGCCTTGAAGCATCAAAAAGATATATAGAGCAAAAAATTAAAGGCTTGGAAAATTATTACCGCTATCAAGATGCAATTGTCATTGTCTCCGGTGATGGGTTTGTTAGAGGTGAGTTGTGGCCGGGAATTTCTAATAAAAAAATAAGTACGTATTCTTATATGGGCGAGTATAGACCCCATAATATTGATATAGGCAATAAGCTTTGTTCCGTTTCATTTAACTTAAATAATTCTAAACTTCGAGTTGTAAGAATTAGAGACAATGATGAGATCCCTAATTATTACTTTACCGATGGATATAATACAACTGGATTCGCTGACGGAATTTTTAAATATAAAGAAGTTTATTACGCAAGTGTTACTGAAAAAAGGAATGATAGGACATACAACGACGGTAATAAAGAGTATAGTTATTCCAATTCCAATAAATCATATAAAGGGAAAAGATTATTAGAATATTTTCCTTTAAGTTTATGCGAAAATGATGATTCGTTTGAAGTGATAAATTTCCTGAATCAATTAAGGCATCTTTCTCCTCAATACAATTCTGTCACAAACTTACCTTTGCCCTTGCATTATTTAAATTTGAGTGAGCAATATATCGATTTTTCGTAAATTAAGAGTATGAGCACATCTAATTTTAAAATTAACTTATCCGATGAACAAATTAGATTTATTGAAGTTGCTAAGCAAGGCAAAAATATACTTGTCGATGCCTGTATAGGCAGCGGTAAAACAACTGCTATACAGCACTTGTGCGAAGAGCTTCCATTAAATTGTAAAATTTTATATCTTACTTATAACAAGCTTTTAAAACTTGATGCGCGTAAGAAGATAAAAAGGCGATTAGTTACCGTAACTAATTATCACGGCTTTGCGTTTTCAATGCTTAAGAAACAAAATATAAGTGCGGGTATTCATGATTTAGTTCAAAAATTTCTGCAAGTAAAACCGCCTATACCTCATTTTGATATCCTCATTTTGGACGAATATCAAGATATTGAGCAGGAATTTGCCGAAATGCTTGAATACATAAAATCGGCTAATCCTAACATGCAGATAGTCGCCGTTGGTGATATGGAACAGAAAATATATGATAAAACCATACTCAACGTTCCCGAATTTATAGATAAGTTTTTATGCGATTACGAAAAGCTTACGTTTACAAAATGTTTTAGGCTCTCTGCAAATCATGCGGGTTTGCTGGGGCGTATCTGGGATAAACCAATCATTGGAGTAAATGAAAATTGTGAAATAATGAACATGAATACTGCAGAGGTAATTGCATTTCTTGCTGATAAAAACCCAAAAGATATATTATGCCTCGGCTCAAGAACAGGAGATATGTCAGACGTTCAAAATGAACTTGAAGATAATTATCCTGATATTTTCAATAAAAGAACATTATATTCAAGCATACAAGACGATGATGGTAATAGGGCTGTAGAGCCTGATAGCTCATGCGCAATTTTTACTACTTTTGACAGCAGCAAAGGGTTAGAACGGAATATATGCATAGTATTTGATTTTACAGAAAGTTATTGGGCTGTGCGCATAGATAAGCCTCAGCAGTCATTCGAAATACTGCGTAACATTTTCTGCGTTGCAGCTAGCAGGGGAAAAGAGAAAATAATTTTCGTTTCAAATGGTGAAGAAAAACTTTCTGAAAATACATTGAAGTCTAAACCGGAAGAAAATGTAGTATTTCAGGATATGGATATTTCTACTATGTTCGATTTTAAATATGTTGAGGATATAGAAGAATGCTACTCATTATTGGATATAAAAGAGGTTGGAAGCAATAATTCAGAAGATATAAAAATTAAAAACAGGGATGAGTTGATTGACCTTTCTCCCTGTATAGGGATATATCAGGAAGCAGTATTTTTCAACGGATATGATATAGATAAGAGTCTTGAGTTTTATTTTACCTTACATCCACAAGAAAAGGGATTATATTCAAAAAAAGATGCCGATTCACTTGACAGAAAGATACTTTTATTAACGAGATTAGAAACTAGGCAACTAAGGTATATGCAACAGGTTTCAACGCCGTTCGTTCAAAAGAAAGAAAAGAAGGCACTAATTAAAAGGTTAAACACAACATTACGCCCCGACGAAGAGGTGCAGGCAGAATGTAAAATTACTTTTGCCTATGGAAGCGGTAAAAAAGCTTTTCTTGCCAAAGGCCTTGCGGATGCGGTTAGGGATGATACAGTATATGAATTAAAATTTGTATCAGAGCTTTCTCACGTGCATTTTTTGCAATGTGCAAGCTACGTTGTTGCGTTAGGTTTGTCAAAAGGTATTTTATGGAATACAAGAAATAATGCTAAGTTTGAGATAAAAATTCCCAACAGGGCTACCTTTCTTGATGCTGTTGCGAAGACGGTTACTAAGAGGGCAATAGATAAATTTTATGCTACAGAGGACAAGCAATGGAGAAGTTTGTTGTAATAGATACTGAAACAACGTGGACAGATGAGGTTATGTCTATTGGGGCAGTTATAGCAGATAGTGATACTATGTTGCCACTTGAATCAAAGTATTACATATTAGACTCTGAATATCGTACAGGGGGAATGTACTCAGATGTCCTTCTAACCTGCGATGTTAAAAATCCTATAATTTGTTCTCGGTCAGAAGCGCTTAATAGTCTGATTGATTGGTGTAAAAATAACTGCGTTAATAAAGTGTTTGCATATAACGCAGTATTCGATAGGAATCATTTACCGGAACTTGCGGGTATGCGTTGGTTTGATATAATGAAATTAGCGGCGTATATCCAATATAATCATAAGATACCGCGTGGAATGCCACTGTGTTCAACTGGGCGACTTAAATCGGGATATGGTGTTCAATCAATTCTAAGAATACTTGCCGGAGACATTACATATCAAGAGACGCACAATGCTCTTAAAGATAGTCTTGATGAGCTTAAAATAATGTTGCTACTTGGATATCCCATTGAAAAGTATATATAACATTTTATTATAGTGGAAGTTGATATAACTCACAAAGGAGAAATTATGGACATTAGCGAAGTGCTGAAAGAAAAAGTTCATAAAGCAATTGCCGAACAAAATCTTATAGGTGTCGTTTCTTATTCCGACGACGAGTTTAATGAGCTTCTTGCATATACCAAACAATATTCACGTCCTTTTGCAAGAGGTATCGGTTCTTATTTATTGGGCGATGATGAAATACATTTTGCAACGTTGGTTGAACTTGCCAAAAGGTGGAAGAGCGATGATGATAGTGATAAGGGATTTTGGCAGTACATTTTGGGAACAATGCTAGACGGTGGTGACAGTCAAAGATTATACAATGCCTATACCAGTTTAATTAAAGGGCTTGGCGACCACGGAAAAATACTTATAGCGGATACCGACCATAAGTATTATGCGACGATATTGATGCATGCATTTGCTCCATATAAAAGCATGAGTGCGTTTTTCGATTTTGTTTATAACATCTATAAATGGGATTTGGACTTTGCTTATGCAGATACGGATAACGAGATTTGTAATATAGCAACAAGTGGATTTTGTGCTGTGGCTAAAAGTCTTGGCGGGGCAAATGTCGGCGTTACTATCGGCAGTGGAGTGTATGGAATTAAGATAGGACTACGCAGTATGGCGTTGGGATATAAAACACGCCATTGTTTTACTGAATTAATCGATAAAGTCTTAACAACAATTAATTTGTTGCGTCACCGTAGCACGTTGCTGAATAACGATTATGTTATAAATCTTGTTAGGGAATGGTGGGCAAGAAAACAAGATCACGACCTAGTACCTAACACATCTAAGTTACCAATACAATCGGTACCGAAGCAAAATATTTCCATAAAATTTCTTCGCAGAGAAGAGGATACGTATTTATGTGTTCCACCAATCCGATTTGCGCGTGGAGAATATCCGAAGCTTTGGTTATCGGTATATATTTGTAATCAATCAAGCCCCATTGTCTCAAAGGAAATATTTACGCGTACCGGTGAGATGACTGTAACATCTGTTCAAGAAGATATAAAATTGAACGATTTGCTATGTGAAGTAGCTGATATAAATATACGTGTAGAAATTGCTGAAAATGGGGAAACCATTTTTGATAAAACAATCGAAAAAGATTTTATATTATTTGATAATGAAAAAGAGCTGACAAATAGGATTCTAAAAGTTGGAAATTATTTTGTTTACTCATTATCAATTGATTCTTTGCAGACTCCAACTGTTATAAACACGGTTGCGGCTAATTTATATAATATTTATCCAGACGATGGTGAAGTATTAGGTAGTGATAACAGGCAAGTGTTCTTTGCCAATGAAATGGATTCAAAAGTAGTAACAAATAAAGTGCAACTTGTAGGGGAATCCGGAATTTGCAAATGGAAATATGAGGAGCACGATTGTAAAGTTTTTGGCAATCGAATAAACTTGTTGCTCCCTCAAAATACTTCTGTTAACGCTTTGGAATTAAGGGTAAACGGAAATAGTACTTTATTGTCTGATTTAGCACTCAATATTGATGAAGGCTATTTTATAGTTGACATAACAAAGTTATTCTCTCAATATGTTTTAAGCGAATTCATAGTATATTCACATCTTACAGAAAAAGAACTGATTCATACTGATATTGTTTTAATCAAAAAACTCCATATTGGTTTTTCTAAACAAATATATTTTGGAGATATTGATAAAAGCGTTAGAGTCAGCGTTGGGAATCAGTATAAAGATTTGACTTGGAAAACTGGACAAGAAACGGTATCTTGCAAGTTGGGTAATGGGAGATTATTTATCACCATTCCTCAAATCAAGTGGCGTATTGACATAGAGGAATGGCATTACGGGCCATTTTCTGATATCGTTTGGTATAAAAATTATTTTAGTAATGGTTCGGTATTGGAGATACAATCTCCTATAGAAATCGACAAAACAAAGCTATATTGTGTGGCTGATGGAAAATTACAGGAAATCGCCCGAAACTCTTCGTTAAAATATGAAATAGGAAAACACATATTTGCAAATGAAAAATGTAGAAATCTATCGTTCTTTTTAAAATTTGATGGAAGCGGTGAACAAAAGGAAATATGTTCGGTAACGACGGTAGAGCATTTTTTGCAAGAACCGCCATTAACTGTTGATAATGGTAAATTGCTTTTCATTGGAGATAAGTGCTTTATTGGCGGAAAGAAGCTATACTTCAATATTTGCCTTAAACGCATTGGTAAAGAAGAAATAGTTAAAAAATCTACTGAATTGATTAACGGCGACTTGTCCGATGTCGACGAAGGTATTTACTGGGTACAGGTAAGTTCTCCTTCTGCGGGATTGTTTGTGAGCGGCGAGAAGATATTGTGGGAAGGTGAGTATGTTTTTGGCGACAGAGAAAAACTCAAATTAAACAATTTGGTGTTAAAAATAAACCCGATTTGCGGAAGCGGAGGGGATTCATGGAAGTTGATTTCAACGGGATATTATATTACAGAATTGGTTCGCGGACAAGATAGTGATACATATTCGGCGCGACTACATTATAGGGACGCAACAGGCAATAAAACAGACGTGTGTGGTTATTCGGAGTGTCGTATTGTTATACATTCTTCTATTGCTTTACAAGTTTATGTAAAAGACGCAGTGGGGGATTATAACACTAAATTGAAATGCGATACAAAGGGTAATTTATATAGTGCACAGTCAAGTCAAATTTATACTGCAACAAACTATCATTTTACTGAGGTGAAAAATGTTTAATCCGGCAAAAGCGGCTGAAGAAATAAAAAAAGAATATATGGGTTATATTGCAACTACCTATCATTTTCGTAATCCGCAGATTCAGTCGCAACTTGAAAATGAATTAAATAGGACCGTTTCTAACGGCCCTTTCGTGGAAATTAAGGATACGTTTAAAACGGGGAAGTCCATCGGACAGCTTATTGATGCAGGTATTTTATCCCCGCTCTTTAGGGAATTGGAACAGAGTAAAACAACGCAATGTAATCGCAGCCAATGTCAGCTAAACTGCCATCCCAAATTGCCTGTAGATAGGCCATTATACTTACATCAGGAAAGAGCGATAAGAAAAATTGTTTCTGGTGAAAACGTTGTTGTTTCAACAGGTACAGGTAGTGGTAAAACGCACTGCTTTTTAATTCCGGTTCTTAATGAATTGTTGCGTGAACAAGAAGCAGGAACTTTAAATGACGGTGTGCGTGCCATTTTCATTTATCCAATGAACGCATTGGCAAACGATCAAATTAAGGGCTTGCGCGAGATATTGCTGGCTTATCCTCAAATTACGTTTGGTGTCTATAACGGCGAAACAGAGTATACCGAGAAGGCTGCCGTTCAACTTTACGAAGCAATGTATGCGAACGAAAAATGTCCTGAATTACAATCACGATTAAAAAACGAGATGTTATCTCGTCTCGAAATGAAGAAGCATCCCCCGCACATACTCTTTACGAATTATGCGATGTTAGAGCATTTGCTGTTTCGTCCCGGTGATGACGTTTTATTTTCAAAAGCAAATTTCAAATTCGTCGTATTGGATGAAGCTCACGTTTACGGCGGTGCTGTGGGAATAGAAACTGCGCTACTTATGGGAAGGTTAAAAGCGCGACTGGGTGACAGCAAACCTCAATTTATTCTTACGTCGGCAACGCTTGGTGATCGGTCAAGCGAAAGTAAAGAACGTGTTGTCGGTTTTGCGTCAAAATTAACGGGCTGCGATTTTAAACAAGAGAATATTGTTTATGCTGACAGAATAAGACAGTATTGCTCTGGGACGTATACATATCCGGAAAAATTATTCGAAGACCTTGCCGCAGAAGAGCGACCTGTTAAACAGACTTTAACTGAATATAACATCGCCTTTGACAGTACCCGTGCTGATGAAGAAATATTATATGATTTAATTATTGAGTCGGATATTTATGCAACGATGCGTGAACAGGGCGGGCTGATTTCTCTTGACGATTTTGCGGAAAATCTGCATATGACGCGCCAAACTGCTGTTGCATTCATTTCGCAATGTGCTAAGGCTAAGAAAGGAGGAAAACTTTTATTAGATATACGCTATCACTACTTTTTGCGGGCGTTAGATGGCGGATATATGGCTTTGGACTATACTCAAAGTTTTACATTGACACGCAAAGACAAGTATAACGGCGAAATAAAAATGTTTGAGGTTGGTGTATGCGATGATTGCGGTGAACTTGCAATTATCGGCAAACGTGATGAGGGGACTAAAAAGCTTGTCCGTGCTGGAATTAGCGACGTAAGAGAATATTATCAAATTGTTGGAGACGGCGACGAAGAGGAATTCGAGGATATTGACGAGCAAAGTGAAGCAGACCGTAAACCAGCAGAAAAGTTCGTGCTATGTAAAAACTGTGGGGCGATTATTGAAGAAAATCAATCACACAATAAATGGTGTACTTGCGGGAATTGTGCGCCCATTCTTATTGCGCGTGTAAAAAAAGAAAAATGCTTAAATTGTAATGGAAATTTAAGAAGACTTCAACTCGGTTATGAGGCAGCGACAGGTGTTTTGGCAACTTCGTTATTTGAGCAGATACCAGAGCATTTCATATCTTTTGAAGGCGCAACAGAAAACAGTAGTGCTAAGAAGGGTTTATTCGGTGTATCTTCGTCAAGCAATCGCAGAAAAGACAGAACCGGAAGTCAATTTCTTGTATTTTCTGATAGCAGGCAAGGTGCCGCAAAATTTGCTTGTCATATGGAAGTTTCTTATAGCGAGTTCTTGCGACGCAGAGGAATTTGGAATATTGTCAAACAGGAAGCGGATAATCGACCGAACGGTTTAATCGTTAGTGAGCTCGTTGGACTGTTGGATAATTATTATTCTACGCTCAGATTATTCAGGGAAAGCAATGCGGATAATGCAAGTTCAAGTAGTGTTGAAAGCAGACGCAATGCATGGATTGCGGTGTTAAATGAGCTATATAACAGCAGACGTGATACGTCACTTGTCTCGTTCGGGAAACTAAAATTTAGTTATTTGGGAAACGATGACAGAATTGTAGATATTGTAGTTGGCAAGTATCATGTTGATAAAGAGTCTGCCCTTGATTTTCTTGATTATTTGGCACTTGAAATCGTGCGTGAAGGAGCAATCGTACCCGATAAAGAAACAGATATTAACGATGAGGACAGAAAGTATATATTCTTTACTCAAATTCAACAAATTGTAACAAAGACAAAAGATGTTTCATTAAAAAATGCACATCCGTTTTTACCTACTGAATTTACAAAGAAAAACGGCGAGAAGAAATATTATCGTCAAAATAAAATGGAAGTTGTTAAAGATTTCCTACAAGTTGACGATCAAGAGGCGTATGACTTTTTAGACAACTATTGGGATTATTTAACGGGTAAGGCAATGCCAAATAATTATTCGTTGCAGACCTCAGATGGCAGAGGTTATTTTATGCGTGCAAACAGTCTTCGGGTTTATTTGGGTAAAAATGCCGAGGTGTGGAAGTGTAATAAGTGCCATAAGGTGACGCAATTCAATATTGGCAATAAGTGCAGGCATCCGCGTTGTGGTGGCAAGCTGGCAAGGTTAGATTCGGATAAACAGTGCAAAGATAATTATTATGCTATGTTGTATGAAAGCGACAAAGTTTCGCCACTGTTTATTAAGGAACATACGGCGCAGCTTGCTAAAAAAGAAGCATTGGAATATCAGCAGCAGTTTGTGCGGAAAGAAATAAATGCGCTTTCGTGTTCAACTACTTTTGAAATGGGTGTGGACGTCGGTGATTTGGAAACTGTATTTTTACGCAACATTCCGCCTCTTGCTTCCAATTACGCGCAAAGAGTCGGCAGGGCAGGAAGAAGTATCAAAGCCGCGGCTTTTGCGCTTACCTATGCAAGATTAAGCTCACATGACTTTACACTTTTTGAGCATCCGGAAGAGATGATAAGTGGTGTTATATATCCGCCACAGTTCAAATTAGAAAACGAAAAAATAATCAAGCGTCATATTTATGCTGTTGCTATAAGTTTATACTTAAAAATAAATGAAAAAATGTTTAGTGAAAATAATGCTAAGACATTTATCAATGACGGAGGTTATAAAGACTTTGTAGAGTGGGTGAAGTCGAAACCGTTAGATTTAAAAACTTTACTTAAAAACTCAATACCAAATGACTTGTGGAATTTGCAGAATATAGAATTAGATTCATTTGGCTGGTTGGAAGATTTTTGCGGTAAAAACGGAAGATTTACATTGTTGATTAATGATTACGAAAAGAATGTAGATTACTTGGAAAAAGAACGTAAGAAAGCACTTAAAGCGGGTGAGGCAAATGCGGCTGTCAGTATTGAGAACAAATTAAAACGGTATCAGAATAATGAGCTGATTGATTTCTTGGTTAGGGGCAATATTTTACCTAAATACGGATTCCCCGTAGATTCGGTTGAACTGGCGCAGAATATTTCTTCTAAAGAATTTAAATCGCTGAATTTAAGCAGAGATTTATCAGTCGCTATTGCCGAGTATGCTCCGTCAGCAGAAGTCGTTGCCGATGGTAACTTATATACAAGTCGTTACATAAGAAAACCTATTGTAAACAAAAGCGAAATGCCCGATTTCGACGTGTCATTTATCGCACGGTGCCCTAAATGCGAACATATAAATTACAGTAATATGTCAATCAGCTTGGACGGGCAGCCTTGTTTAGTTTGCGGTGAAATTCTGCGCCCGAGAGATTTTAAAAAAAGTATCGAACCTCGTGCCGGGTTTATCGCCGAGCAGGATGTGAAAGCGGTTCCTTTAACTGCACAGGAGCGAAAGTACAGAACAGAAGCTATTTATATCGGAGATAAAAATGCTGATACAATAAGCACGTATTCGTATGACTTCGGGGATATTAAGATAAACGTACAATCTACAGCAAACGATTCGCTGGTAGTAAAATCTACAGAAGATTTTTACGTATGTTCAAAGTGCGGATATACAATTGCCGCAGATGAAACGGGTAAATTAATTCAATATATTGATTATAAAAGCAAAGTTGAAGCCATTAAAGACGGCCCGAAACATGCCAGTCCATTCGGGAAAGGATTTTGCACAAACACAAAGTTGAATAAGTACAGCTTACATCATGAATTTAAGACTGATGTTGCAAAAATCGAATTTGAAACGGATACGTCGGATTATGCAACTATGCTTTCCGTTATGTATGCTCTTTTGAATGCTTTTGCTGACGTACTAAGTATTGAAAAGCGTGACGTTAAGGCTTGTCTAACGTATAAGTTAAAAAACGGGGAATATTCTCATCAGATAATTATTTATGATTCCGTTCCGGGCGGGGCTGGGCATTCCCGTAGACTTATAACCGAATCGGGTGACATATTAAAAGCTGTTATTGATAGAGCAGTAAAAATTTTGTCTGAATGCGACTGTGATCCTTCTTGTTATAAATGTCTACGCAGTTATGAGAATCAAAAGGTTCATGAGACACTTGACCGTAATAAAGCATTGGCATTTTTAAGCCAGTTAGTTGATTAGCGTAATAATCAATATTAAAGAGTGTTTAATATAAGGAGACAATACATTGACAAAGATAATAAAAAATGCGATTAAGTGTAATCATTGTGGTGATATTATTGAATCAATCCATCGCCATAACTTTGTAACTTGTTCTTGTGGATGCTGTAGTGTTGACGGTGGTCTAGATTATTTAAGGCGTTGCTTTAAGAATTCTCAAGAAGAAGATTTTATAGACCTTAGTGAGACAATAGAGATTGACGCATGATTTTTAAAGTTGACGATTTGATGTTGAAAATAAGCCACTACGAAGCCAATGCGAAAGATATTAAGCAGTTTTAAACGCAACTAAAACGCCGATTGGATTGAAGGATAGTAGGAGATAAAAGATGTCAATATATAGTGAAAATCTTATTCAAGCGGTTATTGATAATTTTACTATATTGAATGAAAGGAATGGGAATATTCTTTAGCCTATAGGCAGTTGTTGTATTCAAAAGTTCAATAGAGCAGATTTGGATGAAGAAATTTCTGTGCGTGAAGAAATGTTCCGCCTTTTACATGCCGTTGAAGATAATCAATTTTTTAATTATCAGCAGAGTTTTTTACTCGAAAGCTGATAAGTGAATTATATGAGCGCGGAGCTTTTGATACTGATTATAACAGATATGATGGCGAGGAGGATTATAAATTTTTCTTAAAAATGTTTAGCAAAAGGAAAAAAGAAGATATTACATATAATATGCACAGAAAAATACGCGCAATCATTTATAACTCTATCCGCCCTTATTTAATGAGTGTGTTATCAGAAAAAATAAATAGAAAAAATCCATAAAGTTAAACGAGGTTACCATAATTGAACTACAATTGAATAACAATCAAACGCAAAATGAGCCACATATCGTGGCTCATTTTTGTAATATTAAAGTTTTATCCTTGACAAAATGGTAATAATGAATTATACTGAATTTGAATTCAGTGAAAATAAATTCAGTAAAGGTGTGCTAAATGTTTGTTGGAAGGAAAGAAGAATTAAAAGCAATAAAAGCCGTTCTTGATAAAAGAAGCGGAAGTGTGCTTGTGTATGGTAAAAGGAAAGTAGGTAAGACAACTCTAATTTTAGAGGTACTTAAAAGCAGTAAAGACACTACTGTTTATTATGAGTGTCTTAAATCTTCGATGCAAGACAATATCAACGGATTTGTTTCTGTACTTGTCAAGACAAAAGTATTGCCTGTACAAATGGGCTTTGCATCTTTTCAGGAAGTATTTCAGTATCTAAATACGCTGGATAAAACTTTAAATATTATTATCGACGAGTATCCTTATTTAAAGCAGTTCAACAAAGGGGAAACGGTTGATTCGATTTTCCAGACAATCATTGACAACAATATAACGAACATTAGATTATTTATATCGGGTTCACATGTAGGCATGATGAAAGATTTGCTGGAAGAGAGGAATGCGTTGTACGGCAGGTTTTCTTTGAATATCAAGTTGAAAGAACTTAATTACAGGGAAGCAGCTGTATTTTACAACGATAAAACCGTCTATGATAAAATTGCATTTTATTCTGTATTTGGCGGCTCACCCTTTGTCAATGAGCAACTTGATAGCAAGTCTGATTTAAAACAAAATATTTTGAAAACTGTGTTAAATCCGTTAAACGCAGTTCATTCCTATGCGGAAAATCTTCTTGTTTCCGATTTGTCCGGAAGTGTTAATGCGGAGCGCATTTTAAACGTTATAGCAAATGGAAAAAAGAAGTATGGTGAAATTGAAGGCAAGTTAGGGTTGACAAATAACGGACTTTTGAGTAAACAGCTAAAAACTTTACTTGATATGGATATGGTTTCAAAAGTTTATCCGATTAATAAGGAAGATGACAACAAAAAAGTTTCCTATGAAATGCCTGATAACCTTTTGCGGTTCTGGTATACTTACGTCTATAAAAACAAAAGTGCGTTACAGATGTTAGGTGCAGAGGCCTTTTACGATAACTATATAGAACCTTCCATCATAACTTTTATCTCTCATAGATTCGAAGAGATTGCAAGAACGTTTTTCTCATTACAGGTCAAAGAAGGGAAGATGAAAGGTATATTCCGTATCGGAACGTATTACTACGATGACAGCGCAACGAAGACAAACGGTGAGTTTGATGTTGTGTTACAGAGAAAAGATAACTTCGATATTTACGAGGTTAAGTATTATTCTAAACCGTTATCTTTAAAAGAGATGCAAGCAGAAGAAGAACAAATCAGAAATATAAAAGGACTTGCTGTTGGAAATATTGGATTTATCTCGGTAAGAGGATTTGAAGAAGTATCTTCTGAATATGATTGCATTAGCGGTGAAGAGTTGTATTAATTAATCTGGTTAGTGTTGAAAACAAAATTAAATTTTTACAGTTGCTTAGTGGTGTAAAACGGCAAGACGAAGGAAACTAACGGAACATAAGAGGAATTAAATATGACGAAATTTGAATTTGAAGATGAAACGTACTATATAAATGGTGAGTCGGTTTATGATTCGCACTTTATAGCCGTTAGCTCTGATATAGCGGATAGAGTTATGGAGTCGTATTTTGAAACGATAGATTATAAAAATATGTCGGAAGGCGAGCTTGTGGATTTCGTTCGGTACATGTATAAATTTAAGGCATATTATTTGTGCGACAGAGTGTTTAAGTACGGCTTTGAAAAATTCGGCAAATACGATTTTGCGCGTAGACTTGCATCAACTATGACTAGCGTATACAGAAACGTCGGTCAACCGAAAAAAGCGATTGAATTTGCAAAGGATTATATAGACGAAGATGACTTCTATTCAATACCGCTACTAACATCATTAGCTGCGGCTTATTGTGATATTAATGAGCCTTTAACCGCAAAGAAATATTGTGATGAAGCATATAGCCTACAGGGAGGCGGAGTAGGTTATATTAACGAACTTTCTCTTGTGTACAAAAGAATAGAAGCGATGCTTAAATGATAATTTAATTGATTTGCTTATTAGAAAATGCGGCTTTCGTTAGAAAGCCGCTATAATTTTGTGAAAAAATTGGGAAGTTGCTGATTTTAGGGATTTTGTAACAAACGGATTTTAATGATTTTTGGGCATTTATAGGCGGTTTTCGGCTGAAAATGCCCTGTTTTTATGGTTTTTGTCAAGGTCAAATTTTGACGCACATACCTTAAAATCCCTCGGTAGAGATACCGTGCCGGTTCAAGTCCGGCCACGAGCACCAGCAAAACCGCAAAATGTTGTTGTTTTTAGTAATAAAAGCACAATATATGCGGTTTTTCTTTTACTGTGTTGCCGGACTTGGTCGCAGTTCCGGTCGCAATTAAACCGGTTTTAACACGATTTCTGTGAAAATGCGCTTTTCTTACAAAATCAAATTAACACGATTTTTTAGTTGAAAAGATACCGGCTTTTGCGACCAAAGTTGCGACCATTTTTCAATCAAATTTAGTCGCAACATTTGTCTTATTTTACAGATTATAACAATAATGAATAAAGAGTTAGCCCTTCCAAGTCAAATTGAAAGGGCTATTTTTTTATTCCAAATCATAGTTAAACAGTGCGATTTCTTTAAGTTTAAGTTCTATATTGTTCGCAAGGTGCGTGTAAACCTTCGTTGTCATTGAGTTGTCCGAGATATGTCCTACCCATATAGAAACGATTTCACGCTGAATTTTGCACTCTCTACAACGAGTTTTGAAATAAAATTGACTTAAAGATGCATCTGTTATTGTAGTAGTCTACTTTTATTTATATTGACAATTAAGGCTATAACGTATATAATCGAAGAGTGAAAGAAAATTTTTAAACGTCACCATTTATGCGTTACTGTGTAAAGCATAAAAACAATTAATAGTAGAAAAAAGTGGCGAATACCGTGGAGCGGGTCAAGGGCGAATAAGGGGAATTTAGTTTTTACAGTGGGGGGAAAAATGTTAACGATAGCGGTAGTGGACGACGAGCGTGAACACATTGAGAGGTTTAAACAACTCGTTGCGCGCTTTTTTACGGAGTTTTCACGGTACGGAACGGAGTATAATATAATTGAATTTTCTTCCGGCGAACAACTGCTCGAAAATTATGCGCCGCGGTACGACGTAATTTTTCTCGATATAGATATGGGCGGTATCAGCGGTATGAAAGCTGCCAAGCTTATACGCAAGGTGGACGAGAATACTGCAATTATCTTCGTTACGCGTATGGCACGATACGCCGTAGAGGGTTATTCTGTTGCCGCTCTTGACTTTATTGTGAAGCCGTTAGACTATCCGAGTTTTACAATAAAGATGAAGCGTGCGCTCTCGCGTATACAAAAAAATCAGGCGCAGAAAATCCAACTGAATATAGACGGCGAAATTCATTTTATTGACGTAAGGGATATTCTCTACGTTGAAGTTCTTAATCATTTCGTAATTTGGCATACGAAGAAGGGTGATTTCCGTATTTGGGGTTCTTTGAAGGATGCAACGGACCAGATAGACGACCCTAATTTCTGTATGTGTAACCGCTGCTACCTTGTCAACCTTCGCCACGTTAAAGGATTGGATAAAAATACTGTTCGTGTGGGCGATGAGGATTTAGTAATCAGCCGATACCGCAGGAAAGAGTTTGTGGAAACCCTTGCCCAATTCTACGGGAACGGAGGGTAATATGCCGCAAAACTTTTACGGTTGGTATTTTTACGTCAAAAAGGTTAATTAAGTTTTTCTCCTTATTAAAATATAATCCCGACAGGGTTTTCCAAAGAGAAATTTACCTTGTCGGGATTTCTTTATTTTGACGGGTTACACTTTTTTGGTTTTCGTCCAGAAGGTTTCCAGACAGGCGTTGAATCCGCTCGGGTTATCCATATTCGCGCAATGTCCCGCGCCGCTCAATATTACTTTGTCGCAGTTTTCGCGGGCGGACCATTCGTTTACGATTTCAATTTCTGCGGGGATATCGTGTTCGCCGCAACCGACCAAAAGCGGGTATTGCCGTTTCTCGGACGGATATTTATTTACGAGATTTTTAAGCTTTGCAAGATAGCTGAACGACTTTTTTCTGAATTTTACGTTCATATTATAAAATTTCTCCTGCGCTTGGGGCGTATACGCGGAAATTTTTTTGTTCGACTTTGCAAACCATTTTACGGAAATCATTGCTTTTATCGCCATTGCCGCCTGCGCTTTGGAGTTTGCCTTTTGTTTTTCAAAATCGAAATTATTTATGTCGTACCCGCCGAAGCACGCGAGCGACAGAACTTTATCGCCGTATTTGTTGGCGAAGTCCTGTATAAATACCGAACCCAACGAAACCCCGACGAAGTGGGCGGCGGGGATACCGTGTTTTTCGAAAATCATATTTATCCATTCCGCGGTTTTGTCCACGCCGTCGCCTTTTTGCGCGTGAACGGAGTCGCCGTGACCCAAAATATCCACGGCAAGCAGGTTGTATTTACCCGAAAAGCAGCTAAACTGCGTTTCGAACATTTCGTGGCTTACGAATGCCGCGTGGACGAATACCGCCCATTCGCCGTTAGCGGTATCGTCGACGAAATAAGTTATAGGGCTGTTTTCAAGACGAAAAGATTTCATTTTATTTACTCCCGATATCAATAGTAGCATTTTGCGGCGCGTATGTCAAAGAACTTTTTGAAAAGAAGCGGTTAGCCCCGCTATTCGAATTCATAATTATTTTGGGCTTTTACGCATAATATCGTGTGTATTTAGCTTATTTGACTTTACTTTGCCGAAAAATTGACTTATTGACAAGTAAAGTTTTTTTGTATATACTAAAAATATAACCGTCAAACGAAAGAGAGTACTCTCTTTATGCGTTACGCTGTAACGCATAAAATCATTTAACAGGACACAATAACGGATAAGGTTACAGTGGGGAGAAGGAATGAAAATCGCTATTGTTGAAAACGACGCGGAACAGGTCGTACGGTTTATCGACCATATTAAAAAGTATTCGGCGGAAAGCGGTGAAGATTGCGGCGTTGTGGCTTTCGGCAACGGGATACGTTGAAATACTCAACCACGACATTCACGTGCATACCAAATCACAGGTTTTTACCTACCGCGGAACTTTAAAGGAAACCGAAGCAAAGCTTTACCTTATTTCTATTGCGGCTACGTGCGTTGCGGGTTTTGCAAAAAAGCTTAACGCAGAATAGTTTGATATAAACAATAAATCTTTCGAAAAAATAAGCCTTGCCGTTAGCGGCAGGGCTTATTTCGGTTAAACGCGGAGAGCCGACTTTAAGTCGTTACCCGTATTCTCTTTATTTTTTCAGGCTTATCGTTGCTTTTCCGGCGATATTTTCGGGAGTAAATCCGAAGTGTTTATACAGCGTTTTATAGTCGCCGCTAAGCCCGAACGAAGTCATTGCGATAATTTCCCCGCAGTCGCCCGCGTATTCGCGCCAGCCCAAGGGGCTTGCCGTTTCCACGCAGACGCGTGCCTTTACCGTTTTGGGAATTACGGACGCTCTATATTCTTCCGTCTGCTTTTCGAAGAGTTCGAAGCAGGGAAGGGAGATAACTCTCGTCTTTACGCCCTTACTTTCCAGAATGGTCTTTGCCTGTGCGCATAGCTCCACTTCCGAACCCGTTGCAATTAAAAGCGCGTCGGGATTGCCCTTGCAGTCGTCTATTATATAGCCGCCTTTCATCGCGTTTTCGCCCTTATTGTACTGAGTTAAATTCTGTCTGGAGAGAACTATCGCCGCGGGCTGTTTGCCCGTTAATGCGCAGATATACGCCGCCGCCGTCTCCGAGTAATCGCAGGGGCGGAACACGCTTACGTCGGGCGTGGCGCGGAGAGCGGCAAGCTGTTCCACGGGCTGGTGGGTGGGTCCGTCTTCGCCTACGCCTATGCCGTCGTGGGTAAGCACGTAGATTACGGGCAGCTTCATAATCGCGCTCATACGCATTGCGCCCTTCATATAGTCCGAGAAGGTGAAGAAGGTGGAGCAGACTATTTTCAGTCCGCCGTGCAACGCTATGCCGTTACATATCGCCGCCATTGCGTGTTCGCGTATGCCGAAGTGAATATTGCGTCCCAGCCTGTTTTCGGGCGAAAACCATTCTTCGCCCTTCAAATCCGTCTTGGTGGAAGGGGAAAGGTCTGCCGAACCCGATAAAAGGTTGGGTATGCTCTTTGCCAAATCGTTTAAAACCTTTCCGCCGCTTATGCGGGTGGCTTCGGGCTTTTCGCAGGTAAATTTCTTTGAGCCGTCGATAACGAAACCGTTGAAGTAATTTTTATATTCTTTTGCAAGCTCGGGATATGCCGCCGAGTATTTTTTAAAAGCTTCGTTCCACTCCGTTTCCGCCTTGCACTTTTCGTCGGCGAGCCGTTTACAGTTATAGCGCACGGCTTCGGGAACTTCGAACGGCTCTTCCGTCCAGTTGAGTTTATCCTTGGTTTGTTTGAGCTGTTCTTCGGAGAGCGGCGAGCCGTGTATTTCGGCAGAGCCTGCGAGCGGCGAGCCGAAGCCTATAACCGAGCGGCATATAATTACGCTTGGCTTGCCCGTTTCGCGCTGTGCGTCGCGTATGGCGGCGCGGATTTTTTTAACGTCGTTTGCGTTAGGTACTTCTATTACCTGCCAGCCCATTGCCGCAAAGCGCATAGCCGTATTTTCCGAGAACGCCGTTGCCGTGTCGCCTTCTATTGAAATATCGTTTTTATCGTAAAAAAGTATTAGCTTGCCCAGCTTTTGGGTGCCTGCAAAGGAGCAGGCTTCGTAGCTTATTCCTTCTTCCAGACAGCCGTCGCCGCAGAGCGCGTAGGTGTAGTGGTTTACGATATAGTGACCGGCTCTGTTGAATTTCGCCGCGAGATGAGTTTCGGCAAGCGCAAGCCCCACGGCGTTTGCTATACCCTGACCCAAAGGACCTGTGGACGCGTCCACGCCCGCGGTAACGCCGTGTTCGGGGTGACCGGGGGTAGCAGAGCCGAATTTGCGGAAGCTCGCCAAATCTTCCTTGGTAACGCCCATTCCGAAGAGATGTAAAAGCGAATACAGAAGGGCGGAACCGTGACCCGCCGACAGGACGAACCTGTCGCGGTTTTCCCATTGCGGGTTTTTGTAGCTGAAATTCATAAACTCGGCAAACAGCGTGTACGCCACGGGCGCGGCGCCCAAGCATATGCCGGGGTGTCCCGAGTTTGCATTGGTAATCGATTGTGCGGAAAGTATTCTTACCGCGTCTATACATTTTTGATTGATATCCGTTTCGAGTGTCATTTAAAGCTCCTGATAAAGTCTGAACGCGTTTTTAAGCGCGGGATATAATTGTCTGAATACTGCGTATCTCTTTTCGTAGCCCGCCGCCGCTTCGGGGTCGGGGGTTACGGTCTGGGTAATGCTTATAAGCTTATCCGCCGCGTCCTTAACGCTTGCGTATTCGCCGCACGCCACCATTGCGAGAATTGCTCCGCCGTAAGCGGGTCCTTCCTGAGTTTTGGGCGTTTCCACGGGCATATTCAATACGTCGGCGATTATCTGCCGCCACAGCGGGCTTTTCGAGCCGCCGCCGCATATGCGCGTGCTGCTTATTTTCGCGCCGTTTGCCTTGGCTACTTCAACGCAGTCTTTAAGGGCGAACGCCACGCCTTCCATAACCGCCAGAGTCATCTGCGTGCGGGTGGTGGTGGGGCGCAGACCTATGAACGCGCCGCGTGCGTTGGTATCGTTGTGCGGACTTCTTTCGCCCATTAAATAGGGCAGGAAGAACAAGTCGTTCTTGCCGCGCAGCTTATCCGCGCCGCGCTGTTCGGCGGAAAATTCCGTCGTCTTTAAAACGTTTTCCATCCACCAGGCGTTACAGCTTGCCGCCGAGAGTATGCAGCCCATAAGGTGATATTTTCCGTTAGCGTGCGCGAAGGAGTGCAGGGCGTTTTTGTCGTCCACGGAGAAAGCGTCGTTTGAAATGAACACCGTGCCGCTCGTGCCGAGAGAAACGTTACAGTCGCCGTCCTTTATAGTACCCGTGCCGATAGCCGCCGCGGCGTTGTCGCCCGCGCCCGCGCAAACCGTTACCCTGTCGGAGAGCTGTAACTCTTTTTTAACGCTGTCCAAAAGCGTTCCCACGGCGTCGTACGATTCGTAAAGGCGGGGCAATTGCGTTTCCTTAATGCCGCATATTTCAAGCATATCCCCGTGCCAACGCTTGTTTTTTACGTCGAGAAGGAGCGTGCCGCTCGCGTCCGAGTAGTCCGTTGCGAATTTGCCCGTAAGGCGGTAAACTATATAGTCCTTGGGCAACATTATTTTATCTATCCGCTTAAAGTTTTCGGGTTCGTTTTCCTTAAGCCAGAGTATTTTAGGTGCGGTGAAGCCCGCGAACGCTATATTCGCCGTGCGTTCGGAAAGGACCTTGCGCCCTATAACTTCGTTTAAGTACTCCGTCTGCTTTTCCGTTCTGCCGTCGTTCCACAATATACACGGGCGAATTACCTTGTCTTCCTTATCTAAAACGACCAGTCCGTGCATCTGTCCGCCGACGCCCACGCCCTTTACCGCCGACTTATCCTGACCGACCAAAAGCCGCATTATGCCGCCGATAACGCCCGAATACCAGTCTTCGGGGTTCTGCTCGCTCCAGCCGTCGCGGGGGTAGTGTACCTTATAGGTCTGAGTAACCGAGTTTAGTATTTTGCCGTCCGCCGCAACCAGTAAAAGTTTGACGGACGAAGTTCCCAAGTCAATACCGATATACATATTTTCAATCCCGTAAAATTGCCGCCGAAAAGCAGGGCTTCCGGCGGCAACGACTTTTATTTTCCAAAGAGTACGTTATTTATAACGTGCTGTAAATATTCCTGACTGCCGCCTGAAGGAAGTTCGGGCGCGCCCAGCTTTTCCGCGTAAGCCGCAAGCTCTTCAAGAGAAGTTTTATCCGATAAAATCTTTTTGCCGATTTCGGTGGTTTTAAAGGTGGAGTATTTGTTTTCCTTGAATTTATCGAGCGTGCCGTCTTCGATAAGCTTCGCCGCGTTGATAAGTCCCAAAGCCCAGGTATCCATACCGAGAATGAAGGCGTGGAACATATCTTCGTAGGTGTAGGAAGGGCGGCGGTTTTTAGCGTCGAAGTTGAGTCCGCCCGTAAGTCCGCCCGCTTTGAGAATTTCAAGCATTGCGTAAGTTGCGGTGTATACGTCGCAGGGGAATTCGTCGGTATCCCAGCCCAAAAGGTAATCGCCCTGATTTGCGTCTACCGAGCCGAGCATACCGTTTATAGCGGAAATTCGCAATTCGTGCTCAAAGGTGTGTCCCGCAAGCGTGGCGTGGTTGGCTTCGATGTTCATTTTGAAATCTTTTTCCAAGCCGTGAGCCTTTAAAAAGCCGATTGCCGTCGCCGCGTCGAAGTCGTACTGGTGTTTCATGGGCTCTTTGGGTTTGGGTTCGATGAAGAAGTCGCCCTTAAAGCCTATGCTCCTGCCGTATTTAACCGCCATTTTCATAAGGCGGGCGATATTTTCCTGCTCGAATTTAACGTCGGTGTTTAAAAGAGTTTCGTAACCTTCTCTGCCGCCCCAGAAAACGTAGCCCCTGCCGCCGAGCTTTACGGTGATATCGAGCGCCTTTTTAACCTGAGCCGCGGCAAACGCGAATACGTCCGCGCTGTTGGTAGAGCCCGCGCCGTTCATATAGCGGGGGTTGCCGAACATATTTGCCGTACCCCACAGGCACTTTATGCCCGTTTTGTTCATTTTTTCGAGTATGTAGTCTGAAATCTCGTCTAAACGGGCGTTGGTTTCCTTGATGTCGTCGGCTTCGGGAACCAAATCCACGTCGTGCCAGCAGAAGTACTTTATTCCCAACTTCTGCATAAACTCGAAGCCTGCGTCCACCTTTGCTTTGGCGTGTTCCATTGTACCGGGTTTTTTGCCGAACGATTTATCCGCCGTTCCCCTGCCGAACATATCCGCTCCGTTTGCGCACAGGTTGTGCCACCAAGCCATGGCGAAGGGGAGATGCTCGCTCATCTTTTTGCCTAAAATAACTTTATCCGCATCGTAAAACTTGAAGGCGAATTTGTTTTTGCTGTCTGCGCCTTCGTATTTTACGGCGGGGATATTTGCGAAAATTTCTTTCATAAATAGCTCCTTATATAATATAGTAATAAAATTTTAATCGTAATCAATTGTCCGTATAAACCGAAAGCGTCGGTTCGGTAACGCACCGGACCGACGCCGCGTAGTTTTTTATACTGTTTATCAGTGACTGCCGGGACGCTGCAAGTTGTTGGTTCTGGTGAAAGTGAGCTGTGCGTCCGTGGTAATCATAATTTTATCTACGTTGCAGCCTTTCGAACCCGAAGTAAGCACGACGGTGTTTTCGCCCGCAACGATATTGATGGTAATTTCAACTTCGGCAAAGTGGTGGTAAGCGACGCCGTTCTGCATATCGGCCTGCGAAAGTCCTGATAATCCGGGAAGAGTTTTGCCTGCCAGCGTAACGTCCGCGCCGTTTACCGAAAGAGTGGGCGCGCCATCCTTGCCTAAGTCGATTGCCGTTATTTTCTGGTCGTCCCACGAACCGACGGCAGACGCCATTCTGAGCTTAAGCGTAACGTTTTCAACCGCAGTGGCGGAGTTGAATTTCCAGGTAATGGTATGTCCGGCATAGTTGCCGCCGAAGTAGCCTACGTTTGAAACGAGCGGGCCGTCCGTTTTGTTCGTTTCCGTGAACTCGTTTTTGTTCACTTCTATAACCATAGTTGCATTTGCGGGGGATTGCGCGTCGTCGAGAATTGCACATTCCGCTTCAAAGTGGTATACGCCGTCTATGGGGTCTACGGGAAGGTCGGCAGGAGCAAATATTTTGCAATCTTTGCAAACGCCCATACTGTTGTAAGAGTGCGGTTGCTTGACGGAAATTTCGTCTTTGTGAGCGCAGACTGCCTTGTGCCAGTGGTATTCGTTATCGTAAAGCCATTTTTTCGAGTAAATATGCTCGTGGCCTTCCATATCCACACTGCACACGTCGCAAACGCCGTCCGCGTCTACGTCGTAATGCTTGGTATGCTCGGGTTCGGGCTGGGTACAGCCTGCGAGAAACGCGCCTGCGCCGAGTGCCATTGCGGAAGCGAGTACGAGCGCCGTTAACTTCTTTTTCATTTAACTTTCCTCCAATAAATCGAGATAAACCTTTTTCAAGGAAAACCTTTATTGCATTCAGTATAAATAAGATAACCCGCCGTTTCAAGAAGAAAGTTTGCAAACTATGGCAAAAAGTTTTGATTTTGTAATAAAACACGAAAAAAGATAGCCTTTTACAAAAAATATAGTAAAATTGTAATTACTTCACATAATTGTCGTTTTTATCTCCCGCACTTCGGATTTTGGGTATTGACGGGAAAAAATTTTTTTGATATAATATCATAAAATATTTTAAAAGGCGTAATTTATGTATTTTGAAACAAAGCGCTCGATTGACAGGAATTATATCTACACTCAATCAGACGAAAACTTAAGTTTCGTAAGCCACGTTCATAACAGTTACGAATTTATTACCGTTTTGGAGGGCGAGCTGGAATGCTCCGTGTATGACGAAACCTTTATTTTAAAGTCGGGAAAGGCGATGCTCGTTCTGCCAAACCACGTACACGCCTACAAGACGGATAAATTTTCCCGCAGCTTTCTCTGCGTTTTTTCCAGCGACTACGTTTCCGAATTTTATAACGAAACGAAGAACGGTTCGTGGAGTGGGATGGGGGGGGGTGGTAACGGCGTGTACGCAGTGTTCGATTTCGTCGACCGCGGCGAGATTGACCTTTTAAAAAACGAAAAGACTAACAGGTTTATGCAGTCTGCCGTGCTGTACGGAATTTGCGGCAGGGCGTACGAAAATATCGCCAAGTGCGCGGTAACGGGTACGGAAGAAGACCTTTCGATAAAACTGTTATACTACATTCAGCAGAATTACGACAAGGTTATAACGCTGAAAAACCTTGCGAACGAGATGGGCTACAATTACACCTATCTTTCGAATATATTCAATAAAATTTTCGGATGCGGATTTTCCAAGTTCGTGAACAACTTCCGTGTGAACAACGCGGCGGAGCTTCTGCGCACGACCAACAAGAGCATGGTGCAGATAAGCAACGCCTGCGGCTTCGAAAGCATAAGAAGCTTTAACGAACAGTTCAAGCAGAACTACGGCGTAACCCCTTCCGATTACAGGGCGCGAAGCAGCAAAGAATAGTAAATTTAACAATAAATATCAAGAATTGAAAAGCAAACACAAAAAACACCCCGAAATTTGTGTCTGCTTTTAATTTTTTTATTAAAAACGATAAAATCTAAACTTTTTGCCATAGTTTGCAAACTTTCTTCTTGAAATTGAAGTTTTATTTTTTTACCATAAAAACACGGGGGAAAACTCCCGCAATTTTTAGGAGGAAAATCACATTATGAAAAGTAGCAAACTTTGGCTTGGCTTGTCCGGCGTTGCAACGTTCCTTTTTACGTTGCTTATCGTCGTTACTATTCTCGCCAATAACTTTGCCGGCTACATCAACGGTTTCTTCGGGCTTACGGGCGGCGGACTTACGCTCAAGGGCAGCGATTACGGCGATGAAAACGGCAACCTTACGGAAGATGGCTGGAGCAAACTGATTAAAGACTCTTACGATTTCTGCGTTCAGGAAGTGGAAGAGGGCTCCGTTATGCTTAAAAACGACGGCGCGCTTCCCCTTGCAAAGGAAGAACGCAACGTAACGCTTTTCGGCAACAACAGCGCGCACACCATATGGAGAAGCGGCGCGGGCGGTCCCACCCCCAACCCCGAATATCAGATTGATATGGCAAAGGCGTTTAAAGACGCCGGATTCAATATCAACCAGAAGCTTTACGACGCGTATGCGGAAAGCGGTATCGGCGCGGGCGTTCATCTCGGACAGACGCACAACGTTGGCGAAGTAAACAAAAAATTCTATACGACCGCGTTGAAGAATACCTTTAAAGATTATAACGACGTGGCTATAGTTACTTTCGCGCGCTTCGGCACCGAGAACGTAGACCCGCCCAAAGGTATTCTCAAGCTCGACAAGAACGAAGAAGACCTTCTTAAAATGATTAACGAGAGCAAACTTTTCGACAAGATAATCGTTTTATTGAACGGTCCCCTTGCAATGGAGCTCGGCTGGCTCGAAAAGTACAACGTAAACGCGTGCATCTGGTTCGGCAACCCCGGATATTACGGACTTCCCGGCGTGGTAAACCTGCTTACGGGCGAAGCTAACCCTTCGGGTCACAATACTTTCACCTTCGCGGCAAACTCCGTAGGTTCTCCCGCAATGCAGAACTGGGGCAATTACAACTATCAGGGCACAACCCCCAACATGGGCGCGCACTACGTGGTATATAAGGAAGGTATTTACGTAGGCTATAAATATTACGAGACCAGATACGAAGACGTAATGCTTGAACAGGGCAAAGCAAATTCCGCAGCGGGCGCGATTGCAGGCGCGGACTCCTGGAAATATCAGGACGAAGTCTGCTACCCGTTCGGCTTCGGACTCTCTTACTCGGAATACACCCAGACTCTTGACAGTCTTACTTACGACGCGAATACGGATACCTTTAAGGCAACCGTTACCGTTAAAAACACCAACAATTTAGCGGGCAAGGCAAGCGTTCAGCTTTACGCTCAGTCCCCTTACACCGAATACGACAAGACGAACGGCGTTGAAAAGGCGTCTATCCAGCTTATGGGCTATGAAAAAGTAGACGTACCCGCTAACGGCACCGAGACCGTTGAGATTGAAGTTGCACGCTATCTTCTTGCGTCTTACGACTCCGTATACGGCAACGGCGGATACATATTCGAACCCGGCACCTACTACTTTGCTATAGGTAACGGCGCGCACGAAGCGGTAAACCACGTGCTCGGCGCGAAGGGCGTAACCACCGGTCTTGTCGACCACGACGGCAATGCGTTCACGGCTGACGCGAACTGCGTAAAGACCTACGACCCCAAGCTCAGCGAAATAGACAGAAAAACTTATAAAAACTCGCTCTATGCGGAAGACGTGGAAGTTAAAAACCAATTCGATGACGCAGACCTCAACTACTGGGCGGACGACAACCAGAAAATAAAATACCTTACCAGAAACGACTGGGCAAGCACCTTCCCCACCGAAGTTACCACTCTTCATGCAAACGAGAAAATAGCTGCGGGATTGGATATGACTCAGTATAAAAAAGCGGATGACGCTCCTTCCTACGCGGCAGGCAAAGGCACGGTTTACGAAGTAAAACTCGACAAACCCCTTAATTTCGCCGATATGCAGGGCGTACCCTACGACGACCCGAGATGGGACGAACTCGTTTCCCAGCTTTCTTTGGACGACTTAATCATTTCGATTGCAGACCAAAGAGGTATTCAGGGCGTTGCAACCATTAACAAGCCCGGCAACACCATCGCGGAAGGTCCCGAAGGACTTCTTGCAAAGTTCTCTTACGGTGACAAGCGCGCGGCGACCGGCTTCCCCACCCTGCCTACGGTAGCGGCTTCGTGGGACCACAAATTACAGACCAAATACGGCAATATGTTCGCGGAAGAAGCTCTGTTCTGCGGCGTTGCAATGGTAAACGCACCCGGCTGCAACACTATAAGAACTCCTTACACCAGCCGTGCGTCGGAATACTTCTCGGAAGATGCGGCACTCTCTTACTACTCCGTTTCCAACGTTATACTTGCAATGCGCACTAAGGGACTTATCTGCAACGTTAAGCACTGCTTCCTTAACGAACAGGAAACCAACCGTCACGGCGTTTCGACTTTCTGTAACGAACAGGCTATCCGTGAAATTTACCTTAAACCCTTCGAAGGCGCGCTCACCCGCGGCAAGAGCCTCGGAATTATGACCGCTTACAACAGAATAGGTTTACAGTACGCGGCAACGCATAAACCCCTTATGCAGAACGTACTCCGCGGCGAGTGGGGCTATGAAGGCTCGATTATAGACGACGCGCTCACTTTCACCGCTAACTACAGCGTAGGCGCGGATATGCTTATGGCAGGTACCAACATATGGTGTCTTGACGGACAGCGCGGACAGGAAATCAAGAACGACATTATAAACAAAGACGACGGCGCAATGCTTAAAGAATTGCAGGAAGCGAATAAGCGTATATTCTTCGCATTGATACACTCGTCCATGGGCGGAAGTATCGATGGAGACTACGTTTTCGACGGCTCAATGCCCTGGTGGAAGGCGGTTGTAATTACCATTGACGTGGTAGTAGGCGCGCTGGCAGTCGGTGCAATAGTGGTTTACGTATTGAACACTTACCTTAAAAAGAACGGCTCTGCAACTGAAATTGCGGACGGAAACAACGCAGGAGGTAATAGCAATGAACTTTAAAGAACTTTTTAAAAATAAAGGTATTGGCTATTGGATTTGCACCGGAGCGGCTGTTCTGTCGCTGGTAATGGCGATAATAGTATTCGCCACCAGCGGGACGGCGTTGCCCAGACTTCACACCGACGGGTACGTTATAGGCATAGTGTTGCTTTTACCCGTCATAGTGCAGGCGGTTGTAACCTTCTTCCCCGTACGCTTTGCCGCATTGCCCGCAGTGCTTCTGTACACCGTGGCTCTGGGAACGGTTATTCTTAGAATACCCGAAGCCGTTGCCGACTACTTCAACAACGTGCACTATCAGGGCGGCGATTTCGGTACTTGTATGGTCTATTTCGTAGGCGTTCTCGTACTCGTAATAGCAAGCGTTGCAGCCTGCTTCTTCGACCAGAACAAAGACGGAAAATATTTGATTTAAGGAGAAATTTATGAATAAGCGTTACTTATTGATAGGCGGATTGCTTGCCGTAAGCGTTACGGCTTGCGCGTTCGCTCTGGCGGGTTGCAATCAGACGCCGGAAGAACAGGTGCCTGAAATTAAGGAAACCGTGAGATATTCCGAAAAGACCAACCCTTACGCGGAATTGACCTGGCAGGAAATAAAGGATATCGACGACTGGTCAGATAAAATATTGAACTCTCCCGTATATTACCAGTTCGAAGGTTCGTATTCGGAAGCGTATCAGGGCAACTACAGCCGTACTTATATGTATATGAACTGCTATGAAGACGGCTCTATGCACGCAACCTACGGCAACACCAACTATTACGGATTCTGGACTAACGTCGACGCAAGCGGCAAGGAAAACCTTATTCTTCATATTCTGCGCGTCAACGACCAGGAATACAACCACGGCAACTACAAATCGGTTTGCGAAGCCAAAACGGGTGATTTCTACGAGTATCAGGTTCCCGTTTACGTTCTGGATAACGGCGGCCGTACGACGTTTATCAACGGTTTCCATTATTCTCCCGTTGAGAGCATAACCGTTGAAAACGCGCCCGATAAATATATCTTAAACGATAAGTTTTCGACTGAGGGCATGAAGGTAAACGTAATCAGAGAAAACGGCAAGAGCATGGCTATAGACAAGGACTCTTACGGTAAAAGCGACTGCCGCGTTCAGTTCTCCGGATTCGACAGCAGTAAAAAGGGCAATGGCGAAATAACGGTTAAATATATTAACACCGATATAACTACTACGTATCCCTACTCCGTAATGGGTATCAAGGCAGTTGAATTTAACGTTGAAGACGCTACTAAGGAATATTACGTGGGCGACAGATTAGATACCAACGGTATCGTCGTTACGGCAACGAGAGACGACGACGGAAAGGTTGACGTTCCTTCTTCGCGTTGGACGGTTGAAGGCTTCGATTCTACAAGTATTACCGATGAGCAGACTTTGACGGTAAAATTCGGCACGTATACCTATCCTTACAAGATATCGATATTGCCGCTTGACTTCGATGGTCAGATTAACGGAAAAGACGTTACCATAAAATATCTCAGCACGACCGTTTGTGCATTGTACGGTGACGGCTATCCGACAGAAGGTTACAAATTTGGCTATGGTGCAAATAAAATAACCGCTGGCGATTTAGACATTATTACGTTGACGAAACCCGAAGATTCCGAGATGCCCGATGCAGAGTGGGAGGCTTTGCCTAAAACGTACGGCTTGGATAAGTCCAGGAGTTCTTTCGAGGTGTACGACATGTCCGAAAACTCGAAGTATGAAATCCCTTGGGACGGAGACGACCGCAACAAGTATGAGCCTATGCCCGGCATCGGCGGCGGAACTACTTATCGTTACATCAGTCTGTTGAGCGATGATACGGCTATTCTGTCTTATAAATATTACTACGATGAGCACAGCGATACTTTCGTAGTTAAGTATACGAGAGTAGGCAACGTAATTACGTTTACTGAATGTCTGGGAAGTTCGATAGGCATTTCCGGTAAGAATTACGACGGACTTCAGAAAGTCTGGACGCTGAACGACGACAAAACGGCTACGCGCTGATTGAGCTTTAACAAAATCGATACTCATCGTTTTTCTCCTATATTCTGCGGTATGAAACTGCGCGAACCTTAACGGGGTTTGCGCAGGGAAACCGTAGAGAAAATTAAAAAAGTACTACGAAAATTAACGGAGCGGGAAAAAAGAGTTTCTATTTCCGCTCCGTTATTATATAATTAAGTTTATAAGATAAGAGGTTTAAAATGAGCAACCAACAGGTTTTTAATCCATATCTGCCCAGCTGGGAATATATCCCCGACGGCGAACCGCACGTGTTCGGCGACAGGGTTTATATTTACGGCAGTCACGATAAATATAACGGCAAAACGTTCTGTATGAACGACTACGTTTGCTGGTCTGCGCCCGTGGATAATCTGAAAGAATGGAAGTATGAAGGCGTTATCTGGAAAAAGTCCGACGACCCCACCAACATCAAAGGCGCGTTCAAGGAAATGTACGCCCCCGACGTGGTGCAGGGCAACGACGGCAGATATTATCTCTACTATTTTATGGGTAACCACGGCACGATAGGCGTTGCGGTGTGCGATACTCCCGCGGGAAGTTATAAATATTTAGGGCGGGTGAAATACCCCGACGGAAAAGTTCTCGGCAGAAATAAAGAAAGGGATATGCACCAGTTTGACCCCGGAGTATTCCGCGACGACGACGGTAAAATATACTTATATACGGGCTTTTCGCCCAAAAATCCTAATATCTTCACCCGCTTTAAGCCAGTCAATTTAAACGGCGCGATGGGCGCGGAGCTGGAAGACGATATGCTCACCGTTAAGCTCCCGCTTGCCCGCGTCGCTAAATCGCAACATTGCTCTAAGGGAACGGGATACGAAGGGCACGAGTTTTTCGAAGCAAGCTCTATGCGCAAGTTCAACGGGAAATACTATTTCATATATTCTTCCGTGAACGGACACGAGCTGTGTTACGCAATGGGCGACAGTCCGTTGGGCGAGTTCGAATACAAGGGTACGCTCGTGAGTATAGGTGATTTGGGGCTTTCGGATAAGCCGCTTAATTATCTTGGCAACACGCACGGCAGTGTGGAATATATCAACGGTAAGTATTACGTATTTTATCACCGCCAGACCAACCGTCACTGCTATTCAAGGCAGGCGTGCGCGGAAGAGATAAAGATGAACGCGGACGGGACTTTTACTCAGGCGGAAATTACGAGCTGCGGACTGAACGGCGCGCCCTTAAAGGCGAAGGGCAGTTACGAAGCGAGAATCGCATGCAACCTGTATTCCAAAAAGGGCGTTAAGTTTTACACCTTCAAGTCGCCCAAAGGCTGCCACCCCTATTTTACGCAGAGCGGAGAAGACAGAGAGTGCGACCCCGACCAGCATATAGCCAACTTCTGCGACGGCGCGACGGCGGGATTCAAGTATTTCGAGTTCGGCGGGGCAAATAAAATCTGCGTGGAAATCTGCGGCAACGCGAACGGGATTATCAACGTTTCGGACGAAACGGGTACGGTTGCGCAGATACCCGTCAAGCCCTGTAAGAAACGCACGAAGTATTGTGCTAAGCTCGATATTAATAAGGGCGTAAAGCCGCTGTATTTTACATATCGCGGTAAGGGCAGATTCGATTTTTACGCGATTGCGTTCGAATAATTAAATCGTGTTTTTAAGCAACTCCCGCCGCGGTAAAATCCGCTGCGGGGGTTATTTTAATTTATCCGAAAAAAACCGAGTAAATTCAACCGTTAAATTCCATTAAAGAACTTAAAGGCCTGCCGTAAAATGCGGCAGACCTTTTTACTTGAATTTTTTTGCAAAGTAGAGCAAAAAATATGTCGTTTTATGTTTATTTTTTAATTTTTATAAACGCTGTTAAAAAAAATTCGGTATATTATTATGGAATAATATGTTAAATGCCAAATTTCGCTGTTATAATTAATTTATAATTAAAAAGGAGCAAATAAATTATGAAAAGATTTATAAGTTATGTGGTAGGAATAATATTGGTGTTCGGGGTGGTAACGTTATGCGGATGCACGCCTATCGAATGTAATTTTCCTGAAAGACCCGAACCGTATGAATATGGGGACTTTATATACGAGCATTGGTATGAAAATCAAGAAGAATTTAAAGAATACGAACATATAAGTATAATCGGATTGACGGAGCAGGGAAAGACAAAAAAAGAACTTTTAATACCGCAAGAAATAGATGGCGTATCTGTGGATTATTTAGGATATTATTATGGTTTCAGTTATGTCGGTAAGTTGGATGCAGATTTTAATATATTTGAAAAAATGTTTCTTACAAAAACTTATCAAACTCATCATAATTTTTTTTCAAGGGCTTACGATGTTTATATTTCAGATGCCGAGATATATTATAATTCAAGATATATAGATGTTTATTCTATACGATTATCTGAGCGAGAATGGAAAAGATATTATGAAATGGAAAACTATACTTATGAATTAGATAAGACTCGCTTTGCAGACGTCGTATATTATAAAAACGACGGCAGCGATAAAATATATCTGGTTGACGATTATGACGGCGGAAAAATAACTTTTATGCCGCCCGAGCCTAAGAGAGAAGGCTATGAATTTGCTGGTTGGTACAAAGAAGAAGAGTGTATAAACGAATGGGATTTTGCCGTGGACGAAGTGCCCGTTAAAGAGTACAGTGAAGACGGCGAATATAACTTTAAGGAAACTTCGCTTTTTGCGAAGTGGGTTAAAATATAAAAAACAAAAGGAGATAAAAATGAAAAGATTTATAAGTTACGTGGTAGGAATAATATTGGCGTTCGGGGTGGTAACGTTATGCGGATGCACGCCTATCGAATGTAATTTTCCTGAAATATCAGACCCGTATGAATATGGGGATTACGTATGTGAGCTTTGGAACGAAGGTGACGAAGAATACGAACATATAAGAATAATCGGCTTGACAGAGCAGGGAAAGACGAAAAAGGAGCTTTTAATTCCCGAAGAAATTAACGGAGTGCCTGTAAAATATTTAGGTTATAGACAGTATATCGGCAATGTTGGCGAGTTTGTCAGTAGTAATACTGAAAAGTTATTTCTGACAAAAACTTATGGCTCACACGAGTGGTTTTTTTATACGAGCGGGCAAATTTATGCCACTGAAGCCGAAATATACTTAAATTTAAATGAGAAGAATTATAAAAAAATAAGATTAGCAGAGCGGGAGTGGAAGAGATTAATTGAAATGGACGTTCCCTTTTCTGAAGTAGATAAAAACTTATGTGTGAACGTTATATATTACAAAAACGACGGCAGTGATAAAATAAGCTTTGTAGACGATTACGACGGCGGAAAAATAACTTTTATGCCGCCCGAGCCTAAGAGAGAGGGCTATGAATTTGCTGGTTGGTACAAAGAAGAAGAGTGTATAAACGAATGGGATTTTGCCGTGGACGAAGTGCCCGTTAAAGAGTACAGTGAAGACGGCGAATATAAGTTGAAAGAAACTTCACTTTTTGCAAAGTGGGTTAAAATATAAAAAACAAAGGAGATAATTATGAAAAAAGTGTTCAAAGTGAAGGCGGCAGTCATTGCTCTGCTTTCGGTAGCAATCGTGATTTGTCTTACACTGTTCGGTATAACGGTGGCACAGGCAGACGCACAGTCGGAAGTGTATACAGGTGAGTTTAAAGGGCTTTCCGAAGGTTTGAGCGAAGAGGAACTGTATTCGGTGACGAATACCTATAATTACGCGGACGGCAAATTCCAAGTAAATTCTTCGGGCAAAAATGAAGAAAAAGTCACGCCCGCATCGCAGATTTACGTGCTTACCCACGGGTTTGGCGGCGCGGCGAATCATTGGAGCAACGGAGAAGGCAATAAGTTTTGCTATAAGAGCGAATCGCTTATTTCGCTAATGGCTGACTCTATAAAGGCAAAAACGGGTAAAGACGCCAAAATTTTATGGAATTATTACGTAAAAGTCACTGAAAATAACGTTGAAAGAAATTTATTAACTTTTATGGATATTTCGGCGGTAAACGAGCAGGCGAAAGCCAACGGAACGCTGAAAGAAGGAATGGTATATAAAAATGCAGACAATGAAGCTGCTGATGGAGTACCTTTAAAAACGCTGGAGCGTTTGAGTGAAGAATACGCCGAAAGTCCTTTAATAATTGTTTATTCGTCTGCCGTTGCCAGCGGCAAAAACGACGACATATATACAGAATTTAACCATATGCTAAGCAAAATCGTTTACGACGTTAAAAGCTTAAACGGCGGCGAGTTGCCGCAGGTTAATCTTATAGGACATAGCCGCGGCGGCATTACGAACATGCAGTATACGCTGGACCACCCCGATTTGGTGCAAAACCTTATAAGTTTGGGTACGCCGTATTTCGGTTCGAATACTGCTTCCACGAGTCTTGCCCGTCAGTTTAATGATGGCGCAGGCATAGACGATATTATCAATAAGGATGTATATGAAGGATATATGCACAGATGGAATACCAACTATCAGTTATACGAGCATATAGCCGCAACCGCTATGGGCGGGTATTCCGATACCGATTATTTTTTCGATTTAATAAAATACGATGCAAATCTTAAAAAAATGGCTACCCAACCTGTGGGTGATAAATCTGCACTTATGACGGAAGAAATGTGGAATAACGCCGTAAAGGCTATGCCGTTTTTACAAAGCTATCTGAATTGGGGTAATCTGCTGGTACCCTTAATTGCAACCGGTTTGAAGATTTCAACCGCTTTACTGGCGAATCCGTATTTAATGCTCGTGGGGACGTTCGTTGATATCTGTGCAATGGCGATATTGCCGAGTGTGGTTTTTAACAATATAGAGTACTACGTTGATTTGGTATCTGCCGTGGCGGGATTTGATGCACCCACAAAAGCGGCTGTAAGAGAATTTATTCCCGTTTTCAAAGATATTCTGTATAACGAAAAGGGTTTTTGCAGAGCGCCCATATATAACGGCGATTTGCTCGTCGAGTTGCCTTCGCAGTTGGCATATAAGAGCGCGGATTTAAACTATACGGGTTTCAAACAGATTAAAAAGCAGTTTTTCATTACGGACGTTTTAGATGAAAACGGTAAGTTTGACGGCACTAAATTAAATTTGGCTGATTTGCCCGCAGTAGTACATAATCTTCAAACACAGAACGGTGAAATGATTGATTTCGTTCTGGCAGAGCTTTTCCAGCCGGGTTCGGAATTCAGAATTAGCTACCGTGGCGGAAATCCCGTTAACGTTGCGTCTTACAGGGGGCAGGTCAGCGGACATTTAGATATGTCGCCCAGACTTCAGAACGAAGTGCCTGCGATAGGCAACGGCGCGTTTGCAAATAACTTCGGCGACAGAGATATCGACGGAATAACTATTGCGTCACAAATAAAAGTTATAGGTCAAGGCGCATTTTTAAACAGCGATAAGTTGACTGCGGTCAATTTCGAAAGCGGCAGCCGGCTTACCAGAATTGCAGAATACGCTTTTTCGGGGTGCAGTAACTTACCTGAAATAACTATTCCGCAGGGTGTAACGGAGATAGGCGAGAATGCGTTTGCATACTGCGACAAGCTTGAAAGGGTTATCGTGGAGAACGGAAATACTGCGTATTCGTCGGAAGACGGGGTGCTGTATAACAGTGATAAAACGGTATTGATTTATTATCCGCAGAATAAAACGGATGAAACTTTTACCGTGCCGTCAAGCGTAACGCACATAGAAAAATACGCTTTCCGCGGCAATAAGCACATTAATACCGTTAATATGCAATCTGTACAGGAAGTGGGGTTATTTGCTTTCGTCGGGTGTGAAAATTTGGAAAACGTCAACGCCGGCGAAAATACCGATTTCTTCGACAACCCTTTAATTGGTATTAACGGCTTGAATTTCCGCAATGCAAGTTTCCAGAACTCGGATAAATACGTTACGGTTGAAGATTTACAGTTTGATAACGGTTTGACTCTGTTAGTTGATAAAACGACAGATTACGTATTTAATATCGACGAAAAAGAAATATTCGTAATGGCTTATGAAAGCCACGTTGACGAATTGGGAAATACTTACTTAACGAGAGTTACCGAAGGTTATTCGGGGGACAAGCTGGTTGCGGGACAGCCGTTGGTTTATAAGCTGACGAGAGGAGTTCCTTACGTATTTTATTTGCTTGACGATTATTCGGCGGGTGCTAAAGCGGTTACTTACAATCTTTTCATAAGCAGAACGTTTGAAAAAATGCCTGATGAAGGCGTGATAAATAAAACTTTAAACGGTCAGGAGTGTGAATATTACGAGTTCGGAATAACGGAGTTCAGACGCAAAAACTTTGAAATTACGGGCGATTTGGACGGGTTACAGCTTATTATTTTAAACGAAGCTTTCCAGCCGCTTGCCGAATACGACCTGAAAGGCAATAGTTTTAAAACATCGTATGCGTTTACTTATCATTTAGCCGCAGGTAAACAAATTTATTACGTTGCAATTAATAACTCGTTGGCGGTTAATACGGGTGCAAAATCGGTAGAGTTAAGTATAAGCGAGCAACGGGAAATTACGGAAAATTTACAGTCGACGCTTGAAATTGACGACGCGGGTAAAGGTTATTTAATTTTAAAGCCCCAAAAAAGCGGAATTTATTATTTTTCGGCTGATGCGGCGCAGAATTTTACGGTCAGTATTTATTCTTCGTCTGCAAATCATATTTATTATCAGATTTCCGTTAAAAACGACAGTACGAATTTTGCTGTGGAAAGCGGAAAAATTTACGTCGTGGAATTTACGGGAGAGTCAAAGTCCGTAATTTCGTTCGAGTGGTATTTTAATCCCGCGCGCGTTTATCTGAACGATAATTTAGTGCAGATAACCGAAGGGGCGAGTTACTTGTTTATTCCTAAGCTGAGCGGCGTGTATTCGTTTGACTGCGATGCGGCGTTTACGGTAAACGGCGTTAGCCAATCCGTGTTGACTTTGACGGAAGGCAACAGATATTATATAGAATTTACGGGCAGTGCGTCTGCGTTAAACGGTGTTTTGAATATCGGAATAGTATGCGAAGAGCTGAGTCTCAATTCCCATTTAACGGCGGAAGCTACGGTTGGCAGTTTTTATAAATTCGTTCCTGCGCAATCGGGTAATTATAAATTCACCGTCGATTGTGCGGAAAACACTCAGTATGATTTATACGACGGTAATTTTAATTTACTCGTAAACGGAGTTTCGGGTCAGGCAAGCGCGGTTTTGGAAGCGGGTGCAACTTATTATTTAAGAGTTGTATCTTCTGAAAATTACGGTGTTTGCGTATCGTTTGCTCCGCCGCAGATTAATGTTAATAACCGTGCGCAAATTAAAGGCGAGCATTGGTATAAATTTATTCCCAAGTATTCCGAAGATTATTTGGTTTACGTTTTGAGTAAACAGGGCGTAACCGTCAAAGTTTACGGTGTGGACTTACAAAAAATTAATGAATTCAGGTTAAACGGGAAAAATTCTTTCACGCTAAGTTTAATAAACAACGATATCTATTATTATGAAATTTTGCCCGACGACGGGGAAGAATTGTTTGCATTCGTAACGGAATATGCAAATCCTGCAAACCACAAGGATGAAACGGCTCTCGAAGTAAGCGAAGGCGTAAACAATTCGGTCATTTTAGTTCAGAACGGCGTGAAATTATTATCGTTTACTCCGCAGACGAGCGGGAATTATAATCTTAGAATTTTAAAAAGCCCGTTGAACGATATACAGGGTGAATTAATCGACGGAGAAACCCATTCTCAGTTGCAGAAACTCGGTTCGTCGTCGGATTTGAAGTGCGAGTTTTATTTGCCCGATTTGGAAGCGGGAAATACTTATTACGTTTCGATAAATTCCGATAATTACGATACTTTAACTTTGATTTTCGTCTATGAGTATGAAAATATTCTTATAAGCGCACTGGACGGTAACGGTGAAGAGAAAAACGTTATCGATGCGAACGGTGAACTCGTAATAAACGACTTATACGTGGGGGCGCAGTATAGCGTCGGGTTAACGGGTAGTGTGAACGGCAATAAAGTTCGTATACCTTACGACTTGGAGTATGACGTAATGTCTTACAACGGTCATTCCGTTTACGCGTCTGTTTCTTCGGACGGTTGGTTGAAGATTAACGAGAGCGCACCTATAGATTGTAAAATAATTTTAAGGGTCACTTGCGCTTATCACGAATACGTGGCAGTATTTAACGTCGTATATCCCGTTGAATTTACGGCTTCTTTGACGGACGATAAAAACGGGCTTGTATATCATCTTTCGGCGGAAAACAAATCGGATTTGAATACGTCGGATTTCGGTGTAACGGGCATACGGGTTGCGGCATACGACATTGCGAGCGGAATGGAGTTGATGGTTTTAACTTCTTCCGTAATGCAGTATGATTTCGACTTCACTTCGTTAAATTACTTTGGCGACGTTAAATTCGAATGTGATATAACTCTGAGCCTTGTTAGTATGGAATTCGTCGTTAATCTTGACGAAATTTTATTGAATTATAGAACTAACTGTTCTGTATATGATTATGAAGTATCCATATCTTCCAGTAGAGCGATTATGGATATTACTAATGCGGATTTTAGTTATACACAAACAATATACGTTCCTTCAGACATAAAAACTATAAATATTAAAAGTTCAACCGGTGTTCAAGTCAAAAATTTGCGTTTTGAAATAAGTCATTCGGTTAATATTAATTTATATAACGTGAATATAAAGGCGAATTACAGTCAAAATGTGTTTTATACGAGTGAAAACGGTAATTATACTATTACGTTAAATGCGTTGGGTGTAAACACGTTGGCTGGTGGCGACCAGGCTACTAATTCAAGCCCAAATGCGGCACAAGCTGTTTGCTTTGAAAATTGTACGCTCAGAATTGAAACGGGTATACAGGGCGTTATAAATTTGTACGGCGGAAACGGTGCAAACGGTGGTAACGGCAGTAACGGCAGAAAAGGAAGTGACGGTGCGGCACCTACCGCGGCATGCCAATTGGGAAATGCCGGCGGTCGCGGTTCCGACGGTGGTCCCGGTGGCGACGGCGGTAATGGGGCAAGTTCTATTAAAGTTGCAAAATTATACGTTTATGGTTATGGGGCTATAAATATTTACGGCGGTGCCGGTGGAAACGGTGGTACCGGTGGTCGTGGCGGCGACGGCGGTATGGGCGGTCGCGGTGGCGATGCAGGATTTTTCAATCAGGCAGGAACGGGCGGAACAGGCGGTACCGGTGGAACGGGCGGCAGTGGCGGACGTGGCGGATTGTGCGGAAAGCCTTATGAAGTAAGTTCTATAAATGGCGATAAAAATATAATAAGAGTTTACATGGGTGAGTGCGGCGATGCCGGAGATGGCGGTCGTGGCGGTAACGGTGGACGCGGCGGCGACGGCGGCAACAATACTGCAATGGGTACTAACGGTAAGGGCGGCAACGGTGGACGCGGTGGCGACGGCGGTAATACCGGATTATATTATCACGCTTCTTTCGCAACGTTTAATGGGGAAACTTTATCAAAATGGGGCAACCAAGGAGAGTGCGGTTCTTTCGGCGCCGGCGGAAAGTGCGGTATAGGCGGCAATAATGACACGAACAAAAACGGTAGCGACGGTAGAGGCGGTTTGTATGGAAGAGACATAGGTTACAACGAAATTTTTTTATGAGATTAAAAATTTCATAAATTTAACCTTTGAAATGTTTTAAACGCTTGAAAGGTCTGCCGTAAAATGCGGCAGACCTTTTATATTTTTTCTCTCTTGAAAACTCCGTTCGTCGCGGCGCTGTGAATAACCCCGTAAAGTAAAAAAATTTCGTTTGTCAAAATATGTAAAAAATAGTCGCTTTTGCGCCCCGTTTGTCGAAAAAAGGGGTACTTTTTGTGTTTTTGTCGCTAATTTTCTTGACAAAATCGGGGGTGGGGTATATAATTAAAATGTAAAGTAATATCTATAGGATAAACGAGTCGGCTTTTACGAAATTCGTTGATAACTCATATATTACCGCGGATTACGACCATTCGATTGCAACCGTAGTCTGCGGTTTTGCTTTTATAGTATTTCAAGGGGGCAGAGATGAAGAAGAAAAGAATTAATTTAATCGTTTTTTGTATGGCGGTAGTATGTGCCGTCAGTTTTTGTCTTGCGATATTTTTATCCTTTCCCCGCGGTGAAAAGACCGCAGTTGCCGAAAGCCGGAATATAACCGTAATCGACGCGCGTCAGGCGGAAGAAATGTTGCAATTCGAAGATACTGCCAAAACGATACTCGTCGGCACCGTATCGGACGCCCGCTGGACGACCGGCGGCGACCTGCATCTCGTAATCCCCAAAAGCGTTGTAACCATAAAACCGGGCGCGGGTCTTACCGAAGGCTTTACACTTTCCGCCCGCCGCATCGTCAGCATTTCCTTTGAAAACGGCAGTATGTTCAAAGAAATAACGGGCTGCAGCTCGTCCTTGCCCTGGTTCGGCGGCAACGGCACTTCCTTAAAAAGTATAACCTTCCCCGCTAACGGCTTGCACCAGACTATAGGCGATTATGCGTTTTACGGCAATTACTCGCAGGCGGCAATTTCTTCGGGCGGACTTCAGAGCGTCGAGTTCACCACCGACGGCGGCATAACCATAGGCGCGAACGCTTTCAACAACTGTTCGGGCTTGCGCACTTTCGACTGTAAAGTCACCGCATCGGCAACGGCGGTTGCGTCCGTTATAGGAACTAACGCATTCAAGGGCGCGTCTAAATTATACCGCGCGGTATTCCCGTCCAATCTCGTGACGGTAGGCGCGAGCGCGTTCGAAGGCTGTACCATGCTCTTCGACGTAGCTCTGGGCGACGCGGTTACGGAAATAAGCTCCGCCGCTTTCAAGGATACGGGTCTCGTTCGTTTTACCATTCCCGCCGCGTTAAAGGAAATGGGGAACGAAGCCTTTGCAAGCTCGTTCAAGTTGGCGGAAATAGAAAACCATACTTCCGTAGACTATTCCGCGCACTTCCGTTACGCGCTCCATTATTATAAAAAGGGCGTCGGAGTATCCAATATGGTGCGCGACGAAAACGGTTTCGTTTTCTGTAAAAACACCATGCGCACGGGCAGTCTTACCGACAAGGTAAACTACGTAAAGAACGAATGGTATCTGGTTGGCTTTGCCGACCCCATAGAACACCGTTGGGCGGACAGCGACGACGGCACTTCCGTGAAAAAACTTTTTAAATTTCCCGAAAGCGTTTCGGACGCCACCCAAAGATGGAATACCGTCTATACCACGGGCATTTACGGCAAGCTCGTGATAGACGGCGACGATATAACTTTAAGCTCCCGCGACGAGTGGGCGGACGGCAAAAGCTACGACTATATAGATAGTAACGGCAACCCCGTCGTCAACGGGATAAGCGATACGATAACGCAATACTCCATAGGTGCGAGCGCGTTTCAGGGATTGTGGGCGCCGTACTTAAAGCTTTCGGACGCGATTGTTTACGTCGGAAACGAAGCTTTCTCGTGGTCGCGCATTTCCAGCGTGGTACTGGGCGAAAACCTTATAGGCATAGGCTCTAACGCGTTCTTCTCGTTCAACGCGTCCAACTTCGACGGCTGTCCTTTCAGCACCACCGTTTATATGCCGTCCGGAAAGAAAACGATTGACTGCGGCATAGCCGCTTTCAAGGGCTACTCTACGGGCAGTAATACGGTAAGGTTCATTTACCGCAACCGCGCCGATTACGAAAGCAACTCGGGCAACCGTTTAACTTATACCAACGCCACGGGCGAAGTTATTTACACCTATCTTCTGCCCGTAACCTTCCACGCTCTGGACAATTCGGAAGAACAGCGGCTCATAGGCTCGGTAACCGCCGAAAAGGTGGCGGGTATGGGCTACGGCTATTCCAAAGACCCGCAGACAAATATCTGGGTCGAGAACGAAAAGGAAAAAACCTTGCCCAACGTAAACGATATAGACGGCGTGGGCAATATATACAAGTCTACGAACTGGTTTAAAGCCAACGCGGACGGCAGTAATAAATTCAACGAGCCCGCCGACTTTGCCAAAATAGACGGCGGCGTGAAAAACGCTTTGGGCGGCTCTGCGGCAAAGCTCGAATATTACGCTAAAAAGGTCGATATTCCCGTGCTTTCACCGTTCGAAGCCACGTTCGACGAAAGTAAAAACTACACTTTTTCACAGGTAACGGGTCTCAACGTGACCAAGGACGGCGACTTCACGGTAAAAGCCGTATACTCCGATACTCTCGGCGGCGAGCCGCAGGAAACGGACGCGGTTACGGGTACTTTGCACCGTGCGGGAACTTACGCTATAACGGTATCGCTGAACGAAAAGTGGGGCGTATGGGCGGGGGAATCCACTTCCGTGCAGACTACGGCTAAAATTTCCAGAGCGGAAGTAGCGCTCAGCAGTGAAAGCCGCTCTCTCGTCTGGGGCGTGGTATCAACCACTATCGACGGGGCAACCGTGCAGGAAAATCAATCCCTGCGCAGCGGCAGTCTTTACGTTCAGGGTTCGAAAGTGTATCTCGAGCCGCAGTACGAAGGACACGCGCCCACCAAAGTGAGCGAATCTTACGCCCGTTACCGTCAGAACAGATTGGTAACCGTCGGCGTTCAGCAGTCCACCGCGGCGAGCAAGCTGTATGAAATTTCGGCGTATACGGGACGCGTCACCGCCGAAGAAGAAGGCGTTTACGACGCGACCGCCGTTCTGCGCCTTATCAACGAAAACGATTACGAATTTAAAGCCGCGGGCTACGACTCGGAGTACGGCGTAAGGGTTACGTTGACCAACGGTTCAACCGCAAGCGTCACTAAAACGTGGTATATAGTGGGGGTAACCAACTGGCTCATCCCCGGCGACGCCACTCCCGACGACAACGCTCCCGAGTTCGTATTTTCCGAATACGACAGCTGGGTTTACGGCAGCGATATAACCTTCGACACTCCCAAGCTCCGCCACGGCGACCAATCGGCGATTAAATTCACCCTTTCCAGAAACGGCGTTATACTGAGCGGCGCGGACGGCGCGTCCGTAGTGGACGGCTCGGGCAACGACGTATTCCAGACCTATCTCAACGGCTCTATGCCCGCGGGCGAGTACGTGCTTAAAATAGCCGTTGACAGCATTTCCGAAGAAGGCGCGACTTACCCCGCAATCGAGCGCACTTACGGGTTCACCGTAACCCCGCGCGAATACACGGCGGAACAGATTTCCGCGATAACTTCGGCTTTGGCGGGCGTGTTCGAATATAAATACGATACTTCGCTACTGCCCCAAAACCAGCCCGTGCATATATGGGACGGCGGTTACGACGCTTTGAAGGATAAAGACGGGCGCAGTCAGGCGCAGTTCGACGCCTTGAACGCCCTGCTCGCCGACCAAAGCTGGGTGGTAGACCGCAACGGAGTGTGGGCGCAGACCGAGTACGACGGGCTGTACGGCGGCTTCTCGCTGTCGTATAACCTTTACCGCATGCAGTCCAACGAATATAAAAACGAAAGCTACTTTGCAACCAGTTCTTATCTCCGCGAAGTGGGCGAATATACCGTATATTATCAGTTTTCCGCGCCGTCTTACAGGCAACTCGTAAACGCGTCGGACGACGGCGATAAGAACGCCCACCGCTTTACCGTGATAATTTACAGGGAATTGACCGTTCCCGAAATTTCCACCGAAAATCTGTACTACACGGGTTCGCGCGTAACTCCCGCGGTTACCGGCAACGACTTCTATTCGGTCGCGTGGGACGCGGACGACGACTATACTACGGCGCGTGTTGCCGACGGCGAAGAATTTAAACCCGTCGGACATAAAATAATTCTGCACTCGCTCAACGCCAATCTTTACCGCTGGCAGGCGGGCGCGGACGGGATAGACCCCGCTAACGCCGCAAATTATATATTCACTTACGAAATAAAACCCGCGCGCAACGGCTGGACTACTTCGCCCAGAATCGCACCGTGGACGTGGAACTCTTTCTCGGCGCAATCAAACGTTATGACTGCCGTGCCCGCTTACGGCGTGGATACCGTCGCGTTTACAATCTATAAGCACGAGCCGGGCGGATACGTAAAAATAACCGAGCCGTTCACTCTCGAACGTGACGAAGGCGGCAATCCGATAATGCCGCAGTCGGTTGCGGAAATACTCGCCGCACAGTCCGCGGGCAATTACCGTTTGACGGCAAGCGTGCCCACGGGCGCAAATTACGAAGGCATATCGGACGGGGAGCAGTCTTTCGAATTTTCGATAACCCCCGCGTCCAACGGCTGGGCGGTAACCCCCAACGTCGTTTACTGGTCGTGGAACGGCTACGATAAGACGGTCAATAAAATAATGGCTACCCCGCGATATACCGTTGAAGGCAACAGCGTAAAATTCGCCGTGTTCGCGGAGGACGGAACTACGCTTTTAATAGACGAGTTCACTCTCGGCGCGGACGGACTCGTTGACGACGGCGTGGCTCAAAAGTTCGCCGCTCTCGGCAGGGGAGTATACTTTCTCAGGTCGGGCTACGACGGCGCGGAAAACTTCAACGAAATAAAACCGTCGTTTTTCAGGTTCGAAGTTTTACAGGCGAACAACTCCTGGACGGCGTCGCCCAGCATCACGGGCTGGCAGTATAAGGGCTTTTCGGCAAGCGTAAACTTCGTCGCGGGCGTACCGCAATACTCTGCGGAAGGCGCGGTCGTAAGCTACGGACTGTTTACCGAGATGCCCAAGAGCGGCGAAACTCCCGCCGACGGCAAATATTTTAACGATATAGCGGAAGTGGAAGAGTATCTCAACGGCTTGAACTGCGGCACTTATTGGCTGCTCGCCTCGTTCGACGGAACGGATAACTACAAGGCGTTGAGCGCGCGCATATCCTTCAGGGTAACTCAGGCTACCGCAAACCCGTGGCTTTCCGCCCCGTATCTTTCGGACTTCGTCTACGGCTCTCACGATTTCACTCTTACCGCGGGCAACGCAACCTTCGGCACTCCCGTATATTCGGTAAGCAAGCGTAATCCGTCTAACCCCAACTCGTACGACCCCGTAGCGGGTAAAACGGGTCTTGCCTTCGACGGACTTGCCGCGGCGTTAAAACCGCTCGGCGCGGGCGACTATAAGCTTACCGTAACCGCCGCAGACACGGCGAACGCGGGCAACGAAAACTATATCGCCGCAGAAAGCGAAATAATATTCAAGGTTTTGAAAGCCGAAAACGGCTGGCAGATAACGCCGTCCATAGCGGATGCGGACGGCTGGACTTACGGCGACGCCGCAAAAACCGTAACGGCGGGCGTGGCGTTGCACGAAAATCCCGCGGTGGTTGGCAAGTACTTCGCCGTAAGGCAGAGCGGCGCAAGCTGGATAAAGGTTGGCGAAGGGTTTGACGAACAGCCCGTAAACGCAGGCAACTATCTTTACGAAACCAACGCGGCGGCAACGGATAACTACAACGCCGTTACCCACGCGATATACTTCGGTATAAGTCAATTTGCAAACGGTTGGGCAAGCGAGCCTAAAAGCTCTTACGGTTGGACTTACGACGGCACGGTTGATATAACCACTCTGGAAAACGCCGCGGCGAAGAAGGGTGAAATAAAGCTCACGCTCGACGGCAAGACCGTTAGTATTTCGGATATCAGGGCGTTGCACTCGGGGTCTTACAACCTTGAAATCACCGTTCAGGGCGACGAAAACTATACGGGGCTTGCTAAAACCGTGCTTATAACGGTAAACCGCGCGGCGTTCGCGTGGGCAACCCGCCCCGCCGCAACCGCGCAATGGGTTTACGGCAGTACGGAAAAACCTTTCACCGTTCCCGCCGTGACCAAGAGCGGCGCAAATTACTCGTTCACCGTAAACTACACTTCGGCGGACAACAAGACGCAGGAAGAAAAGAGCTTTTCAAGCGGCGACGCGCTTAAAACTTATCTTCTTACCGAACGCCGCGGCGCGGGCGTATATCTCGTATCGGTAACGGTCAGCGCGGACGACTACAACGACCTTTCGGGTATGACCGTGCTTACGGTAGACAGGGCGGACAACGGCTGGGTAAAATCTCCCGACGAAATCAACTGGACTTACGGCGCGGCGGATAATCCCGCAATCGAGTTTATTCCCCGGACGGGCGCGCCCGTCTACACGCTCGACGGCGAACCCGTAACCCTTTCCGCACTCGCCGGCAAGAACGCGGGCAAGTATACGCTAAGGGCGGCGGTTGCCGAAACGAACGACTATAACCAGCTCGTCAAGTCGGTTAGCTTAAATATAGAAAAAGCTAAAAACGGCTTTAAAACTCCCCTTTCCGTAAGCGGTTGGCAGTGGAACGATTATTCGCCGCTCGCGCAGGAAATTCTCACCTTGCCCGTACTCAGCCACAAGACCACGGGCGATACCGTTACGGTAACCGTGCTCGACGCGGACGGCGCGACGGTAATAACGCAAAATCTCGTCTGCGGCGCGGGCGGTGAGCTGGTGGGTACGGCGGCTCTTTTGAACGAGCTTGCAAAGCTGAATTCGGGCGAATATACGGTAAAAGCCGTAGTCGTGGAAAGCGTAAACTATCTCGCGGCGGAGCAGACCCCGTCGGCGTTCGAAGTAACAGCCGTCGGCAACGAGTGGCTCACGAGCCTTTCGATAAGCGGCTGGGAATACGGCAGAGAACCCAATTCACCCGTAGCAGTCGCAAAACACGGCAACGATAAGCTCACCTTTACCTATTACCGCGTCACGGACGACGGAGAAACGGAAGTAACTTCTTTCGGCGTCGCGGGCAGATATAAGGTGGTTGCAAGCGTGCCCAAAACGGGCAATTACGCGCCCCTTACGGCGACGGCGGAATTTACCGTCGAGCGCGCGGAAAACACCAACTGGCAAGAACATCCCAACGCGTCGGGCTGGTTCTGGAACGGTTTCGACCACAATACCAATCTTTTCTACGCCCAAGCAAAATCGGGCGGCGAAATATCCTATACCGTGTATAACGGAACGGAAGAGATAAAGTTCACTTCCGACTCGCAGGGCAGGGTTACGGAAGAAGGCGCGCGCACTAAACTTAACGCGCTTATCGCGGGCAGCTACCGCTATAAGGTAAGCGTCGCGCAGACCGAAAATTACAAGGCGTTCGAGGCTACCTTCAGCTTCACCGTAACTCAGGCTGTGAACGAATGGACTAAGTTCCCGTCCGTGGTCGCGTGGTCGGTAAACGACAGGGATAAAAACGACCCCGGTCAGACCCCGACGGCGGCGGCAAAGTACGGCGACGCAACCATAACCTTTATCAGCAAGGACGACGGAAAAACTTATTACAGTGCCAAGTATATTGCGGCAACGGGCGAAACCAAGCTGCTTTCGGACAATATTCTGGACGCAACCCCCGCGGGCTGGTACTCGTTCACGGTAACGGTGGCGGGCGAAAGCGGCAAGTATAACGGAATGACCTTCGAGCAGAGCGTTCAGGTGTTCAAGGGCAGTACCAACCGCCCCGCCAACACGTGGGAAGTAGTTCCCGCAATAGGCAACTGGCTCGCGGGCGAAGGCGACGGCGTAGAACCCGTTGGCAACGGCGTGAGATATACTTCGGTAGAGTACACGTACTGGACTGTAATTATCGAAAACGGCAAATATACGCGGGGCGAACTGCTTGACGGCAAGCCCGAAGCTCCCGGCGAATATATGCTTCACGTAAAATCGGTATTCGGCGACTATACGGAAGATACTCTCGAAGCCGACGTGCCTTTCAGAATAATTCCCCGCCCCAACAAGTGGTCGGTCGCGCCCAATCTCAACGACTGGTCGCTGGGCGGCGCGGCGAGCGTGCCCGTTGCGGAAACGCTCATAAAGGGTACTATAACTTACGAGTTCAAACAGCGCGAGCTGAACGATTCATACTATCAGCCGTTCACTTCGGGTTGTATCACCGAGCAGGGCGAATATACTTTAAAAGTAACCGCCAAGGCGGAGTGGTGCGAAGATTTGGTGGCTTACATAGATTTCAAGGTTTCGCTCTCGGTCAACCAGTGGCTTGATATACCCGTTATACAGGACTGGTCCGAAGAGTTCGCGCCCAACGCGCCCGCCGGCAAGGCAATGTACGGCGAAGTGGTGTACACCTACGCCACGGCTGACGGCGTAATGCTCGATTCCAAGCCCACCACCGAAGGGTCGTATATAATGTACGCCACGGTCACCCTGGACGGGTTTGAAACCTTGCACGCGGAGTATGCGTTCACTATAACGCCCGCTTACGACGCCTTACTTTTAACGGTTGATACGGTGCTTGCGTCTATTCTGTGCGTGCTTGCCGTAGTGGTTATAATTTTTGCCGTAAGGAGATACAGAGAATGTTGAGTGTATTACTGGAAGTTTCCAACAAATCCCTTTTGCTCGGGCTTATGATAGTGCTTTTGGTGCTGTTGGTCTTATTGACCGCGCTGGGCATAGTGTTTATCGTGGCTTTAAGAAAGCGCGCGCCCGTAATTAAGGTGGTAATGGCTCCGCCCCCGCCCGAATCCGATAAGGACGACGACGTTCAGGACGAACCCGAAGAAGAGCCCGCGGAAGAACAGCTCGAAATGGAAGAAGTCGCGGCAATTCCCGAAGAGCCCAAAACGGAAGAAGCTCAGCCCGTGCCGCCGCCCGCTCCTGCGCCCGAACCCGAACCCGAACGGGAAGAGTATGAAGACGACGATGACGACGAAAGCTCTACTTTCGTTACTGAAGGCGTGGAAAGGGTGCGTTACGACCGCAGCTTCAAAGCCAAGCATATCCAGATGAAGGACGAATCCAAAGAGTGGTATTCGACTTTAAAGAACGAGCTTTTATCCTACCAAAGGGTAAAAAGCCGTTTAAGCTGGAGAAAGGAAACCTTCCGCATAGGCAGAATGCCGCTCGCGCGTTTCGTAATCCGCGGCAAAACGCTCTGCCTTTTGCTTGCGATAGAGCCGTCCGGCTTGCAGGGCACCAAGTTCACGGTAGACGACGTATCCGCCGTCGCCGCGACTGCGGATACCCCCTGCCAATACCGCATCAAGAGCGCGCGCCGCGCGAAATACGCCAAAGAGCTTATCGGGATAGTAATGAAAGAGCTGAATATGCGTAAAATTCCGGATTACGTGGCGCAGGACTTTTTCGTGCCGTACGAAGGCACGGTAGCCCTTATGGAAAAGGGTCTTACGAAGCGCGTGGTAAGCGAATCTACCCGCACATTCGAAATTAGGGAAGTAAGCGGCGAACAGTCTGCCGAAGCCGCGACAACCGACGCGTCAAAGTCGTAAGGAGTGGAATTATGTCGAAAAAAGGCGAATTGAAAAGAAAAATCGGCGATTTGGAGCGGGAAATAGAAGCGTTGGAGAAAAAACGCGCCCGTTCGCAGTCCGCGCTTATGACCGCTATGCTTAAAAAGGAAAAGCCCGACCCCGCCGACGAAGAGTATTTCCGCGTGTTCACCGCGCTTATAGACGGTGCGCGCGACGAAATGCGTGCCGCCATAGCCGAGCTTGAAAACCTTAAAAAGAAAAAATCGTGAGAAAGTTTTATAAAAACCCGCCCGCGCATACGCGCGGGCGGGTTTTTAATCGTATAAAGAAAAACTCCACGCCAAAACCGCAAAAATCCGTATTTTTTCCGCGCTTTTTCACACTCTTTTATTAAAAGCCAAAGTCGTTTTCCAAAAAAAAATTTAAAAAAATTTTAAAAAAACTATTGCAAAACTCAAATTGCGGTGATATACTGTAACAGCAATTGATATAAAATTTCATAATTTTCGTTTAAAAAGGGATATCCCTTTTTGCTACTTGCAAGCAAGTAGCAAATCCATTTAACAGGTTTAAAAAATAATTTTATGAACGGTTCAATCGTGAAAACTTTTAAAAAATTCATATTCGTACTTCTGGCGGCAACGCTCACCTTTACGGTAAGCGGGTGCGGCCTGTTTAATTCTCAGCCGCAGTCTGCGGTGTATATTTCACAGGCGGAAATCAGCCTTGAAGTGGGCGCAACGGTAAAACTGACCGCGGCAACCACGGACGGTAAATCCGTTTCCTGGGTTTCGAGTATGGAAACGGTAGCCACCGTGGACGGCAACGGCACCGTAACCGCCGTCGCCGCGGGTGAAACGCTTATAACCGCGGCGTCCGATTCTTCCATGGCGTCGTGTACGGTCAAGGTAAAGGAAAAGCAGACTTCCGCAACGCCCGACACCGAGGTGTTCACTCTCTGTCTCGACGCGTTGAAACTTACCGTAGGCGAAAGCGTAACGCTCAAAGCCGTTTCGTCGCTCGGCGGCGAAATAGAGTGGTCGTCGTCAAAACCGCAGGTTGCGTCGGTTGCGGCGGGCAGGGTAACCGCGCTCGCGCTCGGCTCTACGGTTATAACGGCAAGCACCGGCAGGGTTTCGGCTGAATGTACCGTAACGGTAATTGAAAGCGTACAGCCCGACGGCTCCGAAAAGGACGGCTACAGGCTCGTATGGCGGGACGAATTTAACGGAACGGCTCTCGATACCGCCAAATGGAATTACCAGACGGGTACGCAGGACACGTACGGCAACGATACGGGCGTGGCTTATTGGGGCAACAACGAACAGCAGTATTACACGCAGGACGCGGTAACCGTGGAAAACGGCTCTCTCAAAATTACCGCGGAAAAGCGTCGGACGGGCGACAGAGAATATACTTCGGGCAGAATTTTAACAAGAGATAAGGCAAGCTGGACTTTCGGTTACTTCGAAGCGAAAATGAAGCTTCCCGTCGGCAACGGTATGTGGCCTGCGTTCTGGATGCTTCCACAGCCTTCAAGCCCGCAGAACACTTCAAACGAATACGGCGGCTGGCCGCTCAACGGCGAGATAGATATTATGGAAGCCCGCGGCAGACAGCCCGACCGCGTGGATAACACCATTCACTTCGGCTCGGCGTGGCCCAACAACAAATATCTCACCAAAGCGGCGGTGCTTTCTTCGGGCATAGACGAATGGCACGTTTACGGCGTCGAGTGGACGGCGGATTATATCGCCTGGTTCGCCGACGGAGTCGAAACGTTCAGACTGACCAAAGACAGATGGTATACCGACGGCTCGTCCGTTGCGTCCGCCCCGTTCGACAGACCTTTCTATATTCTGTTTAACCTTGCCGTAGGCGGAAATTACGACGGCGGAATTGCGCCCGACGCAAGCTTTACTTCCGCGTCGATGCTCGTGGACTACGTAAGGGCGTACGAAAAAATTTCTTAAGGATATAACGGGTGTTCCCGCTTTTATCTAATATAAATTTTTAAGGAGAAAATTTATGAAAAAGACAAGACTTGCAACGATTTTATCGTTGTTGCTCGTATGCGTTTGTTCTTTGGCTGCGTTCACGCTTACCGCGTGCGACGGCGGCGTTAAAGTTTCGTTTTCACAGACGGAAATCAACGTAACCGAAGGCTTAAAGACCACGCTCGTAATCACGGTTGAAGGCTCCGAAGAGAAGCCTTCCGTAGAAAGCAGCGATACGTCCGTTGCGACCGTTGCGCTCATCGGCAAAATGTGTTCGGTTACCGCCGTTAAGGAAGGTACCGCAACCGTAACCGCAAGCGTAGGCGAAGCAAAGGCAACCTGCACCGTTCACGTGGTCAAGGACGATACCGAAAGGGTTACCGTAACTCTCGACGGTCAGGAAATAACAACCCTTTCGCTTGAAATGGGTCAGGAAAAGACGCTCACGGCAAACGCGTCCAAAGGCTCTCCCGTAACCTGGGAAACCACCGACGCGGATATCGCAACCGTGGAAAACGGTAAAGTAGTAGGCGTAAAGCCCGGCGAAGTTACAATAACCGCTAAGGTTACTGCGTCTATAAAAGCGGAAGTTGTCGTCACCGTTACCGCTCCCGACGGTTACGAATACTATAAAATGGAGCTCGGCGGCGTTGCAACAGCGCTTTCCACCCCCGACAAATGGTCATATTACGCAAGCGATTGGGTATTTGAAGGCGCGGAAGATAAACTTCCGGTTTATGATAACGGTAGCATTAAACTTAGCTTCTCGAATAACGCCGGCGAATGGTGGGCAACCCAGCTTGCTTATAAACAGTCCGATTTGAAGGAAGGTCAACTCTATAAACTTACTTTCAACATCAATACTACCGCAGGTGGCAAAATTACCGTGAACGGTTCGCGCTATACGCTTGTGGAAGGCGATAACGCAATGGAAATTTACTATACCGAGCGTTTCATCGCTTACAGCGGTGCGGATTCTTTCCCTATCTCGTTGCAGATTTTGTTCGGTGTAGAAGGTCAGAATGACAGCGACATCAAGAGCGCAACGGTTACTATCAGCGACCTGGTATGGACGGAATACACTCCGGCAAAGCTTAAAACTCCCGCGTTCACTCTTTCGGAAAACGGTGGCGAATATACCGTTAATATCACCGATGAAAACGCTGCGGCAGATGTAAGCGGCTACAAACTTAATTTCTACGACGATAATAACGTAAGACAGGGTTCGGTGGCGGTTGCCAACGGAGAGAAAGTTGACGTTTCCACTGTAAAAAACGGTACCTACACTGTAAAACTTATCGCGGAACCCGCTTCTCAGAAGTATATCAACTCTGACGAAGCTACTACTGAGAACAACACTATAACGGTTAGTAAAGATACTACCGCAATTAACAACTATAATAACGGCGGACAGGATTATGCGGCTAAAAACCCCGGTACCTGGGTATACTGGAACGACCAGAACTGGTGCGGCTCCACTGTAACCGTAAACGAATGTTATTTGGACAGCAACAACGCAATTAATCTTTCGTATACTTCAACCGGCAGCTGTCCTTTCGGTATGCAGTTATTCTATGAATATGCGGATAACGAAGTCGGCAAAGAATACGTTCTTTCGATGACGATAAATTCCACCGTTACGGGAACTATAACTATTAACGCACAGGAATTCGAACTTAAAGTCGGCGATAACGAAATTTCGTTAACCTATACGGAAGCGGCTTACGTAGATTCGAACAACCCCGGCGCATCTATCGCAATTCAGTTTGGTGCGAACGTCAGCGGCGGCAATATGATTACCGAAGGTACTTTTGTATTAGGCAATATAACCAATACGCTTAAAGCAGAATAATTATTTCAAGCCTTACGGGCGGCGGTGTTTTGCCGCCGCCCGTTAAATTAATAAAATTAATCATGGAGAAAAACGTGGGTAAAATGAGCAAAAATTTGGTAAAAGCCATAATACTCGGTGCAGTCGCTCTGCTTTTGGCAGTAGCAATGATTGTATCCAACTATTACGTAAACTATTACGCGTTGATAATAAACCGCTTTTTAGTGGGCGACACGGCGGATTCGACGAGTACGGATGCGCAGGGTGCGCTCGCCGCGGCGGACAAGGTCGTGCGCTCTTCCGCGGAAGAGAGTATCGTATTGCTTAAAAACGATACCGTGGGCGGAAAGAGCTGTCTGCCCAAACCCGACCTTAAAAAAGTAAACCTTTTCGGCTGGGGTTCTACGGACGCCGGATTGCTTTTAACGGGCGGCGGCAGCGGCGGTACGTCAATTCTGGATACGCTCGATAACGGGTCGCCCAGAATTAAAATCGATTTGACCGACGCGCTCAAAGAAGCGGGAATAGAATACAATGAAGCCTTGACGGCAGAATACGAAAAGTTCAGCGACTTCGACGCCGACTGGCGTGCTAAAGGCTCTACGGGTGCAAACGCCGTTGAAAGTCTTAAAAACCCCGCCGCAGGCTTCTATACCGAAACGCTTTTAAACGACGCTAAAAATTATTCCGATACGGCAATCGTAGTGCTCAGCCGTTGGGGCTGCGAAAACGGCGGCGCGAACGAGCTTAAATCCATAGGCGGGTATTCGGACGGTACTTTCCTTGAACTTACAGCGGAAGAAAAAGCAATGTTCGACGCTCTTCAGAAAAAAGATTTCGAAGTTATCGTGCTTTTGAACGTGTGCAACAATATAGAGCTCGGCTTTTTAAACGACTATTCCTGCATAAAGGCGTGCATGCATATAGGCATACCGGGGCAGTCCGGTATGGCTGCCGTTCCCCGCATCATAAAGGGTGAAGTAAACCCGTCTGGCAGAACGAGCGACACGCTTGCGTACGATTACCAGACCAACGACCCCACTTATCTCAACGCAGTTAAAAACGGCAACGACCTTACCTATCAGGAAGGCATCTATTTCGGCTATAAGTGGTATGAAACTGCGGATGCGGAAGGATATTTCGCTAACGTAAAAAACAAGTACGGCGAAGGATATGACGGGGTAGTGCAGTTCCCCTTCGGCTACGGTTTGTCTTACACTACTTTCGATTGGAAGGTTAAGTGGCACGACGCGACCGAGCTGGTTGCGGACGGCAACTATAAGGTAAGCGTAACGGTTACAAATACGGGTAACGTTGCCGGTAAAGACGTAGTTCAGCTCTACGGACACGCGCCCTATACCAACGGCAAGGTTGAAAAGGCGGAAAGAGTATTGCTCGATTTTGCCAAGACCCCGCTTTTACAGCCGGGCGAAGCCAAGACGGTTGAGCTTGAATTCGACGCTTACGATTTGGCAAGCTACGACGAATACGACAAGAACGGCAACGGATTCAAGGGCTACGAGCTTGACGGCGGCAGATATACCGTGCAGATAATGAAGAACGCGCACGACGAGTTTGCGCATAAGGATATGTCCCTTTCGGGCAATATCAGGTATGAAAACGACCCCGTTTCGGGCAAGCCCGTTGGCAATCTTTTCACGGCGGATAAGGCTTACGCAAACTGTCCTATAGACGGAAGTACGGCTTTCGGCACGAAAATAAACTATCTTTCGCGTGAAAACGCGTTTGCAAACTTCCCCACCGTCCGCGCGGGAACTACCAATAAATCCACGACGGACGCGGCGGCAAACTTCCGCTATGCGGGTTACAATAACAAGGACGTATCCGGTTACGGCTACGGTATGGATATGGGGCTTTATCTCGTAGGCGTCAAGCAGGAAGACGAAGATTCCGTTCCCCTGCGCGCCACTCAGGAAATGCTCGACGGTAAGGACAGCTCGGTTGCGCTTGTTTTCAATAAAGACGTTCTGGACCTGATAGAAGATTACGGTTCGGAATACTGGTCTTACTTCCTTGACCAGCTTACGGAAAAGGATATTAAGGACTTAATCGGTCTCGGCGGATTCCAGACGGTAGGGCTTTACAGCATAGGTAAGCCCCGTTGTACGGATAAGGACGGCCCTGCGGGCTTCAACAATAACGTGACCAACGTAGGTAAATCGAGCGAATACACCTTATTCCCCAGCGAATCGCTTCTGGGTTGCTGCTGGAACAAGGAAACGGCTTACGATATAGGCGAAGCGCAGGCTAAAATCGGCAACGCGATGGGTATTAACGGCTGGTACGGTCCCGGCGTGAATTTGCACCGTTCGGTATACAACTCGCGCAATTACGAGTATTTCAGCGAAGACGGCGTTCTCAGCGGAAAGCTTGCCGCCGATATGGTAAGGGGCGCGAAAGAAAATAATCTTTACTGCTATATCAAGCACTTTGCGGTGAGCGAAGCGGGGCAGAACCCCAAAAATTTAAACACCTGGCTCACCGAGCAGGCTCTGCGCGAAAACTACCTTAAACCCTTCGAGATTGCCGTAAAAGACGGCAAAGCGAACGCTATGATGAGCGCGTTCAACCGCGTGGGCGCAACGCTTGCAGGCTACAATCACGCGCTGTTGACGGACGTATTGCGTGAAGAATGGGGATTTGAAGGCAGCGTTATAACCGACTGGTTCGAAGGCAGCGGATATATGGAAAACCACGAGCTCGGCGTGCTCGGCGGCAACGACTTGTGGCTGTGCGGCTCCACGGGCGTGGAGAACGCCAAGCTCGATTTGAGCAAGCCCGAAATTGCTTACGCGGCTCGTCAGTCGTGCAAGAATATACTCTATACCTATCTCGACACCAATCTTACCGCGTCGTCCATAAAGGTAAACGCGGAAGCAAGCTCGCCCCTGTTTATAGCTATGTGGGTTATAGCAGACGTGCTTTTGGCTGCGGGCATAGCCGCGTGCGTTACGTTTGCGGTGCTGCCATACGTGCGTAAAAATAAGAACACGGATAACACGGTGGGAAGCGGCGGTAAAGAGTAATGTGAAAATTGCGTGAAGAATTTCACACGGTTTTCACCGAAAATTTGTATTTTCAAGCGATGACAAACGCTCTCGAACGAAATGTTCGAGAGCGTTTTACTACAAACTATTTAGAAAGATAAATTGAAATTTATTTGTGTTTTAGAGCGTGCAATTTTATGTT